>NZ_JNJS01000010.1:0-1394 GCF_000701765.1 Pseudobutyrivibrio sp. LB2011 | reverse complement strand
TGCACTAGTCAAGCAAAAGTAGACAGGTTTACGTGTTTTTACACATAGTTTCTCCACTGTAATACTCTCGATACTGTTTTGGAGTCAGATAACTCAGAGAGTAGGCAGGGCGTTCTTCATTGAAGAACACTATGTATCTGGCAATGTCTTTTTCAATGGTGGCATTGCTTGTTATATGTAGATCACTAAATATCTCTGCCTTAATCCAACCATTAATCGCTTCCATAGCAGCATTATCAGTAGGAGTTCCCGCACGGGACATAGAGTGAATTATGTTATAAAGTGGCAGTATTTCATTAAAGTTTTTAGATGCATAAACGGACCCTTGGTCGGTATGCAGAATCATCTGAAGGTCAGGGTATTGAGATTTGATATTTATAAGCTCATTAAGGCCGCTGATATACGTTCGTCTATCTCCACGCTTTGATGACAATGAATAAGTAAGAATCTCATTGTTCCATAAATCCATATAAAGTGTTAGCTCATAGTAAACTCCACCAAGACAGAATGCGGTCATATCGCTTACAACACATTCCATTGGACCATTGATATTCATGCCACTTAATAAAAGATTTGGAAATACTTTGTATGGATCTCCTGGCTTTTTGTATCTATAATGCTTTGCAATACTTGTTATCCCAGCCGCTTTACATATCCTGTGAGCGCGTTGATCAGACATAATGAGACCTGTATCAAGTCTTATTTTTGCATTAAGCCAACGGTATCCGTGAGATGGATACTTAGCATGATATTCTTTGAACACAAGCATGTCACTGACAAATGATTTCATTTTATCAGAAGGATGCTCAAGGCGCTTTTTCCACTTGTAAAAGCCACTACGGTTAACATCAAGTACCTTACATAAATGTTTTACAGGGAACTTGCCAGACAGTTCAAAAATTATTTCATATTCTTGTTGTTTAAAGAAATGAACTCCTTGTTTACACCAACTCCTTTCACTTCGTATCCTTTTTTTGCTCGCAGTTCATTTGCTTTGGCTTTGATAAGTTCATCAATAAGTTCTTCTTTAGACATTGCCATATATGCATCAATATCAGCCTCTTTGGAAGAAAGCTCAGTTATGTTGCTGCATTTAGATTTTTTTCCATTGATTGTTGTAGATGTAGGAACCCCAATGGATTCTTTATAAGCTCTGATGCTTGTATCCAGAAAAGTTCCTTTACAACCATATTTTTCCATTGCCTCCGCTCTGGTTAATTCATGGTTATAAATCTGGCGTCCTATGTCTAATTTTTGTTCTTTAGAGTATCGCATATAGCACCTCGCTGTCTTTGATTATGTAAACAAGAATACTTTTATAAATAGATGTTACCTTTATAAAATACAGATGTCTACATAATGCGTGTAGTGTCTACTTTTACGTTACCACTTCA
>NZ_JNJS01000009.1:0-100730 GCF_000701765.1 Pseudobutyrivibrio sp. LB2011 | reverse complement strand
ACGCATTCAGCTGATGAATACTAATAGATCGAAGGTTTATTCTAAAAAGAAGATATGTAGTATCGGAATACTGTGTGAAGTTTTGAGGTTGTTATTTATAACAAGCCGATGTGGCTCAATTGGCAGAGCAGCTGATTTGTAATCAGCAGGTTATCGGTTCGAGTCCGATCATCGGCTTTGACTTTAAATCGCATGCTTAATAGCTTGCGATTTTTTTTTATAATTTTTTATTTTATGTGGGGATTGTATTGTGGAAGCTATAAAACATTTTATTAAAAATGAAATTGTATTGTGTGTAGCCTTGGTTTTAGCTATTGTTTCTTGTTTTTTTGTTCATCCCAGTAGGGATTATTTTAACTATATTGACTATCGTACTCTTAGTATTCTTTTATCTCTGATGATAACAATGGCTGGCTTTCAGCGACTATCAGTATTCAGACAAATCGGTGAAATACTGGTTGGTAAGATGAATTCGATAAGAGGGATAGTCCTAATCTTATTGGGATTGTGCTTTTTTTCAAGTATGTTTATTACAAATGATGTAGCACTGCTAACATTTGTACCTTTTTCTATAATTACGCTTTCGATTTCAAATAGAAAAGATTTGTTTATTATTGTTATCGTACTTGAAACGATTGCGGCAAATCTTGGAAGCATGCTAATTCCTTTGGGAAATCCACAAAATCTCTATTTATATTCATTATCAGATATGAATTTGTTAAGTTTTATTTCTATAATGCTACCTTATAGTATATGTGCATTCATCCTTTTAGTTTTAAGCACATATTTATTTGTGAAAGATGCTCCTGTATCTATTTCAGGGGATTCAAAAAAAGTATATAACAGAACACCGTATGAAAAGAAATTGATCGGATTATATATATTTGCATTTTTAGCATCATTATTAGTAGTGGCAAGGATAATACCTTATTATGTTTCTTTGATAGTAGTAATTCTATTGGTTGTGATATTTGATAGAAGAGTGCTTAGAAAGCCTGATTATTCTTTACTGTTTACTTTTGTTTTTCTATTTGTTTTCATTGGTAACATTAAGAATATATCAATTATTAGTACTTTTTTAGAAGCGTTGATTAAGAACAATGAAGTGATAGTTTCAGTTCTTCTGAGTCAGTTTATAAGCAATGTGCCTGCAGCTATACTTTGTTCAGGATTTACAAATGATATACCAAAACTAATTATAGGAACGAATCTAGGTGGACTAGGGACTCTTATTGCTTCAATGGCAAGCCTTATTTCATTTAAACAATATAGCTATATTGATGGAGCTGATAGCAAAAAATACATTAAAGTATTTTCTATATTTAATATTGTTTTTTTAATTATTATGCTTATAGAGTATACGATTATAAATTTGGTATAAGAAAAGCCTCGTGCTCAGCACGAGGCTTTTAATCTTTTAGTTTGATAATGAATGTCTAATTACGCCTTTTGGATCTTTAATTAAGATAAAGATAATCCAAATAACAAGTGCTAATGCAATAACAGAAAAACCAAGGAATGTATCATTGATCATATCTTCCAAGGCTGGAGTAAAGTACTCGGCACGTAATTCAGCATATTCAAAGATTGCATCTACGAACCACATTATTGATGCACCCCAAAACATAAACATTAACACATGAAGTTGCATATCATTATTCTTGCGATTATACCATAATACTGTACTAATAACCGCAGCGATAACTGTAATAAGTAATGTCATATTATCCCCCTTAATTAGTTGTTTTCATTGTAGAAATAGGTCTTTTTACAATCATATCTGCTGTAACGCACATGCCAATCCAAATAACTGTTACAAGAACTGCCATAGATACACCAACTGTTGCAATTTCATGAAGCATTTCCTGAGTATCTTCTGGATTAGACATTGCTGTTAAAAATGGGAAGAAAGGTTGTACTTCTCCGTGCCATACATGCTCAAATGCAAGTAAAGCAGAACCTCCCCATAAAAGATTTGAAAGCCATTTTAACTTTCTTGTCATAGGTACCGCCATGTTATCTTCATGTTTTTCTGTACCCTGTTTTTCCATTCTTTTCTTAATGATTGTTGTTACGACAGCTTCTCCAGCTGGAACAGTAAAGCAAGCCATAATTCCCCTCCTTAAATGTATTAGTTGATTCAATTTTGTAATGAACCTCAAATAATTATAGCAGCGTAAAACCAAGTATTATAGGGAATTGCGCCAATTTGTATATTCAAAAAAATATAGCTGTTATTCCAATGAGGAATATCTGTCATATTAATGATTAAATAAAAGATGCTTACAGTCAAATACAATCCGTATTTTATTTTGAATTTTGGAGTAAAAGCGCTATAATAGGCTTCGAGTTTGTTTTTTACTCAAAAGATATAATGTTAGAGAGAGAAAGAGAATGTTAAAACAGGTAGTTATTTGGACATTACAGGATAAATGTTTTGGCCCAAACCTTAGTGCTATTAAAGGCAATATTAAAACGAGATTCGAAGAGTTAAATGGACAGGTTCCAGGACTCAATAGAATTGAGGTACACAGTGAGTGCATGAGCTCATCTAATGGTGATGTTATTATGGTAGCAGAATTTGAAGATGAAGCATCATTAAAGCAAAGAGAGAACAATGAAATGTGGAGTGCAGCAATGAAAGAGACAGTAGTTCCATTTGTTGATGTTACAACACATGTTGAGTATGCTTATTAATAATGCACTAAATTGCACTAATTAATTTTACACAATATAAACTTAAGATGTGTTACAATCTTCCTAAAGATACTATTAATGTATAAGGAGGATTTGTGATGGCAGAAAACAAATATGCAGGTACTAAGACAGAGAAGAACCTTTGGGAAGCTTTTGCTGGCGAATCAATGGCAAGAAACAAATATACATATTTTGCATCAGTTGCAAAAAAGGCTGGTTATGAGCAGATCGCAGCGTTATTTTTAAAGACTGCTGATAACGAGAAAGAGCATGCAAAGCTTTGGTTTAAAGCTCTTGGTGAAATAGGAGATACACCTGCCAATCTTTTACATGCTGCAGAAGGCGAAAATGCTGAATGGACAGATATGTATGATAGAATGGCTAGAGAAGCTGAGGAAGAAGGTTTCCCAGAGCTTGCAGCACAGTTTAGAGGCGTAGGTGCTATTGAAAAGGAACACGAGGAAAGATATCGTAAGCTTTTGAACAATGTGGAAGCTATGGAGGTCTTCAAAAAGAGTGGTGTAACAATGTGGGAATGCCGCAATTGTGGACATATAGTTGTTGGAGTAGAAGCGCCTGATGTTTGTCCGGTATGCAATCATCCAAAGGCATATTTTGAAGTAAGAGCAGAGAATTATTAATAAATAATAAAAGCTGGAGCAAATAAGCTCCAGCTTTTTTATTCGTGAGATTTTTGGGCTTCTTCGTTAATCATATCTTCGTAACCGGTAAGAGCTGCAAATGGTGCAAACTGAGCAGCACGATCATACAAGCTCATATGTGGATGAGTGAGAGATTGATGGTGAGGCATATCGATTATATCTTTGTATACGATTCGTGGGTCGGGTTCGTTGTTTCTATATCCTTTTGCCATAGTTTTGCTCCTTTTATTCACCAGAAGAATGGCCACCAACTTGTTTATTGCGTTTCATGGTCATGGCACCATCTTGGAGATTCATACCTTTTAGTACCGAATTTTTTCCAAATTTATCATGCATTGCCAGGGTGGCTTTTTGAAGCTTACGTTCTTTTTCATCAGCTTTATAAGCTGCTTCTTTTTCCTTTTCCAATGCATTATAGTCTGTGAAAAGATCCATTTGGTAAGGCGCATCATCCGGTATTTTATTAATAGGAATTAGATCACAGGCTACAACATTTATTCTGCGAACTAATAGGTCAGAATCGATGATACGGTCGTATAGCTCGACCATTGTCTCCATAATTCTTTGGGTGGAGCTGGTCCAACGGTCTAAGTTGCCTGTCCCATGTGCATGATAAGGGATAGGGCGACCAAAGTGATCAACAGAAACTTTTCCAGTAAAGTATTTGTTTGTTCCGGCTATTTTAAAAGTAGATCGTCCTATACTTGAACCTTCTTTTTCAAATTCCAGGCTTGTTCTATCGTATCCGATGGTTAATTCAATCTTTTTGGTAACCAAATCCTTTCTTACTAAATCAAGAACCAAAAGCTCTGTCATTTCTTTGACTATGAGCCTAGCCTTGTCTGTAGTGTAAGGTTCCATAAGAACTTGACCACTGGAAAGGCTGTTTGTTTGAGGTCTATAGCTTTTGATAGTGGCAATTTCGGTAGGCTCCCAACCCCAAGCGTGGTCGATAAGTAGCTCGGCATTAATACCTAATGCTTTATATAGGACATCTTCGTTGTATACGCTGGTGCGTGCAATATCTCCCATAGTGAATATGCCCAGTTTTGCAAGGCGACGTGCAATACCACCACCTACGCGCCAAAAGTCTGTGATAGGCTGATGACACCATAGAAGTTCGCGATAGGTTCTTTCGTTTAGTTCAGCGATTCTAACACCCTGTTCATCCGCAGGAACGTGTTTGGCAACAATATCCATTGCTATTTTGGCAAGGTACATATTGGTCCCAATGCCAGCTGTTGCTGTGATGCCCGTTTCCTTAAGAACATCACGAATCATACGCATTGCAAGCTCGTGAGCGGTACAAGAATAGGTATTTAAATAGCCTGTAACATCGATGAAGCACTCATCAATGGAATAAACATGAATATCATCATCTGAAACGTATCGAAGATAAATAGAAAAAATATAAGTGGATATTTCTTCATATCGTTTCATTCTAGGTGGAGCCGCAATATATGCAAGCTCTAGCGAAGGATCTTTTTCCAACTCTACTGCATCAGAAGATGAACCAGTAAAGTGGTATTCTCCAGTTTCTGGATCCTTTGGAAGTAAGCCTAAAGCAAGGGCACGACTAAAACGCTCTGCATTTACCTCTTTTACTCTTTGGATGACTTCAAATAAACGGGCTCGACCTGAAATTCCATAGGCCTTCAGTGAAGGGCTGACAGCTAGACAGATTGTTTTTTCGGTACGGGAGGAATCAGCCACAACCAGATTAGTAGTAAGTGGATCCAAGCCCCTATCAGTGAGCTCGCAAGAAGCATAAAAGGACTTTAAATCGATCGCTATAAAAGCTCGATCCTTTTCCATATGACTGACCTCCTTTCGTAATATTGCAACTTATATGTTATAACCGAACAAGCATTCGTGTCAATCGAACATAGAAATATTTTGTAAAATACATAGATTTTGGGTAATGTAGTATACTGTTGTTAGATTTTTGAGTTTACTATCCAAATGAACATTCAAATGGGGGACAACAATGACAGAATTATTATCAGCTAAACAGATGCAGGCTTGTGATAAGAGAACCATTGAAAAACATGAAATACCATCTTTGGTTTTAATGGAAAGAGCGGCTCTTAAAGTAGTTGAAACTATAGAAAAAGAATATGAGAATGCCAATAGTTTTTCAGTAGTTTGTGGTCCTGGGAATAACGGTGGTGATGGTGTTGCTATTGCAAGACTGTTGCGCCTAAAAGGTAAAACAGTAGACTGCATGGTGCTGGGAGACTCTGAAAAGTTTTCTGAGCAGTTAAAGCAGGAGATAAAAATAGCAGAAAGCTATGGGATGACAATTCACAATAAGCTAATTGAAGAATCTATAGAACAAGCTGATTTAACTATTGATGCTATGTTTGGAATAGGATTGTCAAGAGGATTGTCAGAAGAGTATGATTATGCAGCAGCAATAATCAATCAATGTGCAAATAGAGTTTTAGCTGTGGATATTCCTTCGGGCTACAATGCAGATAGTGGAAAACTTTTAGGAGAAACTGGCGTAAGGGCGGACATTACGGTTACCTTTGCATATATGAAAAAAGGCATGCTGCTTGGGGATTGCAAAGCAGCTGTTGGAAAAATGGTTGTAGACGATGTTGGAATCTACCTGGAAAGAGGAACAGACCAATATGAAATTTTAATAGATGATGATATTTTCAAATTTGTAAAGTCACGAGCTGTAGATGCTAATAAAGGTAGCTGTGGAAAGCTTCTTGTTATTGCAGGGAGTGAAAGCATTTATGGGGCATGTTATCTTTCTGCTAAATCGGCTCTTACTACAGGTACAGGGCTGGTGAAAATTTATACTCACAAGAATAATATTGCAAGTATTCAGCAAAACTTACCTGAGGCAATGTATGCAGGATATGATGAATACAATGAAAAGGATTTGTCAGAGGAAATAAAATGGGCATCTACTGTTTTAATTGGGCCTGGTTTAGGAACATCTGGCATGTCAAAAAGAATTTTTAAGCAGATATTGAAGGAAGCAAATTATCCCTTAATAATTGATGCAGATGGAATAAATCTGTTAGCAGAAGAAGAGATGAAAGAACTATTCAAGGAAACTTCAGCAAGAGTACCTGTTGTTATTACTCCACATTTAAAAGAGATGGAGCGTTTGACGGGCGTTAAAGTGTCTGATATTAACTATAATATGGAGCAGGTAGCTATGGACTTTGCAAAAGAATATGGCTGCATAGTTGTGCTTAAAAATTTTACTACGATTATCACAGATGGCACACAGGTCTCTTACGTAAATAGCGGTAATGAAGGCTTGGCAACCCCAGGTTCCGGAGATGTGTTGGCAGGAGCAATAGCATCATTAATATCTCAAAAGGTTAATCCACAGATAGACGTGGCAGTTTGTGCGGCAACTCATCTTCATGGAAAGGCCGGTACTGAGGCATCAAAAAAATATGGGGTTAGAGGCGTGCTGGCTAGACATATAATTGATGAATTCGGGAATATTAAGGGGTTATAGGCAATAGTTTCACAGTTATTTCACAATGTGGGCAAATTATTATTAGATAAATATGCTAATGTTATACTATGTTTAAGTTTGTTGATTTATACAAAAGAACTCAACATAACGAGAATGCTCAAATTAAAACTTACTTTGTGGAATGCATTGAAAACATCAATAAGAGCAATCTTTACATGATGCGCAAGGTCTGCATGTATACTGCAATAATTTACTTATTATTGCTGATCTTGGCTTATTTTGTTGTGCCTAGTTTTAGTATTAATAAGGTGCATTTTCTTATTGTTCCACTTTTGGTCATTTACTATGTAATAAATACACATATAAGAAAACCTTCAGTCACTCTAAGTACTCACATGACTGGTGTGGTTTGTGGTATCTTTTATTTTTCATTAGTAACAATAATCATGTTATTTGATGCAGTTGCAGTTCCAGATCGTCCTGCAGTATGGACGCCGTTAGTTATAGCACTGTTTCCAATGGTTTACATTGATAAAATGTACAAATACGGCATGGAAGAACTTATAGCTATAATAATTTATGCCATAATTGCGTTTTTTAATAAGGAGCCAGAGCTATATACCAGAGAATTGTATATGCTAGTGGCAGCATATGTTTTGTCTATGTTGTCAGCACATATTATTCTTGTAATGCGCAGCCGAGAAGGCTTGGCAATGATAGAACTAAAGGAACTTAGTTCTTTAGACAAATTGACGCATGTTTTAAATAAAGATGCGTTGATGCAAAGAATGGAAAGTCATTATGAACATAAAAAGCCAGAGGAATCATGTGCAATGCTTATGATTGATTTGGATAATTTTAAGGATGTTAATGATAATCTGGGACACGATTCAGGTGATAGGCTTTTGGAGCGAGTAGGCCAGCTTTTAATTGATAATTTTAGAGCCTACGATATAATTGGTCGTTATGGCGGAGATGAATTTGTTGTACTGATGCCAAAGATGAATGATATGACCATCCTAGAGATGAGATGTCGAACTTTGCAGATGTTTATGACAGATATTAATCTTGGAAATGGTCAACCATTTACAGCAAGTATTGGCGCAATAATAGATGGTGGAAATCACACATGCAACGAAATTTTTAGAATGGCAGATGATGCTTTATACAAATCAAAACTAACTGGTAAAAGTAGATGTACAGCATGGAATATTGAGTGTATAGAGAATTCTTCGAAGCCTGTTATAATTGCGCTGACTGACGAGAATAATGACAAAGCGATAGGCTTGTGCGGAATATTGTCTGATGAATTTGAGATAGTAAAGACTCACAATGAAGACGAGGCCCTAAGATATATAAGCCAATATCATGAACATTTGGAATTGGTGGCGGTTAATATGTCGTTGGTAGATGAAAGTGGAATAATTATTAAATATTTAAAGAAACGAGAAAGCTTTATGCATGTGCCAATTCTAGCTGTGGCAAGCTCCCCAGAGGAGAGCTTCCAAGCAAAAGAATTAGGTTCTGATGAAGTCATCATGATTGATTCAGAGGACGAGTTATATAAAGAAACAGTTAATAGATTAATACGTATGTAAGAAATATACATCGGCGGCAAGGATTACTTTGTCGCCGGTTTTTAATTTGAGCTCTTGTAGAGGAATGAGAGCTTCATCATCGCGCATAACGACAGCAGGTAGGAAATGATCAGGAGCGCTTATTTCAGATATTCGCAATCCGTTCCAACAATGAACATCGTTGATATTAACTGTGATTAAATCGATATGTTCATCCTTTGCAAAGTTTGCAAGAAGCTTGACCCTAGAATAGTGCTCAACGAAGCCTGCACTGATAATACCGGTTGGAATAGCAACCACTCCAACGCCCAAAAAAGCTGTTACAATAGCCATTATTCTGCCGGCAACAGTGATTGGATATATATCACCATACCCTACTGTCAATAAAGTAGATACAGACCACCAAATTCCGGAGAATGCATTTCTAAAAACCTCAGGTTGAGCATCGTGTTCTGCATAATATATTCCAATTGAGCTAGCCAGCATAAGGATTAGAACTATCATTACAGATGATAGAATCTGATTCTTTTTTTCTTGTAATACGGATATGATTACGGCAAAAGAATCATATTGTCCGTTGATTCTAAACAGGTGAAAGATTCGTACGATTCTAAGAATTCTAAATGCAACAAACCCTGATAAATAGAAAAATGGCAAAATGGTAAATAAATCGACGATTCCGTCAAATGATATTAAAAATTTAAGAATGGCTTTAGCTTTTGAAAGGTTAGGATATAGTAAATCTGCTGTCCAAATTCTTAGAGCATATTCCAAGCAGAAAATAAAGATTGTGATATAGGCTATTTTGTCCATAAAACAAAAATAAGGCGATAATTCACTGTAGGTTTCAAGCACCATCACCAGTATATTAATACTGATGATGATAGTGATAAAGATATCGAAAAGCCTACTTGGAATATCATCCTTATTTCCAATTTGAATAATATTAAATATTCTTTGTTTGCTCAAAACAAAATTCTCCCCAATACATTCTAATTACTTTAATGTAAGTCCGTAGTAGTTTGCGATGCCAGTAGCATCTGCGATACCAAGCTGTTGATACTGCTCAGGTGTTGAAAGATGATTAACTCTATCAGAATAGTTTGTGCAGAAAGCATGCTCAACAATGACACATGGGAATCCTGCTGACTTGGACTGATTTATAAGAGCGTAGAAGTCTTTTGCAGAACCATCTGGATACTTACCAGACTCAGAATCTCTTGTAACAATTCCAGTGCCGTTTGGGCAAAGCTTCCAGTTGTTAACATTAAGACCAGTAGCTGTAAGCTGAGTCAGAATTGACTGGCCAAGTGTAGTACCAGCAACACAGATGTCTGGCTTGTAGTTTGCGTTTGGAACGATAACCTTAGAACCATTCTGAGATGCATCTAAATCTGGATCATAGTCATTGTGCAAGCTAACGATTACATCAGCTTTAACTGATTTCGCGTAGTTGACACGAGCTGACAAGCAAGAAGATTTTGAATCAGGATCAGCGCCGTAAGGGCATTCGAAACCATAACGAGTCATATATACTGTAACGCCAGAATACTTCTCTAATTCAGCTTTGCAATAGTAT
The DNA here is from genome assembly GCF_000701765.1 of Pseudobutyrivibrio sp. LB2011. NCBI lineage: Bacteria > Bacillati > Bacillota > Clostridia > Lachnospirales > Lachnospiraceae > Pseudobutyrivibrio > Pseudobutyrivibrio sp. LB2011. Next base: position 90,764 of record NZ_JNJS01000009.1, on the reverse strand, counting down.
GCAATGTAGAGATTGGCAATGCCTTCTTCAAAGTTTTCATAATGACATCCTGTATGAGTGGTATCGTGGCCTGGATCAAGGACTACAACTATATTTTTCTTAGCTGAAGATTTTGATTTTGCCTCAGAATAGAATGAGTTGCTTGTAAAAAGCAAGGATACAAGGGTAAGTCCAAGAACAAGACTTATACCTTTTTTGAAAAACGATTTCATCTTATATTCCTCCATAAATTTGATTCAATTTTAACATAGATTTACGTTTGTTAGCAATTTATAGTTGACATGTAAAACATAGCGATGTAGTATATACACAAATTTAATAAGAGATAGAGGTTGCGAAAGACAAAAGTAATCTTGTTGATGGGACAGGCCCATGTGATACAGGATGAAAGGGGATTTCGCCGAAGGAGAGTAGCACCTGATGCTGCTTGTCCTGGGCATATGGTTAATAGCCACATGACTGTCATCTAATGCAATGTTTGCAGTAATAGATGGGGGGCTATCATAAGATGTATTTGATTTATGTTGCCGACCATTTATTGGTCGGCTTTTTTATTGCATCAATTGGGATTTATTAGCTAAAAGGAGGATTTGTAATGAGTATTTTTACAGGTGCAGCAGTAGCGATTGTCACACCATTTAATGAGGATTGTTCAGTTAATTATGAAAAGCTCGATAAGTTGATTGAGTATCAAATTGAAAACAATACAGACGCTATTGTTATTTGTGGTACAACAGGTGAAGCTTCAACTCTTTCACATGAGGAACACTTAGATGTGGTTCGTCATTGTATAAAAACGGTTAATCATCGTGTGCCAGTTATTGCAGGTACTGGTTCAAATTCCACAGAGACAGCTATTTATTTGTCCAAGGAAGCAGAGGCTGCTGGTGCTGACGCTGTACTTTTAGTCACTCCTTATTACAATAAGGCAACCCAAAACGGACTCTATGTTCATTTTAAAGATACAGCTGATGCCATTAATATCCCATGTATCCTTTACAATGTACCAAGTCGTACAGGTTGCAACATCCTTCCTGAGACAGCAGTACGTTTGGCAAGGGATGTAAAGAATATTGTTGCAATAAAAGAAGCATCAGGAAACATAAGTCAAATTGCAAAGCTTCTTCAGCTGGCAGATGGATGCATTGATGTGTATTCTGGCAATGATGATCAAATAGTTCCAATCATGTCACTTGGAGGTATTGGAGTAATATCCGTTCTTTCAAATGTTGCGCCTCAGCAGACTCATGATTTGTGCCAGGCATGTTTGGATGGAGATTATAAAAAGGCATCAAAAATGCAGTTAGAAGCATTACCTCTTATTGATTCGTTATTCTCTGAGGTTAACCCAATCCCAGTAAAGAAAGCTCTTAATCTTATGGGATTTGAAGTAGGACCTCTTAGAAAACCTCTTACAGAAATGGAAGATGGACATACAAATATTTTAAAGGAGAACATGAAGACATATGGAATTTACTAATACAATATGGTCGCTTTTGCCACCAATTATTGCTATTGCTCTTGCGTTAATTACTAAGGAAGTTTACTCTTCACTATTCATAGGAATATTCGCAGGCGGATTATTGTATGCTGGATTTAATCTTACAGCAGCAATGGAACATATCTTTGTAGATGGAATGATAGGTCAGCTTTCAGATAGCTGGAATGTCGGTATTCTGATTTTCTTGGTTGTACTTGGAAGCATGGTTATGCTTATGAACAGAGCTGGTGGCTCAGCAGCTTTCGGTAAATGGGCTGTTACCCATGTTAAAACAAAAGCTGGTGCACAGGTTGCTACTATCGTTCTTGGTATGTTGATATTCATCGATGATTATTTCAACTGTTTAACAGTAGGTTCAGTTATGAGACCGGTTACAGATAAGCACGGCATTTCAAGAGAAAAGCTTGCATATTTAATAGATGCAACTGCCGCTCCAGTTTGTATTATTGCTCCTATTTCATCATGGGCAGCAGCTGTAACAGGATTTGTAGATGGTGCTAATGGCCTTTCATTATTTATTAAGGCTATCCCATACAACTTCTATGCATTATTGACACTTGTAATGATGTTTACAATCACATATATGAACTTTGATTATGGCTCAATGAATTTGGCTGAGCTTAATCACATGGCACAGAATAAAATCAAAGTTAAAAAAGATGGAGCAGCATTAACAGGAGCGGAGGATCAGCCTCATCCACCTGTTTCTCAAAAGGGTAAGGTTATTCACCTTGTGCTCCCAATTGTATCTCTTATCATCTGCTGTGTAATCGGAATGATTTATACAGGAGGATTTTTCTCAGGCGAGAATTTCATTGATGCATTTTCAAATTCAGATGCATCAGTTGGACTTGTATATGGCTCAGTTGTAGCACTTATTATTACAATCATCTTTTATCTTGCAACAAAGGTTCTTAGCTTTAATGAATGTATGAACGCTATCCCAGAGGGATTTAAGAGCATGGTTCCTGCAATCTTGGTACTTACATTTGCATGGACATTAAAGTCAATGACAGATTCTCTTGGTGCAGCAGAATACGTTGGTGGCCTTGTTGCTGTAATTGCAGATAACAGAGCACTTATGAGCCTCTTGCCAGCCCTTGTATTTGTAGTAGGTATCTTCCTTGCATTTGCAACTGGTACATCATGGGGAACATTTGGTATTCTCATTCCTATCGTTGTAAATGTATTTGGTGGTGATGTTAATAATGAGCTTATGATTATTGCAATTTCAGCTTGTATGGCTGGAGCAGTTTGTGGCGATCATTGCTCACCTATTTCAGATACTACAATCATGGCATCAGCAGGTGCAGAATGTAATCACATTAGCCATGTAAGTACACAGCTTCCATATGCAATGACAGTTGCTGCGGTTTCGTTTGTTTCATATATTATTTCGGGCTTTGTTAGAAACTGGGCAATATGCTTGATAATAGGTATAGCTCTTATGATTGGTACATTATTTGCTATCAAAACAATTTTTGTAAAGAAAACTGCATAAGAATATTGTATAATCTCCTTAGATTTTCTAAGGAGATTTTTTAATGAAGAATATAAAGTATTTAGTATTAGATGTTGATGGAACACTTACGGATGGCCATATTTATATGGGACAGGAAGGCGAAATAATGAAAGCCTTTTCAGCCAAAGATGGATATGGTATTTGTCATATAGCAAAACCAAATGGAATCACACCTGTTATTATTACAGGCCGTGTTAGTAAGATAGTAGAGAATCGTGCAAAGGAGCTTAGCATCACAGAGATACATCAGGGAGTTGCAGACAAGCTGCCAAAGCTTATGGAGATTCTTGAAAAAAATGGCGATACTTTGGAACAATGTGCATACTGTGGTGATGATTTAAATGATTATGATTGCATGAAACACATCAAAGATGCTGGTGGTCTTGTTGGCTGCCCAGCTGATGCGGCAAAGGAAGTAATAGAGCTTGCTGATTATGTTGCAAGTAAAGACGGCGGTAGAGGTGCAGTTAGAGAATTTATAGAATGGTTGGTTGAATAATGGAGAAAAAATCTTTTGAAATCACAGGAACAGGTCTTAAACTGATTGCGGTTATTACTATGTTTATAGACCATATTGGAGCAGGTCTGCTGGAAGTATGGCTTACTAATAATGCCGGTGTTATATCACAAGAACTTTATGGCAAAGTATTTCTTGTTGATGCTGTTTTGCGAAGCATAGGTCGTATGGCATTTCCTATATATTGCTATATGCTTGTGGAAGGCTTTATACACACTAGAAATCTTAAAAAATATGCTATTCGTTTGCTTACTATAGCAGTGATTTCGGAAGTTCCATTTGATTATCTTTTTAGAAGAAGTTTCTTTGATTTAAACTACAACAATGTTCTTTGGACTTTATTATTGGGACTAGGTGTCCTCTATGCTTATTCACTTATAGACAAGCTGGATTTTAACGTATATGCGATATATGCTTGCAGGATTCTTGTAATGTTTGCAGGTATGGGCGTGGCATACTTTACTCATCTTGATTATAAGATGGCTGGCGTAACCTGTATATCAGTAATGTATTATTTGAATGGGCCAACTAAAAAACAACGATTGTTGTCCTTTGGAATGGGCGTGCTTATGCTGACACTTATGTCTAGTGTTTTAGAGGTATTTGCATTCTTGATGCTTATTCCTGTTTCATGCTATTACGGAAAACGTGGAGCTGATAGTGTGGCTTTACGTAGATTTTTCTACCTCTTTTATCCTGCCCACATAATTCTACTAGGGTTGGTAGCATATGTGCTAAAAATATAGTAGTTATAAATAGTAATAAAAACTATTGTCAAACCTATATCAAAATGATAGAATACTGAAAGTTTAAGTTAATTTAAACTTTCAGTTTAGGTTAAACAAAAAAAGGAGGATATGTATGAACACTCATGCACCAATTAAAGATGCCACTCAGCTTGGTATTCCGAAGATGTTAGTTTTGGGACTTCAGCATTTATTTGCAATGTTTGGAGCGACTATTTTAGTTCCAATTCTCGTCAACAACTATTTCGAAGGCGAAGGTCTTTCAATTCAAGTTACTTTATTTTTCGCAGGTCTCGGTACCTTATTTTTCCATTTATGTTCTAAATTCAAAGTTCCCGCATTTCTTGGTTCATCATTTGCTTTTTTAGGCGGATTTCACACAGTTGCTAATTTAAATACAGGTATTTTCAAAAACATGACAATGGGCGAAAAGCTTCCATACGCATGCGGCGGTATTGTTGTGGCTGGTTTATTATATTTGGTACTTGCACTTGTAATAAAACTTGTTGGAATTAAAAAGGTTATGAAATACCTTCCACCAGTTGTCACTGGTCCAATCATCATTTGCATCGGATTGTCATTAGCGCCTTCAGCTATAAGCAATGCATCTCAGAACTGGTTGCTTGCAATCATCGCACTTGCTGTTGTTATTATTTTCAACATTTGGGGAAAGGGAATCTTTAGAATCCTTCCAATTCTTATGGGTGTAGTAATCTCATATGCTTGCGCACTTATTTTCAACGCACTTGGAATGACAAATGCAGATGGAAGTGCAATCCTTGATTTTGCAGCAGTTCATGAAGCGTCTTGGGTCGGCTTACCAGATTTCTTCATTTGCAAATTCAATATTTCTGCAATCCTTGTAATGGCTCCAATCGCCATTGCTACAATGATGGAGCATATCGGAGATATGTCTGCTATTTCAGCAACAGTAGGAGAGGATTTTGTTACTGATCCAGGTTTACATAGAACACTTGTAGGTGATGGTCTTGCAACAAGTATTTCAGCAATGTTCGGTGGTCCAGCTAATACAACATATGGAGAGAACACTGGCGTACTTGAGCTTTCAAAGGTTCACGATCCTAAGGTAATCAGAATTGCAGCTTGCTATGCAATCGTACTTTCATTCATCCCTAAGATGGCAGATATCATTGGTACAATGCCAAGTGCAATCGTAGGTGGAATAAGCTTCATGCTTTATGGTATGATAAGTGCAATAGGAATAAGAAACGTTGTAGAGAATCATGTTGATTTTACACACTCAAGAAACCTTATCATTGCAGCAGTTATTCTTGTATGCGGTCTTGGTTTTTCAGATGGTCTTACATTCACAGTAGGAAGCACAGACATTACACTTACAAGTCTTGCAATTGCAGCAATCGCAGGTGTAGTTCTCAATGCTATCATTCCTGGTAGAGATTACGAATACGGTGATCCTGAAAGATACAGATTTGATAAAGAAGGTATTTAATTCTATTTAAAAAAGTTACTGCAGCTGATAAAATAGAAATATAGATATCAACCCTTTCATTATTATAAGAGGGATAAATAGATAAATTTTTTGGAGGCTAATTTAATGGAGAAATTAGATAACGTAGTAGAGCTTACACATCCTCTACTTCAGCACAAAATTACAATGCTTAGAGATAAGAACACAGGAACAGCAGAGTTCCGTGCTCTTGTAGAAGAAATAGCTATGCTTGAGGCTTTTGAAGCACTCAACGATTTACAGACAGTAGATATCGAGTGCGAGACACCAATCGAAAAGTGCATGGCACCAGTTATTGCTGGTCGTAAGATGGCAATCGTACCAATCCTTCGTGCAGGTCTTGGTATGGTTAACGGTATTCAGAAGCTTGTACCAACAGCAAAGATTGGTCACATTGGTATGTACCGTGATGAGGAAACACATATTCCACACGAGTATTACTGTAAGCTCCCAAGCCCAATTGAGGAGCGTCTTATCGTTGTAACAGATCCTATGCTTGCTACAGGTGGTTCAGCAATCGATGCTATCACACTTATTAAGCAGCATGGTGGAAAGAGAATTAAGTTTATGGCAATTATTGCAGCTCCAGAGGGAGTTAGAGCTCTTCATGAGGCTCATCCTGATGTTCAGATTTACATTGGTCATATTGATCGTGAACTCAATTCTGATGCTTATATTTGCCCTGGTTTAGGAGATGCTGGAGATAGAATCTTCGGAACTAAGTAAAGGAGTCGACTTTGGAACCTATCACTATTGAGGCAGGTAAAAAGTTAATAAATGAGAATGATCCGGTTGATAGCATGTATGTTGTTATAGCCGGAGAGATAGTACAACAATGGAGGGGCCAGATGTTAAGTCTAGGCCCTGGTACTGTTGTTGGGCTTTCTGATGCTCTCAATCATCAGTATGAAGCAGATTATACTGTAAAAGAAACAGCCACCGTCATTAAATGCAATTATAAGACGATGGCTGATTTTGATGTTATCTTCAATGAACAACCAGTATATATTTTTGGTTTTGCAAAAGGTGCATTCAGACAGTGTAGGGATGTATTTAAAATATATGATTCATACAAAAAGAAGGTAGATGATTTTACTGATTACTGCAGAGGAATAAACGCTGAGTATCGCAAATTATGCCGCGCAGCTTCTATGACACCTGTAGAGATTCCTTTGTTGGAGGAAATGGAGCCTCTTGAGCTTAAAAATGAAATCCTCAAGTGGGAGCATGATTATATTGATAGCTTAAATTCTGTTGACAATAAAGAAATTGAAAATATTTATGGTAAGCGCACTGAGATTGTAAATGGTGTTATTGGTATTAGCTGTGGCTATATGGCTAGAGCTATTGAGTGCGCAGAGACAATGGGCTTTTACATTGAAGAGTTTTCACCTATTCTCCTTTCTCAAGATAGAGGAGATATGTTTGAACTGCTCTTTAATCTTAGAATATACATTGCAGAACGTGGTATGGAGCAGGATGGCATTATTAAGCTAATGAAGATGCTTTACAAGTATCTTTCTACCTGTGGAATCTATGACAAAAAGCTTATCAAAGAACGTTGGGCAGAATATGATTCGCACGATTTTGCAGCTTCTGCAGCAGCATTTGATGAGGCAAAAATGCAAAAGCAAGCTGAATTTACTCAGACCTTTGAACACATCTGTGAATTCGCAGAGGTGGATGAAGCTAAGCAGGATGAGTACAGACAACAGCTTGATGATTATTTGGCTCTTTCTGATAGAGAAGGTAAAGAGGACAATGAGCGTCGTATAAGAAAGAAAGCTGTAGATTTGTTTTATGATATTTATCGTAAAACATTCTTTAGGGCTTTGGAATTCGAAGCTATGGGTGGTGAGCTAGATACCATTATCCTTATGTTTTTGAATTTTGGTTATATCGACTACGAGGCGGTTGGCGAGGAGCTTACTTATCAGCTGGCTGATTTAGTAGAGCGACTAGAAACTTTATGCGAAAGCGACCATCTCTTCACTATATACAAGTGGCTTCGCATGGTATATCAGGCAGACAGGGAACCAAGCAAGAACGAGCTTGACTTAGACTATAGAGGTTTTATCCTTGAAGAAAGAAAGTCTGGAAATATTCCTGAGTCTGAAATGCAGACATGGATGAATGACCAGGAGCAGAAAGTCATTTTTGAAATTGATAATTTCTTCAAGTCGGCAAATAGAACCACATCGGGAAAGATGACAGCATTCTGCCCGGTTCTTACAAAAGAAGATTTTGGCGCAGAACCTATGAGACTTTTACTGACTCAGACGAAGCTTATGGAAGCTATGAATCGAATCGAAGAAGTGGATTATGGCATTTTCTTGCGCGAGGGTTATTTTACAGATATGGATACAGGCGTTAAGAGTGAGGCTTATTTAAAGCGAGTCGAGCCTGATATTATCCTTCTTCCAAATGTAGGAATGCGTGCTATGATGTGGCAGGAATGCGGCGGAATAAAGGTGGATTCACCGGGACGTTTCGTATTCCCTATGTTTACTCTTGATGATATCGACAAGATGATGATTTATTGTTGCGGAGCGTTCAGATGGGAAATCTGCAGAAAAGAGCAGGGTTCAAGATGGAATGATATTGGCTCTGAGTGCCTGACATCAGACTTTTATGATTACTTTACATTCTATCGAAAGAATAAAGATCTCTCTGCAGAAAACAAAGAAAAGGTTAAGACGCTTCTTAAATCTTCTCGAAACAATATGCGTGAGGCCTTTACAAAGCAGTACACAATCTGGATTAATTTTGAGGCCCAGGGAAGTATTCGTCTTAATAAGGCAGAGAGAAATATCCTTAATAAACACTGTACATTCTCAAAGGCCTATAGAGCAAAGGTTAGCTCTCATCCAATGTTTGAGCAAGGCATATCTCGTCATGAGATTAAGCAGTCTCAAGCATTGCATCATTTGAAAACTATCATTGATAAGGTGGAGAAAAATGATGGTGTAGTTCCTGATGAGGTGAAGCAGGGAATGGAATATTTAAAGATGTAATAAATTCTAAAAAAGTATTTACATACTACTCAAGATGTGCTTTAATATAACTGTCCAAAATAATAGTTTTGGGCAGTTATTTTTTTGAAAGAGAGGGAAAATGTTATGGAACTAATACCTATTATCGCACTTATTATTGTAGTTCTGTTAGTAATTGTGGCAGGCTATGTAAAGGCGCCACCAGACAGAGCCTATATCATTTCTGGTCTTCGCAAGACTCCTCGTATTCTTGTGGGACGAGCTGGAATCAAGATTCCATTCTTTGAAAGAGTTGATAAGCTTTATTTGGGACAGATGACAGTTGATATCAAAACTGAACAGTCAGTGCCTACTAACGATTTTATTAATGTAAATGTTGATGCTGTAGCAAAAGTAAGAATTGGCACAGATGCTTCATCAATTCAGCTTGCAGCAAAGAACTTCTTAAATAAGAATCCAGACCAAATCACTATGGATTTACAGGATTCTTTACAAGGTAACATGCGTGAAATCATCGGTACATTGTCATTAAAGACAATCAATACTGATAGAGATAGCTTTTCTGATCAGGTTATGGAAAAAGCATCTAAGGATATGAACAAACTTGGTATCGAAATCCTTTCATGCAACATTCAGAATGTAACTGATGAGAATGGACTTATCAATGATCTTGGTATGGACAACACTGCTAAGATTAAGAAAGATGCAGCTATTGCAAAAGCACAGGCTGATAGAGATGTTGCTATTGCACAGGCTGAGGCTGATAAAGCTGCTAATGATGCAAGAGTTACTGCACAGACAGAAATTGCAGAAAAGAATAATGCCCTTGCTATTAAGCAGGCAGAGTTGAAGCAGCAGGCTGATACAGCTAACGCTGTCGCAGATGCAGCATATTCAATTCAGCAGCAGGAACAGCAGAAGACAATTGAGGCTGCTACAGTAAATGCACAGATTGCTAAGGCTGAGCGCGAAGCAGAATTGAAGCAGAAGGAAGTTGTTGTTAAACAGCAGGAACTTGCTGCTCAGATCGAGAAGCAGGCAGATGCTGAAAAGTATCAGGCTGAGAAAAAAGCAGAAGCTGAGTTAATTCAGAGACAGAAAAAAGCTGAGGCTGCCAAGTATGAGCAGGAGCGTGAAGCTGATGCAAAGAAAGCACAGGCAGAAGCTCAGAAGTTTGCTGCAGAGCAGGAAGCAGCTGGTATTAAGGCAAAGTATGATGCAGAAGCAGCCGGTATTGCTGCGAAAGGTAAGGCGGAAGCTGAGGCAATAAAGGCAAAAGGTCTTGCAGAAGCTGAAGCTATGGAAAAGAAAGCCGAAGCATATCGCAAGTACAATGGTGCCGCTATGGCAGAGATGATGATTAAGGTTATGCCAGAAATTGCTGCTGAGATTGCAAAGCCTCTTGCTGCAATTGATAAGATTAACATCTACGAAACTGGCGAAGGCGGTGAAGGCGGAGCTGCTAAAATATCAGGTAACATGCCTGTAGTTTTAAAGCAGGTCTTTGATACAATGAGCGAGGCTACAGGAGTAGATCTTGCTGAAATCATGAAAGCTAACACATACGATGCTAAGGTTAACAAAAATGTTAATATTACAGGCGCCAATGTTGACGTGAAAACAGAATAAATCTAAAAAAGAGCCAACCATAACGGTTTGGCTCTTTTTATTATAGGTTTCGGAATTCTGGACGAGAGAATTCTCTTCGAATAAGTATGAAGCAGATTGTAAACGAAAGAACATCTGCAACTGGTCCTGCATATAATACGCCATTAAATCCAAAGAAAAATGGCAATAGAATAATAAGTGGGGTAAGGAATAAAACTTGTCTTGTAAGTGACATGAAAATTCCTTTGTATGGTTTTCCAATTGCTGTAAAGAAATTGGAAGTAAGTGGCTGCAAGAAAGCAGTACAAATACCAAATAAGAATATTCTGAAATACTTAGTACAAAAATCAAAATACAACTCTGAACCTGAACCAAAAATCGAAACTATTTGGCGAGGGAAAAGCTGGAAACATAACCAACTGATAGTAGTGATGATTGCAGCTAATTTAATGGCAAGATGATAAGCATCTTTTACTCGTTGGTAGTTTTTAGCCCCATAGTTGAAACTGATGATTGGCTGTAAACCTTGAGAAATACCGATTACAAAAGAGAAGCATATGCCGTTAACCTTTGAAATAATTCCGGCGCAGGTAATAGGAATATCTGAACCGTAAATAGATTGAGCGCCATAGTGTCCCATTACATGATTCATTACAATCTGCACAAGCATCATAGCAATTTGATTAATAAATGGAGCTGTACCTAAGGATGCAATTGCTACAATAATAGAAAGCTGTGGGATGAAATGTTCCTTGGAAAGTTTTACGGTTTTAAATCTGGTTAAATAGATTAGAACCATAAATCCAGCGATATATTGACCAATGATTGTCGCGATGGCGGCACCAGACATTCCCCATCCGAAAACTGCTACGAATAAATAATCAAGTATCGTATTTACGATAGCGCCTACGAGGTTGATTGCCATAGTCATATTTGGGCTGCCATCAGCTCGTACTAGATGACTTCCGCCACCTGATAAGATAAAGAATGGAAATCCAAGCGCGCATATTCTTGAATATTCCATTGCGTATGGGAGAATGTTTTCTGTTGCTCCACATGCCAACAAAATTGGCTCAAGGAAAAGCTCGGTTATAACTGTCAGGATTAAACCACCTATTAGCATTACAGTTACAGCGTTACCAATGTAATGACCGGCCTTTTCTGTTTCGCCACGGCCCATCGCCAAGTTAAATGTTGAAGCAGCACCTATGCCGCACAAAAGTGCAATCGATACGTTTAAAATTGAAAGTGGAAACTGGATGTTTGTTGCGCCGTTACCAAGGGGTCCAACAAAGTTTCCAATGAATAATTGATCCACCATGTTGTAGAGAGAACCTACAAGCATGGCTATTATACTAGGAATAGCAAATTTCTTTAGTAGCTTTCCTACTGGCTCTATACCAAGAGGGTTTATTGTGTTTGTTTCAGTCATAAAATTGAGTTCCTTTTATATTATAGTGCGTTATTTTCTAACCCAACGTCCGCTGGCTCCACATGGTAATACTAATCCTGATTCTGTAACTGGAAGACCAATTTCGTCAGCGTTAACCTCCCCTGGATGTTTATCCAATAAAGCTGTGCTTATCATATAATTTAATACAGCTGGCTGTAAACCTGTTGTGTAAGAGTTTACTAAGAAGAAAAGAGCGTCATCTGAAAGGATTTGCTCGCAAAGCTGTATGAATGGGAAAATATCATCTTCAATTTTCCAAATCTCGTTCTTTGATCCTCTTCCGTATGAAGGTGGATCCATGATGATTCCATCGTATTTGTTGCCACGACGAATTTCGCGTTCTACAAACTTACGGCAGTCATCTACAAGCCATCTGATTGGTGCTTCAGAAAGACCAGATGAAGCAGCGTTTTCCTTTGCCCACTGAACCATGCCCTTTGAGGCATCAACATGAGTAACCTGAGCTCCAGCAGCTGCTGCGGCAAGAGTTGCACCTCCTGTATATGCAAAAAGATTAAGGACTCTAACGGGGCGTTTCTTTTCAGTTACTTCCTTATTTATAATAGAAGAAAACCAATCCCAGTTAACGGCCTGCTCAGGGAAAAGACCTGTATGCTTGAAAGCGAAAGGCTTTAGGTTGAACTTTAAGTCGTGACCACAGATAGGATAGCTGATAGTCCACTGTTCTGGTAAGTCAAAGAATTCCCATTCGCCACCACCTTTATTTGAACGATGGTAGTGTGCATTTAATTTCTTATAATAGGAAGATTTCTTTGGAGTGTTCCAAATAACCTGAGGGTCAGGCCTAAGAAGAACATAGTCGCCCCAACGTTCAAGCTTCTCGCCTGAGGAGCAATCGATTATTTCGTAATCTTTCCAATTTGATGCTGTATTCATATTTCACCAAGTTACTTATGAAAGTAACAATCCTTTCTATATTAACTATATTGTTTACAATAATAATTACTTCCTATATTATAGGTAGTAATTTCTTATGCCTTGAATATTATACTTGAAGATTGTCAATGTTCAATGTCTAATAGTACAAACACTGTATAAAAAACACAATATTTAGTAGAAAACAGGATTGTACTAAATAAAATACAATATTTTTCTTCTTTTTATTGCAGACTTCCCATTTCTCGTGTATATTATTACTTGCTGTGACATGATAGCTATGAAGCGTGAGGTTGCAACCCAGCTTGCTGAGGTTGGTTTTCCGTGGAGCGAATGTCAAGTTAGGAAACTGACGACAAGTCACTGTACAACAGAAAACCGTCCGCATCTGCGGAGACGACGTGTGAGAACTTGGTTCGAACTTTGAGTTTTGAAACATGAAACACACGGGTAAGTGTACAGTCGCCACTTGATCGCTTTTTCACAAAAAGAAAAACGAAAAAGGAGGAGACTTTTTTTATGGCAAATCAAGTTATGAGAATCACACTCAAGGCTTATGATCATGAGTTAGTAGATTCATCTGCCAAGAAAATCATCGAGACTGTTAAGAAGAACGGAGCACAGGTTAGTGGTCCAGTACCTCTTCCAACAAAGAAGGAAGTTGTTACAATTCTTAGAGCTGTACATAAGTACAAAGACTCTCGTGAGCAGTTCGAGCAGAGAACTCATAAGAGATTGATTGATGTCATCGACCCAACACAGAAGACTGTTGAGGCTCTTTCAAAGTTAGAGATGCCTGCAGGTGTTGAGATCAGCATCAAGAACAAGTAATTGGGTTCATTTAATTAAGAAAACATCCAAGATGGTTTTATATAGAAGCAATAAGTTCTTATCTTATTCCACTTATATGACACTGTTCTAGGATGAACGGTTCCGCTACCCCATAGTTTTGGGCAAGAAGCGTTCCGCTGTAGAAAATGGAGGTAAGAAAACATGAAGAAAGCTATTTTAGCTACAAAGGTCGGAATGACTCAGGTCTTCAATGAAGGCGGCGAGCTTATTCCTGTAACTGTACTTTCTGCAGGTCCATGTGTTGTTACACAGATTAAGACAGTAGAAAATGATGGTTACGATGCTGTTCAGGTTGGCTTTGTTGACAAGAAAGTAAAGCTTGTTAATAAGGATGCAAACGGACGCAAAGAAATTATTCATCGCAATGGCGTAAACAAGCCAGAGAAGGGTCACTTCGATAAGGCTGGTGTTGAGCCAAAGAGATTTGTTAGAGAGTTCAGATTTGATAATTGTGCAGATTATGCACTTGCTCAGGAAATCAAGGCTGATATCTTTGAAGCTGGTGACAAGGTTGATGCAACAGCTACTTCAAAGGGTAAGGGATTCCAGGGCGCTATCAAGAGATTAGGCCAGCACAGAGGTCCTATGGCTCACGGTTCTAAGTTCCACAGACACCAGGGTTCAAATGGTGCTTGTTCTTCACCTAGCCGTGTATTCAAGGGCAAGGGTATGCCAGGTCAGATGGGCGGAAACAAAGTAACAATCCAGAACCTTGAGATTGTACGTGTTGATGTTGAAAATAATCTGCTTTTAGTAAAGGGTGCTGTTCCAGGACCTAAGAAGTCTCTTGTAACAATTAAAGAGTCAGTTAAAGCAGAAAAGTAATCTTACGATAGGAAAGGAGGAACTTAGCGATGGCTAAAGTATCCGTATATAATATGGAAGGCAAAGAAGTTGGCACCATGGATCTTAACGACAGCATCTTCGCAGTTGAGATTAATGAGCACTTAGTTCACATGGCAGTTGTCCAGCAGCTTGCAAATAACCGTCAGGGAACACAGAAGGCTAAGACTCGTTCTGAGGTTTCTGGTGGTGGTAGAAAACCTTGGAGACAGAAGGGAACAGGTCATGCAAGACAGGGTTCTACAAGATCTCCACAGTGGACAGGTGGTGGCGTAGTATTCGCTCCAACACCAAGAGATTATTCATTTAAGCTCAACAAGAAGGAGAAGAGAGCAGCTCTTAAGTCTGTACTCACTTCTGCAGTTAACGAGAACAAGTTCATCGTTGTTGACGAGCTTAAGTTTGACGCTATTAAGACAAAGGATTTTGCAAAGGTATTAACAAACCTTAACGTTGAGAAGGCACTTGTTGTTCTTGATACAAATGACAAGAACGTAGTTATGTCTGCAAAGAACATTCCTACAGTTAAGACAGCTCTTACAAACACAATCAACGTTTATGACATCCTTAAGTACAACACAGTAGTTGTAACAAAGGCTGCTGTAGATCAGATTCAGGAGGTATATGCATAATGGCAAATGTACAGTATTATGACGTAATCCTTAAACCTGTAATCACAGAAAAGTCAATGAACGCTATGGCTGAGAAGAAGTACACATTCTTAGTTCATCCAGAAGCTAACAAGACAATGATTAAGGAAGCTGTTGAGAAGATGTTCGACGGAGTAAAGGTTGCTTCAGTTAACACAATGAACGCTGATGGCAAGACAAAGAGACGTGGAATGACATTCGGTAAGACAGCAAAGACAAAGAAAGCTATCGTTCAGCTTACAGCTGATAGCAAAGATATCGAGATTTTCTCAGGTCTTTAAGATATAGCTTAAAGCGAAAGTTAATTAATTTTATGCGCAGTCGAGCGCGATAATAAACGAGTAAACGAAAGGAGAAACAAAATGGGAATTAAGACATATAACCCATATACACCTTCTAGAAGAAATATGACTGGTTCAGATTTCGCTGAGATCACAAAGACATCTCCAGAGAAGTCACTTGTTGTTTCATTAAAGAAGCACGCTGGTCGTAACAATCAGGGTAAGATTACCGTTAGACATCACGGTGGCGGTAACAGACAGAAATATAGACTTATTGATTTCAAGAGAAATAAGGATGGAATTCCTGCAAAGGTTATTGGTATCGAGTACGATCCAAACAGAACAGCTAACATCGCTCTTATCTGCTACGCAGACGGCGAGAAGGCTTACATCCTTGCTCCAGCTGGTCTTACAGACGGCATGACAGTTATGAACGGTGCTGACGCTGAAGTTAGAGTTGGTAACTGCTTACCACTCGAGAAGATTCCAGTTGGTACACTTATTCACAATATCGAGCTTTATCCAGGACGTGGCGGACAGCTTGTTCGTTCAGCTGGTAACTCAGCTCAGCTCATGGCT
Source organism: Pseudobutyrivibrio sp. LB2011 (assembly GCF_000701765.1). Classification (NCBI taxonomy): domain Bacteria; kingdom Bacillati; phylum Bacillota; class Clostridia; order Lachnospirales; family Lachnospiraceae; genus Pseudobutyrivibrio; species Pseudobutyrivibrio sp. LB2011. The sequence goes on along the minus strand of NZ_JNJS01000009.1, from coordinate 74,833 downwards.
AAAGAAGGTAAGTACGCTACACTTCGTCTTCCTTCAGGCGAAATGAGAATGGTACCTCTTAACTGCCGTGCATCAATCGGTGTAATCGGTAACGGTGATCACAACCTTGTTAAGATCGGTAAAGCTGGTCGTAAGAGACACATGGGTATCAGACCTACAGTTCGTGGTTCTGTTATGAACCCTAATGACCATCCACATGGTGGTGGTGAGGGCCGCGCTCCTATCGGACGTCCAGGTCCATGCACACCTTGGGGCAAGCCAGCTCTTGGTCTCAAGACAAGAAAGAAGCACAAGCAGTCTAACAAGCTCATCGTAAGAAGACGCGATGGTAGAGCAATCAAGTAAGGAGGATACACATGGCACGTTCATTAAAAAAAGGACCATTTGCTGATGCAAGCTTATTAAAGAAGGTTGATGCTATGAACGCAAGCGGCGACAAGTCAGTTATCAAGACATGGTCACGTCGTTCTACAATCTTCCCACAGATGGTTGGACATACAATTGCAGTACATGACGGTAGAAAGCATGTTCCAGTATATGTTACAGAAGACATGGTTGGACACAAGCTTGGTGAATTCGTTGCTACTAGAACCTACAGAGGTCATGGCAAAGACGAAAAGAAGTCAAAGGTACGCTAATTAACAGAAAGGAGTTTTTATCATGGCTAAGGGACATAGATCTCAAATTAAACGTGAGAGAAACGATGTAAAGGATACAAGACCTTCAGCAAAGTTATCTTATGCTAGAATGTCAGTTCAGAAGGCTTGTTTCGTACTTGATGCCATTCGTGGTAAGGATGTTGATACAGCTCTTGCTATCGTAATGTACAATCCAAGATACGCTTCAAGTGTTATAGAGAAATTACTTAAGTCTGCTATTGCAAACGCTGAGAACAATAACGGCTTAGATCGCAAGGACCTTGTAGTAGCTGAGTGCTATGCAAACAAGGGACCTACAATGAAGAGAATTAGACCAAGAGCACAGGGTAGAGCTTACAGAATCGAAAAGAGAATGAGCCACATCACAATCGTGCTTGATCAGAAAAATTAAGGAGGCAAAACATGGGACAGAAAGTTAATCCTCATGGCTTAAGAGTCGGTGTTATTAAGGACTGGGATTCTAAGTGGTACGCTGAGGGCGAGAACTTCTCAGACTACTTAGTTGAAGACTATAATATCAGAAAATTTCTTAAGAAGAAGCTTTACGCTGCAGGCGTTTCTAAGATTGAAATCGAGCGCGCTGCTGGTAGAGTAAAGGTTACTGTTTATACAGCAAAGCCAGGCGTTGTTATCGGTAAGGGCGGCGCTGAAATCGACAAGATTAAGACTGAGCTCCAGAAGCAGACAAGCGATAAGCTTGTTGTTGATATCAAGGAAATCAAGAGACCAGATCGTGATGCACAGCTCGTTGCTGAGAACATCGCTGGCCAGCTTGAGAACCGTGTATCATTCCGTAGAGCAATGAAGTCTTGCATGGGTCGCGCTATGAAGACTGGTATCAAGGGTATCAAGACAAGCTGTTCAGGACGTCTTGGTGGTGCTGATATGGCTCGTTCAGAGTCTTACAATGAAGGTACTATTCCACTTCAGACACTTCGTGCTGATATCGATTATGGATTCGCTGAGGCTGACACTACTTATGGTAAGGTTGGCGTAAAGGTTTGGATCTATAAGGGTGAAGTACTTCCAAAGAGAAAGAATGTGGAAGGAGGAGCTCAATAATATGTTAATGCCAAAGAGAGCGAAGCATAGAAAGCAGTTCCGTGGGAACATGGCTGGAAAAGCTTCAAGAGGAAATAAGATATCTTACGGTGAGTATGGTATCGTTGCAACAGAGCCAGCTTGGATTAAGTCAAACCAGATCGAAGCAGCTCGTATCGCTATGACACGTTACATTAAGCGTGGTGGTAAGGTTTGGATTAAGATTTTCCCAGACAAGCCAGTTACTGCAAAACCTGCTGAAACTCGAATGGGTTCAGGTAAGGGAACACTTGAATATTGGGTAGCTGTTGTTAAGCCGGGCCGTGTATTATTCGAGATCTCAGGAGTATCTGAGGAAGTTGCTAGAGAAGCACTTCGTCTCGCTACACATAAACTTCCTTGCAAGTGCAAGATAGTTTCCCGTGAGGATTTAGAAGGCGGTGAAGCATAATGAAGAATACAAAGTACGTAGAAGATTTAAAGAACACTTCAGTAGCAGAGCTTAATGCTCAGCTCGTAGAAGCTAAGAAAGAACTTTTCAACTTAAGATTCCAGAATGCTACAAATCAGTTAGACAATACAGCAAGAATCCGTGAGGTTCGTCGTAACATCGCTCGTATTCAGACTGTTATCACAGAAGCTGAGAAGAATGCTTAATTAATTCATGAATCTTAATTATTTGAAAGGAGATCAAAAACGTGGAAAGAAACTTAAGAAAAACACGTACAGGTGTTGTTGTAAGCGACAAGATGGATAAGACAATCGTTGTTGCAATCCGTGACAATGTAAAGCATCCACTTTACAACAAGATCGTTAAGAAGACATATAAGCTTAAGGCTCACGATGAGAACGGCGACGCTCACATCGGAGATACAGTAAAGGTAATGGAGACAAGACCACTTTCTAAAGATAAGAGATGGAGACTTGTTGAAGTTATCGAGAGAGCAAAATAATTAAAGGAGGCTACTATAATGGTACAACAGGAAAGTAGATTAAAGGTAGCCGATAATACAGGAGCAAAGGAAATCCTTGTTATCCGTGTTATGGGTGGATCTACAAGAAGATATGCCAATATCGGCGACGTAATTACTGCTACCGTTAAAGATGCAACACCAGGTGGCGTTGTAAAGAAGGGTGACGTTGTTAAGGCAGTAGTTGTTCGTTCAGTTAAAGGTGCCCGTCGTAAAGATGGTTCTTATATCAAGTTTGATGAAAATGCTGCAGTCATCATTAAAGATGACAAGACTCCAAGAGGAACTCGTATTTTTGGACCTGTAGCTAGAGAGCTTCGTGAGAAGCAGTTCATGAAGATTGTTTCTCTCGCTCCAGAAGTATTGTAGGAGGAAGAGTAGAATGGCAACTATGAAAATTAAAAAAGGCGATACTGTTCGTGTAATCGCAGGTGGCGATGTAAACAACGAAGGTAAGGTTATCGCAGTAGATAAGAAGAATAACACCGTTACAGTTGAAGGTGTTAACATGGTAAAGCGTCATGTTAAGCCTAGCATGGCCAACCAGGCAGGTGGTATCATCGAGCAGGAAGCTCCTATCGATGCTTCAAATGTTATGTTACTTCATAACGGTCAGCCTACACGTGTTGGTTTCAAGATGGACGGAGACAAAAAAGTCCGTTTCGCAAAGAAGACCGGCGAGGTTATTGACTAATTGAAGAAAGGAGAACAGTTCGTTGAGTAGATTAAAAGATCAGTATCTTAATGAAATCGTACCAGCAATGGTTGAGAAGTTTGGATACAAGAATATTATGGAAGTTCCTAAGATCGAAAAGATCGTTGTCAACATGGGTGTTGGCGAAGCAAAGGACAATGCTAAGCTTCTTGAGTCTGCAGTCAAGGATATGGAAATGATTACAGGCCAGAAAGCTGTTACAACAAAGGCAAAGAATTCAGTTGCTAACTTCAAGATTCGTGAAGGTATGGCAATTGGCTGTAAGACTACACTTCGTGGAGAGAAGATGTATGAGTTCGCAGATCGTCTTATCAATCTTGCACTCCCACGTGTTCGTGACTTCAGAGGTGTTAATCCTAATTCATTCGATGGTAGAGGAAACTATGCACTTGGTATCAAGGAGCAGATCATCTTCCCTGAGATTGAGTACGATAAGATTGACAAGACTCGTGGTATGGACATTATCTTCGTAACTACAGCTAAGACAGATGAAGAGGCTAGAGAATTACTTCGTTTATTCAATATGCCTTTCGCTAAGGAAGCATAGGAGGAAAGTTATGGCAAAGAAGTCAATGAAAGTAAAGCAGCAGCGCACAGCAAAGTTCTCTACACAAGAGTACAGTCGTTGCAAAATCTGCGGTCGTCCACATGCATACCTTAGAAAGTATGGTATTTGTAGAGTATGTTTCCGTGAGTTAGCTTACAAGGGACAGATCCCTGGCGTAAAGAAAGCTTCATGGTAAGATAACGAGCACAGATTGATAATTAGGAGGAAATTGCATCATGACAATGAGTGATCCAATAGCAGATATGCTTACAAGAATCCGTAATGCAAATACTGCAAAACATGATACAGTAGATGTTCCTGCATCAAAGATGAAGGTTGCAATTGCAGACATTCTTGTAGATGAAGGATTTATCACAAAGTACGACATCGTTGATAATGGTAACTTCAAGGATATCCGTGTTACATTAAAGTACGGTGCAAACAAGAACGAGAAGATTATTTCTGGTATTAAGAGAATTTCTAAGCCAGGTCTTCGTATTTATGCTGGTAAGGACGATATCCCATACGTTTTAGGTGGACTTGGTATCGCTATCCTTTCAACAAACAAGGGCATCATCACAGATAAGGAAGCTCGTAAGCTTCAGGTTGGTGGCGAAGTTCTTGCATATGTTTGGTAATCATATCCAAACAAGTAACTAATTACCTAAAGTATAACCCGGTTACAGAAGCCGGACATACAGTAAATTTAAGGAGGTACGGGCATGTCACGTATAGGAAGAATGCCAATCGCAGTTCCAGCTGGTGTTACAGTTGAGATTGCAGAAAATAATCATGTGACTGTAAAAGGTCCTAAGGGTACTCTTGAGAGAACACTTCCATCTGAGATGGATATTAAGCTTGAGGGTGCAGAAGTTGTTGTTACTAGACCTAATGATTTAAAGAAGATGAAGTCTTTACATGGTCTTACAAGAACACTTATCAACAACATGGTTGTTGGTGTTACAACAGGCTATGAGAAGACTCTTGAAGTTAACGGTGTAGGTTACAGAGCATCTAAGGCTGGTAAGAAGCTTACTCTTAACCTTGGTTACTCACACCCAGTAGAGATGGAAGATCCAGAGGGTATCGAGTCAACAGTTGACGGAAATAAAATTATCATCAAGGGTATCGACAAGGAAAAGGTTGGTCAGTACGCTGCCAACATCAGAGATAAGAGAAGACCTGAGCCATATAAGGGTAAGGGTATTAAGTACGCTGATGAAGTTATTAGACGTAAAGTCGGTAAGACCGGTAAGAAATAGTAAAGGAGTGAATGTAAAATGGTAAGTAAGAAATCTAAATCAGTAATTCGCCAGACAAAGCATAGAAGACTTCGTAACACTCTAGCCGGTACTGCAGAAAGACCACGTTTAGCAGTGTTCAGAAGCAACAATCACATGTATGTTCAGGTTATTGATGATACATGCGGAAATACACTTGTTTCAGCATCTACTCTTGACGCAGACGTTAAGGCAGATCTTGCAAAGACAAATAACGTAGAAGCAGCTACAAAGCTCGGTACAGTTATTGCTAAGAAGGCACAGGAAAAGGGAATCAAGGAAGTCGTATTCGACAGAGGTGGTTACATTTATGCCGGCAAGGTTGCAGCTTTAGCAGATGCAGCTAGAGAAGCTGGATTAGAATTCTAGGAGGAGAACACATGAAACGTGAAATCATTGACGCTAGCCAGTTAGAGTTAACTGAGCAGGTTGTAGAAATTAAGCGTGTAACAAAGGTTGTTAAGGGTGGACGTAACATGCGTTTCACAGCTCTTGTTGTAGTAGGCGATAAGAACGGACACGTTGGCGCTGGACTTGGCAAGGCAGCTGAAATTCCAGAAGCTATCCGCAAGGGTAAGGAAGATGCTATGAAGAAGCTTATCACAGTTAAGCTTGATGACAACCATAGTATTACACACGACATTCAGGGTAAGCACACAGGCGCTTCTGTACTTCTTAAGAAGGCACCAGAAGGTACTGGTATCATCGCTGGTGGTCCAGCTCGTGCCGTATGTGAGCTTGCAGGTATCGGAAATATCCGTACAAAGTCACTTGGATCATCAAATAAGCAGAACGTTGTTCTTGCTACAATCGAAGGACTTAAGTCTCTTAAGTCACCTGAGGAAGTAGCAAAGGCTCGTGGCAAGAAAGTTGAAGACATTCTTGCTTAAGGAGGAAAGGTAAATGGCAGAGAAGAAGTTAAGAGTAACACTCGTAAAGTCTACAATCGGCGCTGTTCCAAAGAACAAGAAGACTGTAGAAGCACTTGGCCTTAGAAAGGTCAACAAGACTGTTGAGCTTCCTGACAACGACAGCGTTCGAGGAATGCTTAGAATGGTCAATCACTTAGTAAAAGTTGAAGAAATTTAATAGAAGGAGGTGCCATAATGGATTTATCTAACTTACAGCCAGCAGAAGGCTCAAAGCATAGTGATAATTTCAGAAGAGGCCGTGGTCACGGTTCAGGTAATGGCAAGACTGCTGGTAAGGGTCATAAGGGACAGAAGGCTCGTTCAGGCGGAAGCATTAGACTTGGATTCGAAGGTGGACAGATGCCTTTATACAGACGTCTTCCTAAGCGTGGTTTCAAGAATAGAAATACAAAGGAAATCGTTGGTATCAATGTTTCTTATTTAGAGAGATTTGATAATGGTGCTACTGTAACAGTTGATACACTCGTTGAGAGCGGTATCATCAAGAACCCTCGCGATGGCGTTAAGATTCTTGGCGGTGGTGAGCTTACAAAGAAGCTCAACGTTCAGGCAAACGCATTTAGTGCTAGCGCAAAGGAGAAGATTGAAGCCTTGGGCGGAACTGCAGAGGTGATCTAATGTTTCAGACACTACGCGATGCTTTTAAAATTAAAGATTTAAGAAGACGAATTGGTTTTACATTTTTAATGCTTATTGTTGTTAGGCTTGGAAGCTTGCTTCCAGTGCCTGGCATCAATGGCAATGCCTTTAGCAGTCTCTTCGCGGATAGTGATAGTGCATTGAACTTTTTTGATTCAATCACTGGTGGTTCATTCTCATCAATGTCAGTTTTCGCATTGAACATCACTCCATACATTACATCTTCTATCATTATGCAGTTGCTTACAATTGCATTTCCTAAGTTAGAAGAAATGCAGCGTGATGGTGAACAAGGTAGAAAGAAGATGACACAGATTACTCGTTATCTTACAATCGCCTTGGCACTTGGTGAGTCTATCGCAATGGCAGTTGGTTTTGGAAGAAGTGGTTATCTTGTAACATACTCAGTTCCATTCCTCAACTATGTACTTGTTGTTGTAGCACTTACAGCTGGATCTGCAGTACTTATGTGGATTGGTGAGAGAATTACAGAAAAGGGTATTGGTAATGGTATTTCAATAGTTCTTACTATTAATATCATTAGCCGTATTCCTTCTGATTTAACAAAGCTCTATGAGCAGTTTATGGCTGGAAAAACGATTCCAAAGGCAGTGTTAGCTGCAGTTATTATTGCTGCAATAATTATTGCTCTTGTTGTATTCGTTGTTATACTCCAGAGCGCAGAGAGACGTATTCCAGTACAATATTCAAATAAGATTCAGGGAAGAAGACAGGTTGGAGGCAATTCATCAATCATCCCTATGAGAGTTAACACCGCAGGTGTTATCCCTGTCATCTTCGCTCAGTCATTACTTCAGACACCTGTTATGATTGTTCAGTTATTGAACAAACAGCCAAGCGGTGTTTGGGGCAAGATTTTAAGTGGAATGAGTCAGTCTAATTGGTTTAATCCTTCAAATTGGATTTACACAATTGGAGCACTTGTTTATGTATTGCTTATTATTGGTTTTGCATATTTCTATACAGAGATTACTTTCAATCCTTTGGAAATTGCAGAGAACCTTAAGCGTTCAGGTGGATTTATTCCAGGTATACGACCAGGAAAACCTACTTCAGATTATTTAACAGCAATCTTAAAGCATGTTATTTTCATTGGAGCAATTGGTCTTTCAATCGTAGCATTACTTCCTATCGTCTTTAACGGTTTGGTTGGCGCTAGTGTTTCATTTGGTGGTACATCAATCATCATTATTGTTGGTGTTATCGTAGAAACATTAAAGCAGGTTGAATCTCAGATGATGGTTCGTAATTATAAAGGATTTTTAAATGACTAATTGTCATTTTGACACTGAGGGAGATACGTGATTTTCGCGTATCTCTTAAGGTGTTTTTTACAGAATTTTTTACAAAACATCTAAGCAGGAGGGTTTGTTGAATGAAGATTATTATGTTAGGTGCACCTGGTGCAGGCAAAGGAACACAGGCAAAGCAGATTGCTGCGAAGTATTCAATTCCTCACATTTCTACAGGTGATATATTCCGTGCCAACATTAAAAATGGTACTGAACTTGGAAAAAAGGCGAAGGAATACATGGATCAGGGTTTGCTTGTTCCAGATGAACTTACTTGTGATCTTGTAATGGACCGCATTGCACAGGATGATGCTAAGAACGGATTTGTATTAGACGGATTCCCAAGAACTATTCCTCAGGCAGAAGCACTTGATGCTGCACTTACTAAAATTGGACAGACAATGGATTATGCTATCGACGTAGATGTTCCAGATGAGAATATTATCAATAGAATGTCAGGTCGTAGAGCTTGTTTAAATTGTGGTGCTACATATCATATCGTTTCTATTCCACCTAAGAAGGAAGGCGTATGCGATACATGTGGCAGCCAGTTAGTATTAAGAGATGATGATAAACCAGAGACAGTAAAGAAGAGACTTGATGTTTATCATGATCAGACACAGCCTCTTATTGAATACTATAAGGGTAAGGACATTTTGAAGTCTGTTGATGGAACTCAGCCTATGGAAAAGGTTTTTGAGGATATCACTGCTATTTTAGGAGCTTAAGATGTCAGAAGTTATAACTATTAAAACTGATGAAGAAATTCAATTGATGCGTGAAGCTGGAAAGATTTTAGCACAGGTTCATGAAACGTTAGCTAAAGAAATTCACGAAGGAATGTCTACATTAGACGTGGATCGATTGGGTGAAGAAGTAATTAGAAGCTATGGCTGTGAGCCAAATTTCAAAGGTCTTTATGGATATCCAGCAAGTGTGTGTGTATCCGTAAATGATGAAGTTGTTCACGGTATTCCTACTGACGACCATATCCTTGTTAATGGAGATATTGTTAGCTTGGATACAGGAGTTCTTTACAAAGGATACCATAGCGACGCTGCTCGTACAGTTGGTGTTGGAGAAATCAGTGAAGAAGCAAGACTTCTTATTGAAAGAACACGTCAATCTTTCTTCCAAGGTATGAAATTTGCTACAGCTGGTAATCATTTATATGATATATCAGGCGCGATTGGCGATTATGCAGAGAGCTTTGGATACGGAGTAGTTAGAGACTTGGTTGGACATGGTATTGGTACTTCGCTTCATGAAGCACCTGAAATTCCAAACTTCAGACGAAGATTTAGAAGAGGTCCAAAACTAATCAAAGGCATGACACTTGCTGTAGAGCCAATGATAAACGCTGGTAGCTGTGATGTAGCTTGGATGGATGATGAATGGACAGTAGTTACAATGGATGAGTCATTATCTGCTCATTATGAAAATACAATTGTAATTACAGACGGCGCTCCTGAAATTCTTACACTGACACCTACAGAACTTGCAAATCCGGAGGGAAATAAATGGATTTAATGCTTGCAACATCTAAGGCTGGTCATGATAAGAAACAAATATACTTAGTTCTTAAAGAAGATGATGAGTATTGTTATCTTGTAAATGGAACAACTAAACTTGTTGCCAAGCCTAAAAAGAAAAAGAAAATTCATTTACAGCTAATAAAAAATATTCCGTCTGATGTTTTAGAAGAAGTAAAAGATATTGAAACATTAGATGATGTATCAATAAAAAGAATTCTTAAAGTTTATAATAGGAGGAACAAAGATGTCTAAGGCAGATGTTATTGAAGTTGAGGGAGTGGTAGTTGAAAAACTTCCTAACGCTATGTTTAAGGTAGAGCTTGAAAACGGTCATCAGATTCTTGCTCATATCAGTGGTAAGTTAAGACAGAATTACATTCGTATCTTACCAGGTGATAAGGTTACAATCGAAATGAGTCCATATGATCTTTCTAAGGGAAGAATTATTTGGAGAGATAAGTAAAAATAATTAAAAATTTGTTGACATACATTAAAACGCCCAGTATACTATTAAACGGACGTTTTTAAGATGTTCAAATATAGATTGACCACAACCTTTGAATAAAAGGGCATGGAAAGGAGGAAAATCGTGAAAGTAAGATCTTCTGTAAAGCCTATGTGCGAGAAGTGCAAGGTCATCAAAAGAAAGGGTAGCATTCGTATTATCTGCGAGAACCCAAAGCATAAGCAGCGTCAGGGTTAATTCCTGTTTGTTTATGTAGCATTTTATTATGTGCGGCTGCAGTCTAAAGAGTATCTAATTTAGGCTGTTCATAATAAATAGGCCTATCATACCGAGGCCAATTTGTTCCAGATATGGGTGTACACACATTTCAGGCCGAGTGATCGGAGCTGTATTACTTATATCGCTTATTAATAGTAGAAATTTATGGAGGTGTAAACACACATGGCTCGTATTGCAGGTGTAGATTTACCAAGAGACAAGAGAATTGAAATTGGTTTAACTTACATTTACGGAATCGGTAGAGTAAGCTCAAACAAGATTCTTGAAGCAGCTGGTGTAGATCCTAGCACACGTGTTAAGGATTTAACTGACGAAGAAGTTAAGAAGATTAGCACAGTTATTGACGAAACTATGACTGTAGAAGGTGATCTTAGAAGAGAAGTAGCTCTTGATATTAAGAGACTTCAGGAAATCGGATGCTACAGAGGTATCCGTCATAGAAAGGGTCTTCCTGTTCGTGGACAGAAGACTAAGACAAACGCTCGTACTCGCAAGGGTCCAAAGCGTACAGTAGCAAATAAGAAGAAGTAATTATATTCATAGAAAGAAAGTAGGTTAGTTTAATTATGGCTAAAGTTGCAAAGAAGACAACAAAAAAGCGTGTAAAGAAAAACGTTGAACACGGACAGGTACATGTTCAGGCATCTTTCAATAATACTATCGTTACTATTACAGATGCTCAGGGTAACGCTCTTTCATGGGCAAGTGCTGGTGGTCTAGGATTTAGAGGTTCAAGGAAATCTACTCCTTATGCTGCACAGATGGCAGCAGAGACAGCAGTTAAGGCTGCTTTAGTTCACGGTTTAAAGAGTGTAGATGTATTCGTAAAGGGACCAGGTTCAGGACGTGAAGCTGCAATCAGAGCAATCGATGCAAACGGCGTTCAGGTTCTTACAATCAAGGATGTTACTCCAGTTCCACATAACGGATGTCGTCCACCAAAGCGTAGAAGAGTCTAATTAGGAGGGAAATCTAATGGCAGTTAATAAGACACCAGTTCTTAAAAGATGTAGATCTCTTGATTTAGATCCTACATTTTTAGGATATGATAAAAAGTCACGTAGACAGAAGAATAGAGGAAGAGGCAAGAAGTCTGAGTACGCTCTTCAGCTTCAGGAGAAGCAGAAGGCTAAGTTCATTTATGGCGTACTTGAGAAGCCTTTCCGTAATTATTATGAGAAGGCTGACCGTCAGAAGGGTATGACAGGTGAAAACCTTATGACAATGCTTGAGAGCCGTCTTGATAACGTAGTATTCCGTATGGGATTTGCTCGTACAAGAAAAGAAGCTCGTCAGGTTGTTGATCACAAGATGTTCCTTGTAAACGGCAAGCCAGTAAATGTTCCTTCATATCTTGTAAAGGCAGGCGATGTTATCGAAGTTCGCGAGAAGTCAAAGAGCCTTCAGAGATTTAAGGATATCGCAGAGGTTACAGCTGGTAGAACAACTCCAGAGTGGGTTGATGTTGATGCTGAGAACCTTAAGGGTACAGTTAAAGAGCTTCCTAATAGAGAGCAGATTGATGTACCAGTAGACGAGATGCTTATCGTCGAGTTATATTCAAAATAATAATTATTAGTAAATGTTTACAAAAAGCACTTATACAAGCTTGCTTGTATAAGTGCGATTTGTTACAATTTTACTATGTGGCAATAAGTAATCTGATGGAATATTTATTAAATATTCCTTTTTTAGAGTCTAGTACATTAAGTTTCATAATTTATGAAATAAGGAGGCAATGTAGTGTTAAATTTTGAAAACCCAAATATTGAAATCGTAGAGATTTCTGAGGACAAAAAATACGGCAGATTCGTTGTTGAACCCCTTGAGAGAGGTTATGGTATAACACTTGGTAATTCACTTCGCAGAATTATGCTTTCGTCTCTGCCAGGAGCTGCAGTTAGCCAGATAAAGATTGAAGGCGTTCTTCATGAGTTCAGTGCCATTCCAGGTGTAAAAGAGGATGTTACTGAAATCGTAATGAACATCAAGGAGCTTGCTATTAGAAATAATAGCTCTTCAGATGAGCCAAAGACAGCATATATTGAGTTCGAGGGAGAGGGAGTTGTTACAGCTGCTGATATCCAGGTTGACTCTGATATCGAGATTATCAATCCTGATCTTGTTATTGCACATCTTAATGGTGGTAATGATTGCAAGCTTTACATGGAGCTTACAATTACAAAGAATCGTGGATATATCTCTGCAGATAAGAACAAAACTCCAGATACTCCAATCGGTAAGATTGCAGTTGACTCAATTTACACACCAGTAGAGCGTGTAAATATGACAGTTGAGGACACTCGTGTAGGCCAGGTTACAGATTATGACAAGCTTACACTTGATGTATATACAAATGGCACAATGGGTCCTGATGAAGCCGTTTCTATGGCTGCAAAGGTTCTCAGTGAGCATTTAAATCTTTTTGTTAACCTTTCAGATGCTGCTCAGGATCTTAGCGTTATCGCTGATAAGCCTGATGATACAACAGGTAAGACTCTTGAAATGAGCATTGATGAGCTTGAGCTTTCAGTTCGTTCATACAACTGCTTAAAGAGAGCTGGTATCAACACAGTAGCAGAGCTTTGCGACAAGTCACCAGATGACATGATGAAGGTTCGTAACCTTGGTCGCAAGTCAATGGAAGAAGTAGAGCAGAAGCTTAGCGAGCTTGGCCTTTCACTTAGAATGGTAGAGGACTAGTTCGAGAGCATATAGTAACAGGAAATAATACGTGACGGATAAGACCGATGAGCACTGTCGCGCATGCCTTTCCATTAATCAAGTTACGGGGTAAGACCGATGAGCACCTGTAACGCCAGTTATAAGGAGAAAAGAAATGGCAAAGTACAGAAAATTAAGCAGAACATCATCACAGAGAAAAGCTCTTTTAAGAAACCAGGTAACAGAGCTTCTTTATCACGGCAAGATCGTTACAACTGAAGCTAAGGCTAAGGAAGTAAAGAAGATTGCTGAGCACATCATTACTCTTGGTGTTAAGGAAAAGGATAACTTCGAAGAAGTTACAGTTCAGGCTAAGGTAGCACGCAAGGACAAAGATGGTAAGAGAGTAAAGGAAGTTGTTGATGGCAAGAAGGTAACTGTATACGATACAGTTGATAAGAAGATTAAGAAGGATTCTCCTTCAAGACTTCACGCTCGTCGTCAGATGATGCAGGTTCTTTACACACCTACAGCTAAGGGTGCTAAGAAGAGCGAGACACACAAGGTTGATATGGCTAACTTTGTATTTGATGAGATTGCTCCAAAGTATGTTGACCGCAAGGGTGGTTATACACGTATCGTTAAGATCGGACCACGTAAGGGCGATGCAGCTATGGAAGTAGTTCTTGAGCTTGTATAATATATATTTGCTTTTTTAAACCAGGACATTAGTCCTGGTTTTTTTTATTGAAATAATAGATTCCATATGTATATTGCCTATGGTGAAAAATCTATAATATTATATAAAATGCTAAAATAAATACTATATTAAAAATAAAATGTGGTGTATTCTAAAAGCAAGAAAGAAATTAATGGGAGGTCTTAAATATGGCAGCCGATAGCACAAAGAAAATGACAGAAGGAAGTCCAATGAAGCTTATATTAGGGTTTTCCATTCCTATGCTTGCGGGACTTTTATTCCAACAAATGTACAACCTTGTTGATACTATTATAGTTGGTCAAACATTAGGAGATAATGCATTAGCTGCAGTAGGTTCAACTGGATCTATTAATTTTTTAATCAATGGTTTTTGTATAGGAGTCTGTTCGGGTTTTGCAATTCCTGTTGCCCAACGATTTGGAGCAGAATCCTATGATTCGATGCGTAAGTTTGTAGGAAACTCAATAATAATATCTGGCATATTTGCTCTTGCTATAACATTAGTAGTAAGTATCTTTTGTTATCAAATATTGGAGATTATGCAAACCCCAAATGATATTATCCAGCTAGCTTATTCCTATATTTCAATTATATTTTTCGGAATACCAGTTACTTTTTTGTATAATCTTACCGCTGGTATAATGCGTTCGCTAGGAGATAGCAAAACGCCAACCTACTTCTTAATTATGGCAGCAGGAATCAATATTGTATTAGATATTGTTTTTATTATAGTTTTGGGCATGAGCGTAGATGGACCAGCACTTGCAACTGTAATATCTCAGTTTATTGCAGGTATAAGCTGCCTGATTTATATGAAAAAGAAATTCCCTATTCTTAAACTTGCAAAGTCAGATTTAAAACTTGGCCCACACCATACTGCTGTCTTAATATCAATGGGTCTTCCATTTGGCTTGCAATACTCTATAACAGCAATTGGCTCGGTTGTTCTACAGACCGCTGTTAATGGCTTAGGTACTGTCGCTGTAGCTTCTATGACAGCAGGCTCTAAAGTATCTATGTTTGTAGTATGTCCTTTTGATGCACTTGGAGGCACTATGGCCACATTTGCAGGTCAGAATGTTGGCGCAAAAGATATCCAAAGAGTTCGAAAAGGTGTATGGACAGCGCAGATGTTAGGAACGATATATGCAATACTAATCTTTATAGTATTGTTCTTTAGTGGAAGTACAATCTTAAGGTTATTTACATCCACAGACATTGTTATTAAACAGGCTAGAATGTTCTTATTGGCAAATAGTATTACCTATACTTTGCTTGCAGGAGTTAATATATTTAGATTTGCAATCCAGGGAATGGGATTCTCCACATTTGCGGTATTTGCAGGTGTAATGGAGATGATAGCTCGTATATTAGTAGCATTTACTTTGGTACCTATGATAGGCTTTGGCGGAGCTATATGGGCCAGTCCTGTAGCATGGCTTTTTGCAGACCTATTCTTAGTGCCTGGATTCTATTATTGTTGTAAAAAATTAACTGATAAATATGAAGGAGATAAAGTAATCCACATTTAATGTTTGATAATTAACAAACGAATTGTCAGAAAAATACAAAATAAATACAAAATTATGCAAAAATACTTTTACATTTTTCCTGAGATTTTGATACAATGGCATAAAATTAAAGGAGGAAGTTTTTATGGAGAAAAAGTATTTTGATTTATCGGGACGAGTAGCACTTATAACAGGTTGCTCATCAGGTCTTGGCGTACAGATGGCCAAGGCATTGGCAGCCCAGGGATGTAATATAGTAGCAGTTGCCCGTCGCCAGAATCTTATTGAAGAGGTGGCAAAAGAGATTTCTGACACATATGGCGTAAAGGCCATTGGAGTTCCTTGCAACATTACAGATACTGAGAAAGTAAATGCTGCAGTAGATACAGTCCTTAAAGAGTTTAGCAGAATTGATATTTTAATTAACAATGCTGGTACAGGTTCAGGTGCTACACCAGCAGAAGATGTTGAAGATGCTCAATTTGAAGGAGAAGTAGCCATTGATTTGACAGGTAGTTTTAAGATGGCCAGAGCCATTGCTAAAAAGGCTATGATTCCTGCCGGATATGGCCGTATTATAAATATTGCTTCTATGTATGGCTTGGTTGGAAATAATATTGCTCCGGCAGCAGCATACCACGCTGCAAAGGGCGGTGTTGTAAATCTCACAAGAGCGCTTGCATCAGAGTGGGGAAATAAGGGTATTACGGTCAATGCTATTTGCCCAGGATATTTTGAAACACCACTTACAAAAGAAACATTGGATAGTGAGTTTTTCCAGCAATATGCAAAGACAATGATTCCTCTTAACAGATATGGTAAAGAGGGCGAGCTAGACACAGCAGCAATTTTCCTTGCATCTCCAGCAAGTACATATGTTAATGGTGTAATTCTTCCAGTTGATGGCGGATATACATGTATGTAATCAATATGGGCCTGGTGGGCCCATATTTTTGTTCTTGTTGACTTTAGTGATTAAAAGTGCTAAAGTACTTCAAAGAAGAATAATCAGGAGGGGAAAACATGAAGAAGAAAATACTTGCATCAGTTTTGGCTTCAGTAATGGTTCTTAGCATGGTTGGTTGCGGTACAGATGCAGCCGCTCAAAAGGAAGCAGAAACAGCCACAACAACCGAAACAACAGAAGAAACTACTACAGATGCTAATCAGACATACAATGTAGGAGTAATTCAGTTAGTGCAGCATCCAGCCCTTGATACAGCGACAGAGGGATTTTCAGATGCTTTAAAAGAGAAGCTTGGGGATCAGGTAGAAATCAACGTACAGAATGCTTCTGGTGATACAGCTACATGTGCCACAATTGCAAATTCATTTGTATCAGATAATGTTGATTTGATTATGGCTAATGCAACACCTGCAATGCAGGCTAGTTCAACAGCAACAAATTCTATTCCAATCGTAGCTACATCTATTACAGATTATGGTACAGCACTTGGAATTAAAGATTGGGAAGGTACAACAGGAATCAACGTAACAGGAACATCTGATTTGGCTCCACTTGATGGACAGGCAGAAATGTTAAATGAACTTTTCCCAGATGCAAAAGAAGTAGGAATCATCTACTGCTCTGGCGAGGATAATTCATTATATCAGGCAAATCAGATTACAACATATCTTGAGGACTACGGATACAATGTTACAGCATACACATTCTCTGACTCAGCAGACGTTGCAACAGTAGTTCAGACAGCATGCGGAGAAAGCGATGTATTATATGTTCCTACAGATAATGTAGCAGCAAGTTGCGCTGAAACAATCAACAATGTAGCACTTACAGCAGGCGTGCCAATCATCGCTGGTGAGGAAGGAATCTGTAAGGGATGCGGTATCGCAACACTTTCTATTTCATACTATGATATCGGATACGCAGCAGGTCTTATGGCTTACGAAATCCTTGTTAATGGACAGGACCCTGCTACATATGAGATTCAGTATGCAACAGAGTTTACAAAGGAATATAATCCAGTAATTGCAGAAGCGCTCGGAATTGAGCTTCCAGATGATTATGTTGCAATCGAGATGGAAGAAGAGGCTGAATAATAAGATTTAGCAACAAAATAAAATTATTTTGGGGCAAGGTCAGAAATTTTGACCTTGCTCTTTGGAGTTTAAAATGGGAATTGAAACATTAATTGCAGGAATGCCTGGTACAGTTGCACAGGGAATAATATACGGAATAATGGCACTAGGTATCTACATTACATTCAAATTATTAAATTTTGCAGATTTATCGGTAGATGGATCATTTGCAACAGGAGGAGCTGTTGCAGCTATGGTGATTATATCAGGCCATTCTTGGGTGTTGGCTTTAGTACTTGCATTAATCGCAGGAGCATTAGCTGGCTTGATTACAGGTGTATTACATACAGTTCTTGGAATTCCTGATATATTGGCAGGTATTCTTACTCAGCTCGCATTATATTCAATAAATTTGAGAATTGCTAAAAATCAGCCAAACACTCCTATCTCAGTAGATAAGTACAATTTGGCTGTTTCACTTAGATATAAAACAGATGCGTTAATCACTGTTCTTGTGATTGCTGTGATTATAATAGCAATCATGTATTGGTTCTTTGGAACAGAAATGGGTTCTGCGCTTCGTGCTACAGGCACAAACCCAGCCATGGCAAAAGCCCAGGGAATTAACGTAAATGTAATGAAAGCATTAGGACTTGTAGTATCAAATGCACTAGTTGCTTTTGCAGGCGCACTATTTGCTCAGTTCAATGGTAATGCTGATGTAAATATGGGTAGAGGCGCGATTGTAATAGGATTGGCATCCATCATTATTGGAGATGTGTTATGTAATGCATTTTTCAAGAAAAAGAGTACATTCTGGCTTGCACTTGGTTTTGTAATTGTAGGTGGTATTCTTTATTACATTTTCATAGCATTTGTATTGTGGCTCAAGATGCCAGCAAATGACATGAAATTGTTCACAGCGATAATAGTAGCAATATTCCTTGCTGTGCCATATTTAAAGAATAAAATGAATAGCTCCTTCTTTAAGGCGGCAAAAAGAGGAGGTAAACGATAATGCTTAATGCTAATAAAATTAGAAAAACTTTTAATGCTGGGACAATAAATGAAAAAGTAGCATTATCAGGTGCATCTCTTTATTTAGAGGAGGGCGAATTCTGCACAGTAATTGGTGGAAATGGTGCAGGAAAATCCACATTTCTTAATGCGATTGCAGGTGTGTGGCCAGTAGATGCAGGTTCTATCTCAATAGATGGTGTTGATGTTACCGGCCTTCCAGAGCACAAGCGTGCCCGTTACTTGGGAAGAGTGTTCCAGGATCCTATGACAGGTACTGCAGCAAACATGCAGATTGATGAAAACATGGCTTTGGCAGCACGCAGAGGAAAAACAAGAGGTTTAGGCTGGGGCGTTACGAAAGCTGAAAGAGAAAGATATCACGAAATGCTAAAGCAGTTGGATTTGGGCTTGGAAGATAGACTTACAGCAAAGGTAGGATTGCTTTCAGGTGGACAGAGACAGGCCCTTACACTTCTCATGGCGACTCTCCAAAAGCCAAAGGTTTTACTGCTAGATGAGCACACAGCAGCCCTCGACCCAAAGACTGCAGCAAAGGTTCTTGAAATAACTGATATGCTAATTAAAGAGAATAATCTTACAGCCATGATGGTTACCCATAATATGAGAGATGCCATCCATTATGGTAATCGACTTATCATGATGAATGAGGGCAGAGTTATTCTTAACATTTCGGGAGAAGAAAAAAAGAATCTTACAATTGAGGACCTTTTACATAAATTTGAAGAGGTATCTGGTACAGAGTTCACCAACGATACAGAAATATTATCAAAGTAAATTATACAAAACCGTCGGCAATGTTTGCAGACGGTTTTGTTTTTTATATCTATTAAAATTTTATTAAAATCATTACTTTTCCACTATTTTATGATAAATTAATATAAGAATTTTCTACAAAACGGAGGCAGTTGTGAACGAGAATAATAACAACCAAAACGGTGGAGATAAAAAGAATAATCGTCAGCCTTTCTACACTTTAGGAATATTAGTGCTTGTGGCACTTTTCTTTACAAGTATGATGTACAGAGGGGCTAGTTCAAATTCAAATCAGGAGATTACTTACACAGAGTTTTTACAGCTTGTCGAAGATGATAAAGTTGCAGAAGTAAACTTCGATAACGATGTCATCAATATTACTCTTGTTGAGGGTGAAACATATGGTATGTCATCTGATGAGGCAAGTGCGCTTCAGCAGATTTATGAAAGCACAGGCCAGTCCACATCTGTAAAGCTTTATACAGCATATCTTCGTGATGATGATTTGCTTGATAAGTTAGATGAACACGGCGTAGAGTATGAAGGAACAATTGCTGACTCCACAGCGGCAATTATCTATAACGTACTTTCATTTGTTCTGCCAATCGTATTGTTATGGGTGCTTCTTGGTTTCTTTATGAAACGTATGGGTGGTGGCCCAATGGGCGTTGGTAAATCAAATGCCAAGCTCTACAATATGGAAAAAGCTACTGGAGTTACTTTTAAGGATGTAGCTGGACAGGATGAGGCAAAGGAATCAGTTCAGGAAATGGTAGATTTCCTACATAACCCTCGTAAGTACACAGAAATTGGTGCTAAGCTTCCAAAGGGTGCTCTTTTAGTAGGCCCTCCAGGAACGGGTAAAACACTTCTTGCAAAAGCAGTTGCAGGTGAAGCTGGTGTTCCATTCTTTTCACTTGCAGGTTCAGATTTCGTAGAGATGTTTGTTGGTGTTGGTGCTTCACGTGTACGTGACCTTTTCAAGGAAGCACAGAAAGTAGCACCATGTATCGTTTTCATCGATGAGATTGATGCCATTGGTAAGAGCCGTGATGCACATTATGGCGGCGGTAACGATGAGCGTGAGCAGACATTAAACCAGCTTCTCTCAGAGATGGATGGTTTTGATTCAAACAAGGGCTTACTTATCCTTGCAGCTACAAACAGACCAGAGGTACTTGATAAAGCATTACTTCGTCCGGGTCGTTTCGATAGACGAATCATCGTTGATAAGCCAGATCAGAAGGGACGTCTTGAAATCCTTAAGGTTCATTCCAAGGATGTAAAGATGGATGAGACAGTTGATTTGGATGCTATCGCACTTGCATCAGTAGGTCTTGTTGGATCTGATCTTGCAAATATCATTAACGAGGCAGCTATTTTAGCAGTCAAAGATAAGCGCAAGTTTGTAAATCAAAAAGATTTATTCGAAGCATTTGAACTTGTAGCAGTTGGCGGCAAGGAAAAGAAGGATAGAGCGATGAGTGAGAAGGAGCGTAAAATCGTTTCATATCACGAAGTTGGACATGCTCTTGTTTCTGCATTGCAAAAGGATGCTGAGCCAGTTCAGAAGATTACAATTGTTCCTAGAACAATGGGAGCGTTGGGATACACTCTTCAGACTCCAGAAGAAGAAAAGTTCCTTGAGACTAAGGACGAGTTAATTGCAAAGATTGTTACATATATGGGTGGTCGAGCAGCAGAAGATATTAAATTTGGTTCGTACACTTCAGGTGCAGCTAATGATATCGAGCAAGCTACAAAGATTGCCAGAGCAATGGTTACTCGATTTGGTATGTCTGAAAAGTTTGGAATGATGGGACTTGCAACAGTAGAGAGCCAGTATCTTGATGGAAGAGCATCATTAATCTGCGGCGAAAATACAGCAGCAGAAATAGATAAAGAAGTTCTTCAGATGATTACAGATGCATATGCAAAGGCTAAGCAGCTTCTTGCAGACAACATGGAATGCCTTGATAAGATTTCAGACTATCTATTTGAGCATGAGACAATCACAGGTAAGGAGTTCATGTCAATCTTTAGAGAAATAAAGGGAATTCCTGATCCAGAAGAAAAGAAAGAACCAGAAAGACATAGTCTTTTTGACGATGATAATGATCCACAGAATGTGGTAAAAGATAGCATTTTTGATGAGTAATTTATATGGTAACTGAAAAAGACCTTAGTAAACTCCCGGATCAACCGGGAGTTTATCTAATGCACGGAAAAAATGATGAAATTATATATGTAGGTAAGGCGTTGTCTCTTCGTCACAGAGTGAGACAATACTTTCAACCAAGCCATGATGAGGGCCTCAAGAAAAAGCAGATGGTGGCAAATATTGATTATTTCGAGTTTATAGTCACTGACTCTGAATTAGAGGCTCTTATTTTAGAATGTAATTTAATAAAGGAATATCGTCCAAAGTATAATACTATGCTTCGCGATGATAAAACCTACCCATATATTGAGGTTACTTTACAGGAAGCATATCCAAGAGTGCTGTTTTCGAGAAGGATGAAAAAGAATGGTAGTAAGTTTTTTGGCCCATTCACATCTGCAGGAGCTGTTCACGATACCATCGAGCTAGTTCAAAAATTATATAAGATACGAACCTGTTCCCAGAAGCTTCCAGAAAATTTTGGTAAGAACAGACCATGCTTGAACTATCATATTGGTCAGTGCTTAGGCCCTTGCCAGGGAAATGTTCCTGTGGAAGAGTATCGTAAAAACGTAGAAAAAGTAATCGAGTTTTTAAATGGAGATTACGCCGATACAATAAAAGATCTTCAAAGAAAAATGCTTGCAGCATCTGAGGATATGGACTACGAGAAGGCTGCCCTTTACAGAGATTTGATTGAGTCAGTAAAGGCCTGTGCAGGAAGGCAGAAAGCTACCCAGCTTGATGGCGAGGATAGAGATATCATTGCTATGGCGAAGGGCAAAGAGGATGCAGTTGTTCAGGTGTTCTTTATTCGCGGTGGCAAAATGATTGGCAGAGAGCATTTCTTTATCAATGTTCGAGTGGATGATACAGATGAAGATTTGCTTGAATACTTCCTTAAGGATTACTACACAGGTACACCTTTTATCCCTAGAGAAATATTTGTTCAGTTTGAAATGACTGAATCGGAATTAATTGAAACATGGCTTACAAATAAAAAGGGTTCCAGAGTGTACATAAGAACTCCTAAGCGTGGAGCTAAGGAAAAGCTTGTAGAACTTGCGGCAAAAAATGCTCAGATGGTTTTGGATCAGGATAGAGAAAAAATCAAGAAAGAAGAGGGCCGCACAATTGGAGCTATGAAGGAAATAGCTGATATATTAGGACTTCCAGGAGCAAGTAGAATGGAAGCATATGATATTTCAAATATTTCAGGATTCCAATCAGTTGGCTCAATGGTAGTATTTGAAAAAGGTAAGCCAAAGCGCTCGGATTATCGTAAATTCAAAATCAAAACCGTTGAAGGTCCAAATGATTACGCATCTATGCATGAGGTGCTGACTCGTCGTTTTTCTCACGGCCTAGAAGAACTTGAAGAAAATGGCGGTGTAATAGAAGACAGCTTTACCAAATTCCCTGATGTTATAATGATGGATGGTGGTAAAGGACAGGTGCACATTGCAGAGCAGGTTATGGCTGAATTAGGGCTTCACATTCCTATTGCAGGTATGGTAAAGGATGATCATCATAGAACCAGAGGCCTATACTATAAGGATGAAGAAATACCTATAGATACACATTCTGAGGGCTTCCAGTTAATTACAAGACTTCAGGATGAAGCACATCGATTTGCAATAGAATATCATCGTAGCCTCAGAAGCAAAGGACAGGTTAGAAGTTTTCTTGATGATATTGAGGGCATTGGACCAAAGAGACGCAAGGCCCTTATGAAAAAATATATTTCTGCAGAAAAAATGGCAAATGCCACAGTGGAAGATTTGATGGATACAGAATCTATGAGTAAAGAAGCAGCAGAGAATGTATACAATTACTTTCACCCTATTAATTCCGCAGAAAATGAGCTAAAATAGTCTATGAATTTTCAGTAGATGGGAGGTTTTTATGGCAAATAATAAATTTGTATCAGTAGCAACAATTCAGGAAAGATTTAATCTTACCAATTTCACACCAGAGCTTAATCTTGAAGAGGCTCAGGTAACAGTTGCAGATGTCAATAGACCAGCGCTTCAGCTACACGGATTTTATGAGCATTTTGATTCAAGCCGAATTCAGGTTATTGGAAATGTAGAAGCAGCGTACTTAAATAAAAAGACAGATGAAGAAAAAGCAGAAAGCTTTGCACAGTTATTAACATATGATATTCCATGTGTAATTTTCTGTAGAGGTGAAAAGCCAGGAGAAATATTACTCAAGGAAGCTGTTAAGGCAAATGTTCCTGTATTAGGAACTGATCGTGCTACATCAGAGTTTATGTCAGCTTTGATATATTCTTTAAATAAAGACTTTGCACCATACACAACTATTCACGGAGTATTAGTTGATGTTTATGGTGAAGGTTTGCTTATTACTGGTGAATCTGGAATAGGTAAATCAGAGGCAGCATTGGAGCTTATCCGTCGTGGTCACAGACTTGTATCAGACGATGTAGTAGAAATTCGTCGTCCAAACAACGAAAGATTATACGGACGCGCACCATCAATCACACAGTACCTTATTGAGCTTAGAGGTATTGGAATTATCGATGTTAAATCACTTTATGGTGTTGAGGCTGTAAAGGATGAGCAGCGTATTGATTTAGTTATTAAGCTTGAGGATTGGTCAAAGGAAAAAGAATATGACCGTCTTGGTATGACAGATGAATATATGAATATTCTAGGAATTGATGTAACATGTCACTCACTTCCAATCAGACCAGGTAGAAATCTCGCTATTATTTGTGAGGCTGCCGCAGTAAACCATCGTCAGAAGAAGATGGGCTACAATGCTGCTGAAGAGCTTTACAGGCGAGTTCAGAATAATATTAATGGATAGGAGATGCAAATCTTATGGAACGTAAGAATGCTTGGAGTAAGTATACTTCAGAAAAAGATAAGAAAAAGGTTATGGCCTTTGGTGAAGACTATAGAAAGTTCTTATCAACATGCAAAACAGAAAGAGAATGTGTTTCATTCTTTGTAGAAAAGGCTGAAAAAGCAGGATTTAAGAATCTTGATGAAGCTATTGCAAGTGGTAAGAAGCTTAAAGCAGGAGAAAAGGTTTACGCTGTAAATAAGGGTAAGGAGCTTGCTTTATTTATTGTAGGTACAGAGGATTTAGAGTCTGGCATGAACATTCTTGGTGCTCATATCGATAGCCCAAGAATGGATTTAAAGCAGAACCCATTATATGAGGATTCAGATATCGCATTACTTGACACTCATTATTATGGTGGTATCAAGAAATACCAGTGGGTAACTATTCCGCTTGCACTTCACGGTGTACTTGTTAAAAAGACAGGTGAAGTAATGCCTGTTAACGTAGGTGAAGATGAGAATGATCCAGTATTTGGTATTTCAGATTTACTTATTCACCTTGCAGCAGACCAGATGGATAAGAAGGGTGCAAAGGTAGTAGAAGGTGAAGACCTCAATGTTATCGTAGGAAGCATCCCAGGCTTTGACAAAAAGGGCGAGAAGGAAAAGGAATCTGTAAAGAAGAATATTCTTAAGCTTCTCAAAGACAAGTACGATATTGAGGAAGAAGATTTCATTTCAGCAGAAATCGAAGTTGTTCCAGCCGGTCCAGCTAGAGACTTTGGTTTTGATCGTTCAATGATCTTAGGATACGGTCACGATGATAGAGTATGTGCTTACTCATCATTTATGGCACTTATTGATTGCAAGGAAAAATTAAAGAAGACAGCATGCTGCCTTCTTGTAGATAAAGAAGAAATTGGTTCTGTAGGCGCAACAGGTATGGAATCTAGATTCTTCGAGAATATTTTCGCAGAGCTTTACAATCTTACAGGAGATTATTCAGAGCTTAAGCTTCGCAGAGCTCTTACAAACTGCAAGGTTCTTTCGTCAGATGTATCTGCAGCATTTGATCCAAACTATGCATCAGCATTTGAAAAGAACAACTCAGCATATCTCGGACGTGGTCTTGTATTTAACAAGTATACAGGCGCTAGAGGTAAGAGTGGTTCAAACGATGCATCCGCTGAGTATGTTGCAGAGGTTCGTGACATCATGGACAAGGACAATGTATTCTGGCAGACAGCTGAGCTTGGTAAGGTAGACCAGGGTGGCGGTGGAACAATCGCCTACATCATGGGCAATTACAACATGCAGGTAATTGACTCAGGTGTTGCTGTTCTTTCTATGCACGCTCCATGTGAGATTATTTCAAAGGTTGATTTATACGAAGCATTATTAGGATACGAGGCGTTTATTAAATATGCTTAATGAGAAATACCAGAAATTAGCAGAAGAATTAAAAGCACAATTTCCAAAATCTTTAATCCTTTTAGAGGAAGCAATGAAAAGTCATACGACTTTTAGAATAGGAGGTCCGGCCGATATTTATATCGAGCCGGATTATGCCTCTATTATTCCTTTAATTCAATTTCTTAAAGAGCAGGAGATTCCATTTATTGTTATAGGAAATGGAAGCAATTTGCTAGTGTCTGATGAGGGAATCGAAGGTGTTGTTATTTCCCTTGGTAAACAATCAAATGACATAACAATCAATGGTGATACAGTGGTTGTAGAAGCAGGTGCTTTGCTTTCAACTGTAGCTAACAAAGCTACAAAAGCAGGGCTTACTGGAATGGAATTCGCATCAGGAATACCAGGTTCAATAGGTGGTGCAGTATTTATGAATGCAGGAGCCTATGGCGGGGAAATGAAGGACATAATCGAATCAGTCCTTATTCTTACTCCATCAATGGAGCAGAAAACTGTTACACCAGAGGAATTATCAATGTCCTATCGTCATTCATCTTTAATGGAAGATGGAGGATATGTTCTTTCTGCTGTTCTTAAGCTTAGTCAAGGAAATCCAGAAGAAATACAGGCTAGAATTGACGAAATCAGACAGCAGCGCACTGAAAAACAGCCACTTAATTTCCCAAGCGCAGGTTCTACTTTTAAGCGACCAGAGGGATATTTTGCTGGAAAGCTTATTGATGACACTGGATTGCGTGGATATACTGTAGGTGGTGCCCAGGTTTCAGAAAAACACTGTGGCTTTGTAGTGAATAAGGGCGATGCAACAGCAGCTGATGTTTTACAGTTAATGTCAGATGTTAATGATAAAGTATTTAATAAATTTGGAGTTCATTTAGTTCCAGAGGTTCGAATTATAGGGAGGAACGTAAATTGAAGCTATTAATTCTAACAGGAATGTCAGGTGCAGGTAAAAACACAGCATTTAAAATGCTGGAGGATATGGGCTACTATTGCATGGACAATCTTCCAATCCAATTGTTAAAGAGCGTTGTTGAATTGGCTGAGAATGGCGCCTTTGATCAAAAGATTGTTGTTGGAATAGATGTACGTAATGGTAGAGCTATGAAGCTTTTGCCGGACATTTTGCAGGAATTAGACAACGACAACAAACATTTTTCTATTCTGTTCTTGGATGCAGAGGATGATGTGTTAATTAAACGATACAAAGAGACCAGACGTAATCATCCACTTTCTGGTAGAGAAAGAATTGCAGCAGGCATTCAGCAGGAAAGAGAATCTATCGGATTTTTACGTGATGAGGCAGACTATGTTATCGACACAACCCATCTTTTAACAAGAGAGTTAAAGGAAGAGCTTGAAAAGATATTTGTTGATGATGCAGATTACAAGAGCCTTTTCGTGACTATCATTTCATTTGGCTTTAAGTACGGAATTCCAGAAGATGCGGATTTGGTTTTTGATGTACGATTCTTACCAAATCCATACTATGATACAGACCTTAGGCCGTTCACAGGAAACGACCAGCCAATCAAGGATTTCGTTTTAAAATATGAGGAGTCTCAGATTTTCTTGGAGAAAACAACTGACTTAATCAAGTTCCTGATTCCTAACTATATAAAAGAAGGAAAGAATCAGCTGGTTATTGCAGTTGGATGTACAGGCGGTAAACACAGAAGTGTATGCCTGGCAGATGAGATTTTTGAGGCACTAAATCATGATGAGTCTTATGGACTTAAAATTGAGCATCGTGATATAGGCAAGGATGCTTTGAGAGGAAAATAATTGTCATTTTCAAAAGATGTAAAAGAGGAACTCTTTTCTGTTATTCCTAAAAGTAGGCATTGTATGGTGGCAGAGATGTCTGGCATTTTTCTTATGGAAGGAATAAATGCATTTCAGAACTATTCAGATGAACCATTAAACAGAAAAGTCTTTACTTTATTAAATAAAACACTTAATATAGGAAAAGATGTCACAGCACTGTCTACTGATGTCTTATTGGAGACTAAAAAAATGCTTAAGCTATCCGATGATAGTGAGATAGCAAACGATTTAGTTATCCAACAGCCATGCTGTAAGCGTTCATTTATACGAGGAGCGTTTTTGGCGGCAGGCTCCATTTCAGATCCCAATAAGGGATATCATTTTGAGATTGTATGCAACACAGAAGCTATGGCTTCGCAGCTAACAAAGGTTATGAACACATTCGATGTGGAAGCAAAATATGTTAGCAGAAATGGTAAATATGTTGTATACCTTAAAGAAGGCGCACAAATCGTTGAAATATTACGTGTTATGGAAGCCGCTCACTCAGTAATGGAGTTGGAAAACATCAGGGTAGTTAAAGAGGTGCGAGGCACAATCAATCGAAAAGTCAATTGCGAAACAGCAAACATCGGCAAAACAGTTAATGCAGCTGTTCGACAAATCGAAGCAATTCATCTTTTGGATGAAAAGCTGGGGCTTGATACATTGCCACCACAGCTACAGGAAATTGCTCAGGTAAGACTTGATAATCCAGACACACCGCTAGGAGCCTTGGGACAGTACTTAGATCCACCTATAGGCAAGTCAGGAGTTAATCATCGATTGAAAAAGCTGGTTCAAATGGCAGAACAGTTATAGCAGGCCAGCGTTAGGTTTTATTTAGTTTTTCAGGAGGACGTCATGCAAAAAGAAGTTACTATTCAGATGACAAATTCAATGGAAGCTACACCAATAGCACACCTTGTGCAGTTAGCTAACCAGTTTGGAAGTTCAATCTATTTCGAGATGGATGAAAAGAAGGTTAATGCTAAAAGTATTATGGGTATGATGAGTTTGGTATTAGCTTCAGGATCAAAGGTAGTTATTGATGCTACAGGAGATGATGAAGAAAAGGCTGTCACAGAACTTGCTGATTTCCTTACAAAATAAATTATTATCGAGGGATATATGTCAAAAAGATTATTATTTATTATCAATCCACGCTCTGGTAAAGGGCAGATAAAAGAACATCTGGCTGACATTCTGGATATAATGATTAAGGCTGGCTATCAGGTTAGTGTACATATTACACAGTCTGGTGGCGATGCAACAAGACAGACAATTGAACAGTCCAAGGATTTCGATAGAATCGTTTGCTCTGGTGGAGATGGAACACTTGATGAAGTGGTTACTGGTATGATGCAGTTGGCTCCATCAGAAAGAAAGCCTATTGGATATATTCCAGCTGGCTCAACAAATGATTTTGGAAATTCACTTGGTATAGATAAGAACATGTTAAATGCAGCGCAGATTAGTGTTTCTGATAAACTATTTCCATGTGATATAGGTAGATTCAATTCAGATTCATTTGTATATGTGGCTGCATTTGGTATTTTTACAGAAGTTTCTTATGCCACATCACAAGATTTAAAGAATCTTCTAGGACATGCTGCATACATAATCGAAGGAGCTAAACAGCTTCGCGATATACCATCATTCCGCATGCAGGTGGAGTATGATGGCAATGTTATTTATGATGAGTTTATTTATGGCATGATTACTAATTCAAAGTCTGTCGGCGGTTTTCAGGGTATCATAAGAGGCAATATTGGTTTGAACGATGGTGTGTTTGAGGCAACATTAATCAAAATGCCACGCAACCCAATGGAGCTCAATGAAATCCTAGGCTTTATGACTGGTATTATTCCAGATTCAGAGATGGTATACAGTTTCCAAACCAGCGAAATAAAGTTTACATGTAGTGAAGATGTCCCATGGACATTGGACGGAGAATTCGGTGGCAATCATAAGGTTGTTAACGTCGTAGACGAGAACAGTGCCCTTGAAATAGCTATTGAATAGAATTTTACGTTATGTTAAAATTTGCGGTAGATGGGGTTCTTTAGAACCCAAAAACGATTATATGGAGGATATAATTATGTTAGTTTCTGCAAAAGAAATGCTTGATAAAGCAAAAGCAGGCCACTATGCAGTTGGTCAGTTCAACATTAATAACCTTGAGTGGACAAAAGCCATTCTTCTTACAGCTCAGGAGCTTAACTCACCTGTAATCCTTGGTGTATCTGAGGGTGCTGGTAAGTACATGACAGGCTTCGGTACAGTAGCTGCTATGGTTAAGGCTATGGACGAGGAGCTCGGAATTACAGTTCCTGTAGCACTTCACCTTGATCACGGTACATACGAAGGATGCTACAAGTGCATCAAAGCTGGTTTCACATCAATCATGTTTGATGGTTCACACTATCCATTCGAGGAGAACCTTGCAAAGTCTACAGAGCTTGTTAATGTTGCTCACGGACTTGGCCTTTCTATCGAGTGCGAAGTTGGTTCAATCGGTGGTGAAGAAGATGGTGTTGTAGGTATGGGCGAGTGTGCTGATCCTAACGAGTGCAAGACAATCGCTGACCTTGGTGTAGATATGCTTGCAGCAGGTATCGGTAACATCCACGGTAAGTACCCAGAAAACTGGCAGGGACTTTCTTTCGAGACACTTGATGCTATTCAGCAGAAGACAGGTGCTATGCCACTCGTACTTCACGGTGGTACAGGTATCCCAGCTGATATGATCAAGAAGGCTATCGAGCTTGGTGTTTCAAAGATCAACGTTAACACAGAGTGCCAGCTTTCATTTGCTGACGCTACACGTAAATATATTGAGGCTGGTAAGGACCTTGAGGGTAAGGGCTTCGATCCACGTAAGCTTTTAGCTCCTGGTACAGATGCTATCAAGGCAACAGTTAAAGAAAAGATGGAACTTTTCGGTTCAGTTGGAAAGGCTTAATCGGTTTGCCCGATTTAGCTTTCTTATGAGCTTTATGGAAGACAATCGGTGGGGATCCTTGCTGATTGTCTTTCTTTATATATGTTATGGGAAAGGATACTTTATAAATGGAAGAATATTTTAATGTGGCAGACATCTTTGGAGAAAATGTATTTAACGATACAGTTATGCAGGAACGACTTCCAAAGAAGACTTATCAGAAGCTTAAGCAGACTATTCTTGCGGGAGAAGAGCTTGATTTAGAGACTGCTGATGTTATTGCACACGAAATGAAGGAGTGGGCTATTGAGAAGGGTGCAACCCACTACACACATTGGTTCCAGCCACTTACAGGTATTACAGCAGAAAAACATGATTCATTTATTTCTGCTCCACTGCCAAGTGGTAAGGTGCTTATGAGCTTTTCTGGTAAAGAGCTTATAAAAGGTGAGCCAGATGCATCATCGTTCCCTTCAGGAGGACTTAGAGCCACATTTGAGGCAAGAGGATATACTGCTTGGGATCCAACATCTCCAGCATTTGTTAGACAGGATGCAGCAGGTGCAACACTTTGCATTCCTACAGCTTTCTGTTCATACACAGGAGAAGCTTTGGATCAAAAAACACCTTTGCTTCGTTCTATGGAAGTTTTATCAGAGCAGGCAATCAGACTTCTTAGATTATTTGGTAACACAAATTCTAAGCGTGTAATTCCTTCAGTTGGTGCTGAACAGGAATACTTCCTTATTGACCGTGAAATGTATCTTGCCCGTAAGGATT
The DNA here is from genome assembly GCF_000701765.1 of Pseudobutyrivibrio sp. LB2011. NCBI lineage: Bacteria > Bacillati > Bacillota > Clostridia > Lachnospirales > Lachnospiraceae > Pseudobutyrivibrio > Pseudobutyrivibrio sp. LB2011. The sequence goes on along the minus strand of NZ_JNJS01000009.1, from coordinate 43,785 downwards.
TAATGTATACAGGTCGTACACTCTTTGGTGCAATGCCACCTAAGGGACAGGAAATGGACGACCATTATTTTGGCTCAATTCCAGAGAGAATTGAAGCTTATATGCGTGATGTTAATATTGAGCTTTGGAAGCTCGGCGTTTCATCTAAAACACAGCATAATGAGGTTGCTCCAGCTCAGCACGAGCTTGCACCAATCTATGCACAGTGCAACGTTGCAGTTGATCACAACCAGATTATCATGGAGACTCTTAGAAAGGTTGCAAACCGCCATGGTTTACAGTGCCTCCTCCATGAAAAACCATTCGCAGGCGTAAATGGTTCAGGTAAGCATGATAACTGGTCACTTGTTACAGACGATGGAATCAATCTTTTTGAGCCAGGTAAATCACCACATGAGAACATCCAGTTCTTGCTTGTGCTTTGTCTTGTTCTTAAGGCTGTTGATTTACATGCAGATCTTCTTCGTGAATCTGCATCAGACGTTGGTAATGATCACAGATTAGGTGGAAATGAAGCACCTCCTGTAATCATCTCTGTATACCTTGGAGAGCAGTTAGAGGACGTTTTAAGACAGCTTATCTCTACTGGTACTGCTACTAAGTCAAAGAAGGGTGAAAAGCTTGCTACAGGCGTTAAAACACTTCCAGACTTTAGAAAAGATGCTACAGATAGAAACCGTACATCACCATTTGCATTTACTGGAAATAAGTTCGAATTCAGAATGGTTGGTTCACAGGATTCAGTTGGCGAGCCAAACGTAGTTCTCAATACAATCATGGCAGAAGCACTTTGCGAGGCTTGTGATGAGCTTGAGAAAGCAAAGGATTTTGATAGTGCAGTTCATGATATGATTAAGAAGCTTGCTACAGAGCATCAGCGCATCGTATTCAACGGAAACGGATACGGAGAAGAGTGGATTGAAGAAGCAAAGAAGAGAGGCTTGCCAAGCATCAATTCTTTGGTAGAAGCAATTCCTGCTCTTACAACAGATGCGACAGTTTCAATGTTTGAAAAGTTTGGTGTATTCTCAAAGGTAGAGCTTGAATCACGTGCAGAAATCGAATATGAGCAGTATATCAAGTCAATCAATATTGAAGCTAAGACCATGATAGATATGGCTTCTAAGCAGATTATTCCAGCTGTAATAGGCTATGCTACAGAGCTTGGACTTTCTATCGGTACAATTCAGGATGCTTGTCCTGAGGCTGATGTAAGCACACAGAAGGAGCTTCTCATTAAGGTATCTAACCATCTACGTGAAGCAAAAGAAGCCCTTGTAAAGCTTAAAGAGACAAACAATAAGGCATATACTATGAAGGCTTCTAGCTGCGAAAAAGCCAACTTCTACCACGATGAAGTTATAAAGGCTATGGAAGAGCTTCGTGCTCCTGTAGACGCCTTAGAAATGATTGTAGACAAGGAATGCTGGCCAATGCCAAGCTACGGAGACATGATTTTCGAAGTATAAAATAATGATAATAAAAAAGGCTCCGCTCTTAATTGAGCGGGGCCTTTTGAGTTGTGTTTTATTCGCCACCAATTATTTGAATGGTTCCTTCGCTGCCTCCGGAAGAATCACTTGTCGTGGATGATGAACCACCAATCACACCGGTATTTGGCATCTGGTAGCCGCCGTGGTATGGGCAATATGTTCCGAATGTTGCAGCATCTACGCCGTATGCTTCGTCAGCAGTGCCGGCAGCTGCGCCTACAATAAATACTCCTGAGTAGGCAGGACATTCTGAATTTGCAAACATGTGTGACTGAGTACAAACAGTACCGAGATAATGCTTATCACAGTATTCTGTAGGTTCGGTGCCTTCCTCGAAGTACTCGGTGTAAACCATAGAACCTCGAGGGTCGCAGTCGCAAACACCGCCAATGGCAAGCTTGCCTGATTTTTTACATACTTGAGCAGTAACAATTCCATCTGGCATTGTAAAGTCTTTAGCAGATAGATTCTCGTGAATTCGGCTCATTACAGCCTTCCAAATAACCTTTGAGTAGGTTGTGTAGCTTTGAGGTGTATTGTCGTCAAATCCGCCCCAAATAACGCCTGTATAGTATGGAGTGAAGCCTGCAAAGACTGTATCACGATTCTTTGTTGTAGTACCGGATTTGCCGGCTACAGCAATACCATTTACATCAAAGTTGGCAGCTGTACCAGTGCCGGAAGTCATAACGTCTTCCATAGCGCTTGTAAGTAACCAAGCAGTTGTTTCTTTTAATACTCTAGTTGAAGTGTTATCTCTATTATCAAGAATTATATTTCCCTGATGATCAACTACAGTAGTGTAGAAGATTGGTGAATTGTATTCACCGCCATTTGCGATTGTAGCATATGCTGATGTTAGGTCTACGTTAGTAACACCATTTGTGATACCACCAAGAGCGAGAGCCTGGTTGTTATCGCCATCAGTCAATGTTGTAATTCCTAAATCTTTTGCATATTGGAAGCCAAGGCTTGTTCCGATATCGCCCATTACTTCAACAGTAACAACGTTGATAGAGTTTGTAATGGCAGTTCTGATATTGGTCCAGCCAAGGTATGTGTTGTTGTAGTTTTTAAGTGAAGTGCCATCTGCATATGTAGTTGGCATATCATTTTCAACAGAAGCAAGTGTCATTCCGCCTGCATCAAGTGCAGCAGCATAACAAGCAATAACCTTGAATGTTGAACCTGGCTGACGAGTAATACCTGTAGCTCTGTTAAGAGTCTTGGCTGCTGTCTTATCGCCACGTCCACCAACCATTGCAACAACCTGACCAGTGTATTGGTCCATAATTGTCATTGCAGCCTGAGGCTGAAGTGTGTATGTTACAGATTCTCCAGCGATTTCATCGCCATCTTCCATAATTGCTGCCTTGTATTCTTCGATTGCAGCAGCTGCTTCCTCTTCTGAGTCAAACTCAAGAGTGTAGCTAGAGTTACTTGACTGGTAATAAGAAAGCATTGTGGTATCAGAATAATTGGCAGTTGAGCCATCTGATTTTGTAATGGTCAATCTATATGAGAATGAATATTTTTCAATTCCCTTATAGTTGTCAGTATTGTTTATTTCTTCCTCTACGATATTTTGAATTGAAGTATCTTGTGTAGAGTAAATTGAAAGACCGCCTGAATATAATAGTGAATAAGCTTCAGTTTCTGTGTAACCAAGTCTTGTTTGTAAATCTTCAATAACTTCATCTGTCAACGCATCAACAAAATAAGAAGTTGATGATGTAGAAATCTCGGTGTTGAGTACCTGAATCCTATCGTAAACATCATCTGCGAGAGCTGTTTCGTATTCGCTCTCTGTGATGTAACCCTGATCCAACATATTTTTAAGCACCTTTTTACGGCGTGTTGCGTTTTCCTCTGGATGAGAGATAGGATTGTATTTTGTTGGATTCTGTGTAATTCCAGCGATAACTGCGCATTCTGAAAGGGTTAAATCCGAAACAGATTTATTAAAGTATCTCTCAGCTGCTGCTTCAACTCCAAGTGTGTTCTGACCTAAGTTGATACTGTTAAGGTAGTTCTCTAAAATAACATCTTTACTAACTATTTTTTCAAGCTGAACGGCTAGGTATTGCTCCTGTATTTTTCGATTAATACTATCAAGCTTAGTTCGCTCTGATGTCCATGTGGTGAAGTAGTTATTTTTAAGTAACTGCTGGGTGATTGTACTGGCACCCTGAGAAAAATGGAAACCGTCCAGGATACCTTGCATTGCTGCTCTTATAATACCCTGTGGATCAATACCATTATGCTCATAGAATCGAGCATCCTCGATTGCAACGAAAGCATGTTGTAAATCGATAGGAATATTATCTAAAGTAACATAGGTTCTATTGGCACCTGTTGATGCTAAGGTTTCGATTTCATTTCCGTCTGAATCATAAACTGTACTCATGTAGCCAGTTGGTGAGATATCGATTGTGGATACATCTGGAAGCTGGTCAATGAGATTCTTTGCATAGAGGTAAGCAAAAATACCACCAGCTACGACTACAGAGACGATGCATATCAGCGAAATACGAATAATGGCCAATCCGGCACTGTGACGTTTTCGCTTCTTACGTCCTGAAAGCTGAGCGGATTGCTTAGCTGCATTTTCTTTTCCGTAATTCATAATAACCTCCAATTTAGACTTCATTATACCAAAATTATCCTTTATAATAAACCACATGGATAATAAGACTTTTAGAATTGTATATGAAGGCGGAACAGGGGAGATAGAAGAAAAGAAATCGAGATTTATTGCTCATATTTGCCCCGTTACAACTGAAAAAGAGGCTGTAGATTTTATTTCTGAAAAAAAGAAAGAATTTTGGGATGCAAGACATAATTGCTCAGCCTTTGTTATTGGAAACAACAACGAAGTCACTAGGTGCAACGATGATGGTGAACCTGCGCAGACAGCAGGTCGTCCTATGCTGGATGTTCTTCTTAGAGAAAACATTCATAACTGTGCAGTAGTGGTGACTCGTTATTTTGGTGGAGTTCTTTTGGGGACAGGTGGCCTTGTGCGAGCATATCAGTCGGCTGTCCAGGAGGGACTGAAGAATTGCAAGATTCTTGAACCTAAAGATGGATATCCATGTGAAATAAAAACAGACTACAATGGTTATGGAAAAATAGAATATGTTCTTAGAGAAAATAATCTTCCAATTTTAAATACAGATTTTGGAGCGGAAGTAATAATTTCTTCTGTAGTCGAATGTAATTTTAAAGAAAATCTAGAAAAAATTATCGCAGACAAAACTGCGGGAAATGCCGAAATTACGTGGGATTCGCAGGTTAAATTCGATATTTTAGATGGCCAGATTTTAAAATTTTAAAAAAAGTTGAAAAAAGTGCTTGCTATTTTAAAATCTATGCTCTATAATAGCATTCGTTGACGCGGTAAAGCAGTTGAAACAAAGCGCTCAGCGAATAATATTGGCCCATCGCCAAATGGTAAGGCAACGGACTCTGACTCCGTCATTTCAAGGTTCGAATCCTTGTGGGCCAGCTAAGACCTAAGCATTAGCTTAGGTCTTTTTTTTACCTGAAATTTATGGAACAAATCAAACTGTTAATATATAATATTTGCTAACGGTGGTTTTGGAGGTAAGTGATGTATTCGTATCAGGACAGAATTAAATACAGTGAAGTTGATGCTAATCTTGATCTCACATATTTTGGCTTAGTTAATTACATGCAAAACTGTAGCTGTTTTCATTCTGATGATGTTGGCGTTGGTGTATATTATTTAGCTCCCAAAAGACTAGGCTGGTTTGTGACAAGCTATGAAATACATATTAAAAGATTGCCAAGGTATTCAGAGAAAGTAAAGGTATGCACATGGCCATATCAGGTTAGAGGCATGATGGCGCACCGTCTTTATTCAATCGAAACCGAGGATGGAGAGGTTTTGGTTTATGCAGATTCCCTCTGGGTACTTATGGATTTGGATAAGCTCAAACCATCCAGATTTACAGAAGAAATTGCAAAAGCTTATCCGGAGGATGCAAGCCTTCCTCAGTTTGATTTAAATCACAACAAGTTAAGGCTCAGTGCAGACATAGAAAAAGTTGGAGAGTTTACAGTTACAGACAGATATTTGGACACAAACAACCACATGAATAACTCTCACTACATAGATGTCACCCGTTATTACTTACCAGAGCAGTCATTCAATACAATCAATATCAACTACAAAAAAGCAGCATTGTTAGATGACAAGCTAGATGTGTATATAGGAAAAATAGAACAGGGATATCAGGTAGTTCTCAAAAAAGAAGATGAAGTTTATACAATAGTGGAGTACAAATAATGAAATTAGGCGAAATACAAGTTTTAAAAATAGAAAAGAAAGTTGAGTTTGGTGTTTATCTTTCAGATGGAACAGAAAGAGTTCTTTTGCCAAAGAAGCAGGTTCCGGAGAATGCCAAAATCGGAGATGAGCTAAAGGTATTTGTATACAAGGATTCTAAGGATAGATTAATCTGTACAACAAATACTCCAAAGCTTACTTTTGGCCAGATGGGTGTTCTTTCAGTTAGCCAGGTCAATAAAGTAGGTGCATTCCTTGATTGGGGATTAGAAAAAGATTTATTCCTTCCTTTCAAGGAAATGACAAAGCAGCCATCTGAGGGTGACGAGATTTTAGTTAGAGTGTACATCGATAAAAGTCAGCGCCTTTGCGCCAGCATGAAGGGCTTATACGAGATGCTTTCTACAAAACCACCATATCAGGTTGGTGACGAAGTAGAAGCTAGAATTTACGAATTTGGACATGACTTTGGCACTTTCGTTGCTATCGAGGATAAATATTCTGCAATGATTCCAAGGCATGAGGATACTAGCAAGTACCGAGTTGGCGATGTTCTTATGGTTCGCATCACAGGCATCAAAGAAGACGGTAAATGCGATGTTACAATCAGAGATAAAGCATACATCCAAATGGAAGATGATGCAGAAGCGTTACTTGATTTAATAGATAGCTATGCTGGTGTATTGCCATTCTCAGAAAAGGCATCACCAGAAGTTATAAAAAGGGAAACAGGTCTTTCAAAAGCAGCTTTTAAACGTGCTATTGGAAGACTCTACAAGGAAAGAAAGATTTCCTTAGTAGATGGAAAGATACGCAAACTATAAGGAGGACATACTTATGAAAAATGTAATCTCAACAACAGCTGCGCCAGCAGCAATTGGCCCATATTCACAGGCCATCGAGGTAAATGGAATGGTTTATACATCAGGTATCATTCCAGTTGATCCAGAAACAGGTGTTATTCCTGAAGGTGCTGCAGCACAGGCTGACAGAGTATTCAAGAGCATGAGCGCATTGTTAGAGGCAGCCGGTACATCCATGGGAAATGTTGTTAAAACAACAGTCTTCATTAAAAACATGGATGATTTCGCAGCAATTAATGAAGTATATGCAAAGTACTTCCCAGAGCCATTTCCAGCTCGTTCATGTATTGAAGTTGCTCGTATTCCAAAGGATGTTCTCTTGGAAGCAGAGGCAATTGCAATCAAATAAATTCGGAGAAGTGTTATGGTTTATGATGTTATTGTTATAGGAGCGGGGCCTGCTGGCCTTGCTGCTGGAATATATGGTAAGAGAGCTGGCTATAATATTCTTGTATTAGACACAAGTTCTATCAGCGGTGGTCAGATACTCAACACATACGAGGTAGATAATTATCCTGGTATTCCGGGAGTATCAGGCACCGAGTTGGCAGAGGCTATGAAGCAGCATTGTGAAAAGCTTGGAGTTGAGTTCGCTAGAGGTCGTGTTACTTCCATAGTAGACAATGGGCAGACAAAAGAGCTTGTTACTAAAAAAGAAACTTTCCAGACTAAGACAGTTATTATTGCTACCGGAGCAACAAACAGAAAGCTTGGATGTCCTGGTGAGGATGAGTTTTCAGGCATGGGCGTTTCTTACTGCGCTACATGTGATGGTGCATTCTTCAAAGATAAGGTAGTGGCTGTAGTTGGCGGTGGAGATGTAGCCCTCGAGGATGCAGCTTATTTAGCTAGAACCTGCAAAAAAGTTTATCTTATTCATAGAAGAGATGAGTTTAGAGGAGCTGTAGTTTTACAAAACCAAATCAAGTCTCTTGATAATGTAGAGTTGGTATTGGATTCCACAGTTGAATCTATAATTGGAAATGATTCAGTTGAAAAACTTCTTATTAAGAATAAGAAAACAAATGAAGAAAGAGAACTAGAAGTAGATGGTGTATTTATTGCGGTAGGTACAGTGCCAAACACCAAAACTATTTCGGGTCTTCCTTCATTAGATGAAAGAGGCTATATTGTTGCAGACGAAACATGCGAGACTAATATTCCAGGAGTATTTGCAGCAGGAGATGTTAGAACAAAGCAATTACGTCAGGTAATTACTGCAACCGCTGATGGGGCGAATGCAATAACATCTATAACCAATTATTTAAATTTAAAATAGTTTACTAAAATGTTACAAACTCAACATATTTTCAGATTATAAGAAAATGCAGGGTTAAATCGGACTTGACACATTCACTGTTAGATTATATAATGACAACAGTTGTAATAAGTTTGTAACAAATTCGGAGGTTTTTTTACAGAATGAATTCAAAAATGACAAAAGCTGTTAGTTATACACTTGCTGCTTGTGTTGTTGTTTCAAGCCTTTCATTTAGCGCTAGTGCTGCTACAGCTACATCAGGTGTCAGCGCATTATCTAGTGCAACAGGCGTTTTAGAAACAACAGACTATACTGCTTTCGCAGGTGCACAGCTTTCAGTTAATGATATGATTGCAAATGCAAATATACTTGCTGCAGAATCACAGTTAGCAGATAACGAAGCTAGTACTGTTGCTGCATCTGAGGACAATCCATATGCAGATATTGCAATTGCTCAGGTAGATAATTTCGTATATATTCGTGAGTCGGCATCAGCTGATAGCGATTATGTCGGAAAGTTATATAACAACTCAGCTGCTACAGTTTCTGAAACTGTTGAGGCAGAAGATGGTACATGGTTACTTATCACATCTGGTGATGTTACAGGTTATGTAAAGAGCGAATACGTAGTTCAGGGTGATCAGGAACTTGCAAAGGAAGTTTCAAGACGCTTAGCTACAGTTAAGACAACTACTCTTTACGTTCGTGAGGAAGCTACTACAGAATCCGACATCATAGATTTGATTCCTGTAGGTGATGACCTTACAGTTATTGATGAGTCAATGGCTGATACAGGTTGGGTAAAGGTTACATGTAACGCTGGTGAAGGTTATGTCAGCACAGATTACGTTGATCTTTCTACAGACTTTACAGTAGCAGAGTCTAAGAACGCTGAAATCGCAAGATTAGCAAAGGAAGAGGAAGAAAAGAAAGCGGCTCAGGAAGCAGCTAAGAAAGCTACTCAGGCAGCAGCTGCAGTTGAGAAAGCAAGCTCATCATCTTCATCTTCTTCATCAAGCAAGTCATACTCAGCTCCTTCTGGTTCAGATGGAAGCTCAGTAGTTGCTTATGGTGCACAGTTTGTAGGTAATCCATATGTTTACGGTGGATCATCTCTTACAAACGGAACAGACTGTTCAGGATTTGTAATGAGTGTTTACTCAGCATTTGGTGTAAGCTTACCTCATTCATCAAGTGCACTTCGTAGCGTTGGTTATGGAGTATCTTATGATGAGATGCAGCCAGGTGATATCGTTTGTTACTCAGGTCATGTTGGTATTTATGCTGGTAACGGTCAGTTACTCCATGCGTCTACATACAGAACTGGTATTACATATTCAAATGTAAACTACAAGCAGATTCTTGCAATCAGAAGAATCTTCTAATTAAAGAATTTTGAGGCACCGCATTTAGGCGGTGCCTTTTTTATGATATAAGGCGAAATGTTATATTGTGAATCCGTTAGGATAGAACAGTTAAAATAATAATATTTATAATAATTTGACACCAATTGTCAGAAAACATGTTTTGGAATACTGGAACCGTTTAGTGAAAATTTGCACAAAAACAGAAATTGTTAAACTAGAATATAATTTCAGACAATGTGGAAATGAAATATTTTTTCAACAAAAAATCACACAATCATCACGTAAATTCGGACTTGTAAACCATTTATCCACTTTATCCACAGAAATTGTGAACGAATCATAAAAGTTATCCACAATTTTCGAGAACGCTTGTTTTGTCTTAAATCAACAAAACTTGTAAAATTGCTTAATATGCTTGACTTTAAAAGAGAAGAAAAAATATCTGAATATGCTGCATATTATCTGACAATAGCCGGATTTGATTTTCTGTTCACAAAATCTCCACATAATTGCAATTTTATGGCTAGTTGTGAATTTGCATAAATAAATATAAGTTTACTATTTCATTTTTTGGTTATTTATATTAGAATGAGCATAGGTTATGTGAATTTGTATGCAAAAAAAGGTTTTGGCATTGTTAATATTGCATAGTTAATCAGGAGGTACGACCTATGATTTCTAATCAAATCATGCAAAATACAATTGAAGGATTACATCAGCTTACAAAAGTAGATTTAGCAGTGACTGATTCTGACGGTGTTGTATGCGCATCTACTTTTAATGATACAGCTCAGTTTGCAGACGCTATAGCTGTGTTTGCAGCATCTGAGGCAGATAGCCAGGTGGCTTTAGGGTATCACTTCTTTAAGGTATTTGATGATCAGCAGTTGGAATTTGTTATTTTAGCCAAAGGGGATGACGAAGAAGCATCTACTGTTGGAAAGATTGCTGCTTTCCATGTACAGGAATTAATGATTGCTTATAAGGAGCGTTTCGATAAAGATAACTTTATTAAGAATTTGCTTCTCGACAACTTACTTCTTGTTGATATCTATAATCGTTCTAAGAAGCTTCATGTGGATATTAATGCGCGAAGAGTTGTTATGATTGTTGAAGTTGGCCCAGACAAAGACGGCGACGAGCTTGATAGAGTTCGCTCAGTATTTGGCGGCAAGACAAAGGATTTTGTGACAGCAGTTGATGAGCACAATATTATTGTAGTTAAGGAACTTGGAGAGAATGATACATTCGAGGATGTAGATAAAATTGCTGCAGTTATAATCGATGCATTCCATGACAAGGATAATAAGAATATTCGCGTTTCTTATGGTACAGTTGTTGGTGAAATCAAAGAGGTTTCTCGTTCTTACAAAGAAGCTTCTATGGCTATGGATGTTGGTAAAATCTTCTTTAATGAGAAGAAAATCATTGCCTACTCAGCTCTTGGAATAGGACGTCTTATTTACCAGTTACCTATTCCACTTTGCAAGATGTTTATATCAGAAATCTTCGATAACAAATCTCCTGATGATTTTGACGAAGAGACTCTTACAACTATTGATAAATTCTTCGAGAATAGCTTAAATGTTTCTGAGACATCTAGACAGTTATATATTCACAGAAACACTCTTGTATATCGTCTTGATAAGCTTGAAAAGAGCACAGGATTAGATTTACGAGTTTTTGAAGATGCAATCACTTTCAAAATTGCCTTAATGGTTGTAAAATACATGAAGTATATGGAAGATGAAAAATTCTAAGTACACTTAGTTTTATAGAAATGAGGTATTGATATTGATACGATTAGATCATGTTAGTAAATCGTATGAAGTTGGAAAACCAGCTTTGGAAGATGTTACAATACACATTGATCCAGGCGAGTTTGTATTCGTAGTGGGTGATAGTGGTTCAGGTAAATCCACCCTGATTCGATTGTTATTAAAGGAATTAGAGCCTACAAAAGGAAAAATCTATATTAATGGACAGGACCTTAAAAAGGTTACACATAAAAAGATTCCAATGTACCGTAGAAATGTTGGAGTTGTATTCCAAAACTTCAGACTTTTGCCTGATAGAAATGTCTACGAAAATGTTGCCTTTGCAATGAAAGTTGTAGAGTCATCAAACAGAGAAATAAAAAAGAAAGTACCAACTATGCTTTCATTAGTTGGACTTGCAGCTAAATATAAATCTCGTCCAAGTCAGCTTTCTGGTGGAGAGCAGCAGCGTGTTGCAATAGCAAGAGCCCTTGTAAACGAGCCAAAGATTATCCTTGCAGATGAGCCTACAGGAAATCTTGATAGCGATAACACATGGGAAATCATGCGACTTTTGGATGAAATCAATCAAAGGGGAACAACTGTAGTAGTAGTTACCCACAATATGGAAATAGTTAGAGCAATGAATAAACGAGTTATCACCATCAAAAAAGGCGTGGTAGTTAGCGATGTTGGAGGTGATGACTATGAAGATTAGTACACATATTTACAACATCGGCCAAGGTTTGAAAAACGTTTGGCGAAATAAAATGTTTTCTCTGGCGTCAATAGCAACTATGACTGCCTGTATTTTTTTGTTTGGTATATTTTATTCCTTAGGAACAAACTTCCAGGCAATGGTTAAATCAGCAGAGGAAGGTGTAGCGGTTACAGTTTTCTTTGATGAGGGAATCTCACAGACACGCATAGACGAAATAGGAGAAGAGATTTCAAAACGCCCAGAAGTAGCAAGCTATGATTTTATTTCAGCAGATCAGGCTTGGGAAGAATACAAAGAAGAATATTTTGGTGGAAATGAAGATTTGGCAGCAGGATTTGCAGATGATAATCCTCTTGCAAATTCAGCAAACTACGAAATCTATCTTAGTGATGTTTCGATGCAGTCTACCTTGGTTTCATTCCTTGAAGGACTTGATGGAGTACGTCAGGTAAATAAATCAGAAGTGGCTGCTAAAACACTTACAGATATTAATAAAGCTATTACAATCGTTTCAATGGCTATCGTAATTATTCTTCTTGCAGTATCAGTATTCTTGATTAGTAATACAGTAATGGTTGGTATTTCTGTTCGAAGAGAAGAAATCGCAATCATGAAATTAATAGGTGCAAAGGATGCATTCGTTAGACAGCCATTCGTGGTAGAAGGTGTGTTTATTGGATTGATTGGTTCTGCTATACCACTTTTACTTTTGTACTTTATATATGGCAAGGTAATAGAGTATGCTGCATCGGAGTTTAATTTCCTCAGCAGCATGGTATCATTTATCCCAATCGAGACTATATTCAATACATTGGTTCCTATTTCATTAGTACTTGGAATTGGTATCGGTTGGTTTGGCTCACGAGTAACCTTGCATAAGCATCTTAGAGTCTAGTATAATATTTCAAGTTACGTGGAGTGCCTTGGCAGTAGCTAAGGCACTCTTATCAATATAAAGGAAAGGCATTATATATGAATACAGAATACGAATCTAACTATTCACCAGAGCTTCAAGAAAAGCCAAAGACTAGTAAATGGCCCGTAGTAATTGGCACAACAGTTGGCTTAATTGTAGGATTTTTACTTGCTACATTAGTAGCAGTTATTGTTTTATTTGGTCGTAAGACCTCTGTGTCAGATAGCTCACAGGGAGTGATTGATACATTGACAGAGGATTCTGCCACATCAGAAAGCAAGCTACAGACAATCCTCTACATAATTAAGAATTACTATTATCAGGATGTTGATGATCAGACATTAATCGATGGTGTTTATGCTGGTATCGTGGAAAGTCTTGATGATCCATATTCTGCATACTATACAGCAGAAGAATACGAGGATTTAATGGACACACTTACAGGTAATTATGCCGGTATTGGTGCACTTCTTCAGAAGAACGCTGAAACAGGTGAAGTAGCAATCACAAAGGTATATGCTGATACACCTGCAGAGAAAGCTGGTCTACAGGAAGGCGATATTATTGTTTCAGCCGATGGAAACATTGCAACCGAAGAAGATTTGGATGTTTTTGTACAACATATCCGCGGCGATGAGGGTACAGATGTTGAATTAGTCATTAATCGCGAAGGTGAAGAAATGACTGTTACATGCACTCGTGCATCAATTTCAACACCTACAGTAGAGCACCAGATGCTTGATAATAATGTTGGATACATTCAGGTATCTCAGTTTACTGATGGAACATATGATGATTTTGTAGCAGCTTACGAAGACCTTGAAGCTCAGGGAATGACATCAGTTATTTTTGATATGAGAAACAATGGTGGTGGATTGTTAGATTCAGTAGTTGATATTCTAGATTATCTGCTTCCTGAAGGCACAGTAGTATATACAATGGATAAAGCTGGAAACAGAGAAGATTACACATCAGATGCAGCAAATTACAAATCCATTCCTATGACTGTTTTAGTAAATGGAAATACAGCTTCAGCAGCTGAAATATTTACTGGCGCAATTCGTGATTTTGATTATGGAACAATTATTGGAACACAGACATTTGGTAAAGGTATTGTTCAATCAACAATTCCTTTGACAGATGGTTCAGCTGTAAAGCTTACTACTCAGACATACTACACACCTAGTGGAGAGTGCATCCACGGAACAGGTATCACACCAGATGAAGTTCTCGAATATGAGTTTTTAGGTGGTGAAGATGATGCATATAGTGTAGACTTAGATAACCAAATACAAAAAGCATTAGAGGTTTTAGCTTCTAATTAGTATTTAAACTATTGCCATTATTGAAAAGAGGTGATTTCGTGATAGAACTTGATCAGTTCAAGCAGCGCTTAACAGCGCAGAAAAATTCTATGACGGAAGTGAGGGATTCACTTTGACGTCGCAGCAAAAAAGGCTCGTATAGAAGAGCTTGAGCGCGAAATGGAAGCACCGGATTTTTGGACAGATGCAGCGGTATCTACAGCCAAAATGAAGGAATTAAAGTCCATGAAGGATGATGTTTCAGTCATAGATAAACTTGAGGACTTATATAAAGAAATAGAAGACTATATTGAACTTGGCAACGAGGAAGAGGACCAGGAAATAGTTGATACAGTAGGTGTATTGATAGAGGAGTTCGAAGAATCATTAGAGAAACTTCGAATGAAAACACTACTATCTGGAGAATATGATGCTGATAGTGCTATTGTAACTCTTCATTCAGGTGCAGGCGGTGTGGAAGCATGCGATTGGGTACAGATGTTATACCGCATGTACACTCGCTGGGCTTCAGATGCAGGCTTTGAAGTTGATGAATTAGATTACCTGGAAGGCGATGAAGCGGGGATCAAATCCGTTACATTCCAGGTTAATGGCGAAAATGCATACGGATATCTTAAATCAGAAAAAGGTATTCACAGACTTGTTCGTATTTCACCATTCAATGCACAGGGAAAGCGTCAGACATCCTTTGCTTCCTGTGATGTTATGCCAGATATAGAAGAAGATGTTGATGTTGAGATTAAGGATGATGATATCCGAGTTGATACATATCGTTCTTCAGGTGCCGGCGGACAGCATATCAACAAAACAAGTTCTGCCATTCGTATCACACACTTCCCAACAGGAATTGTTGTTACATGTCAGAATGAACGAAGCCAACATCAAAACCGCGATAAGGCAATGCAGATGTTAAAAACAAAGCTTCTTTTGTTAAAACAGGAAGAAAATGCTGCAAAGGCCAGCGGAATTCGTGGTGAGGTTTCTGAAATAGGCTGGGGAAACCAAATCAGATCTTATGTATTACAGCCTTATACAATGGTAAAAGATTTGCGTACTGGTGAGGAATCAGGAAACACTGATGCGGTGCTTGATGGCAAGATTACACCATTTATGAATGCTTATTTAAAATGGCTTTCACTGGGATGCCCAGATAGAGGAGCCACAGATATGAATTAGGACTTGAAATAGGTAGCTTTTAATGTTATTATCTTCTGAACGAGTACAAATGTTTTTGTACGAAAGACACTTTTGGAGGATATATGGCAGAGAAAACTACCTATTTTGTATTAAAAGAAAAAGCTGTACCTGAGGTATTACTTAAGGTTGTGGCGGCTAAGAAGCTTCTTGAAACAAAGAAATGCGATTCTGTACAAGAGGCAACGGAGTCTGTAGGAATAAGCCGAAGTTCCTTCTATAAGTATAAGGATGACATATTTCCATTCCATGAGGACACCAAGGGTAAAACGGTAAATATGGTCATTCAACTAGAGGATGAGCCTGGTATTTTGTCTAGTGTATTGGATGTGATGGCTCATTTCCATGTAAATATTCTTACGATTCATCAAAGTATCCCTGTAGGGGGATTTGCAACTCTCACCATCTCGGTAGATGTTCTTGAAGATTCAGGGGATTTTTCGGATCTAGTTAGCGCAATTGAAAACATTAACGGTGTCCATTACGTAAAAATATTAGCAAGGGAGTGACAACATGAAAGTAGCAATTATGGGATACGGAACAATAGGTTCTGGTGTAGCAAAAGTTCTTGATACTAATAGTGACATCATTAAAGAAAGACTTGGTGAGCCACTAGAGCTTAAGTATATTCTTGACCTTAGAGATTTCCCTGGTGACCCACATGAAGAATGCTTCGTAAAGGATTACAAAGAAATAGCTAAAGACAAAGAAGTAAAAGTAGTTGTTGAAACTATGGGTGGTGTTGAGCCAGCATTTACTTTTGTTAAGGCTATGCTTGAGGCAGGAAAATCAGTTACTACATCTAACAAGGCACTTGTAGCAGACAAGGGTGCTGAGTTGATGAAAATAGCCAAGAACAACAACGTAAACTTTGTGTTTGAAGCAGCAGTTGGTGGCGGAATACCAATTATACGTACACTTACAGCTTGCCTCACAGGTGATGTTATCGAAGAGATGTCAGCTATTTGTAATGGCACAACAAACTACATGCTTACAAATATGGAACAGTTTGGTAGCGATTATGATGAAATATTAGCTGAAGCTCAGTCACTTGGTTACGCAGAGAAGGATCCAACAGCAGATGTTGAAGGCCATGATAGCTGCAGAAAAATTGCTATTCTCACTTCTCTTGTTTCAGGTAAAAATGTTGATTTCAATGAGATACCAACAGAAGGAATCAGCAAAATAACAGCAACAGATTTCAAGTATGCTAAGTCAATGGGCTACAGCATCAAGTTGGTTGCACGTAGCACAAAGGTTGGGGATACTTACACATGCCGCGTAGCACCATTTTTAGTAAAGCCTAGTCAGATGATTTACCATGTGGCAGGTGTTATGAATGCAGTTTCAGTACGCGGTAATATGCTTGGCGAATCAATGTACTACGGTGCAGGAGCAGGTGCTCTTCCAACAGCTTCAGCGGTAGTTGGAGATATGGTTTTCCTTGCAAGAAACGTAGACAAACATGTTAGAATCGGATGGTCTGCTGAAAAGCTTGAGCTTGCAGATGCTAACGAGCAGAAATTTAGATACTTCGTTAGAACTTCAGCTCTCCAGTCAAATATCGAGAATGAATTCGAAAATGTAGAATATGCAAATCTTGATTTAGATGACGAAACAGGATTCATTACTCAGGAAATGACAGAACATGAGTTTAACGAGAGAAAAGCAGCATTAGGTGGAATAATATCAGCAATTAGATTCTATTAATATATTGGGAGAATATTATGTTTGTTACATGTTTGGATTTAGAGGGTGTTTTAGTTCCAGAGATTTGGATTGCATTTGCGAAAGCTACAGGAATTCCTGAGCTTGAAAAAACTACAAGAGATGAGCCTGATTACGATAAGCTTATGAATTATCGAATTGGTATCTTGAAAGAGCATGGTCTTGGATTAAAAGAGATACAGGAAACTATTGCAGGAATTGATCCTCTTCCTGGAGCAAAGGAATTCTTAGATAAACTTAGAGCCTTTGGCCAAGTAATCATTATCAGCGATACCTTTTCACAGTTTGCAGGACCGCTTATGGAAAAGCTTGGCATGCCAACCATTTTCTGTAATGAATTGGTGGTTGCAGATAACGGAGAAATCACTGGCTATAAGATGCGCTGTGAAAAGAGTAAGCTTACCACAGTTCGTGCGTTACAGTCTTGTGGATTTGAGACAATAGCAAGTGGTGATAGCTTCAATGATTTAGCTATGATTGAAGCATCAAAGGCAGGATTCCTCTTCAGAACAACAGATGCAATAAAAAAGGATTACCCACAGTATCCTGCATTTGAAGAATATGATGATTTATATGAAGCAATTGTAGAAGCCCAAAAATAGGGCTTCTATTTTTGTGTAATTTTTCATTTATAAATAAGTGGAAAATGGTTGATAAAAGGAACTCATTAAACTAAAATAGGTTTAAATTAATTAAGAGAGTTAATTAAATGCGTAAAGGGGGAATTACTATAGTAGATTACAAGAATCTTACAGTGGAAGTTGGATTTGGCGAAAACAACTTCACCATGGATAGAGGCAGTTTTAAATATAAGCAGAAGATTCACTGGAAAGAAAAATGCAAGATTGTCTCAGAACAGAAAACTGAAAATGGCGTTGAAGTAATTCTTTCGACACCAAATAAAAATCAAACATTCAAATTAGTTTTATCCGAGGCTGGTGATAAAAAAGAATTAAGCATGGTTCAGATTGAAGGCAATCATGGGGAAGCGAACAGGTTTTGGCTTACATTCCCTACCAACAGTGAGGAGCATATTTATGGTTGTGGTGAAACATATTCAGAGTTTGATTTAAAAGGACAAAATGTAAGGATTTGGGTTGCTGAGCATCAAAATGCAAATCGTATTTCGAAAAAGCTTATCAAGGAAAAGATAAGAGGAAAACGTCCTAATAAAAAACTAAGATTTGATAAATACGAATCATATTATGTTCAGCCTACATTTATTTCATCAGACAAGTATTACTTTCATGTTGATATGAATGCATATGGTGAATTTGATTTCACGAAGCCAGGCTCTATCACTATATATACACAAGAGCTTCCTCGCATTTATAGTGAAAAAGCTGAAAGCTTTGAGGAACTATCAGAGAAGCTTACGGCTCTGCTTGGCAGACAGCGCAAATTGCCAGACTGGATATATGACGGTGGCATAATCGCTATGCAAGACTGGGTGAAGGATGGAGACAAAGTTGTAGAAGGCTTTGATGGTTGTGGAAATATAGATTGTAAGCTTAAGGAATTAGATGAGGCTGGCGCAAAGGTTGTAGGTGTTTGGTGCCAAGACTGGTGTGGATGCAGATGTACTGGGTTTGGTTATCAGGTAATGTGGAACTGGAGATATAGTGAGGAGCAATATCCAAATCTTCCAGACAAAATAAAAGAGTGGAAATCTAAAGGCGTCCGTTTCTTGGGATACATTAATCCTTTCATCGCGCTTGAAAAAGATATATATCAGGAAGCCAAAGAAAAGGGGTACTGCGTTAAAAATAAAGATGGGGAAGATTATTTAGTTACCATTACCACTTTTCCTGCAGCGATGGTTGATTTCACAAATCCAGCAGCCTATGAATGGTACAAAGGTCTTATAAAGGAAAACATGATTGGTATAGGCATGGGCGGATGGATGGCAGATTTTGGAGAATATCTTCCAGATGATGCTGTGTTATTCAACGGAGATGCCAAATTTCTCCATAACAGCTGGCCAGCTATATGGGCCAAGCTTAATCGTGAAGCGATAGAAGAGTGTGGGGCTCAGGATGAAGTATTCTTTTTCACTAGAGCAGGATACACAGGAACGGTTAAGGATTCAGCAATGATGTGGACGGGAGATCAGCATGTGGATTGGTCAATCGATGATGGAATGCCATCAGTAATACCTGCAACATTATCGTTGGCGATGTCAGGATTTGGAATATCTCATTCAGATGTTGGTGGTTACACCACTATCATGCACATGCGCCGCTCCAAGGAATTGCTTATGCGATGGGAGGAGATGAATGTTTTCTCTCCATTGTATAGATTTCATGAAGGCAATCAGCCGGGTAATAATGTTCAGTTTAATGATGACAAAGAGTTGTTGGCTCATTTAGCTAAGTGTACAAAATGGCATTCAGCATTGGCTGATTATTTAAAGGGGTTAGTAAGCCAGACTACTGAAAAAGGTACACCGGTGATGAGACCGATTTTTTATCACTATGATGAGCCATGGGCATATAGTGAAACAACAGAATATCTTTTGGGAAGAGATATTCTTGTTGCACCTGTTCTTAAAGCGGGGGCTAAAGGCAGGAACGTAACTTTACCGGATGATACATGGGTTCACTTATTCACAGGGGAAGAATATAAAAAAGGAACCGTATATGTAGATGCTGAAATAGGACAGCCACCGGTATTTGTTAGAAAAGAATCATCGGATTTAGATTTTTTGAGGGGGATAATTAAATAAGGTTTAGGAGGTTTTTACTATGGGGAAAAACAGGGAGAATAGTTTCCTAGCAAAATGCTCTTATGGTTTTGCAGACATCTATGGCGGTGGTGCATTTGTAGTTATCAGTACTTTTTTTACAGTATTTCTAACAAAAGCACTTGGCATGTCACCTGCACTTGCGGGAACAATTCCGTTGATTGGAAAAGTATGGGATGCTATCACTGATCCTATTATGGGAAACATTGTTGATAGAACCAGCTCCAGATTTGGTGCCAAAAGATTCTATATCTTGTTGGGAAGCATTATTTCTGCAATTACATTTTTGTTATTGTGGACAAGTGTTGGCGGCCAAAGTACTGGTGGTCAGTACGCATTTTATGTATTGATGTATATGCTTTTCTCAACTGGTTTTACTATTGTTATGGTGCCATATAATGGCCTTTTGCCAGATATGGTTGATGACTATGTAAAACGTGGAAGCTTTTCCGGTATAAGAACAGTCTTTTCTAGTTTGGGCGCCATAATTGCTGGTTTGGTTCCAACAATTATCATTAAGGATAACACAAATGCTTCTCAGTATTTTTTAGTTGCCTTGATTTTTTCAATCATATTCTTTGTGGTTATTTTGCTTACATTTTTAGGAACATGGGAAAGAGAGAAAGAACCTGTAAATGTTCCATTAAAGAAGAGCCTTGTTCAGTCTTTTACAGTATATAAAAGCTTTTCATTTAAATTGTTTATCTGCATATTCTTAGCAGGTCAAGGAGCAGCGGACTTCGTTACAGGACTTGCTGTATATTACGTTGATGATGTTTTGAACGCATACTCGGGTGGTCGTTTTACTATCATGATGGGAGTGCTTTTGCTTGCACAATTTTCTGGCACTATAATTTTTTCAATTGTAATGCCACGTACATCAAAGAAATTTCCAATTTTGGTAGGATTTCCAGTCAGAATATTGGCAACGATAGCATTGCTCTTCTTCTCATATGAGGGGGCACCATTTGCAATCATTTTGGTTCTATCATTCATCATTGGTCTTGGTATGGCAGCATCATCGGTTAGCATTTATGCAATTCTATCTGATATGGCAGATGTAGATGAATTAATCACATCTATCAGCAGACCAGGAATCGTTTCTGGAATGGCTACATTCATCAGAAAAATAGCAACTGGTCTTAGCTCAACAATTATTGGTTTGTTGCTTATGATGATAGGATATGACGAGACATTAGCCTCGGATAAGCTTCGCCAGGCTGCATCAACACAGGCAGGCATTACCCAGCTATACGTGTGGGCACCAATTATCCTTATGGTTCTTACTATTATATTTGCAATCATATTCCCAATGAACAAAAGGGAGTTTGATATTGTGAAAAAAGAAATCGCAAGAAGAAAAGGTGAAGATAGCAGCAAGGCTACAGATGAAGAAATAAAAGTCTGCGAGAAGGTAACAGGCTTTAAATATAATGAGCTTTGGAAGAAGGAAAATGCTGTAAAACTGTAATACAGATACAGCAGATTTGGGGGAAATAATGAATACAAGAAAAAGGCTGTTTTCGCTTTGCGTGGGACCAATTCTATTTCTATTGGTTTCATTAGGCTTAGGGAAAAGCGGCTTTATGAATTACACGGCAGCTAAAGGTTTGGGAACAGCACTTTGGATGATATATTGGTGGGTAACTCGTCCGGTGGATATCACAGTTACAGCTTTGCTGCCTGGGGTTATAAATGCAATATTCAATATTGTACCAATGGAAGATGTTATTAGTCAGTATGCGTCAAGCAGTATCATTCTGATATTTGGCTCCTGCCTTTTAACGGCACCTTGGTCTCAGATTGGTTTGGATAAAAGAATATCGCTAAAGGCGCTGACATTAATAGGTCCATCTATGAAATCACAGATTACAGTGTGGCTACTTGCAGCTGTAGTGCTTTCTAATATGATGCCAAATGTTGTTGTAGTAGCAATATTTACACCAATAGCGGTGTCTATGCTTGCAGCAGCTGGATACAAGGATATAAAAAATTGCGAAGTGGCTACTCCGATTTTATGTGCGATAGCATGGGGCTCTCAGGTAGGGGGCGCAGGCACGCCATTGGGCGGCGCCATGAACATCACGGCAATCTCTTTTATAGAAGAATACACCGGTCAAGAGTTTATGTATGTAGATTGGCTAATAAATATGCTTCCATACACTGTCGTTGCAACGGCAGTTGTGTTAGTGGCAATGCTGTTGCAACCACTTAAGACAGATTCTCTTTCAGGAACGAAGGAGTATTTTGAAGAGTGCTACGCCCAATTGGGACCAATGAAAAAGGATGAGAAAGTAAGTCTAATTCTCTTTATAGCGGCAATGCTTGGTTCATTTATCAGACCGTTATATGCAGATATTCTTCCAGGACTTGTGCCAGCATACCTATTTTTAATACTTGGATTTTTAAACTTTGTAATAGTATCAGCGGAAAAGAAGGAGATGCTTCTCACTTGGGATAGAGCGCAGCAAGAAGTTATGTGGGGCATGCTTCTTCTATTTGCAGGAGGTCTTGCTTTAGGGCAGATTCTTACAGGTTCTGGAGCAAACGATACAATTGCAAATCTTATTGCGTCCTTACATCTTGTAGGAGGATTCGAAACTATCGCTATATTTGCAATCTTTGCATGTGTGGTTTCTGAGATGACAAACAGTACGGTATCCGCGGCTGTTACTTTACCAATAGTTATAGGAGTAATTAGCAAGCTGGGACTCAACCCATTGCCTTATGTTTTTGCAACAGCAATGGCTATGAATTATGAGTCACTTCTTCCAGTATCAGTGAGGGCAATATCAGTATCTTACGGACTCGATCCAGCAAAGCTTATGAGAAAAGGATTGCCGGTTACAGTGCTGAGAATGATGACTGCGATAATAGTTGGATTTATTTCTGTGATAATCCTTGATTAAAAAAGATAAAGAGTTATTATAATAATTAATTAAAAGCGTTAATTAAATGCAATTTGGGAGGTAATTAAAATGAAATTTTTCTTAGACAGTGCGAAACTCGATGAAATCAAATATGCGTACAACACATTTGGAATTGATGGAGTAACAACAAATCCACGCCACATTATGTTAAGTGGTAAACCATTTATGACAGCAATCACAGATATTGCTAATTGGATTAAAGAAGAGGGATTAGAAGGAGTTGATAAATTCCCGGTATCAGTTGAGATTAATCCACACCTGACAGATACAGAAGAGATGCTCAAGATGGCTCGCGAAGTTGCAGGGATTAGTCCAAACTTTGTAATCAAAATTCCAGCAATAGAAGCTGGTATTGCAGCAGCTCGCATTCTTGAAAAAGAGGGAATTCGCACAAATGTAACTCTTGTATTTTCACCAGCACAGGCAATACTTCCAGCAAAGAATGGTTCACTTTTTGTTTCACCATTCATCGGATGGAAGGAAGCAAACGGTGAAGATTGCAAGCAGTATATCAAAGATATCGTAGATATTTACAAAAACTATGGTTACTACGGTAAAACAGAAATCATTTGCGCAGCTATCCGTACACCAAAGCAAATTGCAGATTGCGCAGTTGCAGGAGCTGACATCGTAACTACAGGCCTTGCAGTATATCAGGATTGCATGAAGCATGCATACACAACCCAGGGCCTTGGCACCTTCTGTGAGGCGTGGGACATGACAACTAAATAACGAGCAAAGCGAAGTTATTTCGTTGTCTAGCAGGAAGCTGCGAAGCAGACCCTGCATTAATCGACTGCTAAATGACGAACGAAGTGAAGTTATTTAGTAGTCTAGCAGGAAGCTGCGGAGCAGACCCTGCATTACGTAACAGCAGTCGTAGTCTAGGTGGAAGGACGGAATGGAGAGGATATGAAGATTGGTTTTATAGGACTCGGTATTATGGGCGAGTCAATGTGTGAGAATATAGTAAAGAAGCATGACGATGATGTTTATGCATTTGATTTTGTAAAAGAAAAAGTTGATTTGCTTGCTTCAAAGGGGGCAAAGCCATGCGAAAATTCCAATGAACTAGCTAAAGCATGTGATGTAATTATTTCTATGGTTCCAAAGAGTGAACACTCACGTGCGGTCTATGAAGGAATTTTAGAAAATCTTGATAGCAGCAAGTTCTGTATCGATATGAGCACAATTGATCCTAGCGTTTCAGTAGAGATTTCTGAAATGGTAAAAAAGACAGGAGCACACTTTATTGATGCTCCAGTTGTAAAGAGTAAGCCTGCTGCTATTGCAGGTACACTTGGAATCTATGTAGGTGGTAGTGAAGAAGATTATGAAAAAGCTCTTCCAATACTTAAATACATGGGCGAAAACATAATCAGAATGGGTGATAACGGTAAAGGTCTTGTAATGAAGATTTGCCACAATGCCCTTGTTTCTCAGATTCAGAACGGTGTAAACGAGACTATCACTCTTGCAAAGGCAAACGGAATTTCAATTCCTACTTTTGCTCAGGCTATTTCATATGGTGGCGGTCAAAACTTCTACTTGGATGGACAGGCATCTAAGCTTGATGCAGAGGATTATACAACAGCATTCTCCATTGAAAACATGGCAAAAGATGTAAACATTTGCTGCAATCTTGCGAAAGAGTGCAAGGTAAATATGCCAGGCGAAGAGAATGCACGTCGAGTATATCAAACAGCTCTTGATAAGGGCATGGGTAAGGAAGATTTCCGAGCAACAATTAAGGTTGTAAGAGAACAATAAATAAATTGGGGGAATTATGTTATCACATCTAAATGAAGTGAATGATGTAAAAATCCTTTCTGTATTTGATGATGAGTTCAAAACCTATGGAAATGTTGTAACAGGTTATGATTTCAATGAACTAATTGCGTATATGGAAAAGGATACAGATATTCCGGAGAACGGAAATATATATGTTGCATCGGTACCTGAAATGGAAAGAGCTAATATCGTAAATGCGATAAGAGATGAAATCTATGGGGGCATGCCAATTCAGGTAGGTTATTGCAATGGAAGAAATACCACATATAATGGCTTTGAATATCACAAGGGAAGCGAGATAAATGTGGCTGTTACAGATTTTATGTTAGTACTTGGTCATACATGGCTGATTGCTAAAGATGGTACTTACAAAGTAGAAGATGCAAAAGTCTTTTTCGTACCCAAAGGCACAGCAATAGAAATGTTTCAAACTACACTGCATCTATCACCTTGCAGAGTTTACGATGAGGGCTTCAAGGGAATAGTTATTTTACCCCAGGGGACAAATACACCTCTAGAATCAAAACCTGCAAATCGTGAGGGAGAAAACAAACTGCTTCTTCAGAAGAATAAATGGGTAATCGCTCATCCAGAGCGTGAACCGCTTATTAAACAGGGAGCATTTCCAGGACTAATAGGAGAAAACAAGGAGTTAAAGTACTGATGAAATTTCAAGCTATTTACGTACCAATTGGTGTCGGCACATATGAAATGATGACAGCGCATGAGCAGTTTAATAATTCAATTGAACTGCTAAAGTCAATTGATGAGGATATCGTTGTTCCAGATGATATTCTTCTAACAGTTGATGCTGTTGCTGAGTTTATCGAAGACAAAAATCCAAATCTTGTAATATTGCAGAATATAACTTTTGCCAATGCAGCATATGCAAGTGAAATACTTAGACACTTTGATTGTCCAATTCTTCTTTGGACTCTTCGTGAGCCTGTGATTGATGGAACACGTTTGAGAAGCAATTCGCTTACGGGAGCATACTCTGCAGCAAATGCTATTTGTGCATTTAGGGGTGAAGGAAAGTTTGAGCATGTATTTGGAGCACCTTCAGAGGAAAAGGTTAAGAAAGCCTTGGCAGCAACAATTGCTGCAGCAAAAGTAAAAGTGGAGCTTACAGGCTTAAAAATGTCTGCCATTGGTCATACTCCTCAGGGGTTTGGTTTTGGTAGAGCTCTTGATGCTGAGCTTATGAGCAGGTTTGGGGTTACTCTTGAGGCAATTGAGGCAAGAGAACTTATTAACAAAGCAATGAAATACACAGACGAAGAATGCAAGGAATATCTTGAAGATGCTAAACGTCAGGTAGTTGGTCTTTCAAATATGCCTGAGCAGAATATCAAAGACTTTGCACGTCTTTATAAAGCATACAAAACATACGTAGAAGATAATCACATTGGTGCAATATCCAGCAGATGCTGGCCAGATTTCTTTACAGAATTTGGTACACCGGTATGTATGGTGCTGTCTTTGCTCAATGCAATCAACATCCCTGCAAGCTGTGAGGCTGATGTATATGGCGCTCTTTCAATGTTCATTGGAACTGCATTTACTGGAGAATCCACATTCTTTGGAGATCCAGTATCCATGGATGAAGAGGAAAGCTCAATAACATTCTGGCATTGTGGAATGGCAGCTTGTAATTTGGCAAGATGCGATACAGGTGCAACTGTAGGCGTTCATCCAAATAGAAAAATTGGTCCTGTTATGGACTTTGGATGCAAGTCTTCTGACGAAGCAACAATTTTCAGAGTAGGTCGTACGGCAGAGGGGAAGTTCCGCTTCTTTATTGCAGACGGAGAAGTTATGGATAAGCCAAAGCAATTTAATGGTGCGTCTATTGTAGTAAAGACAAATGAGTCTGCTGAAAAGATAGTAAAGGAAACTATTAAGCATGGCTGGGAGCCACACTATGTTGTAATCTATAAAAACATAGCGGATGAGTTGGAAAAACTGGGAAATATGCTCGATATAGAAGTTGTGCGCTTCTGAGCAAATGGTGTAAAATAATGGGCATGAAATATCAGGGAATCAATTTAGGAAACGTAAAAATTAGTAACCGATCTTCAATTCTCCGATTACTCAATAACAATGGAGCAATGTCAAGAAAAGACATATCTGAGGCGGTTGGTTTAACAGCCGCCTCTGTTACTTTGATAACCACTGAGCTTTTGGAAGAAGGCGTTATTGTTGAACTTGGAGAAGCAGAAGAGGAAAAGCGTGCAGGCCGCAAGAAAATTCTTGTGGATATTAACCATGCATATAAAAATGTTCTGTGCATAGCCATAGAATCAGACGAAACTTTTATTTCTGTCACAAACCTGGGTGGAACGGTTAAATGCCATTATTCTTTATTTACAGATAAAGATATAGAGCCTGAGGATTTTCTTCAAAAAATCACATCAAAATGCAAACGGATTCTCAAGGAAAATGACATCGAGATGGGGACTATATTAGGAGCGTCAGTCACTGTTCCTGGTAAAGTGGATCGAGCTAGGGGAATCTCTCTTAATACTTACAATATTTGGACTAGAGAGGTTCGAATTGCTGATATCATTTCTGGTGAGCTTGGTTTAAAAGTTATTGTTGAAAACAACCTTAAAGCTTATGCACAAAGTGAAATCTATTTTGGTAGAGGTAAATTAGAAAGTGAAATGCTGCTACTGAAGTGGGGGCCAGGTGTTGGAGCGGCCATAGTATCAGGACAACATATTTATAGAGGCGCTAATGATATGGCGGCAGAAATAGGACATATGACATCTGGTGAAAACAGGATGTGCAACTGTGGAAGAAAAGGCTGCTTAGAGGCATATGTATCTACAAATGCCATAGTTGATGATGTATTAGCGTCAATTGACAAAATGCCTAGCCTTAAAAAATGGGTTGAAGCAGGCAATATAGTTGGTAGTAAGAATATCCAGGAGTGGATTAGTATAGATGATGCCTCATTAAAAGCAATAATAAAAGAAAAGGTGAATCGTCTTGCACATAATGTTAGAAACGCCATAAGTCTTATCGATCCAAACAGAGTGGTTCTCATTGGTTATATGTTCGATATACCGGGCGTATATGATAGTTTCATCGAAGCCTACAAACAGTTTGATGATAGAATATCAGATGATTTCTTCGTAAAATCAGAATTATCAGAAGGAATCAATCATACAGAAGGATTAGCTGTAGTTTTGGAAGAATTATTTTTCTAATTACAAATTTGTCAATTATTTACACTTAGGCTTGGGAATTCAGCAAAAATATATTGATATTTCCCAAATCTAAGTGTATTATTAACTTACAAGATAATATGTGCCCGTGAGAGAAGAGAATGTGGCTGTGATAAGGATTTTTCTCCTTGTCTATTTAGGCATATTCTTTTTTTATGTCTAAATAAAGACAGTACGATTAGGAGAATAAACTATGAACAGAGAGTTTATTGAAAAGCTAGAGAACAATCCAGTTATTGCAGCAGTCAAAGACGATAAAGGCCTTGAAAAAGCCTTAAAGACAGAGTGCGAAATAATCTTCATTCTGTATGGGGATATTTGCAACATCTCTGACATCGTTGAGAAAATTAAGTCAGCCGGCAAGGTGGCTATGGTGCACATGGATTTAATAGCAGGCCTTGGAAGTGGTAAGGATGTTGCAGTAGACTACATTAAGAATACCGTCAAAGCAGATGGAATAATTACCACTAAAGGAAGCTTGATTGAGCGAGCAAATCAGCTTGGAATGTACACTGTGCTTAGATATTTTGTGATAGATAGTATGGCTCTTGTTAATATCGAAAAGCAGGACCGCCACGGAATAGCTCAGCCAGATGTCATCGAGATTCTCCCTGGAATAGTTCAGCCAAAGATTATCAAAAAGATAAACAGTATTAGCAAGGTTCCAGTTATTGCTGGAGGACTTATTTCAGATAGAGAAGATGTTATGAATGCGCTTAATAATGGGGTGCTTGCAGTATCTTCTACAAATGAAGCAGTCTGGGAGCTATAGCGCAGTACCAGGTATTTCTACCAAATGATAGAAGGAGTAGTGGAGTAATAATGGGTAAATATGTAATGGCATTAGATGCCGGAACAACAAGCAACAGATGTATTCTGTTTAATGAAAAAGGAGAGATGTGTGCAGCGGTCAATAAAGAATTCACACAGTTCTTTCCACAGCCTGGTTGGGTAGAGCATGATGCAAACGAAATCTGGCAGACACAGCTTTCAGTAGCTCGTGAAGCAGTCAGAAGCATCGGTGCAACAGCAGATGATATTGCTGCAATCGGTATTACAAATCAAAGAGAAACAGTTATTGTTTGGGATAGAGCTACAGGCCAGCCAATATATCATGCGATAGTTTGGCAGTGCCGTAGAACATCGGATTTTGCAGAGCAAATGAAAGGCAAAATTCCAGGAATCGTTGAAAAGTTCCAGTCAAAAACAGGATTAAAGTTTGATCCATATTTCTCAGGAACTAAATTAAGATGGATTCTTGATAACGTAGATGGAGCACGTGAAAGAGCTGAAAGAGGCGAGCTTTGCTTTGGAACAGTGGATTCCTGGTTGATATACAAGCTTACCAAAGGCAAGGTTCATGTTACGGATTATTCAAATGCATCCAGAACACTTTTGTTCAACATCAACACTCTTGAGTGGGATGAGGAGCTTTGCCAGATACTTGATATTCCAATGAGCATGCTTCCAGAGGTAAAGCCTTCAAGTTGCATTTACGGAGAGACTGATCCAGAATTCTTTGGTGGTCCAATCCGAATTGCCGGTGCTGCAGGCGACCAGCAGGCTGCATTGTTTGGACAGACATGCTTCAATGAGGGAGATGCAAAAAACACATACGGCACAGGTTGCTTTATGTTAATGAACACAGGTGATAAGCCAATCTTCTCAAAGAATGATTTGCTTACTACAATTGCCTGGGGTCTTGATGGCAAAATCACTTATGCTCTTGAGGGTTCAGTATATGTTGCAGGCGCTGCTATTCAGTGGCTTCGTGATGAGCTTAAGATTGTAGATTCATCACCTGATTCAGAATACTTTGCAACTAGAGTAAATGATACTAACGGATGTTATGTAGTTCCAGCCTTCACAGGTCTTGGCGCTCCATATTGGGATCCATATGCAAGAGGTGCAATCACAGGCCTTACACGTGGTGTTAACAAATACCATATCATCAGAGCTACACTTGAATCACTTGCATATCAAACATATGATGTTTTACACGCTATGGAGCTTGATTCAGGAAAGCACCTCAACTCATTAAAGGTTGACGGTGGTGCATCAAACAACAACTTCCTGATGCAGTTCCAGTCTGATATAATAAATACAAACGTAGTTCGTCCTTGCTGTGTTGAAACAACAGCTATGGGAGCTGCTTACTTAGCCGGTCTTGCTGTTGGCTATTGGGACAGCAAAGAAGACGTCATCAAGAACTGGGGCATCTGCCGCGAGTTCAAGCCAGAGATGACAGACGAAAAGCGTAAGGAAGCTCTTAAAGGATGGGCAAAGGCAGTTGCAGCCACAAGAGGTTGGGCTAAAGACTGATTAATTAAATAATATGATACCGTGAGATTGGAGTTGGTATAGAAACGCATTTACGATGCGTCTCTTTGCCAACTCTTTTTTATATGACAAATCTTAGTGAAGGATTAGAAAGAAGGAGTAGATAATATGTATGATGTAGTAATCATAGGAGCTGGCGTTTCAGGAAGCTCTATTGCAAGAGAGTTATCAAGATACAATGCAAATGTATGTGTCTTGGACAAATGCAGTGATGTTTGTGAGGGGACAACAAAAGCAAATTCAGCTATTGTTCATGCTGGATTTGATGCAGCAGAGGGATCATTGATGGCCAAGTTAAATGTTCGAGGCAATGAGATGATGGACGAAATCTGCAAGGATTTGGATGTTCCATTTAAGAGAAATGGTTCTATGGTAGTTTGCATTCACAAGGAGGCATTACCAGGGCTTCAAGACCTTTACGATAGAGGTGTAAAAAATGGTGTAAAGGGTCTTAGAATTTTAAGCAGAGAAGAAGCACTTGAAATGGAACCAAATCTTTCAGACAACGTTGAAGGCGCTTTATATGCTCCAACAGGTGGAATCGTTTGCCCATTTAAGCTCAATATTGCTATGGCAGAAAATGCAAATGTTAATGGCGTAGAATTCAGATTTAACACTGAAGTTGAAGATATCAAAAAAGGTGAAGATGGCATGTGGCATCTTCGCACAAACAATGGCGAGTACATTGCAAAGTATGTTGTAAATGCAGCTGGCGTATATGCTGATAAGTTCCACAACATGGTTAGTGCAAATAAAATACATATCACACCAAGAAGAGGTGATTACTGCTTGCTTGATAAAGAAGCAGGAACTCATGTAACACATACAATTTTCCCTCAGCCAACAGACCTTGGTAAGGGCGTTCTTGTTACACCAACAGTACATGGCAATTTGTTAGTTGGACCAACAGCAATTGATATTGAAAACAAAGAAGGAGTAAATACAACGGGAGAAGGAATCGGAGACCTTATTGCAAAGGCCAACGACCATGTAAAGAATCTTCCTATGAGAAAAGTTATTACTTCCTTCGCAGGACTCAGAGCCCATGAAGATGGACATGAATTTATCATTGGAGAAGTAGAAGATGCTAAGGGATTTGTTGATTGTGCAGGAATTGAGTCTCCTGGCCTTTCAGCTAGTCCAGCAATTGGAGAGATGGTAGCAAATCTTCTTAAAGAGGCAATGAATCTTACTGAGAAAGAAAATTGGATTGGCACACGTAAAGATGTTTTGAATCCAGAAAATCTTTCACTTGAAGAAAGAAATGAATTAATTAAGAAAAATCCAGCTTATGGAAATATCATCTGCCGTTGCGAATCTATTTCAGAGGGCGAGATTTTAGATGCAATTCAC
Organism: Pseudobutyrivibrio sp. LB2011; assembly: GCF_000701765.1. Taxonomy (NCBI): domain Bacteria; kingdom Bacillati; phylum Bacillota; class Clostridia; order Lachnospirales; family Lachnospiraceae; genus Pseudobutyrivibrio; species Pseudobutyrivibrio sp. LB2011. The sequence goes on along the minus strand of NZ_JNJS01000009.1, from coordinate 12,458 downwards.
AGACCTCTTGGTGCTCGCACACTCGATGGTGTAAAGCGTAGAACAAGAGCAGGAATGGGAAGATGCCAGGCAGGCTTCTGCTCACCAAAGGTTATGGAAATTATCCATAGAGAGTTAGGTCTTCCTTATGAGGAGATTACAAAGAGTGGTGGACAATCAAAGATTGTTACACATCGTACAAAGAACCAGAAGGGAGGCAATCAGTAATGCTTAATTATGATATTGTTATCGTTGGCGGAGGCCCAGCAGGACTTGCAGCAGCAGTAGCTGCTAGAAACGCAGGTGTAGATAAAATTCTTATCCTTGAGAGAGATAAGGAATTAGGAGGAATCTTAAATCAGTGTATCCACAATGGTTTTGGACTCCACACATTTAAAGAGGAGCTTACAGGCCCAGAGTATGCATACAGATTCATCGAAAAGGTACTTGATGCAAAAATTGAATATAAGCTGAACACTATGGTAATGGATATCTCTGAAGATAGAGTGGTAACAGCTATGAGCAGAGAAGATGGTATGTATCAGATTAAGGCTGGTGCAGTTATTCTTGCAATGGGATGTCGTGAACGCCCTAGAGGAGCTTTAAATATTCCAGGTTACAGACCAGCTGGAATATTCTCTGCAGGTACAGCTCAGCGTCTTGTAAATATTGAAGGATATATGCCAGGACGTGAGGTAGTTATTTTAGGCTCTGGTGATATTGGACTTATCATGGCTCGCCGTATGACACTTGAAGGTGCAAAGGTTAAAGTGGTTGCAGAGCTTATGCCTTACTCAGGTGGATTAAAGAGAAATATCGTTCAGTGTCTTGATGACTTTGGTATTCCTCTTAAGCTTAGTCATACAGTAGTAGATATTGAAGGCAAAGAACATCTTGAAGCGGTTACAATTGCTCAGGTGGATAATCATGGAAAGCCAATTCCTGGTACAGAAGAAAGATATACATGCGATACTCTTCTTCTTTCATGCGGTCTTATTCCAGAAAACGAACTTTCAAGAAATGCAGGAGTGGAGATGAGTCCAATTACAAGTGGCCCTATCGTAAATGAGTCACTTGAGACTAACATACCAGGTGTATTTGCTTGCGGTAACGTACTTCACGTTCATGATCTTGTTGACTATGTTTCGGAAGAAGCTGATAGAGCAGGACAGAATGCAGCTAAATTCATCAAGGGTGAGCTTGCTGATAACGGTGGAGAAGAAATTGAAATCTTGGCTACAGAAGGTGCTCGCTATACTGTTCCTTCAACAATCGACCTTGGAAGAATGGATGATAAACTTACTGTAAGATTCAGAGTGGGCGCTGTATATAAGGATTCATATGTAAGCGTATATTTTGATGATGAGCGCGTGATGCATAATAAAAAACGTATTATGGCTCCTGGAGAGATGGAACAGGTTATCTTGCTTAAATCTAAGCTAGAAGAAAAGCCAGGTTTAAAGAAAATTACAGTTAAGATAGAAGCAGAGTAAGGAGGGGCAGAAAATGGAAAAGAGAGAGTTAACATGTATTGGCTGCCCAATGGGATGCCAGATTACAGTAGAATTGAATGAAGGTGAGGTTGTCTCAGTGACAGGCAACACTTGCGGCATCGGTGATAAATATGCAAGAAACGAAGTGACACATCCTGAGAGAACAGTTACATCTACAGCTGTTATTCTTGGAGGAGATAAGCCAAGAGTTTCAGTTAAAACAGCTAGTAATATTCCAAAGGATAAAATCAACGATGTAATGAAGGAAATTGATGCAGCCGTTATGAAGGCTCCTGTTCACATTGGCGATGTAGTAGTTAAAAATGTATGTGGCACAGGCGTGGATGTTGTGGCAACTAGAAATGTTGAGGCAGTATAATCCGGCTCATGCTTATAAAGAGAAAGCAAGTGGTTTATCCACTTGCTTTTTTATATCCACATTGCATATACTAAACTAGATAATTTAAGTTAGGAGTGTTTTATGAAAAAGCGAATCATAGGACTTGATATTCTTAGAGTCATTGGAGTAATTTTTATATTCTGCTATCACTTTACAGTGGACTATATCTATAGAGGAAATGGTACTGATTCTTTAATGCCTGGCATTAACTATTTCTTTAATGTTATGGCCAGACCAGCCAGTCTTTTCTTGTTTATAATCTCGGGCTATGCCCTTATGTATAACAAGGAGGATACCATTTCACTTAAACAGTATTATCTTAAACGCTTTAAGGGATTATACATTCCTTTTTATGTAGCATACACACTGATGACATGCCTGTATTTCTTTGTAAATAATGGAATCACAGCTTCATTTGTACAGCCATGGAAATTCATTTATACCATATTAGGTATTGATGGAATGATGTTCCAGGTTGAGGCCAACTTCTACCTTATTGGTGAGTGGTTTATGTCTTGTATTGTTATATGTTATGCTGTGTATCCACTGCTAGCTTGGCTTCTTAAAAAAGCAAAATTCATCACCCTTGCAGTTCTTTTGATTATTAGCAATGTAATGCTTTTTGTTTATAATCCATTCCAAATAAATGTACTGATGAACCCTCTTTTTGTTTTAGTTTATTTCTACATTGGAATGCTCATGCATGAAACAATAGGAACCAAGCAAATCCCTACATGGACTAAGTGGGTTTGTCTTGTAATAACAGTTCTCATTTGGGGACATTATTTAGTGCAGGGCTTTGCGCCTGAGTCTGCGTTATTCATGCTTTCAGCTGAAGCGGGAGAAATCGCATTTGCGATATGGTCAATTGCCATGATCATTGGTCTTCGCGATGTCACTCTCAAAGAAGATGGTAGAATGTATGCAGCAGTTGCTTATATTTCAAAGATTAGCTGGTGTGTTATTTTGGTACATCATGCATTGATTGGACTGTTCTTCTCAACAAGAGATGTTCAAGGATATACAAGCAAGGATTTGTTTGTTGCCTTTATTATGATGCTTCTTTTAAGTTGGGGCGGAGCAGAGCTTGTAATAAAACTTTCAGCAAAGGTAAACGCTTTTCTATTTCCAAAGAAGGCAAAATAATAAAACAGGAGTTACAACATGGATATTACTAAACAGATAGCATCAGAGCTTCAGGTTAGACCAGCTCAGGTAGATGCAGCAATTAAATTATTGGACGAAGGAAATACAGTCCCTTTTATTTCTCGATATCGTAAGGAAGCTACAGGAGGTCTTAATGACGAACAGCTTCGTACACTTTCAGAAAGATTAACGTATTTACGTAATTTGGAAGAAAAGAAAGCCACTTGTTTAGCATCGATTGAAGAGCAGGGACTTCTGACAGAAGAGTTAAAGAAAGCTATTCTTGAAGCAACAACACAGGTTGCTGTTGATGATTTGTATAGACCATACAGACCAAAGCGCCGTACAAGAGCTACTATCGCCAAAGAAAAAGGATTAGAGCCACTTGCTAATATCATCATTCTTCAGATGACAAACAAATCTCTTGAGGAAGAAGCTAAGGCTTTCCTCAATGAGGAAAAAGGTGTTGAGACTGTAGAAGATGCAATAGCTGGAGCTTGTGATATTATTGCAGAAAGCATTTCAGATGATGCAGATTATCGTACATGGATTAGAGAGAAGACTTTCAAAAACGGTCGAATTATCTCTAAGGCGAAGGACGCTGAAGCAGAATCGGTATACGAAAACTATTATGATTATGATGAAGCAATTGCAAAGCTTCCAGGTCACCGTATTCTTGCTTTAAACCGTGGTGAAAAAGAAAAGATTCTCAAGGTCTCTATCGAGGCTCCTGTAGAAGATATAATTAATTACCTTTCAAAGAAGGTAATCAGCAAAGATAACGTAAATACGAATGAAGCTTTGAAAGCAACTATAGAAGATGCATACACAAGACTTATTGCGCCTTCTATTGAAAATGAAATCAGAAATAACCTTACAGAAGTTGCAGAAGATGGAGCTATCAAGGTATTCGGCAAGAACCTTACACAGCTTCTTATGCAGCCTCCAATTGCAGGTCGCAATGTCCTTGGCTGGGACCCTGCGTTTAGAACTGGTTGTAAAATTGCTGTAGTCGATGCAACAGGAAAGGTTTTGGATACAACAGTTGTATATCCAACAGCCCCTCAGAACAAAGTAGAAGAGACAAAGAAAGTAATAAAAGCACTTATCAAAAAATACAATGTTTCACTTATTTCTCTTGGAAATGGTACTGCTAGCCGTGAATCAGAGCAAATAATAGTAGATATGCTTAAAGAGATTCCAGAAAAGGTTGAGTACATCATTGTAAATGAAGCTGGTGCATCAGTTTATTCTGCAAGTAAGCTTGCAACAGAGGAGTTCCCTAACTTTGATGTTGGACAGCGTTCTGCAACATCTATGGCTCGTCGCCTTCAGGATCCATTGGCAGAGCTTGTAAAAATCGACCCTAAATCAGTAGGCGTAGGTCAGTATCAGCACGATATGAACCAGAAGAAGCTTGATGAGACACTTGCTGGCGTTGTAGAGACTTGCGTTAACGCAGTTGGTGTAGATTTAAACACTGCGTCAGCATCATTGCTGGAGTATGTTTCAGGTATCAACAAAACACTTGCAAAGAACATTGTTGTATATCGTGAAGAAAATGGAAGATTCAATTCCAGAGCAGAGCTTAAAAAGGTTCCAAAGCTTGGACCAAAAGCATTTGAGCAGTGCGCAGGTTTCATGCGTATTATTGGAGGAAAGAATCCTCTTGATGCTACAGCAGTTCATCCAGAAAGCTATGATGCAGCAAAGGCTCTTCTTGAAAAGCTTGGTTTCGATACAAAGGATATTGCAGCAGGCACTCTTAAAGATATTCACAAGAGCATTAATAATATCAAAGAGTTATCCACAGAACTTGGCATTGGAGAGATGACTTTGGAGGATATCATCAAGGAGCTTGAAAAGCCAGGACGTGATCCTCGTGAAGATATGCCAAAACCAATCCTCAAGAGCGATGTCCTGGAGATGAAAGACCTAAAGCCAGGAATGCAGCTTAAAGGTACAGTTCGAAACGTAATTGATTTTGGTGCATTTATTGATATCGGAGTGCATCAGGATGGCCTTGTTCATATTTCTCAGATGACAGATAAATATATCAAGCATCCTTTGGAAGTTGTATCTGTAGGCGATATTGTTGATGTCGAAGTGCTTTCAGTGGATGAAAAGAAGGGCAGAATCAGTCTTACAATGAAGCTTGGAAAGAAAGATAAGTAACAAATCGTTTTGCAAGGGGTAATCATATACATAAATGATTATGCCAAATTGTAGTAATTGTACAAAATGTATCAATAGAAGCTATATTATATTGACAATTATAACTAATACTCCTATACTCTACTTTAGTTAGAGAAAGTAACAGTCAGTTTGCTTTTTAGGAGAAATGGGTTAGAGCGAGTCGTTAGGGGTTTCGGCTTGCTCTATTTTTTTGCGCAAAAGTATGGTAAAATATCAAAAAATAGGGAGATTTTGGGATTATGGGACAGGAAATTACATTTAGCGTAAAAATCAAAGAAGAGGATTTATATCGCTACAATATCCATCACGCATACACCAGCACACAGGGGATTTTTTCAATTGTTCTTTTTGTGCTTTTAGTTGCAGTTTGGATACTGCGTTTTTCAGTTTTATCACCAATATACAGAGTGGCATATCCGCTTGTGGCAATAGTTTTTTTACTATACATTCCAATGACTCTCAAAATGAGAGCTAAGGCACAGATGGGCCAGGAAGTATTTATGCATCCTCTTACATACCGTTTTACTGACACAGGCATAGTTGTCAGCTCGCCAGTAGCAGATGAGGATTCGGAGCTTCCATGGGAATATATTTACAAGATAGCCACTTGGAAGGATTATCTCCTTATTTATAGCAACAGGATCAATGCTTATATCATCCCAAAGGAAGATATAGCAAACCAATATGAAGATGCTGTTGCATACATCAAAACTCACGTAGAGGATTATAAGATTCAAATAAAATGATTGAAGTAATAGAAACAAATTCACCAGAAGAAACAGAAAAGCTTGGACGTAAGCTTGCTAGCGAAGCTAGTCCTGGTCAGGTATTCACCTTAATCGGTGATTTGGGCGTTGGTAAGACGGTCTTCACCCAGGGCTTTGCAGATGGTCTTGAAATAGACGAAGCAATCTGTAGTCCTACATTCACTATTGTGCAGGTCTACGACACAGGACGCTTGCCGTTTTATCATTTTGACGTATATCGTATAGGCGATATCGAAGAAATGGATGAAATCGGATACGAGGATTACATCTATGGAGATGGCGTCTCTCTTATTGAGTGGGCTAATCTTATCACCGACATTTTACCTGAGCATTACACCCAGGTCACAATAGAGAAAAATTTAGAAAAAGGATTCGACTATCGCAAAATTACGATAGAGCAAATATAGTATGAAGATATTAGGAATTGACGGTTCTGGGCTTGTTGCTTCAGTTGCCGTTGTAGAGGATGATAATTTAATTGGTGAGTACACTACGGGGTACAAAAAGACTCATTCTCAGACTCTTCTTCCAATGCTTGATGAGCTTGGCAAGATGATTGAGTTAGATTTAAACACTATCGATGCCATTGCAGTGGCAGCAGGACCAGGTTCTTTTACCGGTCTTCGAATTGCATCAGCAACTGCAAAGGGATTAGGCTTGGCTTTGGGATGCCCAATAGTTTCCGTGCCTACAGTTGATGCTTTGGCTTTCAATCTTTGGGGTCAGTCAGGAGTTATTTGTCCAATCATGGATGCTAGAAGAGGCCAGGTATACACAGGCCTTTACTCTTTTGATCAGGATGGACAGTTCAATACACTTCACAGTCAGTGTGCAGTAGATTTCCATGTAATAGCAGAAAAGATAAACGAATTACAGATGCCGGTTACATTTATAGGAGATGGAGTTCCTGTATTCAAGGAGGAAATACCAAATCTCATAAAGGTTCCATTCAGATTTGCACCTGCTCATCTGAACAGACAGCATGCAGCATCAGTTGCAACTTTAGGCCAGATATACTATCAAAATGGTGAATGCGAGCCAGCGGCCGATCACAGACCTGATTATCTCAGATTGTCACAGGCAGAGAGAGAACGCATGGAAAAGGAAGGGAAAGCTTAATGGCCTTTGAATATAGACATGCAACATCAGCAGATTTGCAGGCTATTTTTCAAATAGAAGAGGCGGTTATGCCTACACCATGGTCTATGAAATCTTTTCAGGAGGCGTTTGATTCTGATTATTCATTGATTATGGTTGTCACAGAGAATGATGTAATCTGTGGCTTTTCTGTTTTATACATAACAGCGCCAGAGGCTGAACTCCCAGACATAGTAATAGATACAAAGCATCAGGGAAAAGGCCTTGGAAAAGGATTGTTAGAATACACCATATCAGAAGCTAGGAAAAGAAATGTTGAAACAATATTCTTAGAGGTTCGTGTTTCAAATACACCTGCACGAAATCTTTACCAACGCTTTGATTTTGAAGAAATTGGAAAGCGCAAATACTTTTATTCAAACCCAATAGAAGATGCTATTTGTATGTCAAAGAGCTTGTAATAAGGGTTATAGAGGATTTATAAATGTTAGATGTTTGTTTGTTGGGGACGGCTGGCATGATGCCGCTTCCTAATAGATGGTTAACTTCTTGTCTTATGAGATTTAACGGCGAGGGGTTACTTATAGATTGCGGTGAGGGAACACAGGTAGCTCTCAGGGAGGCAGGCTTTTCACCAAATCCTATTTCAATTATCTGTCTTACTCACTATCATGCAGATCATGTCAGTGGTTTGCCTGGATTTTTGTTATCCATGGGCAATTCTGATAGGACTGAGCCTATTACAATTGTTGGTCCCAAGGGGCTTGAAAGGGTGGTTAATTCACTTAGGGTTATCGCACCTGAGCTTCCATTTGAAATACATTTTCATGAAATTACAGAGCCTGATGAACGTTTCGAGATAATGGGTTATCATATTCACGCGTTCAAAGTTAATCATAATGTGCTATGCTATGGATATACGATAGATATACCTAGAAAAGGCAGATTTGACGTAGAAGGCGCAAAAGCATTAGGCTTGCCGGTTCAGCTGTGGAACCCATTACAAAAGGGGCAAACAGTAGAATTCGAAGGAAAAACATTCACCCCTGAAATGGTTATGGGCGAGGCTAGAAAGGGCTTGAGAGTCACATATTGTACTGACACAAGGCCTACACAATCACTGGTAGAAGCAGCCGAGGGCTCGGACTTGCTTATCTGCGAAGGAATGTACGCAGAGGAAGAAAAGCTTGCAAAAGCTCGTCAGAATAAACACATGACATTCTATGAAGCAGCAAAGGTTGCAAAGGATGCTCATGTATCTGAGCTTTGGCTTACACATTTTTCCCCATCCATGACCGGACATAAAAGATATATGAAAGCTGTCTGTGATATATTTCCACAGGCACAATTGGGAGAAGACGGCAAGTTTATAGAACTTGATTTTTCGGAGGAGTAGGATGAAAAAGGTACTGCGAATAGGAATAGCGGTAATCTGTATGGTTTCTCTTGTAGTGGGATACTATGCTTATTTGTCACGCCGCAATGATTCTGTTTCCGCAGATGATAGTGTTGAGCTGTCAGAGGTACAGGCAATTATTTCAAAGGATTTTGATAAGAATTACCCTGCTACACCTCGTGCAGTGGTTAAATGGTACAATAGAATAATTACAGCCTACTATGCAGAAGACTTTACTCAGGATGAGCTTGAGCAGATGGCTGATCAGGCTAGAAAGCTTATGGATGACGAACTATTACAATATAATCCTAAAGACACTTATGTTGCATCGTTAAATCTTGAAATAGAGGATTATCATAATCGTCAAAGAGTTATCGTATCGAGCTCTGTTAGTGAGTCGGGTGAAGTTCAGTATAAAAAGATAAATGGTTATGAGTGTGCTTTTGTTTCAGCGTACTATTTTGTACGTGAAGGAAGTTCATATACTCGTACATACGAGGATTTCTGCCTGAGAAAAGATTCAAATGGTAATTGGAAGATTCTTACATGGAGGCTGTCCACAGAGGACGAAATAAATGGATACTAAAGAAATAAAAATTCTTGCAATAGAAAGCTCTTGCGATGAAACAGCGGCTGCGGTTGTTGTAAACGGAAGAGACGTTAGAAGTAATATCATATCTACTCAGATACCACTTCATACACTCTATGGAGGGGTAGTTCCTGAGATTGCATCCCGCAAACACATAGAAAGAATTAATCAGGTAATTGAGCAGGCATTAGAAGAAGCTGATATGGGCTTGGAAGATATGGACGCAATTGCTGTCACATATGGTCCAGGCTTAGTTGGTGCGTTACTTGTTGGCGTTGCAGAGGCGAAAGCAATAGCATTTGCTACAGGCAAGCCTTTAATTGGTGTTCATCATATTGAGGGCCATATTAGCGCCAACTACATCGAAAATAAGGAACTTAAGCCACCATTTTTGTGCTTAGTAGTGTCTGGTGGCCATACTCATCTTGTTCGAGTAGAGGATTATGGTAAATACGAAATCCTTGGACGTACCAGGGATGATGCAGCTGGAGAGGCTTTTGATAAGGTGGCGCGTGCTATCGGGCTAGGATACCCAGGTGGTCCTAAAATCGAAAAGGCTGCCCATGAAGGAAATCCTCATGCAATTACATTTACACGTCCAAAGGTATCTGATGGAGTGTATGATTTTTCATTTAGTGGACTTAAGTCACAGGTATTAAACTATATAAATGGTGCCCAAATGAAGGGCGAGGAAGTAAACGATAAGGATATTGCAGCATCCTTCCAACAGACAGTTATAGATACTTTATGCGAGCATGCAGCTATGGCTATCGATGAGTTCGGTATGGATAAGTTCGCTATAGCTGGAGGTGTAGCATCTAATCAAACTCTTAGAGCAGCTATGGAAGAAATGTGCAAAAGTAAGGGTGTAGAATTCTATCATCCATCACCAATCCTTTGTACAGATAATGCGGCAATGATTGGCGCTGCTGGATACTATGAGTATTTAGCGGGCAGAAGGGATAGCTGGGATTTGAATGCTATTCCAAATCTTAAACTGGGAGAAAGATAACAATGAATAAATTTACAGCGATTGTACTTGCAGCAGGTAGTGGTAAAAGAATGGAACAGGAAGTTCCTAAGCAGTATATGAATATAGGTGGGGCTCCGCTTATGTCTCATTGTCTTCGTACATTCCAGGAAAGCAAGGTTACTCAAATTGTACTTGTAGTGGCACCAGGAGACGTTGAAAAGTGCCGTAAAGAAATAATCGAAAGATATCATATAGATAAGTGCATTGCTATTGTTGAAGGTGGAGAGGAACGATACGACTCAGTATACGCGGGTCTCCAGGCAATTAATGATGGTTATGTTTTGATACATGATTGTGCAAGAGCTTTTGTTACAGAGGATATAATCCACCGCTGTATGTCGGCTGTTGCTCTATATGAATCATGCGTTGTAGGTATGCCTACAAAAGATACAATCAAGATTACAGACACACATAGAAAAGTATTAGACACGCCAGATAGAAGCACTGTATGGACAGTTCAGACACCACAGTGCTTTGAATACAATCTTATCAGAGGGGCATACGATAAAATTATGCCTAATGCAGACACATCAATCACAGATGATGCCATGATAGTAGAGATGGCAACTGACCATGATGTCCACATGATTCAGGGCTCATATATGAACATAAAAGTCACTACTCCAGAGGACGCAACCTTCGGAGAAGCGATACTTAGAAACCGCCATTAAAAACATACAGAAAAGTACGATAAAATGCGGTGTTGTCACAATTTTCTGAATTCAAGGATTTTCAAAAAAACTTACGATTTTTTGTTGACATCCATCTTATAGGATGATATTATACATAACGTGCTCGAGAGATGCATGCAGAGGTATCGAAGTGGTCATAACGAGGCGGTCTTGAAAACCGTTTGTCCGCAAGGGCGCGTGGGTTCGAATCCCACCCTCTGCGCTGGATAAGGCAATCACGAAAGTGGTTGCCTTTTTTATTGTATTCATTTATATATTAGTGTTAGCTAGATGTATAAAGGAGGAATGTTATGCTTTACTTTCAATGTGATTATGCCCAGGGGTGTCATCCTAACATTTTAAAAGCTCTTGAGGAAACAAATATGCTTTCTACTTCGGGTTATGGAGAAGATCCATATTGTGATTCTGCGAAAGCAAAAATAAGAGAGTACATTAATTGTCCTGATGCTGATATTTATTTCTTAGTTGGTGGCACACAAACGAATCAAACAGTTATTGATTCTATGCTACAGAACTTCGATGGAGTAGTAGCGGCCGCAACAGGGCATGTTGCTGTTCATGAGGCGGGGGCAATCGAATATAGCGGACATAAGGTAATAACTTTACCAGGGCATGCAGGAAAGATTCACGCAGATGAATTAAATCAAATGCTGGCAGACCATTATGCAGATGGAAGCTGTGAGCATATGGTTAATCCGGGTATGGTTTATATATCTTATCCTACTGAATATGGAACACTGTATTCCAAGGAGGAGATAGAGGCAATTTATTCTATATGTAATGAATATGAAATACCTCTTTTCATAGATGGAGCACGTCTAGCCTACGGACTCGCAGCAGCTGACGATATAACTATGGCGGATATGGCTAAGCTTTGTGATGTATTTTACATTGGAGGTACTAAAGTAGGCGCTCTCTTTGGTGAGGCGGTAGTATTTACAAAGAACAATACTCCTAAACATATGATTACTCAGATCAAACAGCATGGAGCCCTTCTTGCAAAAGGAAGATTACTGGGCATTCAGTTTGCTGAATTGTTTACTGATGATTTGTATATGTCTATGGGCAGAAATGGTGTTAAGTGGGCTGATTCTATCAGAGAAGATTTGAAGGCTAAGGGATATACATTATATATGGAAAATCCTACTAACCAGATTTTTGTTGTTATGGATAATGCCAAACTAGAACAAATTAAAGAAAATGTGGTTTATGACTTCTGGGAAAAGTATGATGAAGAGCATACAGTTATTAGAATTGCAACTAGTTGGGGCACTACAAAAGAGGATGTTGAAGCTTTGAAAAAAATCTTGTAAAAGTTTGCAAAAAGTTGTTGACACCCAAAGGGCTGTTTGATATTATAAACAAGCTGTCGCGTGAGCGAAAAGCTTCGCTGAAACAGCGATAAAAAATAGTAAAAAGTGCTTGACAAAAATCAATGCAGATGATACTATTTACAAGCTGATTCGAAAGAGTCACAGCCCTTGATTTTTCAAAGAAAATCAAGAAAAATAAATAAAAAAGTTGTTGACAAAAACACAGCATCGTGATAATATAAACGAGTTGCTGCTGAGGGCAACAACAAAGCGAAGATTGATAACTGAACAGTGAAACAAACCTTGAATTAATACAAGTTTTTAAAACATGTATCCTTGAAATTCATTTAGTTTCT
>NZ_JNJS01000008.1:0-236960 GCF_000701765.1 Pseudobutyrivibrio sp. LB2011 | reverse complement strand
GATAAGGTAGATAGGTTCAAGGTGTAAGTGCGGTAACGCATTCAGCTGATGAATACTAATAGATCGAAGGTTTATTCTAAAAGGAAGATGTGTAGCGAATTTTCGGAAACTAAGTTTTACTGTGTGAAGTTTTGAGGTTGCTATAAGAGAAGTAGCAAGCAAGAGCTTGCTTTTTTCGTAGAGAAACCACTATTTGGGGGCGTAGCTCAGTTGGGAGAGCACCTGCCTTGCAAGCAGGGGGTCAAGAGTTCGAATCTCTCCGTCTCCACTTTAGGTGAAATATCCTATTATTCCTCAATAGCTCAGTTGGTAGAGCACTCGGCTGTTAACCGAGTTGTCGTAGGTTCGAGTCCTACTTGGGGAGCTTATCCTAAAACATCGGGGTGTGGCTCAGTTTGGCTAGAGCACCTGGTTTGGGACCAGGGGGTCGCAGGTTCGAATCCTGTCACCCCGACTAATTGAATATTTGCGGGTGTGGTTCAATGGTAGAACATCAGCCTTCCAAGCTGAATACGTGGGTTCGATTCCCATCACCCGCTCTTACATTAATATCATGCGCGATTAGCTCAGCTGGCAGAGCACCTGACTCTTAATCAGGGTGTCCAGGGTTCGAACCCCTGATCGCGCATTTTAATATGGCGAGATAGCTCAGTTGGCTAGAGCACGCGGTTCATACCCGCGGTGTCGAGGGTTCGAATCCCCCTCTCGCTACTTTTTATTATGTGTGTGTAGCTCAGCTGGATAGAGCACTTGGCTACGGACCAAGGTGTCGGGAGTTCGAATCTTCTCACGCACGCTAAAAAAGACTTTGGATAATTCCAAAGTCTTTTTTTTTAGCTATTAGCTGTAAGCAATTCTTCTATTTTCATATTTCTATCGTCGATGTAGATGTCACAAGTTATTTTTCTACTGTTATTTCCGTATAGCTCAACTATTTCTGGTAGGTTATCATTGATTGCATCAAAAATAAGGCCGTGCTTTTTACACCAGTCAGTAGCATCTTCAAGAGGCTTGCCAGCGCGACAGGTCCAAAGAATGATTTTGCTTCCGGATGCTTTTTGTTTTTTTAGGTATTGTATTAGCGGTAGATTTGGCTTGCCTAGATTAGGCCAATCACTGAAGCATAGTGTATTATCGAAATCTACTGCAATGATTTGATTTGCAAGTTCCATAGGCTTTCTCTCCATGTTTGTATTTGTATATGAGATTATGCAGCCATGTATTCTAAATAATCGTCCTCTGTAGCAAATAACTCGTATTCGCCATCAACATATCCCATATATCCTGCGTCAATAATGTATCCTTTCATAAAAACACCTCCGTATAAGTTGCTATTTACTGTATTAACTGTGTATATAGTAACTTATGATGGTGTCCATATTTACTCCCACCAAAGAGAGGATAAGTCTAATAACGGCTTAATAGTATTTTCTCTGCAACAACATCTGATAATGCATAAGGAATTAATTCTTCAGGACTTGAGGAAGGATTTATCCATTCATCAACTTTATCTTCAGGTAGCATTAAGGGCATTCTGTCATGTATTTGCTTAAGATTTTCTGTTGGTTCTTTTGTAAGAATAACGAATACTGGATATCCATTTTCAATATTATATAAACCACAAAGCCAGGTAATAGTAGAACCATTTGGCTGTATTGCGTATTTGTCTCCAGTTTTGACTCGACCATCTGGGCTTCTAAAATGTTCCCATTCAAAATAGTATGATGCTGGAATAATACATCTGTGAGTTCGCCAGGCTTCTTTGAAAGTGGGCTTTATGCTGGCAGTTTCGCAGCGAGCATTGAAGATTGAACGTTTATTATCTCTGCCGATGAAACCCCATTGCATAGGAAATACACTTCGCGCTCCCTTTGAATTAGGAGCTATAACGGGAACAATATCAGTTGGACGTACTTCGCCGTCAGTGATAAGTGGCTTTGCATGGGTATCGATAAACTTTTTTGCGAGAGAAGAACGCTCTGCTAGTTCAATAATATCTTTTAATCCTGTAAGGCTTTTTTCTAAAGCATATCTTGTACACATAATAATTCTCCATTTATCGAACATAATTTCCGAAAATATGTTTGCTTTTTGTAATCAGATGATACACCCTAAAGAAGTGTTTTTCAATCCCGAACATTAATGAAATTTTTATGAAAAAACAGAACAAAAATTAGTTATAACTAACCCCGTGGGGACTTAATTAAGCCCCATTTTATTAATGCACTATGATATACTTTTGATAGTAGATGTGTAGGGAGAAATGCTTAATGTAGGTGGTTTATGAAAATATTACTTGTTATTGATGTACAACAACGATATTTAAAGAACTATAAACCAGATTTGGTTGAGAGGGTAAATAATAGAATAGCTGAGGCAATAAAAAAAGATATTCCTGTAGTTTATGTTAGAAATACAGGAAGAAGTGGTAAGGATGAAAATTTTGATTTAGCCGAAAGCCTATTAATTAAATCTGATTGTGTATTTAAGAAAAGATTGCCTAGCGCCTTTTCTAATGCAGATTTTGAGCCCTTTCTTAACAAAATGAATGTTGATACTATAAATGTTGTTGGAGTTGATGGAAGGTGCTGCGTATCCAGAACGGTTATGGATGCATTAGAAAAAGGCTACAAAGTTTATCTTCTCATGGATGCAATAGAAGCTCATAATGATAAATTCTATTATACGGAATTAAAGACCATGGAACAAAATGGAGCTGTGGCGCATATGAAATTAGAAAAAATGTAGCGTCTATCAATAGATAGGCGCTATTGTTTGTACATGAAGAAATTCACCCTCAGGTTCATGAGTGGTACACAGACGTTTCTGGAAGAATTCTCCTTTATGCTTAATATTTTTTTCTTTCATGATTGTCAGAGGTAGTGACAAGTCCCAAACGTTTTCACAGAGCTTGCCCTCATCGTCGTACTCTGTAGGAATGCTATATTCATAGACAAAACATTTGCAGTTTCCAACTGGGATTATTGTTTGCTTATCGTCATTTGTAAGCTGTTCTGTTAAATCGGGCTGGATAGCGCCCCACATTCTTTCAAATTTTCCAGGTTCTAATTGGTATGCTGAAGAATCCTGCATCTTCACGTATTGTGTGGCATTCATACTAAAGTTGTCTTTCCAAATAGCAGAATCTCTTCCTTGTTTTCGTTTATCAAAATCAATAAATGTGAAATAGGACAATGGTAATTCTTCTATGCGCCAGCTTTCTTTGTTTTTAATTCTATCTAGAGCAGAAGTGGTGTCATCAATTTGATTCATTAAAAACAGTAAATTAATGATTTCTTCGCGTTTGGCTTGAAGAGCATTTTTATAGACATCAAGACGTTCTTCAAGACTTGATGTATCAATAATTGATTTTGCATCCTCCAGTGATATCCCCATGTTATTTAACTGTTGTAGCTCAATAAAATGGATGATTTGAAAATCAGCATAATATCTGTAGGCTCTGTCATCCTTCCATATCGGTTTTATTAAATTCTTTTTATCGTAGAACTTGAGATATTCAGGGGATACCCCTACCATTTTGGCGTATTCACCAATAGACATAAATGATTTTGACATAACATTAAAACCTCTCCTTTAGCCATTATATAGGCAGAATTAACAAATATCAACGACCATATTTTTCCTTGCTCGGTAGTAACTACCGGCCAATATAATCAAGGAAAATCATAATTTATCAAAGGAGAAGGATGAATATGAAGAGAAAGATTTTTTTAGCATTAGCTCTAGTTTTAGCGCTAGGAGCAACAGGGTTTTCAAGCATTAATGTTTATGCAGCTACGAACGTTTCTGTGGAAAACCAGACCGCAACAGCTAGTTTAGTAAAAAACACACAGTTTGGAGCAGTGGAAGGAACAAGTAAAGATAATTGTAATGTATGGTATTCGATTCCATACGCAGCTGCACCTACAGGAGATTTGCGCTGGGAAGAGCCAAAGGATCCAGCAGCTTGGACAGATGTATTAGATTGCACCTCTGTAGGCAATAAAGCAATTCAGGCAGGAACAGATTATGCAACAGGTGAGACAGTTGTATCTGGCTCTGAAGATTGCTTGAACTTAGATGTATATGCACCAAATAATGCAAAGGATTTGCCAGTGCTTGTATACATTCACGGTGGAAATAATCAGACCGGAAGTTCATCAGAAATTGAGGGATCACAGATTGTTGTAGATGAGAACTGCATTTATGTATCTCTAAATTACAGACTTGGAATATTAGGATTTAACGCACTTCCAGCATTCCAGACTGATGCAGATTCTACAGGAAATTACGCAATGCTTGATATTGCAAAAGCTCTAGATTGGGTTCGTGCAAATATCGAACAGTTTGGAGGAGACCCAAACAACATTACTGTATCAGGATTTTCAGCTGGTGGACGTGATGTTATGGCCATGCTCATCAGCCCAATTTTTGAAGGCAAATTTGATAAAGCAGTAGTATATTCAGGTGGTATGACAGTTGCAGACGAAGATGCAAGTGCAGATAGAATCGCAGAGGCAGTTGCTCCACTTGTTGTAGAAGATGGCTTAGCATCAAATGAGGAGCTGGCAAAGGCGTGGTTACTATCTAGTGACCCAGCGGTAGTTACATATATGAAGTCTGTTGATGCAGATCGTTTGTGTCAACTTATGTCAAATGCAGGAATAAGAATGAGTGTGTTCCCTCATCTTTATACGGATGATGTGGTAATTCCTTCAGAAGGCTTTGATACTACTGAATACAATAGTGTACCAATCCTTATGTTAACAGGAGAAACAGAGTTTAGCTTATTCTCAGCTTTTGATGGATATTTCTATAGTCCAGATGTGATGGCATTAGATTCTCAAACACAGGATTTAGCAAAGTCATTTGCAATTGAGTATGGCTCTGAAATGTACAGAATATTTAATGCACAGTGCTCTGCACAAAAGATGTATGCAAATTATGATGACAATATTTATATTTGTCAGGTTAGATATGGTAGTGATGACAGTGCAACCCAAATCCCAATTATGGGATCATTCCATGGAATCTTTGTCCCAATGCTTACAGACAATCATTCATATGGAAGTTTTGCAAATTTTGATAACACTGGATATCAGAATATGGCAACAGTATTCGATAGCTATCTGAGCAACTTCCTAGTATCAGGAAATCCAAATGGAGATTCACTTGCTACATGGAATAATTGGACACCAGCAAATCCTGTATCATTAGTACTAGATGCTGATGATTCGAATGCTATTGTCACTGTAGAAAACACAACTTCATCTTACAAGCAGATAATTGGTCAGATGGAAGCAGACAACAGTATTTCAGATGATGTTAAGAATCTTATGATTGACCATGTAATGAATGGAAGATGGTTCTCAGACGTATTAGATGAGACATATAAAGATTAAGTAGAAAAAAGGAACTCTCCAATGAGAGTTCCTTTTTTATTCCAATTCCTGTTCAAAGTAGGAGATTAACGTATTTACGTTGGTGTCGGAGTGCTCAACTTCCCTAGAATATAGATATATGTTTTGGGCTAAGTCCATATTAGGATGTGCAGCTTGAATCATCATAATCCAATGAGTGCTCATTATGGCAATCATAGCTCTGGCATAAATCTGTCCATCATATACAGCGCCGCAGAAGTAATTAAATAGAAGAGAAATTAGTATCTTTTCAAAAACAAAGGTTGCATCCTCTGAAAATTGTTTTGCTAGATTGTTATTCCAATAGGATATCGTTTCTCTAATGGTTTCATGCCAAGATTCTTCTAACACTTCTAATTCAAGGAGGGTGTCGAGTCCACTCATGGCATATTCTAATGAAATGGTAGACTCATCTTCATAGGAGATGTTATCCATCTCAAAGATTTCACCTTCATCGTAGAGATTCTGCAAGGCAAATGCAGAACTTCTAATGCGTTCCAATCGTTTTGAAAAAGGAAGAGAGCTATCTTTTGCAAGCTCAATCATTTTATCTCTAGCATATTCCAATTTATCAAAGAGCAGGAAGTCAAAGTCTTCAAATTCTTCTGGATTGTCGAAAATATCATCCTCAGTCTCCTCAAATGAAAAAGTATAGTCAGGGGCCATAAGCATTCTAACTGCCTCAGGACATGAAAGAGATAGTGAATATTCGCGGATGTCCTGAAATTCTTCTACATGACGGGGATACTTGCGGCAGGTGTTACAAAGATAGCTTTCACCTAAAGTGGATTGCAAATCACAAAGACCTGTTTTATTAAGCATGCTACAACGAGTATTGTTTTGAAGGAATGAGCCTTCTTCATAATTAATAGAAGATTTTAATCTATGCCCAAAGTCTCCAGATGTGGCAGCGTATTTATCAAGACTATCCTCATCAATCATGATTTGCCAACCGATACAGCAGCTTTTTGGACATTTATCGGCAATGCATTTGAAGTTATCAAAATCTTTTTGTTTTCTGTAAATCATAAAAATACCTCTAATATAAATCTTTACCATGGTATCACGTATAGGAATGAGTTGCTAGTCATTGCATCAATCTGTAACATGGACTATTATGTCATGAGAATAAAATAGCAGATAAAAGAGGACAGGATTTTGAGAATATTATTAATACGACATGGACAGACAGATTTAAATGCACAAAAAAGATTGCAGGGAAGTTCGGAAATACCCCTTAATGCAAGAGGGCGTCAGCAGGCAAGAGAGACACATGAACTAGTGAAAAGTCTTGGCCTTATTCCAACAAAATTAATAACCAGTCCACTGGGAAGAGCAATTGAGACAGGCTGTATAGTAGCTGGAATTGATATTAGTGACTATCAGGAAAATGAAATAACTAAGGACAATAAGCCTGATGATGTGGTAATTGAGCCAGATTTAATAGAAATGTCTTTTGGAATATATGAACAGAAAAATATGGAACAGGAAAATCCGGAATTTCTTGTTGAATGTTTCGATAAACCTGAAACTTATAATCCTCCTGAGGGTGGAGAAAGTTATGACGAGGTTATAGCAAGAGCGAGACGTATGATAGAAAAAATCAGAAGTGCTATAAAAACAGGTCAGTTTAATGATGATGACATTGTTATGCTGGTAAGCCATGGGGCACTTAGCCATGCTGTTTTTGAGACAATTAAAAAGACTCCACGAAGCCAGTATTGGGATGTGGATTTCAATAACTGCGCCATAGCAGAATTGTTTATAAGTGAAGATGGCACAAAAGACAATTACCAGTTCATCTCAGATGGATTTGAGAAAAACTGGTAATTGATAATAGTATTATTCAGAGTAGACAACCTTGTTGCGGCCTGTTTCTTTGGCCTCATACAAGGCTTTGTCAACTTTGGCAAAGGATTCAATTTTATCGATATCCTTAGTTATTAGGCAAACACCGATACTTATAGTTACCTGATCAACAGGAGTAAAATCGGTTACAGACACTCTTATGCGGATACGCTCTGCCACATCAATAGCAGTTTCTTTATCGCAATTTGGAATCAGACACATAAATTCTTCTCCACCCCAACGGGCAAAAAATGCATTGTCTGGAAGTCTTTCCTTTATTGTATTTACAACTCCTGTAATTACTTGATCTCCCACATCATGACCGAAAGTGTCATTGACTCGCTTGAAGTGGTCAATATCAAACATAATCATAGCCACGGTGTCAAAGGCTGAAATATTGTGAATTAGCTCATCATAATAATAGTCAAGTGCTGCGCGATTATAGATTTTTGTAAGCTGATCATGACTAGCCATGTTTGCAAGAAGGTTTATATTATCATTTAAATCCTCGGTGGTTGATTCAAGGAATGATATCAATCGATCAGTTAAATCGATTACCTCTGGCTCAGCTTGCAAACGTGGATCGGTGATAGGGGAAGAATCGGTGACTGGTTTGTTACCTTCCTTTATACCAACTGCGACAAGAGAACCATTTAATAGGCCATCGCCATGCTCGTCGTAAAGAAGTTCTCCATATCCACAGGACCAGGTTACATTAGGATTAACCTGTTTAAAGTATGAAAATTCTCTTTCAGCTAGTTCATCCCCCATAAGTGTTCTACGGCTCATACATGCATAAATAAGTATTGCATCAGGATTGAATTCCTTCATCTTGTTGGCACAGGTCAAGGATTCATCCAAAAGATAATTCGCTTTTGCATAGGCTAAGCTGAACTTTGTTCCCTCTGGTATTTCAATTCCAAACTGAAGAGAGGTTACTGTGTGCTTTAATGCAACACGGGCAACCAGCTTATTGTTATGTTTGAAAATAAAAGGAAATGCTGCTGTATTCTCGAAAAAGTATTCATTAATAGGAACCCCTAAATATTTATTATATACAGTGACAGCAGGCTTATCATTTATTTTGTAAACCTTTCCATCAGATGAGCTTTCTGTAACAGTAAAGGTGTTTCCTAAAGGTTTCCAGCCAAGATTATAGTGGGTGGTTATCTCCAGAGTAGGTCCGTGAAATACCACAATTACCATACCTCTTTCATATACGTTGTTGTTATGGAAAACCAAAGACTCGTCTGATTTTAAAGTTGAAGTGCCAGCCAAAGCACCAAACAAAGGAATATTAGGATACTTCGCTGATACTACATCTATAAAATCCTGAGGAGTCAGTGTAATATCTGAGCCCATCATTAGAATGCCTTTTACATCTTTGATGTTTTCCAGTTCCTTACATAATTCAATACCTACTTCTCTAGGAGTTAGTTTATGGCAGTCATAAGAGAAGGCTGTATAATCGTTTTCTTCAAATAAAAGAACGGATACAACCGGAAATTTTGCGGCATGAGTATCATGGGTCATTGCGCAGTGAGAAGTCATACCGATGATTGTTATTTCTGGAAGTGCAATATGAGCATACTCCAGTCCCTTTTTTATATAATCAATATCGCCGCTAGGCTCTACAGCTTGAAAAAGAACTTTTTTGTGTGGCGTTTCTTCAATAAAGTTAAGCAGCTGTAGGGCAACATCATCCATTTCATCAGCTTTGTCAAATACAATAGTTCTTTGTTTCATATTGCCTCCTAAAACGATATGTCAATATTGTCACTTTGGTACATAACGTGACAGTATTAGTATATTGAAAAAAAAACAACATTTCATGGAAATTGTGTGAACATACTCGAAAATAGAAAATATTTGTGATACAGTTAGGTTGCTGGGGAATATATTGTCAGAAAGGGGTAATTATGCAAATATCAATTGGTACATCAATGAAGGCTGATGTCAATTCAGCCGTAGCCGAAGTAATTGGAAAGGCTAATAATCCTAAATTATTAATTTTATTATGCGCATACGAGCATTTGAAGGACGCTTCGGAACAGATTGCTAATAAGTTCCCTGGTGTTGATTTAATCGGCACAAGTACAACGTCTTATTATGAATCAGAATCATCAGATAAGCGAATGGTTTTGATTTCGTTTGGTGCAGATGCAGAGGTTGAAGTAGGAATCTTGCGAAATCTATCGAAGGCACCTCTTCAGGATATTGCATCAATGGAACAAAAAGTTTCTAAGATTGGGGCAGGAGATGGCAACACAGTTTGCATTGAGTTCTGTACTAATGATGAGGAACGTTTGGTTTCATCTATGAATGTGGCTTTAGAGAAAGCTAACATTCCTATTGTTGGTGGTACTATTTTTGGATACCCAGCAGATGCAACAGGATATGCAATGCTTAATGGTGTTCTTTATCCAGATGCATGTTGTTATGCTTTAATTAAAAATAAAACAGGAAAGATTAGAACATATTCTGAGCTAATTTTCAGACCTATAGAAGGGGCAAATACACATATTGCAACAAAGGTTAACCTGGCGAAGAAGGAACTTATTTCTTTGGATGGTAGACCTGCAGCTGATGTGTATTGTGAGGATGCTGGCGTTAGTAGAAGCGAGTTAGTAGACAATGTTTTGGTTAGTCCGCTTGGTCGTGTAATCGGTGATGAAATCTTCATCAGTAGCCCTTATGCGATTGGTGAGAACGGTTCATTGATTAATTACAAAAAAATCAATGAAAATGATACCATTCAGATAATGGAACTGATGGATTACGACGAGATTGGTGCAGAAACAAGACGACAAATCAAAGAAGAGAATAAGAAAATCTCATTTGTATTCTCTGTAAATTGTATCTATCGTCATCTACTCTACACTCAGAGGAATTATCTAACCGAATATTTGACAGCCATGAAGGGCGTTGGCCCACATGTTGGAATCATCGGTGGTGGTGAGCAGTACAAGAAACAACATGTAAATCAGACAATGGTATGTGCAGTATTTGAGTAGGGTAGATAGGAGGACGATATGGGACTTTTTGGTAAGAAGAAAGTAGTTGAGCAGGAAGTTGCAACAACTACGCCAGCAAGTGAGAAAGCTGTTAATTTAAAAGATAAAATGCATGCCTTAAAAGAGGTTGGTAGATTCTCGATTGAGCAAAAGAATATGCTTCAGAGAGAAGAGGCAAATACTATTCAGGGTATTGAGACAATCAGAGATTCTTTCTCAGTTGTTGAGGAAAAGTATGGTAACATTTCTGATTCAGTTGCCAGATTCCAGGATCAATTCAAAACAATTGAGGAGATTACACAAGCCTTTGATGAAATCGTAAAGAAGCTTGAAATTACAGCTGACGATTCTCATGAAGGTATGGAAAATGTAGATAGAAGCTCTAGTGCAGTTTCAGATACAATCGCAGAGGTTGAGGAAGTGTTTGAAGCATTCCAGAAGAGCTTTGATGACATTCGTGAAAAGGTTGAACAGATTGGTGGCTTTGCAAAGCAGACAAATCTTTTGGCCCTTAACGCTTCAATCGAAGCTGCACGTGCAGGCGAGGCAGGCCGAGGATTTGCCGTTGTTGCTGATGAAGTAACAAATCTTTCTACTGAAATCCAAAGCGTTGTAACATCTATCTTTGATAGTATGAAAGAACTTGATGAGAATAATAACCGCTTGGTTGAATCAGTTGATCATACAAAGGATGCTATCAGTGCTTCGCATGAGAGAGTAGTTGAAACTCAGGAAGTTGTTGGAAAGATTAAGGACGTTGCAGATGAGGTAACAGGCCAGAGTGCTCAGATGGCAGATGTATTTAAGAACTGCGAATCATCAATTAATGAAATCTCTGACAACATTGACGACTCTCAGAGATACTTCGATACAGTTTCAGACGACATCGAAGATATCAAAGTTAAGATTACTAAGAAGGGATTCATGTTTGAGGATATGAATAACGTCCTTGAGCAGATTGCTCCTCTTACTGAACTTTAATTGAAAAGATTTATCACGAGTGGGACCGGCTTTTTGCTGGTCCCTATTTAATGTGGTAGAATACTACAGAATAACAGTTTAGAGGAGACGCAAAATGAATTTTCCAAAAGATCCAGTGATGCTTCTTTCTGTAGTAAATACTGCATTAAGAGATTATTATTCAAGCTTTGATGCATTAGTGGAGGATAATGAAATTGATGGTGATGAAATTATTGCAAAGCTTGCAATGATTGATTATCACTACGACGCTGAAAAGAACAAATTCAGATAATAGAGAGAATAAACTTATGAAAAAATTTTTTGCAGGGTTAATAAAAACGGTACTGGTGCTTGTAATAATCGGCGCATGTATGTGGTATGCATTCGGTGAAAATGGTCCATTTAATGAGCAGGCAAAAGCCTTTGCCAAAGAGCAGGGAATGGAAGATGAGCTTCAGTGGCTAATAGGTGAGACGGAAACCACGGAGGATGAGCCTATTGCCGTGGAGGCAGAAGATACTGAGGATACATCAGAGGCTGAACCTACAACAGAGGATTTAACAACATCAATTGTCTTTACTGGAGATGTTGAGCTTAGTGAATATGTTCAGTCAAATTATGATAGTCAGGGAATTGATGGTGTTGCATCAGCTGAGATACAGTCACTTTTAAATGACGCCACATTTACCATGATTAACAATGAATTCTGTTTTTCTGAAAGAGGACAGCAGGCTCCAGATAAGCAATACACATTTAGAGTAAATCTTACTTACGTAACAATTCTTAATGATTTAGGCGTAGATATAGCGGGGCTTGCAAATAATCATGTACTTGATTATGGTCAGGATGCATTGACAGACACTTTTACAACACTTTCTGATGCCGGTATTGAATATACAGGTGCTGGAAACAGTCTTGAAGAGGCTAGTAAACTTATTGTTAAAACAGATGCGAAAGGCAGAACCTACGGCTTTTTAGCAGCCAGCCATGTGATACCAGTTGGAAGCTGGAATGTTCTAAACTCACAGCCAGGAGAATTCTGCTTCTATGATGAGACAGATTTATTGAATGCTATTTCAGAGGCAGACAGTCAGGTGGATTATTTATTCGTAATGGTTCACTGGGGCGTGGAGCACACAACCGAGCTTGAGGATTACCAGACTAATGATGGCTACAAAATGATTGATGCTGGCGCAGATGCTGTAATCGGCATGCACAGCCACTGCTTACAGCCAGTTGAGTACTACAATGGTAAGCCTATTTTCTATAGCTTGGGCAACTTCATTTTTAACCAGACAATCAAGTCAGGTGGAGGTGGTGCAGTTCAATTTACAATTGATGAGAATGATGCTATTAGCTACAGAATAGTACCAATTAGCGCCTCAAATGCAGTGACTTCAATAGACGAATCAGGCTATTCATATGTTGAAAGTATTTCTAGCAATGTAGCCGTTGATGAGAATGGATTTATATCAGAAAAAATACAATAAAGTACAAAATCGAGAACAATAAAAAAAGCCATCCATTTTTCACAAAAAAGGTGTACACTAGCTATGGTTTGTAGTAACTAATTAAATTTTAAATAAATAGTTAAAGAAAGAAGAGGAATTAAAAATGGCAGGATTTGGAGCATTAATTGACATCCTTAAAAAGGATCCTAAGAAAATCGTATTTACAGAAGGTACAGACCCACGTATTATTGAGGCTTCTAGCCGTCTTCTTGGTTCAGATTTCCTTCAGCCAATTCTTATTGGTAAGGAAGCAGAGGTTGCAGCAGCTGCAGAAGAAGCTGGTTTCAACATCCGTGGAGCAGTTATCATTGATCCAGATAACTATGACAGATTTGATGAGATGTGCGAGCTTTTCTGTGAGCTTAGAAAGAGCAAGGGCGTTACAATGGAGCAGGCAGCTGCTACATGTAAGCAGGCAAACTACTTCGGTACTATGCTTGTAAAGATGGGCGTTGCAGATGCACTTCTTGGTGGCGCTACATACTCAACAGCTGATACAGTACGTCCAGCACTTCAGGTTATTAAGACAAAGCCAGGTAACAGCATCGTATCATCATGCTTCATCATGGTACGTAACTCTGCTACAGGTGATAGAGAAGTTCTTGCTATGGGCGATTGCGCAATCAACATCAAGCCAAACGCTGATGAGCTTGCAGAAATCGCTGGCGAGACAGCAGCATGTGCAAAGATCTTCGGTATCGATCCAAAGATTGCTATGCTTTCATACTCAACACTTGGTTCTGGAAAGGGCGAGGATGTTGATAAGATGCGTGAAGCTACAGCAAAGGCTAAGGAGAAGTATCCTGAGCTTGACATCGAAGGCGAGCTTCAGTTTGATGCAGCAGTTTCACCACGTGTTGCAAAGACAAAGTGCCCAGGCTCTACAGTAGCTGGTCATGCAAACACATTTATCTTCCCAGATATCAATGCTGGTAACATCGGATACAAGATTGCACAGCGTCTTGGTGGTTTCGATGCTTATGGCCCAATCCTTCTTGGACTTAACGCACCAATCAACGACTTATCTCGTGGATGCAATGCACAGGAAGTATACTCAATGGCTATTATTACTGCCGCTCTTGCTTAATATTTATAGAACGACTAAATTCCGCGACGGAAGTCGCGGAATTTTTTTAACGGAGAGAAATTGTTATGAGTAGATGGATTCTACAAAGAAAAGCTGCAGACTATGCAGGCTTAAGTTCGAAATTAAATGTGGACCCTGTTATTGTGCGTCTTATGGTAAATCGCGGTCTTAAAACATATGAGGAGATGAATGAGTATCTTCATCCTACGTTAAATAATTTCCCAGACCCTCATCTTTTTGCTGATATGGATAATGCTTGCGAACTACTTCTTGAAGCTATTGATGAAGGAGTAAAGATTCGCGTTGTAGGTGATTATGATGTAGATGGAATTATGTCTACATACATTCTTACCAGGGCTATTCAGGAGGCCGGGGGAGATGTAGACTATGCAGTACCTGACCGAATGATTGATGGATATGGCATAAATCCAGATATGGTTCAAAAAGCGTATGATGAAGGTGTTAGATTCATTATTACTTGTGATAATGGTATTGCAGCAGCTCCAGCAGTCAATTTGGCGAAAGAACTAGGTATGACAGTTGTTGTAACGGATCATCATGAGGTGCCATTCGAATTGGCAGATGATGGAGTTACTAGAAAGCAAATTCTTCCTAATGCAGATGCTGTGGTCGATCCTAAGCGAGAGGATTGCCAGTATCCATTTAAAGGAATCTGTGGAGCACAGGTAGCATGGAAGCTTGTGGAAGTTCTTTACGAGTTCATTGGAATTGAAAAAGAAGAATCTGATAAGTTTCTTCAGTTTGCCAGCATTGCTACGGTTTGCGATGTTATGGAATTAAAGGGTGAAAATCGCTCAACTGTATATCACGGAATCAAGGCAATTGAAACTACTGACAACATCGGCTTAAGTGCTCTTATTGCTAGAACGGAGCTTTCAGGAAAACCATTGAGCTGCTATCATCTTGGGTTTGTAATTGGGCCATGCCTTAACGCCAGTGGCCGTCTGGATACTGCAGCTAAAGCAATAGAGCTTTTGATGGAGGAAAATCAGGCAAAAGCACTTGCAATGGCAAATGAGTTGGTGGAACTTAATGCGGAACGAAAGGCAATGACACAAACCGGTATTGATAAAGCTAGAGAGCTTATCGAAACTACCGACATTGTAAATGATAGAGTTCTAGTAGTGTACATTCCTGAGCTTCACGAAAGCCTGGCTGGTATTGTGGCAGGACGTATTAGAGAAAGCTACAGCAAGCCTGTACTTGTGATTACAGATGCTGAGGATGGAGCGAAGGGAAGTGGCCGCTCAATTCCGGCTTACAATATGTTTGAGGAGCTTACAGCAGTTAAGGATGTGTTTACAAAGTTCGGTGGACATCCAATGGCAGCAGGTGTCAGCCTGCCAACAGAAAAAATAGATGAGCTTCGCCAAAGACTTAATGCAAACTGCAAATTGACAGATGATGATATGCAGGAAATTATTAATATTGATTGCGATATGCCTCTAGGGTACATCACTGAGGAGCTTGTAGATTCAATAGACTTACTTGCTCCATTTGGTACAGGTAATACAAAGCCATTGTTTGCTTTGAAAAATATACCTATAACCAGGGCGGCTTATATTGGTAAGGAAGGTCAGTATTTACGCTTATCATTACTTACAGAAAAAGGCCAAAATATAACAGCTCTTATGTTTAGAAATGTTCCTGAATTCGAAAACGCTGTTATCCAAAAATATGGAGATTCCAGCTGGCAAGGACTCTTTTCAGGAAGAAATACCGGCGTTAAAATGGATATTGTATACGAGCCATCTATTAATGAATTTAGAGGCCAGCGCAGTGTACAAATTATGATTGAACAGTTTCAATAGATTGCGTGTGATTTATTGAATCTCGCTGTTAAATCATTTAGAATCAATATAAATGCAAATATAAGGGGGATATATTTATGGGAAACCAGGAGACTTATACATTTGTTTCAAAGGATGGACATTCTGTAATACATTGTAGAAAGTGGCTTCCAGACAGAGAGCCAGTAGCTGTTTTACAGCTTGTTCACGGCATGGTTGAATATATTGAAAGATATGATGAATTCGCTACATTCCTTGCATCAAAGGGATACGTCGTTGTAGGTCATGATCACATTGGTCATGGTCAGTCTGTTACAAAGGATGAAGAGCTTGGTATCATGACAGGCAAGCATCCTGCTGACGATATGGTAGAGGATATCTATACTCATTATGCAAAGACAAAAAAGGAATATCCTAATCTTCCTTATTTCATTTTAGGACATTCTATGGGTTCATATATGCTTCGTAAGTTCTTATCTGATAAAACTGCTTATTTGGAAGAGCTTACTGGTGCTGTTATTATGGGTACAGGTCAGGAATCTGCAGGCACATGTAATGGCGGTCTTGCTGTTATTGCTGTTCTTTCACTTTTAAAAGGCAAAAATTACCGAAGCACATTTGTAAGAGATATGACATATTCTGCACCTTACAAGCAGTATGATTGCTACGGAAACGATTATGCTAATTCATGGCTTTCTAAAAACATTCAGAGCGTTGAAAAGTACTACCATGATAAATATTGTACATTCACATTCTCTTTGAATGCATATAAGGGCTTAGTAGAAGCTACAAAATATGTTGGAACAAAGGCTTGTGTAGAAAAGATGCGCAAGACTTTACCACTTTTAGTTGTATCCGGAGACGAGGATCCAGTTGGAAATATGGGCAAAGGTACAACAGCTGCAGCAGATGCTTTTAAAGCTGCAGGCATAAAGGATGTTACTCTGAAATTATATAGGGGTGACAGACACGAAATATTAAATGAGCTTGATAGAGAGCAGGTTTACGAAGATATCTATCAGTGGCTTGAAGCACACAAATAAAGGTAAAATGGAGTAGTTATGGATTCTTTGGAGCATTTAATAACAAGGTCAATAAAGACATATTATAAAAGTAAGCTATATGCTCCTATTGTCTTTTTGGTGATTCTTATTGCGGTAACCTTCATTTTCCCAATAGGACATATGCTTTTCCCTAAGACATACAGTGAGGATTCTATCAGCTTATACGAAATGTATAATGATGGTGAAAACTACGCAAAATTTGATTTAAAGAATTTATATTTTACAGGATATACCAGCAAATGGTTGGATAGAACCAGAGGCTACTATTATTACACTATGATTAATTCTGAGTGTGTTATAGTGCTTCTGGATCCTGATACTTGTGAGCAGGGCTCACCAACTATTGAAGAACTTACCATAAAAGGAGAAATCCTTTATGATTCTGAGGCAGCTAGAAACCTTCTAGCAAACTTGGCTAGTGATTTGAATTGGAGCGAGGAGGGCATTCTTTCTACAGTTTCTACATACACTATTTCTGAGCCAGATGCTACAGGACCTTCGGCAGAGGCCTTCCAGTTTTTCTACACGATTTTTGGTCTATACAGTGTTGCATCAATCATAGTATACAGTTTGTATATTGCATTTCCGGTGTTGTCTTTGCCAGTTCAGAAAACAAGAGCTTACGGCAAGCCAGCAGAAATACTCGAGGAAGCTGAGGAGGAGCTTGCTACATTACCACAGCTTGCAACAGAGGATATGTTTATTACAGAGCATTATTTTATTGAAACAAGTAGCTATGGTGTTGCCATTGTTCCAATTGATGCTATAATTTGGATTTACAAGTATTCAACAATGCACAAGTTTTTATGGCATCATTTCTCTATTACTTATACATTGCACATTACTGCAGGAAAGAGACACTATATCAAGTGTCCAAAGAATATCAAAAGTGATATTGACGGTATTATGGACTATTTGGCTGAGGCCAACCATGATATACTTGTGGGATTCTCGGAGGAGAATCGTCTCAAGGTTGAAGAAATTCAAAATGATTTTGATGTTATCAGAAAGATAACAAGCTTTTTATCTAAGAGGGTATAACAGGATGGAAGCTTATACAGGCTTTGCCACAGTCTACGATAGATATATGGACAATATTCCATATGATGATTGGGCACAAAATATAAAAGTACTATTTGAAAAATATAATATGCCAATGGAAATCGTATGCGATTTGGGCTGTGGTACAGGACAGATGACAAGACGCCTTAAGGAAATGGGCTACGATATGATTGGTATCGATGTCTCCTACGATATGCTTATGGAGGCTATGAGTCAGGAGGATTCCGATGGAATCCTTTATCTATGTCAGGATATGCGTTCCTTCGAATTATACGGAACGGTAGGAGCAGTAATCAGCCTTTGCGATAGCATGAATTATCTTGCGGACACAGATGAGCTGCTTCAGGTTTGTAAACTGGCAAATAATTATCTTGATCCTAAAGGTCTTTTCATATTTGATATGAAAACAGACAGCTACTATAAAAAACTAGGAACTGGTACGATTGCGGAAAACCGCGAAGAAGGAAGCTTCATTTGGGAAAATGAATACAATCCTGACACCAGAGACAATTATTATTACCTGACCATTTATGAAGAAAATGAAGAGGGCACTTTTGACAGATTCGAGGAAGAACATATGCAGCATGCGTTTACCGTCGATGAAGTGAAGGCTGCCATTGAAGAAAGTGGCTTAGAACTTCTTCAGGTGCTTGATGTTTCCAAAATGGAAGCACCTACAGAAGATAGTGATAGATTGTATTTTATAGCAAGAGAGGTTACAAAATGAAAGATTATATAGTTAGAGCAACAGCAGCAAATGACGCAGTTAGAGCATTTGCAATTACAAGTAAGGATTTAGTTGAAGAGGCCAGAACTCGTCATAATACATCACCAATCGTTACAGCAGCCCTTGGAAGAATGCTTTCAGCAGGCTCTATGATGGGCGTTATGCTTAAAGGCGAGGATGATTTGGTTACACTTCAGATTCAAGGAAGTGGTCCAATGAAGGGAATCACAGTTACATCCAACAGCAAGGGTGAGGTTAAGGGATTTCCTAATGTATCAGTAGTTGATTTGCCACCAAAGAATGGAAAGCTTGATGTAGGCGGAGCAATTGACCTTGGTATTATGAGGGTTATCAAGGATATGGGCCTCAAGGAGCCATATGTTGGTACTGTTGAGCTTCAGACTGGTGAAATCGCAGAGGACCTTACATACTATTATGCAGTTTCAGAGCAGATTCCATCATCAGTAGGACTTGGCGTTCTTATGAATAAGGACAATACAGTAAATTGTGCAGGTGGATTTATTGTTCAGCTTATGCCTTTTACTCCAGAGGAAGTTATTACTCAGCTTGAGGAGAATTTAAAGACTCTTCCTTCAGTTACAGATATGCTTTCAAGTGGTAAGACACCAGAGGAGATGCTCCAGATTGTTCTTGCAGGATTAGATGTTGAGATTAAGGAAACATATCCAGCAGCATACAAGTGTGATTGCTCAAGAGATAGAGTTGTAAAAAGTCTTGCATCACTCGGCAAGGAGGATATGGACGAAATCATTGCAGATGGCAAGCCAGTAGAGGTTAAGTGTCAGTTCTGTAATGAGGCATATGAGTTTACAATTGAAGAGCTCAAGAGCTTTAGGAGGAATTAGTCAAATAATTGCGCCCTATTAGATAAAAGTTTAGTTGTTTTTATTTGCTGATTTCCTGTAAACTAACACACGGAGATTTATTATCATTTTTAGAGGATTATGCACAATGAAAGCAAAAGGTCGCAAAAAGATTTATCCACCAAGTTATTACAGAGCAAAAAGAATCAGACTTGGAATAATTCTTGGTATTATTTTAATAATATATTTGGCAGGAAGCTTGTTCTTTAGAAATCACTTCTATATCAGAAGTAAGGTTAATGGCGTTGGTGCTTCATTTAGAACAGCTCAAAGCACATACGACAAAATCATCAACAGCGCTGATAAATACACTATTTCATTTATTGACGCTGATGGAAATGTTATCAACGAAGTCAGTTCAAGTGAATTAGGAGTAGGAGTTAACTACGACGAATCAGAGGTTCAGACACTTCTTGATTCTCAGACAGGTTTTAACTGGGTACTTCGTTTGTTTGCCCCAGCTGAGTACTACACAGCTACAGGCAACTCATATGATTCAGCAAAGGTCACAGCGGTAGCCAGCAGTCTTGACTTCAGCAATCAATCATCCACAACAGAATCTCAGGATGCCACTATCCAGTTTGATGGCGAAAAGTTTGTGATTGTTGATGAAGTATACGGAGATAAAATCACAGAAGAAGGCGTAGAGGAAGCAATCATCTATGCAGTTGAGAATCTTCAAACTGAGATTAATCTTGCAGATGGCACATGCTATGAAAAGCCAAATGTTCTAGCATCTGATGCTAATATTCAAAAGGCAGTTGATGTTTTAAACAATTACATGGATACAGATATCCATTATGATTTAGGCGAGGGCATTACAGAAGAAATCCCTGCTGATACAAAGGCTACATGGTTCACATGGGATGACAGCTTTAATGTTTCTTTCGATAGAGATGCTATTGGTGAGTACGTTAACTCAATGGGAGATAAGTACAACACTTATGGCAAGAAAAAGGAATTCACAACCACTTCAGGTGAGACAATAGAAGTTCCAGCAGGTTCATTCGGTTGGAGAATAGCATATGATGGCGAAATCGATGCAATCATTGCTGATCTTGAAGGGGGCGAGGATGTTACTCGTGACTTCACTTATCTTTACTACGGAACAAGCCATGGCGAACACGATTATGGCAATTCCTATGTAGAAGTTAACCTTACAGAACAGCATGTGTATGTTTATAAGGATGGTGAAATGGTATTTGATACAGATTGTGTATCAGGTAAGATTTCAGCAAACCATGGAACTCACACAGGTGTATACCCAATTGCTTACAAGCAGACAGATGCTACACTTAAGGGTGACAACTACGAATCACATGTTAATTACTGGATGCCATTCAACATGGGCGAGGGCCTTCACGACGCAACATGGCGCTCAAGCTTTGGTGGCACAATTTATAAAACAGGCGGAAGCCACGGATGCGTTAACCTTCCACTTTCCGCTGCAGAGCAAATCTACAATATAGTAGAAGCTGGTTGGCCTGTTATTGTTTTCTACACTGGCGACACAGAGGAAGAAAACTACCTTATCCAGAATCCACAGGTTAAGGTATCAGAGCTTATCGCAGAAATTGAGACAGTTACACTTGAGTCTGAACCTCAGATTGCTGAAGCTAGAGCACAGTACGAAGCTTTAACAGAAGAGCAGAAGGCACAGGTTTCAAATTATCAGGATCTTGTTAACGCAGAGCTTACACTTCAGACATTGAAGTTACAGGCTGCCGCAGAAGCGGCTGCAGCAGCTCAGGCTGGCGGTACAGATACAGGCGTTGTTCAATAGTGCACGATAGCGAGGCAAAATATGGCTAATTGGAAGAGTAATGTTAGAGAGGTAGTACCTTACACTCCAGGCGAGCAGCCTAAAACTAAGGTAATTAAGCTAAACACAAATGAAAATCCATACCCACCAAGTCCTTTGGTGGGTAAAGCTATTTCTAAAATAGAATTGGATTCTCTTAGAAAATACCCGGACCCAGGATGTCAGTCACTGATTTCGGCGTTGGCTAAATATCATGGATTTGATGAGGAAAATGTTTTTGTAGGAGTAGGCTCAGACGATGTTCTTGCAATGAGCTTTCTTACATTTTTCAATTCAGATAAACCAATTTTTTTCCCAGACATTACCTATTCGTTTTATGATGTTTGGGCATCACTTTTTAGAATTCCATTTGAGACTAAAGCACTTGATGAGGATTTTAAAATTATAAAAAGCGATTATGACACGCCTTGCGGAGGAATAGTTATTCCTAATCCTAATGCACCTACAGGAATAGCAGAGCCTGTTTCATTTTTCGAGGACATTGTTAAGGCACATCCTGAGTGTGTTGTGATTATAGATGAGGCTTATGTGGATTTTGGTTCGAAGTCTGCTATAGACTTGGTTCGTAAATACGATAATGTTTTGGTAGTTCGTACATTTTCTAAATCAAGAGCTATGGCAGGAAACCGTATTGGCTATGCTATTGGTTCGAAGCAGCTTATTAAGTATTTATCAGATTGTAAGTTCTCATTTAATTCATACACAATGGATACAATCACACTGCAAGCAGGGGTTGCTTCAATCGAGGATGACAGTTATTTCAAGGAAAAGCTTGATGCTGTTATTTCCACAAGAGAATGGACAAAGGCTCAGCTAAAGAAGCTTGGATTTACATTCCCAGATTCAAAAAGCAATTTTATTTTTGCAAAGCATGAATCTGTGGAGGCTTCAGTTATTTTTGAAGAGCTTAAAAAGCGTGGTATTTATGTGCGCTACTTCTCAAAACCACAGCGTATATCAAATTACTTGCGTATTTCTATTGGAACAGATAAAGAGATGCAAGTATTTATAGATGAATTAGAAAAGATATTAAAAGGAGTTTAGATTTAATGATCAAGTATTTAACAGTATTTTTTGTATCAATGGTTCCACTTATTGAGCTTAGAGGGGCTATTCCATTTGCCTATGGATTTAAGGCAGCAGATCCAAGCTTCAATTTACTTTTAGCTTATATTCTTATTGCCATTGGAAACATGATTCCTGTACCAATCATTTACTTCTTCGCAAGAAAGGTACTTGAGTGGGGCAAGGATAAGCCGGTTATCGGTGGTTTCTTTACTTTCTGCCTTGAAAAAGGTGAAAAGGGTGGCAAGAAGCTTCAGGAAAAGGCCGGTAGAGGACTTTTTGTAGCATTGTTATTGTTTGTTGGTATTCCACTTCCAGGTACAGGAGCTTGGACAGGTACACTTGCAGCATCAATCCTTGATATGGACTTTAAGTCTTCAATCCTTGCAGTAATCTGCGGTGTGGCTTTAGCCGGAATCATCATCGGTGTTTTATGTACACTTGGTCTTGGTGCATTTATAGGAGTGACAGCTTAATGGAAACAGTTAATATGTTGATAAATGTTGTAGCTATTCTTGTTGGCCTTGGGCTTTATATGGCTGTAATGAATTCTGCCTGGGGCAAGAAACATCAGGAATACATGTATGCAATAATGCTAGGAACAATACTTGTGGCTGTTCTAGTAGGAGGTTTTATTAGATGGCTAGTAATAGTAAGGTAAAAAAATCTGGTAGTACTGCCTGCGAATATTGTAACAATTTCGTATGGGACGAAGAGGATGAGCAATATTATTGCGAAATGGATATGGATGAGGATGATTATGTTAGATTGGTAACAGGTCATTACAGTGAATGCCCATATTTTGTTAATGGAGATGAGTACAAGGTAGTACGTCATCAGATGTAAAATATTTGTATTTATCAGTTAAATAATACAAATTATTATGATATTATATTTCTAGTTATATTTAGGAGGTCAGTGAAGTGAGAAAATTTAAAGCTTCAAAAGTGTTTAAGTCACTTGCAGCATTGATGCTTGCTGTAGTGATGACAGTATCCACACCAATCACTGCAAATGCAGCTGGTGCACAGGGTATCGATGTATCAAAGTATCAGGGGGCAATTAACTGGGCAGCAGTTGCTCAGTCAGGAGTTACATATACATTCATTAAGGTAGGAAGCACAAAGAGTGGTGTTGATCCTTATTTCGCAGCTAATGTAGCAGGAGCTCAGGCTGTAGGTATTCGTACAGGTGTATATATTTATTCATATGCAACAACAGTTGAGGCTGCTATCCAGGAAGCAAATCTTGTTCTTCAGTGGATTGAGCCATACAACATCAACTTCCCAGTAGCATTCGATTTCGAAGATGCAACTCAGAAGGGTATTGATGCTAATACATGTACAGCAATGGCAAATGCATTCTGTAGTGTAATCGCTCAGGCTGGTTACACACCAATGCTTTACACATACACAAACTTCTACAAGGCACACTTTACATCAGCACTTGCTTATGATAAGTGGATTGCTCAGTATTCAGATCACAATGATATTGCTGGATGGGCTATTTGGCAGTATTCATCAAGCGGAGCAGTTGCAGGTATCAGCGGCCGTGTAGATATGAACGTAGCACAGAAGGACTACACAGCATTCATTCCAGCAGCAGGTCTTCTTGATTTAGGCGCAGGAAATGTTTACTTCTTCAACAACTACCGTAAGCAGTTTGGTTGGGTAGATATTGCAGGAGTTAAGTATCATACAGATGAGACAACAGGTATTGTTACAACAGGTTGGTATGTAGATCCAGCAGGTACAGGTACATACTACTTCACACCTGGTACAGCTAATGCAGCAGTTGGTCTTACAACAATTGACAAGGCAATTTATTACTTCAATGAGGCTTCACAGCTTCAGACAGGTTGGTTAGAGCTTGGCGGAAGCACATTCTTCTTTGATCCACTTGCAAACGGTGCGCTCTACACAGGATGGTGGACAGATCCTACAGTTGGTACACGTTACTTAGATACAACAGACGGACACATGCTTGTTGGTCTTGCTGTAATTGGTAAGGATATGTACTACTTTAACGAGCAGGGCTTACAGCAGGTAGGCTGGGTAACAGTTAATGGTCTTACATACATGTTCAATCCTAACGACAACGGAAAGATGTACAAGGGATGGTGGACAGATGCAACAGGCACATACTACTGCGATCCTTCAGATGCTCACAGAGTATCAGGTCTTGTAGCAGTTGATGGTTCTATGTACTACTTCAACGAAGCAGGACAGATGCAGGTAGGTCTCATCACAATCGGTGGTGCAACATACTACTTCGGAGCAGACGGAAAGATGCTTACAGGCTTACAGACAATCGGAACAGCAGCTTACTACTTTGGAGCTGATGGAAAGATGGCAACAGGTCTTATAAACGCAGCCGATGGTAGTGTTTACTATGCAGGTTCAGATGGAATGCTTATCGCTGGTCAGACAGTAAAGATTGGTGGAAGTGATTACCTCTTTGGACTTGATGGAAAGCTTGTAATCAATCAGACAATCCAGATCGGAACAACTTTGTATCAGACAGATGCAAATGGTGTAGTAGTAGCTTCAGCTCCAGCTGCAGCTGCTGCACCAACTAAATAAATACACGTAGGTTAGAGAAAAATAAGAAGGTCCCTAGTAGACATCAAGCTCTGATAGTTCTAAAGCGAAACATGTTGTTGAGCGTAGAACTCATCAGGCTTGTAGTCGTAACTAGGGACCTTCTAGATTTTTAGTATTATTTAAGACCTACGTATTTCTCTTCGCAGTATTTGCAGCGATAGATTTCACGCTCCTCATCAGTGAGTATGAAGATTTGGTCTAGCTCTTGCTCAACGGTGCTGATGCAACGTGGGTTTTTGCAAGAGATTACATTTTTTATTTCGTGAGGTAGCGTTAGCTGTCTCTTTTCTACAATAACGTCATCTTTAATAATGTTGCAGGTGATGTTGTGATCAATAAATCCAAGAATGTCTAAATCGACACGTTCGATTGGACATTCTATTTTTATAATGTCTTTGCGGCCCATTTTGTTGGACTTGGCATTCATAATCATGGCGATAGTGCAATCGCTGCCAAGGTTATCCAAATGAAGGTCGCGGTAAATTGTCATGGATTCGCCTGCCTTGATATGATCAAGCACGAATCCCTGGTGAATTCCACTTATATTTAGCATATTATCCTCCTATACTAATTCCAAAAGAGTAAGTATTAAAGCCATTCGGATGAATACTCCGTATTTAGCTTGAGTGAAATACATAGCTCGTGGATCATCGTCAACGTCTACAGAGATTTCATTAACTCGTGGAAGTGGATGAAGAACCATCATATTTTCTTTTGCAAGCTTCATCTTTTCTGGTGTAAGGATGAAGAAATCCTTCAAGCGGATGTAGTCTTCTTCGTTGAAGAAACGTTCCTTCTGTACACGTGTCATGTAGAGAATATCCAGCTCTCCCATAACATCGTCTAAAGAATCAACTTCTTTGTACTCATATCCATTTTTTTCTAAAACATCTTCGCGAATATACTCAGGAACTTTGAGTTCTTCAGGTGAAATTAGTACGAATTTGATTCCAGGATAACGTACTAACGCATTGATAAGAGAATGAACAGTACGGCCAAATTTTAAATCACCGCAAAGTCCGATAGTAAGATCTTTGATTTCTCCACGTAAAGAGCGGATAGTAAATAAATCTGTAAGTGTTTGAGTGGGATGCTGATGACCGCCGTCTCCTGCGTTAATAACTGGAATAAGTGATCGCTGAGAAGCAACGAGTGGAGCGCCTTCTTTAGGATGACGCATAGCGCAAATATCTGCGTAAGAAGAAATGACGCGAATGGTGTCGGAAACACTTTCGCCTTTGGCTGCTGAAGAAGAATCAGCTGAAGAGAAACCAAGGACTGAACCACCAAGATTAAGCATGGCAGCCTCAAAAGATAGTCGTGTACGTGTGCTTGGTTCGTAGAAACATGTAGCAAGCTTTTTGCCGTGGCATTTCTCGGAATACGAGTCTGGATGATTTTTAATATCCTCCGCCAGGTCCATTAGCTGCTCTAGTTCCTCTCTAGAAAAATCTAGAGGGCTCATTAGATGACGCATTGGAAATCCTCCCTATTTAAATTAATTTCCTGATAACTAAATCGTCTAATTATATCACACTCGTTTCAAAAATAAACTAGTTATGTTAAAATTGTTTCCATGAAATATGCGGATATAATTATTGATATCTCTCATGAGAGATTGGATAAGACATTTGAATATATAGTGCCTACAGAGCTTGAAAATCAAGTAACTGAGGGTGTTCAGGTAGTAATTCCATTTGGACAGGGCAATCGCGCCATCACAGGATATGTGGTGGGATTGCACAACAAGCCGGAGTTTGATGTTACAAAGCTGAAGCCTATTGCAAGAGTGCTAAAAGATAGCATTGCCATAGAGTCTCAGCTTATTTCTTTGGCTGCATTTCTTAAAAAGAATTATGGTTCTACTATGAATCAGGCGTTAAAGACAGTTATTCCTATTAAGAAAAAGGAAAACGAAAAGCTAAAGAAAGAAATCAGCCTTAATATTTCAATTGAACAGGCCCAGATTGAGTTGACACAGATTCTTACCAAAAAGAATCATGCAGTGGGAAAAGAACGCCTTTTGAGAGAGCTTCTTGAGGTGGATGTTCTTGACTGGGAGCTTGCTACAAAAAAGCTTCAGATTCCATCGTCAAATATCAGGGATTTAGAATCTAAGGGAATTGTTAAGGTTGAATCCGTTAGAACATTCAGAAACCCTCATATCAACAAGGACGCAAATCAAAAGCACATCGTTTTAAATGAGGAGCAGGAAGCCGCTGCAGAAACAATCAAAGCAGATATAGATACAGGTCGAAGAAAGACATATCTTATCCATGGTGTTACAGGCTCAGGCAAAACAGAAGTATACATGGATGTTATGGAGCATGTGATTTCCATGGGACAGCAGGTAATTGTCCTCATTCCGGAAATCGCCCTTACATACCAGACAGTTATGCGATTTTACACCAGGTTTGGTGATAAAGTAAGTATTTTGAACAGTAGAATGTCTCCAGGAGAGCGTTTCGATCAGTTCGAAAGAGCTAAATCAGGGGAAATCAGCATTATGGTAGGACCTCGTTCTGCGCTATTCACACCATTTGCTAATCTTGGATTGATTATAATTGACGAGGAGCACGAGCCAAGCTACAAATCCGAAGTCATCCCTAGATATCACGCTAGAGAAACTGCAGTGTACCGTGCAAAGCTTGCAGGTGCTACTGTGATTCTAGGTTCCGCTACCCCTAGTCTTGAGGCATACAGTCGCACACAGACTGGAGAATATCAGCTTATTACTCTTCATTCCAGAGCGATGGGGCAGGATATGGCCTATTGCGAGATAGTGGACCTTAGGGCGGAGCTTCAGTCTGGCAATCGTTCTATGCTTAGTCGCAGATTGCAGGAATTGATGGCAGATAGATTGAACAAGCATCAGCAGATTATGCTGTTCTTAAATAGACGTGGGCTTATGGGCTTTGTTTCTTGTAGGGCCTGCGGCCATGTGTTAAAATGTCCACATTGCGATGTTGCCCTTCATTTACATGCAGGTGGCAAGATGAAATGTCACTATTGCGGTTACACAACAGTGGCAGCAAAGACTTGTCCAAGCTGCGGCAGCAAATATATCGGCAGTTTCAAGGCTGGTACTCAGCGCCTTGAGGAAATCGTAAAGGAACTGTTCCCTACAGCCAGGGTACTTCGAATGGATGCCGACACCACAAAAGGCAAGGATGGTCACGAGGAAATCCTATCAGCATTTGCAGCACATGAGGCAGATGTTTTGATAGGTACACAGATGATTGTCAAAGGTCACGATTTTGCAAACGTCACTTTAGTTGGTATAATAGCAGCAGATATATCTCTTAATGAAAGCGATTATCACAGTGGGGAGCGTACATTCCAGCTGCTGACCCAGGCAGTAGGACGAGCTGGTAGAGGTTCGGAGCCAGGCATAGCTGTTATACAGACATATCAGCCTGATAACTACGCAGTAGTTGCCTCTGCAAACCAGGATTATGACAGCTTCTATAGTCAGGAGTATGCATACAGACGCTTGCTTTCATACCCACCATGCTCACATATTTTGGGCATACAAGTTAGCTGCGACAAGCAGCAGGATGCTATCAAACAGGCAGATATTCTAGCAGATATCATCAGACAGGCGGATTCAAACATCATTATCATGGGGCCAGAGGACGCCTATATTGGAAAGCTAAAGGACGTTTACCGTAGGGTAATCTACGTAAAGGCCGACGAATAC
Organism: Pseudobutyrivibrio sp. LB2011; assembly: GCF_000701765.1. NCBI lineage: Bacteria > Bacillati > Bacillota > Clostridia > Lachnospirales > Lachnospiraceae > Pseudobutyrivibrio > Pseudobutyrivibrio sp. LB2011. Next base: position 208,382 of record NZ_JNJS01000008.1, on the reverse strand, counting down.
GATAGGCTTGTTAATGTAAAAGATACTATCGAGGCATTCTTATTGCAGCAAAAGCAATACAGAAATACCTCTACATGGTTTGATTTTGATCCGATATCTACAATATAACAGGATTTTAGAAAGGAATTATTATGGCACTTTTAGAAATTAGAGAATATGGTAAAGACGATGTTTTACTTAAGAAATGTAAGCCAGTAAAGGAGCTTACACCACGTCTTAAGACACTTATCGAGGACATGCTTGATACAATGTATGATGCAGACGGTGTAGGTCTTGCTGCACCACAGGTTGGCGTTCTTCGTCGTATCTGCGTTATCGATATAGGTGAGGGCCCAGTTGTTCTTATCAACCCAGAGGTTCTTGAAACATCTGGCGAGCAGACTGGCAGCGAGGGATGTCTTTCAGTTCCAGGTAAGACTGGAATCGTAACTCGTCCAAATTATGCAAAAGTAAAGGCATTAAACGAAGATATGGAAGAGATTATCGTGGAAGGTGAGGAGCTTATGGCAAGAGCACTTCTTCATGAAATCGATCACTTAGACGGTAATATCTACGTAGATAAGGTAGAGGGAGAGCTCTACAATGTAGAAGATTTCCTTGAGGAAATTGAAGACGAAAATTAATAGTATCCTTTTTGATAAAGGCCATCAACTGTATGTTGATGGCCTTTGTTACATTTAATGGTTAAAATATAGACATAGATGATAAAAATTTAACAATGTGCCGGCAAATTAATTGTTAAATGTAAAAGGAGGAAATAAATTGAAGTATCAAGGACTTTTCGAGCCTATTAAAATTGGCAAGCTCGAAATTAAGAACCGTTACGCAATGGCTCCAATGGGACCACTTGGTCTTGGAGATTGCGAAGGTGGATGGAATGACAGAGGTATTGATTACTACACAAGACGTGCACAGGGTGGCATCGGTCTTATCATTACAGGTGTAACTTTCTCTGATACAGAGGTAGAGAAGCCTTCATTCCCTAACACACCAAACTCAACATACAACCCAGTTCAGTTCGTAAGAACTAGCCGTGAGATGACAGAGCGTGTACATGCTTATGGCTCAAAGATTTTCTTACAGATGTCAGGTGGATTCGGACGTGTTACTATCCCTACAAACTTAGGTGAATTTCCACCTGTTTCTGCATCGGCAGTGCCTCACAGATGGTTAGACAAAACATGTCGTCCACTTACTGTAGAGGAGATTCATGGTATTGTAGAAACCTTTGGTAAAGGCGCATACAATGCAAAGCGCGCTGGTTTCGATGGTGTTGAAATCCATGCTGTTCACGAAGGATACCTTATTGATCAGTTTGCTATTTCATTCTTCAATCAGAGAAATGATGAGTACGGCGGAAGCTTAGAGAACAGACTTCGTTTTGCTAAGGAAATCCGTGAGGAAATCGCAAAGACTTGTGGATGGGATTTCCCAGTTGCAATGAGATTCTCACTTAAGTCTATGATTAAGGACTTCAGAGAAGGTGCTCTTCCAGGCGAGGAATTCGAAGAGAAGGGACGTGACATCGAGGAAGGTATCGAGGCTGCAAAGCTTCTTGAGAAGTATGGTTATGATGCACTTGATGTAGATGCAGGAACATACGATGCATGGTGGTGGAATCACCCACCAATGTATATGGAAAAGGCTCCATATAAGGAATTTGCAAAGATTACAAAGGAGCACGTAAACATCCCTGTTATTATGGCAGGTCGTGTTGACAATCCAGATACAGCACTTGAATGCTTAAACAATGATATCTGCGACATGATTTCACTTGGTCGTCCAACACTTGCAGATCCAGATATCGTAAACAAGATTCGTACAAACAAGCTTAGCCAGATTCGTCCATGTATCAGCTGTCAGGAAGGCTGTATGGGACGTATCCAGACATACTCACTTATCAACTGTGCTGTTAACCCACAGGCCGGTAAGGAAAGACTTAACACATACAACCCAATCGTAAAGAAGAAGAGAGTTCTTGTTGTAGGTGGTGGTGTAGCAGGTTGCGAGGCTGCACGTGTACTTGCAGAAAGAGGACATGAGCCAGTTCTTTACGAGGCAGCAGGACGCCTTGGTGGAAATCTTATCCCTGGTGGTGCTCCTGCATTCAAGGAGGACGATATCGCCCTTGCTAAGTGGTATGAGGATGAAATGACACGTCTTGGTGTGGAGGTTCACCTTAACACAAAGGCTACAGAGAAGGAAATTCTCGACAAGAGTTTTGATGCAGTTATCATGGCTACAGGTTCTCGTCCAAAGATGTTCTCACTTGGCGATGATGAGAAGGTTTACTCAGCAGAGCAGGTACTTCTTGGACAGAGGGAAGCTGGCAACAATGTTATCGTTGTTGGTGGTGGACTTGTAGGTTGCGAGCTTGCCCTTGATCTTGCACAGAAGGGCAAGAAGGTAACAATCGTTGAGGCACTTGATAAGCTTATGGCAGTGAACGGACCACTTTGTTCAGCAAACAAAGAAATGCTTGAAAAGCTTATTCCTTTCAACGGCATCGATGTTGTTACAGGTGCTCGTGTTACTGGATTCAACAATGGCGTACTTACAGCTACTGTTGGAGAAGAGACAAAGGAACTTAATGCAGATAGCGTAGTTCTTTGTGTTGGTTATGCTAGCGAGAACACTCTTTACAACCAGTATAAGAACGAGCTTGACGAAGTTTATCTCCTTGGTGATGCTAGACAGGTTTCAAATATCATGTATGGTATTTGGGATGCCTTTGAAGTAGCAAACCACATTTAATATAAATTAGTTTAATAACCACTTTTTTCGTATAATTTTTTTACTCCCCCGTGAATGGCCTTGATGGACATATTGTCTATCAAGGTCATTTATTCTATAATTAATTTCATGAATACAAGAAATTTTAAATGTTTTCAAGCTGTATATGAGGAAAGAAATCTACAGGCGGCAGCCAACAAGCTGTTTCTATCACCACAGGGCCTTAGTAAAATTATTAAGGGCATTGAGGATGAGTTTGGAACCAGTTTGTTTATTAGGTCAAAGGAAGGTTTCATTCCAACCGAAAGTGGAAGATTATTCTACGAAAAATCTAAAACAATAAGCAGAGATTTAAATGATTTGTTTTCATCAATAGAGGCGTTAAGTGAAAAAGAAAAACGCTTCAAGGTGGGATTTGCAGCAGGAACAATTAGAGCAATTGATGTTCCTAGTGTTGCATCTTTTATGACGGATAATCCTGAGATTCTCGCTAGCTGGTATGAGTATGAAAATGAAAATGTAATCCAGCAGGTGGTGAATGATGAAATAAGCTTTGGATTTGTAGTAGGAAAGCAATCTTTACCAGGCGTAGTCTGCGAACACGTAAAAGCAATTGATTTGGTGGTCTATGTCTATAAAGGACATAGATTTTGGAATGAAAGTCAAATTGAGCTAAAAAATCTGAGGGATGAGAAAATCATTTCCATGAATGAGAAATATCATGTATATCATGATATTGTGAATGCATGCCATCTCAATGGTTTTGCACCAAATATTGTTGCCAAGGTAGATGAAGGAGAGTCGCTGTATCTATTATCAAAGAATAGAGCTGGCCTTGGAATCTCCCCAAGATTCTTCCCAGAAACAGATGAAATAAAACCACTAGTCATTAAGGACTCATACACCTGGAATGTGTATGGAATCTACAGAGAAGACTCTGCGGACAAAGATTTAGCCAAGAAGTTTTTAGCGGCTATTAAATAATTGGGAGAATAAAAATGAATAACGGACATCGTGGAAGTAGCAGACGTCGCAGAAGATTGAGACGTAGAAGACAGTTGATGATGGCTGCCTGCTGTCTAGGACTTGTAGTATTGGTATTGGGGACAGTTCTCATCGTCAAAAAGGTAAAAGGTACTGACGATGAGCCTGTTGAGGTTGCGGCAGAAGTAGATGTTGCAAATGAAGAGCCTGAGGATGGAACTACGGTTGAAGTGGTAGAGCCTGAGGAGACAGAAGATACAACAGATGAGACTGATGCAGAAGATCCAGGGGCTTCAACTCAGTCAGAGCAGGGAGCTTCGGTAAATGTGGAGGATATTGTTAATGCCAGCAATGTTGGAGAAAACAGCACCACCACATACGGAATCGACGTATCAAAATTCCAGGGCACTATTGATTGGGCTCAGGTTGCCAGCTCAGGGATTAATTTTGCAATGATTCGTGTCGGCTATAGAGACTCCACAACAGGAGAAATTAAGCCAGATACAAATGCAAAATACAACATGCAGGAAGCAGAGAAAAATGGCATAAAAATCGGTGCGTATTTCTTCTCTACGGCAGTTACAAAGGATGAGGCCATAGAGGAGGCCGATTGGGTTGCAAGCTATGTAGCTCAGTATCCTATTACATATCCAGTGGGATACAATTGCGAGGGCTTTGAAAATAGCACCAGCCGCCAGTACAATCTTACAAAGGATGACAGAAGCAATATTGCTATAGCATTTCTTGGAGAAGTTTATAATAAAGGATATACTCCAATCTTTTATGCTTCTAAGAATGAAATGGCATCAGATGCAAAGTGGAACACATCCACAATTGGTGCCAAGTACAAAATCTGGATGGCTTGGTACAATCAGGATTCTTCAAATCTTGCCACAGGCCCATCGGCTGGATTCAAATACGATATGTGGCAATACACCAATCAGGGAACAATCCCTGGTATTACTAAAAAGGTGGATGTGGATGTAGCATACTTTGGGTACAACGGCACAGAAACGGCTAAGGACACTTCGGAAAGAGCTACAGCATCAGCAGATGTTGAGGCATTGATGAAGTTTACAGAAGTCAATGAGACAGTTACAGCAAAGAGCAAGACAAACCTCCGTGATAAGCCTAGTCAAGGCTCAGATAGTAAGGTAATGGTTACCCTTGAAAATGGTCAAACAGCCACAAGAACTGGTACAAGCACAAGCGGTTGGTCGCGAGTGGTTTATAACGGTGCCACATACTACGCTGTATCAAGTTATTTGACCACAGATTTAAGTGCACCTGCACAATCTGCAGCGCCAGCTGAGCAAGCTCCGGCAGCAGAGGAAGCACCAGCTCAGGCACCTGGTTTTAAAACTAAATTTACAGATGTAAATGAAACAGTTACTGCAAAGGAAGTGGTAAACCTTCGCTCAAAGCCTAGTGTTACGGATGCTGATTCTCAGGTAGTAGCTACACTTAGTGCAGGCCAGACAGCCATTCGAACAGGTATCAACAACGAATACGGCTGGTCACGTGTAGAATACAATGGACAAGTACTTTACTGTGTAAGCAGTTATATAAAGGTTGTGGAATAAGAAAAAGCTGGCATTGCTGCCAGCTTTTTTATTCATGCTTCAAGTAGAATATTGCAAGTTGAGTACGATCTCTCAGATTTAACTTTTCTAGGATGGTGGATAGATAGTTTCTTACTGTTCCTTCTGAAAGGAAAAGCTTCTGGGAGATTTCTTTGTTTGAAAAGCCTTCAGCAACTAACTGGATGACTTCAAATTCTTTTTCGGAAATATCGTATTTACGATAGTCAAAGCCTTCATCATCAGTGTTAGCCTGATTCATTAGTGTAGGAAGCTTATCTATAACAGCGCCTCCAAATACGCTCTGGCCGTTGATTGCAGCGTGAAGCGCAGCAGGAAGAGATTTATAGTCCTGTTTAAGTAAGTAGCCTTTTACGCCAAGTTTCAACGCTTTTACGATATATTCATCATCTGAGAATGTAGTTAAAAAGAGGATAGTGGCATCACGATGATTTGTAAGAATCTTTTCGGCAGCTTCCAATCCATTCATATCGGCCATTCGGATGTCCATAAGAAGCAAATCTGGCTCAAGCTCATCATAGAGAGCTACAGCCTCGCGACCGCTACCGCCTTTTCCAACTATTTCAAAATCAGCCTCAGCAGAGATAATCATCTCTAGCGACATTGTGATAAGTTCGTCATCGTCTACAAGTAAAATTTTTTTCTTTTCCATAATCTATCCTCGCTTGTTGTCAAAAGGTAATCTGGCAAACACTGTAAAGCCATCGTTTAAATAAAAGTAAGCTTCTCCACCAAGGGAGCTGGCTCTGTTTTTAATGTTGGTAAGTCCTATTCCATCATAGTTCTCAGCACCAAGCTTTAACTTCATATCAGAACTAAGGGTTCCATTATCTGTAATGGAAAGAGTGCAGAAGCTGTTATTCTGATGGAGAATCACTGAAACAGTATCTCCATTGGAATGCTTTATTATATTTGTCACAGCCTCCTTTAAAATACCAATCAGTGATAGTTTGATATTTGTTGGAAGTGCTTCATCCAAATCTAAATCCGTATTTACGGTAAAGGCGTTAAGTTCGCCTATTATTTCATCGAAGTTCTTTTTCAAATCAATTGAGTCATCGTGCAAATCGTGGACTGATGCTCGCATCTTTGCCATGGATTCATCAAGGGTATTAGCCAGCATATCAAGCTGTGGAGCAAGCTTCTCATCCTTATTAACTGTGGTTATGGCACCAAGGAGTAAAATGGCTCTGGATAGTAAATGCCCAACATTGTCGTGAATCTCTCTGGCAATTCTGTTTCGCTCTGCAAGGGTGGCAAGGTGAACCTGCTGGTCCTGTTCAGAGAGAAGACGTTTATTTTTATCCTTTAGAATGGATTCCAATTCAAAGCTGTCATCACGGGTGCGGTGCAGCTGTGCCTGCAATTCCATCATTCTTGTCCAAAGAATAGTAGATATAAAAGTGAATCCTCCCAGGACAAAGATTGAAAAAACAAGTGGAAGACTGGCATCTATAACCGCCACCATATATACAAAGGTTATAACAAATGGAATTCCTGTCAGAGTGAGATAGACTGTTTTTTGATTAAACAGAAGGCTTATTTCAAGAAGCAAAAAAACACAAATAGACATTACAACCGAGGTGGTTGTAATGCCATTTGAATTAATTATTAATCCTAATCCTACCGCTGCCAGAGAGCGGATGACTATATCATATAGCATATTGCTCCTTTTTCTTTGTGATGATAAGACCTGCTGCGAAGAATACCATTGCAAAGAGCACTTCTATTAATAAGTAACTAGCGAACTGACGGCTCCAGATGTTGTTGATTGGAGTATCGTTTATAAATTTGATTGCTGTGGTGTACCAGTAGAGTGGCAAAAAATGTGCTGCCTTTACAATTGAAGCTGATAAATACTGGGTGTCTACAAATACTCCGCAGAGGAAACTCATGGAGAGTACAAACATATTTGCAACCATGTTTATAAGGCTCTCGTTTACTGTGATTGAACAAATGAAATATGCCATTCCAAGTCCTACAAACATGAGAGTGTAGGTGTCTATTGCGTAGAAGATGAATTTCGTATTTTCGTATTCAAGACCCATCAGGCTGATTACTATGATTGCCACAGTAGTGATAGCAAAGCCGATGAAGATTACTGCTGCGATTGAAGCAGCGTTTCTGGTGAAGAAATGCATTCCACTAACGGAAATACGATTGTTTACATCTCTGTTCTTCATGAATGTAAGAGTGCATGCGCAGCATACACAAAGTAACATCATAAGTGTGTAGCCGTTGAAGGTATACATTCCTGAGTAGTAAGAACGATGATTTTCTTCTGATTTATCAACGACTGTAGCCTGTGTATTGCTAAGCTTTACCATCTGGTCGTGAGTGAGAGAAATAGCCGCATTCTCGCTGTAACCACTATTTAAATATACCACAACATCCTGTAAATAGTCATTAAGCTTCTCTGTAAGTAAGAACTGTGAAGCGGTAGTTCCAGGGGCGATGTAGGTAAGAGCATCTTCCACATCACCTGACTTAATCTGTTCCTCAAATCCCTCTGGAATAATAAGTGCATAATCGTAAATTGCGAAACGCACATTGTCATTCATTACCTGTGGATCATCGGTTCCAGGGGCAACAACTTCCTGAGTTTCTGTAAGATAATCAACCAGTGCCTGGCTGAGGTTTGAATTATCATTATCAGTAACTGCTACCTTCACTGTGACTTCTTCAAAGGCGCTTTCCTGAGTGCTTGTGGTTGCCTTAGCCTGCATATTTCCGAATACTGTAAAGATAGTTAAATATACAATGATTGTTGTGATATTTGCTTTTAATGATTTTAGTATTGCATTAAAGACTGACATATTTTCTCCTCCTTAAAAGGATTGCGCTTATGAAAAGGCTGACTACAATCATGATGCTCATAATTGTTATATCCTGGTAGTACATTGCTGTTTTGCCGTAGGTGGCTCTTGTGTAGAGGCAGTCGACTAAAAGGGCTGCTGGATTAATTCTGTTAAGAATAGGTGCTTTGCTTTCGATAAGCTGTCTAATCTGGTGCCACATAAGGCCACTGAAGAATGAACAGGTCATTGTGAAGCAAAGTGGAACAACCATTAATAGTCTTGAATTCTTTATGAGGGAACCCATAAGGACACCACAGGATACACCAAGAGCACTTCCCAATGTTGTTATGGTGATTATGTTTACAAGTGGAGCTCCAAAGCTTATCTTTAATATTTTTTGTACATAGATAACAACTACTGCATTTGAGACTGCCTGCATTATCATTGCTGCGCAGATACCAGCCACGATGGCCATCAACTTGCTTGTTGGTGAGCACTCAAAGCGTTTTCCCTGCTCAGTCATATTTGCACAGATGCCTTCAAGGATTGTTGTGCTAATCCATGAACTGAAAAGTGATGACATTGCAATTAATGCGAAGAAGTACTGCACATAAGGTGATGTGTTATTTCCAAAATCATGTTCCTTTATTATTGCAAGATTTTCTGTCACCATATCCAGGGCTGACTGGATGTTCTCTGGATGATCCTTTGCTATCGTATCAATCACATTCTTTTTGTTCTCGTATTCTCGTACAATCTGGTTCATGACGGTGGCGTTGTAGCCATTGGTAGGAACGATAGTTTCGATTTCTTCACCATCCTCCATGTAGAATCCAAATATTTCATCTGAATTCATGGCATCCATAGCTTCCTGCTTTGAACCGTATTTACGAAGGGAGAGGATAGCTTCGTTTCCATCTGTTTCTTCTGTAAGTTCATCAAGAACCGTCTCGAAGTTTGATTCCGCCTGATTCGTATTTACGTATCCTACTTCTATGGTGTGGAAGCTGTCCGGGTCATCCTTAATCATATTTCCAAATCCCAAATAGAAGACTGTGGCAAGTACGATTGGAAACAGGAAGTTCCATCCAACCATATAGCGGTTTCGGATTATCTCCTTAAATTTATATACAAAAATTCGTCCGAACATTAGTCTCTGAGCTCCTTTCCTGTGATTTCAAGGAATACATCGTTTAATGTAGGAAGTTCTGTTGATACGTGACCAAAAGGAATGTTGTTATCTGTCAGATAACTGAGGACATGTACCAGATTATGATCTCCACCATCACATTTAATAATAAGATCATCTCCATCCTCCTTAATCTTATAAACATGATTGATTTCCTTTAATCCGTTGATAATCTCATCAGATTTATTAGGAAGATTTACTCGGATTGTCTCACGGTTCATAAGGGATGACTTAAGTTCATTTGTAGTTCCGTTGGCAAGGTTTTTACCGTGGTCCATAATGATTACTCTTGAGCAAAGCTCCTCAACCTCTTCCATATAGTGTGAGGTGTAGATGATTGTTGCACCGTCCCTGTTCATCTTCTTGATGCCTTCAAGGATCGCATTTCGGCTCTGAGGATCAACTGCAACTGTTGGCTCGTCGAAGATGATAAGCTTTGGCTTGTGAGCAATTCCGCAGGCTATGTTAAGTCTTCGAAGAAGTCCGCCTGAAAGCTTTTTAGGCTTCTGCTTTTTGAAATCTGTAAGGCCTGTAAACTCAAGTGCTTCTTCAACATACTGTTTTCTAGTTGCCTTATCCTTTATATAAAGTCCACAGAAGAAATCTACGTTTTCGTACACATTCAAGGTGTCGATAACTGCCACATTCTGCATTACCACACCAATCTGTGATTTGATATCGTATGCATCCGGGCTCATTTCCTTGCCCCAGATTTTGATATCCCCTTTATCAAAAGTAAGAAGAGAAAGGAGACAGTTGATTGTGGTAGTCTTTCCTGAACCGTTTGGACCAAGTAGTCCAAGGATTTCCCCTTCTTCAATGTTTAGTGAGAAGTGATCTACAGCTACATTCTCACCATATCGCTTTACTAAATTGTCGATTGACACTACTGTGTTACCCATTTCATTTCTCCTTTTTATTTGTGTTACAGCCGTCGGCTGTGTGTTTCTTTTGATTTGTTCTGAGATTATAATACCGAAACTTTTGTCACATCTGTAGTGAACTGCGTCATAAAGGCACATGACAATTGTCATGTTGTTGAAGTGAGTGGGATATGCTATATTCAACGTAATGTTAAGTATGTGGGGGAAAAGCGATGTATGATAAAGCTTTAGTATATATACATGGAAAAGGGGGAACAGCTGATTCTGCTAACGAGTTTAAATCATTATTTCCGGAATATGATATATATGGTTTTGACTATAAATCGGAAAATCCATGGGAAGCAGAAATAGAGTATAAACAGTATTTTACTGACTTAGCCAAGAAATATTCAATTATTACCGTTATTGCTACAAGCCTAGGTGCTTACTTTTTAATGATATCAGGTGTTCAAGCACATATTCATAGAGCATATTTTGTTTCTCCAATTGTAAACATGGAAAGATTAATTCAAGACATGATGAAAAGGGGAAATGTTTCCAATGAGGAGTTGGAGAAGAAAAAGATAATTCAATTATCTACATATGAAACTTTATCATGGGAATATTATACTTGGGTAAAACAACATCCAATTGTTTGGAGAGTACCTACTTTCATTTTATATGGTGAAAATGATAACTTCCAAACAATAGATACAATTAATAGGTTTGCTGAATCGGTAGGTGCAAAAGTGACAGTCATGCTTAATGGGGAGCATTGGTTTCACACACCTGAGCAGAATGAATTTAGAAGAAATTGGCTGAGAAAATTAATTGAAGAAGATAAAAATGGCAATAATTTATGATGTGGGGAGAGGATTACAGTTGGGATATAAAAATAATTACTAGAGAGGTAGGGAGAGAGATTCAATGTGTATTATTTGCGACAGAATAAAGATGATAAAAGAAGGGACAAATCCATATTTTGTTAGAGAACTTGAAACAGGATATGTTGTTATAGGTGATAATCAGCATTTTGAAGGCTACACACTATTTTTGTTTAAAGAGCATGTTGTAGAGTTGTTTAATATTGAACCTACAGTTAAAACAAAGTATTTGGAAGAAATGAGCATAGTTGCAGAAGCTGCTTATAAGGCTTTCAAACCTGAAAAGATGAATTATGAATGTCTTGGAAATGGTGATGCTCATTTGCATTGGCATCTGTTTCCTAGAAAACAGGGAGATATAGAAAATTATGGAAATAATGGAAGAGGACCTGTTTGGTGGTATCCTATGGAGAAAATGTATTCAGATGAAAATAGACCAAATACTGAGAAACTCGAAGAGATGAAACGACGTTTAAATGATGAGTTAGAGGCATTATTAGCGTAGACAAATTGGGGTTTACCACTAGCAACTGTAAGCTAGGCCACAGCTAGTGGTAAGAAAAAGATATTATTACCACTAGCAATTACAAAGCAAGCCTGCGCTAGAGGTAAAATATGATAGCTGTACCACTAGCGATAGCGATTTCAAGGAATGCTAGAGGTAAGGAAATGAAAGATTACCACTAGCAAAAGTAAATCCGGGGGCTGCTAGAGGTAAAACTCAAAAAATGTACCTCTAGCAGACAGGAATGTAGTTAATGCTAGTGGTAAAAGTCTAATATTTAAGCATATAGGGGGGGTTACAATGAACAACATAGAAAGAAGAGACAAAGAGCTGGTATATATTTCAGATGATGAAGTATTTGAAGAGCAAAAGATAGCAAGACGCCTTACGCAGGAACTTAATACTGTAGATAGGGCTGACTTCGATGCTATAAAGAAGATAGTTAATAAGCTTTTGGGAAAATCTGATGCTGATACTTTTATTAATCCACCTTTTTATTGTGATTATGGAAGTCATATAGAGGTTGGTAAGAATTTCTTCGCAAACTACAATTGCACCATGTTGGATGTTGGAAGAATCAGAATAGGTGATAATGTGCAGATAGCTCCCAATGTAGCTATATATACTGCGGGACATCCAGTTCATCCTGCTACAAGAAACACATTGTATGAATATGGAATAGATGTAACCATAGGCAACAATGTGTGGATAGGAGGCAATGTGGTGATATGTCCTGGAGTAACAATAGGGGATAACACTGTGATTGGTGCTGGTTCTGTAGTTACTAAAGACGTTCCTGCTTGGTCCATTGCAGCAGGCAACCCATGCCGTGTGCTAAGAAAGATAACAGAAGATGACCGCAACAAATATTTTGCTGGCAGGGAGATAGACGAAGAAGCATGGCAGGATATCCTGCGAATCCAGCGTGAAGCAAATGATGAGCGGAAATATCCGAAGGCATAAACGGCAAGGGGGTACATGATGGGGAAACCAATTACAAAGGAAGAAATTGTAAATGCACTGTATTCTGTTGGTTTGGCGAAAGGTCATACTGTGATGGTTCATACAGCATTATCTAAAATGGGCTATGTCTGTGGTGGGGCGCAGGCCGTTATTGAGGCATTGATTGAAGTGGTTGGAGAAGACGGTACAATCATGATGCCTGCACAATCCTGGAAGAATCTTGATCCTGAGGATGGAGTCCATTGGACCGTTCCGGAAGAATACTGGCAGATAATCCGCGATAACTGGCCGGCTTATGATAAGAGAATTACGCCAACAAATACCATGGGAGCTGTAGCTGAAGCGTTCCGTCAATGGCCGGGAACCCTGCGAAGCGACCATCCGTCAAGATCCGTTGCGGCATGGGGCAAACACGCAGAATATCTTGTTAATAATCATGACCTTTCCAATATTTTCGGAGAAGGCTCACCAATAGGAAAACTGTATGAACTGGATGGGGAAGTTTTGCTTATTGGTGTTGGTTATGATAAGAACACGTCTTTGCATCTTGCAGATGTCCGCGCTGATTATCCCGGCAAGCATAATTGCATAGAGCATAGTGCAATCATGGAAAGCGGTAAGCGCGTCTGGAAAGAGTACGAGACGCTTTTTGTTGATGGTGAGGATTTTGATCGGATAGGAGAAGACTTTGAACAGAGCAATGCTGTTAACAAAGCCATGATTGGAAATGCCGAACTACGCTTAATGGATCAAAAAATACTTGTGGATTTTGCTGTTGACTGGATTCAGAAATATAGAAGAGGATGAACATTACACTGCATTTCACCCCACATAATATGCATTTCACCGTCCATTTGTTGAAGAGGAATTAGTTCTTCCCTACACTGATATGTGTAGGGGGGAAACTTTAAATGAAAAAGAGCAAATGGGGGATTCTTTTTATATCTCCATATATCATCGTTTATCTATTATTCACGGCTTTGCCGATTGTTATTTCCTTGTATAAATCTTTATTTGTAAATTATTGGAAGGGACTAGAGGAAGTGGGTCCGTTCTTTTGTGGTCTCGAAAATTATGTGACGTTGCTTACGGACAAGAGCATCTACACTTACCTTGGTAATACGGCCATCATGTGGATTCTTGGATTTGTGCCACAGTTAGTTTTATCGATTACGCTGGCGGCATGGTTTTCGAATCATAGATTGGGTCTAAGAGGAATCCAGTTTTTTAAGACAGTTATATATTTTCCAAATCTGATTATCGCCGCGTCATTCGCATCTTTGTTTTTCTCTTTTTTTGCAGACTGCGGTCCTGTAAATGCACTGCTGATGGAGCTGGGAATTATTGATGAGCCATTTCAATTTTTCTCAAATACCTGGTCCACAAGAGCATTGGTGGCATTCATGAATTGCACCATGTGGTTTGGTAATACCACTTTGCTTTTGTTGGCGGGAATGTTGGGGATTGATAAGTCTCTAAAGGAAGCAGCTGAAGTGGATGGAGCCAGCACCTGGCAGGTATTTACAAGGATCACGCTGCCACTTATTCGACCAATCCTTTTGTATGTGATAATTACATCTCTTATAGGTGGAATCCAGATGTTTGATGTTCCACAGATTCTCACCAAGGGAACGGGAGATCCAAATCGTTCCACCATGACTGTGCTGATGTATATGAACAAGCACATGTTTAGCAAGAATTATGGTGTGTCAGGAGCATTGTCTTTTATATTGTTTGTGGTGACAGCGGTGCTTTCTATCATCGTCTTTAGCCTTAACTCTAAGACAGAAGAAGGGAGGGGCGTAAGATGAGTAGACGTGTGCAAAGAATCTTCGCATATACGATATTGATCATCGTATCTTTCCTGTGCCTGTTTTGGTTTTATGCCTTATTTATAAACGCCACCAGATCTAACAGCGAGCTATCAAGTGGATTTTCACTGATACCTGGAACGGCCCTTGTGAAAAACTGGAATAGCATGAGACACTGCGCCTTGCCTGTAATGAATAGCATGAAAAACAGCATGGTGATAGCGCTTTCTTCGTCACTACTTTGCAGCTATTTTTCCATTATGACAGCCTATGGAATTCATGCATATTGCTTCAAGGGCAGGAAGTTTTTTTACACCATTATGATTGGTTTTATGATGATTCCAAGACAGGTGACGGCCCTTGGATTTATAAGCTTGGTGGATGATATGCATCTGATGGATACATTTATTCCGCTGATTATACCGGAAATAGCATCTCCAATCGTTTTCTACTATATGATAAAATACATGGAGAGTACGCTTCCAATGTCACTAGTGGAAGCGGCAAGGATTGATGGTGCTTCAGAGATTTTTGTTTTCAATAGAATCGTGTTGCCACTGATGAGACCGGCATTTGCGGTGCAGATGATTTTCAAATTTGTGGAATCTTGGAATAATTATTTTATTCCGGCACTGATTTTACATGAGGATAATAATAAAACAATGCCAATTGTAATATCGCTTTTACGAAGTGCAAATTTTGCAAATTACGATAACGGTCTGATCTACATGGTAATTGCCTTTTCAATCCTGCCATCTATCATAATCTATCTATTTTTGTCGCGTCTGATAATCAGCGGCATAACAAGCGGGGGAATAAAAGGTTGATGAACATCAATATCCACATCATTGAAGACTCCAAGGAGGAGATACTGGATATCTTCTGTCATGAGGCCAATAAGGAGAGGCTGCAGGAGATTGCAAAGGAGCTAGTGGAGGGCAATCAGAAAATCACTTGTAAGAAAGATGATAAGACATATCAGATTCGTCTGGATGAGGTCTTTTATATAGAGACAGTTGATGAGAGATTGTTCATTTATTGTGAGGATGACGTTTATGAAAACAGGATGCGTCTTTATGAAGCAGAGCAGCTGTGCAGCGGCGCTGATTTTTTCAAGGCATCAAAGTCTATGCTAATCAACATTAAAAAGATTGAAAACATGAAGCCATCTCTTTCAGGGCGATTTGAGATTACCATGATAAACAAGGAGAAGCTGATTGTTTCCCGAAAATACGTAGCTGATTTAAAGGAAAAGATGGGATTATAGGAGTATGACAGATGAAACAAGAGATATTAAATGTTCTTAGAAGATTTATAAATGTGTGCGCTGGCATGCTGTTTATTATGGTGATTTTAGGGCCAGTGCTTGGAATTGTGGATGGTATAAATAATGTGCAGTTTGCAGTGTTGATAATCTGTGCAGCTGCAGCGGCACTTTCTAGTTTGGTGTTTATATCAAAGCAGGAGTTGCACGGGGCAGCTTGGTGGTGCAGAGAGATTATCTGCATACTGATAAATATGGCCATCACATTGCCGTTGACTTTCTACGCAGGCTTGTGGGAAAGCCTGGTGGGAATGCTGGTGGTGATGTTGATAATACTTGTCATCGCCTTCGGAAATCATTTCGTTGAATTCTTATATGATATGAAAACAGCGAACTTGATTAATAGCAAAATCAAGGAGATGAGGTAGTAGTACAAAGGGTAGAGAAATAAATAGAAATATGGTAATATACTTTAGATTTAGACTAATTTTTTAATACGAAAGAATATTTATATATAGAAGGAGATAAATTACCATGAAATTGGGCATTGTAGGTTTACCAAACGTCGGTAAATCAACACTTTTTAATTCACTTACAAAGGCAGGAGCACTTGCAGCAAACTATCCATTCGCTACAATCGACCCTAATGTTGGTGTCGTATCAGTTCCTGATAAGCGTCTTGACGAGCTTACAAAGATGTACAACTCTAAGAAAACAGTTCCAGCTACAATCGAATTCGTTGATATCGCTGGTCTTGTAAAGGGTGCATCAAAGGGTGAGGGACTTGGAAACCAGTTCCTTGCAAACATCCGTGAGGTAGATGCAATCGTTCACGTTGTTCGTTGCTTCGAGGATGCAAATGTTGTTCACGTTGATGGTTCTATTGATTCTCTTCGTGATATCGAGACAATCAACCTTGAGCTTCTTTTCTCAGATATGGAAGTTATGGAGCGTCGTTACTCAAAGACAGAGCGCAGCGCTCGTATGGACAAGACACTTCAGAAGGAAGCTGCTATGCAGAAGCGTCTTCTTGATCATATGGAAGCTGGCAACATGGCAAAGACATTCGAGCTTAACGATGAGGATGAAGAAGCATACTTCAAAGAGTACAACCTTCTTACTGCAAAGCCAGTTATCTACGCTGCAAACGTAGAGGATGAGGATCTTGCAGATGACGGCGCAAACAATAAAAACGTTCAGGCCGTTCGTGAGTACGCTGCTAAGGAAGGTTCAGAGGTATTCGTTATTTCAGCTCAGATTGAGCAGGAGATTTCAGAGCTTGAGTCAGAGGAAGAAAAGCAGGAGTTCCTTGAGGCTATGGGACTTGAAGAGTCAGGTCTTGATAAGCTTATCACTGCTTCTTACAGACTTCTTGGTCTTATCTCTTATCTTACATCAGGAGAGGATGAGACACGTGCTTGGACAATCAAGAAGGGCACAAAGGCTCCACAGGCTGCTGGAAAGATTCACACAGATTTCGAGCGTGGATTCATCAAGGCAGAGGTTGTTAGCTATGATGACCTTATGGCAAACGGTTCTATGACAGCTGCAAAGGAAAAAGGCCTCGTACGTATGGAAGGTAAGGAGTACGTTGTAGCTGATGGTGATGTAATCACATTTAGATTTAATGTATAACAAATTGTGAATTATGTGGGAAAAATCCCTGATTTATCGGCATATCTGTTGATAAATAGATTTTGTTTGATATTATATTGATAAAGATAGTTAACAGTTTGTTTTTTACCCATAAGGAGGTATTTATGAAACTTACTAATATTAAGGACACAGAAGCATTTTTTAAGGTTATCGATAACTGCCAGGGAAAGGTAGAGCTTGTTACAGGTGAGGGTGACAGACTTAATCTTAAGTCAAAGCTTTCTCAGTTTGTTTCACTTGCAAATATCTTCCAGGCTGATGAGAGCATTCCTGAGCTTGAGCTTATTGCATACGAGCCAGACGATGCAAAGAAATTATTGGAGTTTATGATTAACCAATAATCACATTGAAAAGAGGAATGATCATTCCGAATTAGAAAGAAAAAGGTTCTCAGTGTACGCTGAGAACCTTTCTTAAAGTTTATAAATAATATTGGAGATTAGTTATGCGAGCTTATGAAAGACTACTAAATTATGTAAAGGTTTACACAACCAGTGATGAAGAGAGCACTACAGTTCCTTCAACTGCTAGACAGTTTGATTTGGCAAAGATTCTTGTTGAAGAATTGAAGGGCCTTGGCATCGAGGATGCAAAGGTAGACGACAAGTGCTATGTTTATGCAAGCATCCCAGCAACAAAGGGATACGAAGACAAAAAGGCAATTGGCTTTATTGCACACATGGATACTGCGCCAGATTTCTGTGGTGAAAACGTAAATCCGATAATCGAAGAAAACTACAACGGTGAGGATATCGTTCTTGGCACATCTGGAAGAATTATTAAGGTATCAGATTTCCCACACCTTAAGGAGTTAAAGGGACGTACTTTGATTCACACAGATGGAACAACACTTTTAGGCGCTGATGATAAATCAGGTATTGCTGAAATCATGACATTTGCAGAGGAGCTTCTTACAAGCGATGAGCCACACGGCAAGATTTGCATCGCTTTCACACCTGATGAGGAGATTGGTGCTGGTGCAGATCATTTTGATGTTGAATACTTTGGCGCCGACTTCGCATATACGGTAGATGGTGGCGAAGAAAACGCGGTAGAGTACGAGAACTTTAATGCAGCTGAAGCAAAGATTAAATTCAACGGTGTAAACATTCATCCAGGTGATGCAAAAGATATTATGGTTAATGCAGCACTTGTTGCTATGGAGTTTAATTCAATGCTTCCACCAACACAGACACCTAGTCAGACAGAGGGATACGAAGGATTCTTCCATCTTCTTGATATGTCTGGAGATGTCGCAGAGGCAAAGCTTTGGTACATTATTCGTGACCACGATGCAGATAAATTCGAAGAGAAGAAAAAGGTTATGGAGCATGCTGCTAATATCATCAATCAGAAATATGGTGAGGGCACATGCGAGCTTAACATTAGAGACCAGTACCAGAACATGCTCGAGATGATCAAGCCTCACATGTTCCTTATCGATTACGCTTTCGAGGCGTTAAAGGATGCTGGAGAGAATCCAAAGGCTGTTGCTATCCGAGGCGGTACAGATGGAGCACGTCTTTCATTTATGGGATTGCCTTGTCCAAACCTTGGAACAGGTGGCTACAACTTCCATGGCCCAATGGAGCACATTACAGCGGAGGGCATGGATACAGTAGTCAAGGTACTACACGGTATTACAAGCAAATTTGCTACAGAATAAGTTAGCCGATGAGCTGGTGAGAGCGTAACCAGCGGACTGGGGGAATTATGTCAGCGGAAAAAAGAAAAGAATTACTTGTAGATATTTTGATGGATGCCTTGTCAGGCTTGTGTATTGGTATCGCAATTTATAACTTTGCTGCAGATGCCAAGTTTCCATTGACCGGGCTTACCGGTATTGCAATGATTTTCTATCAGTACTGGGGATGGAAAATCGGTCTTATGACAATCATAATGAACATTCCACTGATAGTGGTTTCATACAAGGTTTTGGGACGAAAGTTTCTTCTTAAAACTTTCAAGACTATGGCTATAGGCACTGTTATGATGGATTTTGTGGCACCCCTTGTGCCTAAGATAGAGATTTCAAATATCCTTTTGAATGCTCTAGTGGTAGGTGTGTTTACTGGATTAGGTTACGCGCTTGTTTATATGCGCAACTCATCTACAGGTGGTGCTGATTTTATCATGATGCTTATCAAGGCAAAGAATCCACACATGTCACTTGGTCGAATCTTTTTCATAGTTGATGTGGTTATCATTGTAATCGACACAATCGCATATGCGCACTCATTTGAAGCTCTGTGCTATGGTTTTGTAATCAGCTATGTAGGTTCACTTGTTGTGGATAAGGTAATGATTAATGCCGACTCAGGTATGATGTGTATGATTGTTACCAACAAAGCAGAGGCAATTGCAGATGCTATTGATAAAGCAGTTGAGAGAGGAACAACAATCTTCACTGCAAAGGGCGGATACAAAGGCGATGAACGTCAGGTTTTGATGTGCGCCTGCTCAGACAAGCAGATGTATCAGGTCAATCGTGTTGCAAAAAAGATTGACGTGGACGCATTTATTGTCATAATGGAATCAAAGGCAGTATATGGTGAGGGGTTCAAGAGATTTAAACCTTAAGGAGTATAGAAATGTCAGAAAAGATTTGCGTTCTTGGTGTAGCAGGAGGATCTGCTTCAGGCAAGACTACAATTATTAAAAAGCTTCAGGATTATTTTGGAGAGGACATTGCGGTTATCAGCCATGATGCATACTACAAGGCACATCCTGATATGTCATTTGAGGAGCGTAGCAAATTAAACTACGACCATCCAGATTCATTTGAATCAGACAGAATGGCAGAGGATGTTAGAAAGCTTATCAAGGGATATGCTATCGATATGCCAGTTTACGATTACGTAAATCACAATCGTTCAGAGGAGACAATCCGAATTGAGCCAAAGACAGTTATTGTCATGGAGGGTATCCTTATTCTTGAGAACAAAGAGCTTAGAGATTTGATGGACATCAAAATCTTTGTTGATACAGATGCTGATGAGCGTTTAATGCGTCGTATCCAGCGTGATATGATTGAGCGTGGTCGTAGTATCGAATCAATCATTGGTCAGTACAGCGATACTGTAAAGCCAATGCATGAAGAGTTTGTTGAGCCTTCAAAGAAGCATGCAGACATCATTATTCCACGTGGAGGAGAGAACGCTGCAGGTCTTGATATGCTCATCACATACATGAACAAAAAGCTTCATGAAGAAGAAAACTAAATAGACGTTTATGCAATGTGCGACTTGTGCCACAGTGGTTTTTGTTGATAAGGACGAAAATCACTGTGGCTCTTTTATTTCCTTTAATTTGGAATATCCCTATGCTAAAATTGAATAGTAATTGATAAAAAATTATCAATTATGGAGTATTAAAAGGGAGAAATAATTAATAATGGGAAACAAACCAATCGTGTTGGCTGTTGCCGGTAAGGGCGGAGTAGGCAAAACTTCGTTAGCTTCGGTGATGGTCAAGTTGTTAGTGGAAGCTTATCCAGACAAACGCATTCTAGCAATCGATGCTGACCCAGCGGTGGGACTTTCGACAGCACTTGGTGTTGAACCAACTCTTACTCTTGATGACATCAGGAAAGAGGCAGTGGAAGCTGCAGAAAATGGTGATACCAAGGCGACTGTGGAAGTGCTTGGGGAGGCGAGATACCGTATTTTCGATGCTATGGTGGAAATGGAGGGCTTTTCTTTTATTGCAATAGGAAGACCGGAGGCTGCTGGTTGCTATTGCAAGATCAATACTTATCTCAAGGAAGTAATCTCTTCAGTTTCAGACAATTTTGATTACATAGTAATAGACGGAGAAGCAGGGATCGAGCAGATTAACCGTCGCGTTATGGAGAAGGTGACACACCTTATCCTTATCACAGATTCTAGTAAGAAGGGCTGCGATGTAGTTAAGACAATCAAGAATGTGGCTGACAATCTTGTTATGTACGACCAAATCGGAGTAGTTGTTAATCGTGTCCCATCTGAGGAAGTTTTGGAATTCATGGATTTGGGAGATATTCCACTTCTTGGATGGATACCTGCAGATGCCAACCTTACCGAATGCGACCTTAAGGGAAAATCGGTGCTAGGTATTTCAGGGGAATCACCTATCGTGGTTGATATGCGCCGTGCATTACATAAGATAGGAATAATATAAAGTGTACAATTTTTATGTGAGCAGGTAACTATCAAGCTCTTGGTGTTACTCAAGGAGCCAATCTCGCGACGGAGTAATACCAAGGCTTGAGAGTGTGACCTGCGGACCAAAGGGAGAAAATATATGAAGGATTTAAAGCATCTTATATATTTTGAGAATCTCTTAATGGATGCTGATAATGATTTGGTGCGCGAAGCGCAAGCTGCTGGCAGAGTTTGCGTGGGCTCTGTGTGTTATCAGATACCAGAGGTTCTCATGAATCTAGGTAATTGCTTTACCGTGAGACTTCGCGCGCCAAGAACTGGTTCTATGGAGATGGGAACTTACTATTTGACCAGTTTTTTGTGCGAGTATTCAAGAGCATTGCTTGAGCGTGCAATTGAAGGGGGATATCAGTTTTTGGATTGCCTCATCGCGCCAGATGGTTGCACCATGATCAACAGATGTGTTGAAAATATGGAGCTTCTTAAGATGAATGAAAAAGAGCACTTTTTCTACAAGTATCTAGAGGTTCCAATGAAGGCTGATGATAATGGATTAAACCTCTATGTAGGTCAGTGCCGTTCAAAGATTTTGGAGCCACTTCATGAAAAGTTCGGAGTGGATATTTCCGATGAGGCACTTCGTAAATCCGTAGAAAATCACAACAAGATTTGCCGAATCATTACCGAGCTGGGTAATTTCAGAAAAGAAGAAAAGCCACGTATCACAGGATATGAATTCCATATCATCACAATGTGCACCTATGTGTGCCCACAGGATTTGCTCCTTGAAAAGCTTGAGGAAACACTCGAAGAAGTAAAGAATCGTGTGCCTGATGAGAAGTGGCCATATCGCGCCAGAGTAGCGGTTGTTGGTTCAGAGGTAGACGATATCGATATGATTAAGCTTATCGAGGAATCAGGGGCATATGTATGTGCTGATAGATTCTGTTTTGGTTCATTGCCGGGGCGTGAGGAAATCATTCTTAACGAAGAGGAAGATGTGCTTACACAAATTTGCCGTCATTACATGATGAACTGCATGTGCCCACGTCACATGGATACTCCAAAGATGAATCGACGCCGTGAATACGTTGATGAAATTGCAAGGGAGTACAAGGCAGACGGAATCATCTATGAGCAGATGAAATTCTGTGATCCATGGGCTTATGAAAGGATGGTAGGAAGCCATGTTCTTCGTGATGAATATGGTTATCCAGTTCTTACAATCGATAGACCATATGCGGTGGGTTCATCGGGACAGATTCGTACCCGTGTCCAGGCCTTCGTGGAAAGTATCGAAATCAAAAAGATACAAGGAGGTAGACGCTAATGGGAAAAGCAGTAGGCAGCTCAAAATTAGGTGAGCTTTATAGCGGTGATAAAAAGGTTTTTAAGCACCGCGAGTGGAGAGGAATCAGGGATACCTGGTACGACTACACCAGATGGCTTGGAATCATAGCTATGCTTGGAAAGTTTATGCTCCACCCAAAGAATGTAAAGGGATTTTTCAGATATCGTTGGATGCTTAACTATTTGGCAGTTCCAATGATGATTGATAAACATTCCATGGGACTTCGTGGAACTCAGCTTCGTATTTGCCGTGAGGAATACGATTTAGTTGCATCGGACGTTGCAAAGCTTTTGACAAAGATTTTTTCAATGGATAGAAACCTTGGGGCAAGTCCAGAAAAGTCAAAGCATGTAGTTCTTATGGATGAAAACGAAATGACCAACATCATGTGCGGCTTCCCAAATCTTGAGGGACTCAGTTGGGAGACAGCAAGCTGTTATGTATGCGTTCTTCTTCAAGGAGATGCCATGACACATTATTTGGATGTTGTTCAGGAATGTGGTATGCCAGGTGATGTTTGTCCTATGCCTGCATCTGAGGCTGGTATTTGTATTGATGGGGATATGCCTGTTTTTGGCAAGTGTGCAGTTCAATGCAACACTACTTGCGATGGTTCGCTTATGGGAAATGGTGTTATTTCAAGAGCACTGGAGCGAAATGGCATTCCAGTTCATCAGCTTGCTACACCACTTCGTCACACAGAGCCTGGTGTTCAGGAGTATGCAGCTCAGGAGGTTAGAAATGCCATCGCCTTCATCGAAGAGCAGACAGGTGAAA
Organism: Pseudobutyrivibrio sp. LB2011; assembly: GCF_000701765.1. Classification (NCBI taxonomy): domain Bacteria; kingdom Bacillati; phylum Bacillota; class Clostridia; order Lachnospirales; family Lachnospiraceae; genus Pseudobutyrivibrio; species Pseudobutyrivibrio sp. LB2011. Next base: position 184,861 of record NZ_JNJS01000008.1, on the reverse strand, counting down.
AGTTCGATTGGGATTATTACTTTGAATGCGCTAAGCGAATCAACATAGGTGCCTGCGAATGTACTGAGTGGCTTGAAATCACAAAGACAGATTATCCGCAGGTTATCGGAAACAACATCCTGCTTTATCGCGAGACAGAGTATATGGCCATCGCTGGAAAGGTCCCAGCATTTGCCAAGCTTGATAAAAAGATTACCAAGATGGCAACAGAGGCTTATCAGAAAAAGACAATGCTTGCTAAAGAGTATCGTCATCGTGCTGTTATATGGGGCGTTCAGTCACAGTTCTACACAGACTTCGTGGCATGGCTTTTGAACTGCTGGGGAATTCTTCCAATGTTCGACATGCTCACCATGGTATCCCTTGATCCTATTTCAGAGGATGACAAGGAACAGGCCATCTACGACATGGCACATCAGTATGAAAACATGATTATGAGAAATCGTACTCATGGTGGCTATGAGGTGCTTCTTGATGACCTTTGGAGATACTGTGAGGAATTCCGTGCAGACATGGTTATCCTGTGGGAACACATAGCATGTAAGGCACTTGATGGTATGCATGGTATGTTCGAAGAACAGGCGAGAGAACACGGTATCAAATTGGTTTGGGTAAACCATGACCTCTATGACCCACGTGTCATCCCTCGAAAGAACCTTCGCCAGGACGTAAACCGTTACATGCGCTCAGTCCTTCGCGAAGAGCCCCTGGACCCAACGCTAGAGGATTACGACGATACTAATTTATGGTAGGAGAATAGAAAGATGAAATATTTTGGTGGATGTGATTCCGGTTCTACATACACAAAGTGTGTGATTATAGATGAGAATGGAAAAATGGTGGCGGACGTCACCTTAAAAAGTAGGATAAATGCTGTGCTATCTTGTCAGGATGCCCTTGATCAGGCAGTGGCACAGGTGCCAGATTTAAATAGTGCAGAGGATTTGACTTACCTTGTAGGTACTGGATATGGCCGTAACAAGGTTCCTTTTGCAGATGAAAATATCTCAGAGATTAGCTGCCATGCAATGGGTGTCCATGTGGCTGACCCAACAGTAAAGGCTATTATCGATATCGGTGGACAGGATGTAAAGGGGATTGCAGTTGATACTGATGGAACAGTTCTTAATTTTGCCATGAATGATAAGTGTGCAGCAGGAACAGGTCGTTTCTTTGAGGCCATGGCTAGAGCATTTGAGATGGATTTGGATGAGTTCTCAAATCTTTCCCTCAAGGCAAAGAATGTCATTCCAATTACAGCGCAGTGTACCGTATTTGCGGAGTCAGAGGTAATCTCTCTTGTTGGAGAGGGAAAGCCAATGGATGAAATTGCAGCAGGTATTGAACTTTCGGTTGCAAAGAGATGCTTTGTAATGTCTAAGAAGGCTGGTGCCACAGATAAGATTACACTTACAGGTGGATGCGCAAAGAATGCAGGACTTAAGGCTGCCATCGAGCAGGTTCTTAAGCTGAAGGTTATAGACCTTCCAATTGATCCACAGCTTATGGGTGCTCTTGGTGCAGCTGAGTTTGCAAGAAAGAAAGGAAATAGATAATGTTAAAAGTGTTAGGAATTATCGCAATAGTGTTGATATGCCTTTGGATTTTATCCATGATTGTTTATTTCTTCAACCTGGATATGAAGCTCACAAGCGCATTACAGCCACTGCTTGCAAAGCATTACGATAAGATTAAGAAAGATAGAAAGATTTAATGAAGCTATATGATGAAAGCATTAAAGAGCTGCTTGCTGGATTAGATATTTCTAAGGCCAAGAGTCTTGATATCGTAAATGCGAATTGGACTGATGTGGGAGACCATAATCTAATTCTTAGAGCTGATATGGCTTATGAATTGGGAGGAGGTACTAATCCTGCAGTATCAGCTATGGCTGTTACCTGCAATGACGAATTCGTAAATGCGGATGAAGTTATTTTGATTGGTCCAGATTTAAATGAAATCAAAAACGACACGCCATACGCAAGAATAGCCATTGTGAAGGTGGCTGAGGAAAGCCTTGGGGATGGCAATGCACTTTATAATGCAATTAGAAAAATAGAATACGTTAGGTATCACATTAATCCAAAGGGGTACATGACACGCATCTCTGCATCAAACAACAGAGAGCCGGTACGAGTTGGCAAGGAAGCTCTTAATGAGGGATTAGATTTCGCCAAGGTTGGAAAGCTGTTCCTTGATACCTACCATGAAAACAAAAATATTGAAGCTGTAAAGCTCATATTTATAACTGACCCAGCTTTTGACTACAAGTCATTGGCTGAGCAGGCAAAGCATCTTGAAGATATCACTGGCGCAATAGATCATATCTTCAAGAACGTAATGATGGACTGCGGAAGCTGCTCATTGCAGAAGGTCTGTGATGAAGTGGAGGGCTTGCGTGAACTCCATTTCTCAGTTCATTAAATATTTAAATGAGGCAGTAAGCGTAACTGCCGGATTATAGTTAAGAAAGGGAGTATAGGATATGCCAGAGATGAGCAAAGTAATCGTTCCACCACATATGAACGATAAAGAGCCAAGCAAGAAGATTATAGAGCTTGGAAGAAAAATAACAGATGTAATGCCACACAAGATGTTTGGCGTTAAGGTAGAGGACCCAGAGTACTGGGGTCTTGCAGAAATCGTAACAGAGGAGATGGCTGAGGTTGGCCTTACAATGAAGGTTCGTCATCACTACACATTCGAGGATCTCTGCAAAATGAATCCTGAGAAAGCAAAGGATAAAGAGGCTTTCCAGAAGTTACTTGATGATATGTCATACATCGGACTTTTAGAGTACGATTATGGTAATCACTATGACCACAATGGACGTACAGCACCACAGTCTGAGAGAAGATATGTACTTCCTATATTCGTTCCAGGTTCTGCTGAGCTTTTCAACATGGAAGAGTCAATTCCAGGTGAGCGTTCAAACAATAGATTAAAGCAGCATCCAGCTGTTGCATCATTCTTTGAGAGAATGACATACATTCCACTTGATGGTTTGACACACCTTATCCCACCAGGAGGCGCTGGTGTAGGTATGCACGTAATTCCTGTAGAGAAGGCTATCGAGTTCGAAAACGAAAAGGTAGACCTTGAGCAGATTTCATATTGGCTCAAGAAATATGAAGGACATATTGGTGTAGGCCAGTGCTCATGCCGTGTATCACGTGCTTGCCTTGAAGAAGGTTGCGGTGATGACGAGATGAACTGGTGTATCGGTCTTGGTGATTTCGCTGACTACTGCCGTGAGACAGGCAAGGGCCACGATATCACTTACGAAGAGGCTATGCGCATCGTTGAGCGTGCTGAGACACTTGGCTTCGTTCACCAGATTACAAATATCGATGGTGAAAACAAAATCTTCGGTCTTTGCAACTGTAACGTAAACATTTGTAATGCCCTTCGTACATCACAGCTTTTCAACACACCTAACATGTCGCGTTCTGCTTACACAGCTCATGTTGAGGCTGAGAAGTGCGTAGCTTGTGGTAAGTGTGTTGAGTACTGCCCAGCAGGTGCTGTTAAGCTTGGTCAGAAGCTTTGCAAGAAGGACGGTTCTGAGGTTGAATATCCAAAGGTAGTTCTTCCAGACAGAGTTCACTGGGGAAAGGATAAATACAACGAGAATTATCGTGATGACAATAGAAAGAACTGCTATGACACAGGTACAGCTCCATGTAAGGTAGCATGTCCTGCACACGTATCTGTTCAGGGTTATGTAAACATGGCAAAGAATGGCCGCTATGATGACGCTCTTGCACTCATCAAAAAGGACAACCCATTCCCAGCTATCTGCGGCCGTGTATGTAACAAGAGATGTGAGGCTGCTTGTACACGTGGCACTATCGATGCACCAGTTGCTATCGATGATATCAAGAAGTTTATTGCTGAGCGTGATCTTCATGCTGAGACAAGATATATTCCACCAATCGACATCCCTTCAAACCGTTTAACACAGTGGGATGACAAGATTGCAATCATCGGTTCAGGTCCTGCAGGTCTTTCATGTGCTTACTATCTTGCAACAAAGGGCTACAAGCCAACAGTATTCGAAAAGAACAGCCGTCCAGGTGGTATGCTCACATGGGGTATTCCAACATGGAAGCTTGAGAAGGATGTTGTTGAAGCTGAAATCGATGTTATCCGTCAGCTCGGCGTTGAGATTAAGTGTAATGTAGAGGTTGGTAAGGATATCACACTTGATGAGCTTCGTGCTCAGGGCTACAAGGCATTCTACGTAGCAATCGGATGCCAGGGCGGCAAGATTCCACCAATCCCAGGAACAGATGCTAAGGATGGTATTGACATCGCTGTTACATTCCTTCACAAGGCACTTGAGGATCAGACACAGAAGATGGATGGCAACGTAGTGGTTGTCGGTGGTGGTAACGTAGCTATCGACTGCGTACGTACAGCTGCTAGATTTGGCGCAGGCAACCCACAGATGTTCTGTCTTGAGTCTAGAGATGAGATGCCAGCTAACAACTCAGAAATAACAGAGACACTTGAGGAAGATATTGCAATCAACAATGGTTGGGGTCCAAAGGAAGTTCTCAAGGATGCTGAGGGCAATGTATCTGGTATCGTATTCAAGAAGTGTACATCTGTATTTGATGCTGACCACAAGTTCAATCCTCAGTACGATGAAAATGACACAATGACAGTAGAGTGCAAGCACATCATCTTTGCTATTGGTCAGGGCATCGAGTGGGGCGGACTCCTTGGTGATGGAAAAGAAAAAGTAGAATTCTGGCACGGTAATTATCCAGTAGCGGACAAACTTACATACCAGACAGCACAGCCAGATATTTTTGTTGGTGGTGACGTATATTCTGGCCCTAAGTTTGCTATCGACGCTATCGAAGCTGGTAAGTGTGCAGCAGATTCTCTACACAGATTTGTACAGCCAGGATGCTCTATGACAATCGGTAAGAATCGTCGTGACTTTATTGAGCTTGACAAAGACAACATTCTTGTGGAAGAATATGACACAGCGGGCAGAAATGAGCCAGCTATAGATACAAGCATTGATATGAAGCATTCATTCCGTGATGCTCACCTTACACTTACAGAAGAGCAGGTAAAGGCTGAGGCTAGCCGCTGCTTAAAGTGTGGTGCATCAGTTGTTGATGAGAATAAGTGTATCGGATGTGGTGTCTGCACAACTAAGTGTGCCTTCGACGCTATCACCCTCCACAGAACTCATCCAGAGTGCACACACATGGTTAAGTCTGAGGACAAGTTCAAGCATATCGGTGCTTATGCAGTAAAACGTGCCGCTAAAATTGCATTCTCAAAGAAGAGTGAAGCTGAGAAGCAAGCGGAGCGAGAGCACAAGGAGTATAAGAAGGGTAATAAGTAATTATGCATGAATTAGGTATTGTGTTTCATGTGGCGAAACAGGTTGAGGAAGTTGCTCAGGAGAATAATGCAGATCACATCAGTGAAGTAGTTCTTTCGATTGGTGAGGTATCTACAGTTATTCCGGACTATCTTATTGATTGCTGGGCTTGGAATGCTAAAAAGTATCCAAGACTTGATGGCAGCAAGCTTACTTGCGAAACTATTAAGGCAGTGACTTTCTGCGAGGATTGTAAACAAGAGTATGAGACAGTTGCTTACGGCAAAACATGTCCACATTGTGGCAGTGGCAACACTTATCTTGTTACAGGAAACGAGGTTATCCTCAAAGAGGTTATAGCTGACTAAAATAATTCACAATGTTGAATTAATATCTACATAGAAAATACACTATTGCAGTTTCTTATGATGCTAGAATTAACATTAGGTCTATGCCGTTTATTCTAGGGAGAATGAGTAACTGTCAATGGTGTATTTTTTTTGGAGGCGTATATGAAAAAGAAAGGCATTCTTTCTAGTGTAAAGGGAAAGCTTATCCTGACAATGGTAGTGCTTGCAGCATTGCCACTGATAGCCGCAACAAGTATTAACTACTACAGAACTACTACCAGTGCTAAAAAAGAGGCTCAAGAAACTTTGGCCTGGTCAGCATGGTTTTTAGAGGGTGAAATTAATAAGATTTTTTCCGAGACAGAGCTTGCTATGCAAACATTAGCAGCATCACCATCTACGGTGGATTTCTTAAAGACAGGAAATTCATCTGCTGAAGTTCATCATCAAATGGACGCTATAAATGCTCATTTTGATGATGGTAATGCAATTGTATTATCAAACGCAGCAGGAATGATGGCCCTTAGAAGTGATGATGGCAATCTTGCTGATGTATCAGAAAGAGCCTACTGGAAAGGTGCTATGGCAGGAGAAACAACAGCATCTGCAGTTGTAGTCAGCGCATCTACCAATTCACGTATCATAATCATAGCCGTTCCTGTATTTGATACAGATGGCAGTACAGTAATAGGTACACTTCATAGAAGCTACGATTTAAGCACATTCAGAGCTATTTTAGGTGAAGATGGTGAGGAAGCCTTCCTTGTAGATTTTGAAGGTACTTTGGCAGCTCATGCTGATTATGACATTAGCGTTGATGATGAACCTACAGTATTTTCATCATCTCCATATATGACTGATAATCTTGAAAGTGACACATATGTCAGCAACGCAAGTGGCGAGCCTACATATGTTTCATATGTAAGAGAGCCTGTAACAGGTTACATTATTTGCGACGCACGTCCTATCTCTGATGTAACAAGAATAGCAAGACTTTCAGCTGCCACAACTATTGTTGTAGGCTTGGTACTGTTATTCTTAGCAGGTGTTCTCGCATATCTTCAGGCAGTAACATTTACAAAGCCTATCATTGAGGTAAACAAGACTATTGCAGAGCTTGAAGAAGGATACTTTGTAAAAGTAGATAAATACACCAATCGAACAGATGAATTTGGAGAGATGATTAATAATACAAACAGCTTGATAGATAAGCTTTCTACTATTGTTGGACATATCAAGAATTCATCAAGTGAGGTTGCCGAGCATTCAGATGAACTGGCAGATATGGCAAATCAGATTGCAGGCACCACAGAGACAGTTGCAAATTCAGTACAGCATATTGCAGGCGGAGCAGTGCAGCAGTCAGAAGATATTCAGTCTGCAGCAGAGGGAACAAATCAGATCACAGATGCAGTTGGCAGCGTTCAGGATTCTACAGTAGAGATGACAGAGCTTGCTAAGAGAATGAAGGCCGCATCTGAAGCATCTACAGCTTCCCTTGATATCTTACAGAATACAAGTAGTGACATGACATCTAAGATTGATGAGATTTCTTCTAGAATTTCATCAACTCAGAATGCTGTATCTAATATTAATGAGCGCGTAGAAGGTATTTCAGGAATCGCATCTCAGACCAACCTTCTTTCTCTCAATGCTTCAATTGAGGCTGCAAGAGCAGGAGAGATGGGCAAGGGCTTCGCAGTTGTTGCTGAGGAAATCAGACAGCTGGCAGACGATTCTGATAGCCTTGCTTCAGAAATTCGAACAGAGATGGATGCACTTTTACAGGAGGCTGAGCAGGCAGTTAATGCTGCATCTCTTGTAATGGAAGGAAATGCTGAACAGCAGAAGGCATTGGCATCTACATTTGAATCTGTTCAGGGAATGCTCCAGGATATTGAAGAAACAGTTAAGAGCGTTACTAGAATTTCAGAGGAAGCAGATATCTGTGTAAATTCAAATTCACTGGTATCAAATGCAATGCATTCACTTTCAGCTATTTCAGAGGAGAATGCAGCAGCATCTGAAACAACAGGTGCATCAGTAGAAGAGCTTTCAGCTACAGTAAGTACACTTGCTGATTCTGCAGTTAATCTTAAGGAAATTGCAGTGAAGTTGAATGAAGAAATGCAGTTCTTCAAATAAAGATGGATAAAAAGGAAAAAGAACCTTTGGGTGGCTGAAGCCCAAGGTTCTTTTCTTTTGCACATCAACCGACATGCATTTGAAGGGAGAAAATATATGAACGGTCCGAATGACCAAGTAATTAACTAATTAAAAGAAGCAACATAGGTTGCAAATTAAGTTTAAGAAAGCCATGCTAATACACCATCTGGCTACACCGGAATATGGTCTGTAGTAGCCGTAGCTGGCACTTCTGTTTTCATACCAACCTCTGCTGAAGTTGATGCTTTGCTCAAACTGTCTATATCTAAAGTTGCTTGGCTCTAGTGCGATGGCTCTGGAAATGTATTCTCTAGCATCGTTTAAATTGCCAAGTCCCTGAGATGCAACTGAAGCGAAGAAATACCACTGCCCATTTCGGCCACTGTCAGGAATGCTGTAAAGCACATTCATTGCGGCGGCAAACTGTCTGGCGTTGATATAGTTGGCAGCTGCCTGCATCTCTACTGAGCCAGCGCCCTGACTACCGTAGGAGTCATATCCGTAAGAGTAGTTGTCACTGTAGCTGTTAGAGTAGCTTCCATTTTGTCTTTCATCCATTATCTGGTTGTAAGCTGCCTGAATCTCTTTGAATTTTTCTTCTGCCTGTGCCTTGTTAGGATTATTGATATTGGCATCAGGATGATATTTTCTGCTGAGATTTCTGTATGCTTTTTTTATTTCCTCATCTGAGGCGCCTCTTTCGACACCTAAAACGCTGTAAGGATTGAGCATTTATGGTTTCTCCTTTGGAGTGTTTTTCTTTATCTGCAGGTACTCGTATTTGGTCCATACACCTGTGTAGATAATGTTTCTAAGAATATCTGCATTCTCCACTATTGGCAATCGTTCAAAGGATTTTGCACATTCTGCCATGAGAGATGTGAGATTGATTCTCACGAAGGTTTCGAATTCCTTTGGTGATTCCTTTTTCATAAATGAAAGAGGGTTGTAGTTACCATTTTTTTCATCCTTCTTTAAATCTTCGTAGGCATCAATGATATAAATGAACTTGCCCATATGAAAGCCCATACAGTTAAGGGTACAACTCCAATCGTCATCCTTCCAATTCATAAGCGTACCAAGCATTTCGCCTGTGTAGCTGGAAACCTTATCAATGTTGGCTTCGCGGGCTTTTTCAGCAGCTGAAAGCTGCGCTATATATTTTTCAACAGCAGCAGTTTGCTTTGGATATTTATCCTTTATGCGATTGTAGTCCTTGTTTAGACTATCAGCTGCCAGCTTTGAAATTTTAGAATTATCATCTTTATAATTATCCATAAGACTGTGATATGAGAGGATAATGTCCATATCTGCAGCATATCTTATGGCGTCGCTGTTATAGAAATCTCTGACCTTGAATGGATGGATTATGCAACGACGTGTGTCCTGACTGAGATCAGGCTCGTACAGACTTTGCAGAAGTATAGCTAAAAAGCAAAGGTCGTAGTTGAGCAAGAGTTGGCCCTTGAAACCGGCTTCCTTGCCAAGCTGATGACACAATCCACAGTAGAATTGTTGATATATTTTTTTGTCATCCTCTGAAAGCTGCTTTATATCAGCATTTATATATCCAAACAAAATCGATACCTTATCTATACCCTTTTAATAAATTGAGTGCGACATTTACTACATGTTACTTGTATTTTGCCTCTGCCTCTTGGGGCACGAAGCTTTTGTTTGCAGTTTGGGCATTTGAAAATTGCATATACCTTACGCTGCTCATAGTTTGCCTTTGTGCGAGAGAAGAATGTTTTTGCTTTATAAGGAAAGCCAGAAAACTTTCTTCGGATTCCTGCTGTTTTTTCAAGGAACTTTTGATTCTCGTAATAACGCTTTTGATAGTTCTTTGAAAGCATGCGCCAAACACTGTATACGAGGCAGGCCATTGCAATCAGATAGAAAATATTAGAACCTGTAATCATTGTGAGAAGCATAAGTATGAGAGCAATCCATGTGACTGTTCTGCCAAGTGCATCTACACCTGTTCTACCTGAGAAAAATTGTGCCATTTTATATCTGAAATCGTTCATTGTGGCCTCCTCATATCGGATGTAAATCCGTTGTTGTTTAGTTGCACTTTAACTGTTAAAATAGGGTTCGTCAACAGTTTGGAAAAGTATTTAATAAAAGTTTAAGATTTGATTTAGAATACTTGAAATAATATAATGGTTAGTGTAAACTAACTTTAGTTTAATAAGTTGCACTGAGGTAAGTTTTATGATAAGGTTTATGTGAAGTGGATTGTGTGCAACTGAAATTTTATTTCAAAATCCATTTAGTTTAGGAGGAGTTGTTTTGAGAACTTTTGTTAACGAATCAGCAGAAAATTATCTTGAGACTATACTTATGCTCAGCAAGAAATTACCAGTTGTTCGCTCGGTAGATGTTGCTAATGAATTGAACTTCAAAAAATCATCAGTCAGCATTGCTATGAAGAATCTTCGTGAAAAGAATCACATCACAGTTACAGATGCAGGTTACATATACCTCACAGATGAAGGCAAGGCTATTGCAGAGATGATTCTTGAACGTCACGAGTTCTTTACAGATGTCCTTGTAAAGCTTGGTGTAGATGAAGAAATCGCATCAGAGGACGCATGCAGAATTGAGCATGTTCTCAGCAAAGAGAGCTTCAAGGCAATCAAGGATTACGCAGAAAAAAATATTTTGAAATAATACTCCAGCCCTAAAACAGGGCTGGGTTTTTCTTAGTTTTATACAAGGGGTATCAAAATGGACATTATGGAAAAAGAACAGCGTGACATTATCATTCAGCAGCTTAGAGAATCAGGCTGTCGAATCACAAAACAGAGATTAACAATCTTGGACATCATTTTAAATGGTGATCCATCATGTGTTAAGGAAATATATAGGGAAGCAGTTAAAAAGGATAAAAATATCGGTAGTGCCACTGTTTATCGTATGGTGAATACCCTTGAGGAAATCGGCGTAATCAATCGTAAAAACATGTATCAGGTCGATTGCAGCAACTGTGGACATCTTTGCGAGGATGCAGATTGTGATGACTCATGTCCAGGTGGTAGTTGTCCTGTATGTGAAACCAATGTTGTAGTTACATTGGATGATGATTCTAAAATCGTTATTGGAAGAGAAGAACTTAAGGATTTACTATACGAAGGGCTCAAGGCTAAGGGACGTATCAGTGGCCAGAAAATTTCTCGTTTGGCCATGTAGTTGATACCCTCAAATGGTTGAATTTATAGTTATTCTGATGTATTATTAAAAGGCTGTCAGTGTACTGACGGCCTTTAGTTATGTCAAATTTAGAAGAGGAGATACACAATGACTCAGTCACGTACACACAACTGTAACGAGCTTCGCCTTGCAGATGCAGGAAAAGAAGTTACTTTAGTTGGTTGGTTTGAAAACATTAGAAAGGTTTCGAAGAATCTTGGTTTCCTTATTCTTCGTGATTTTTACGGCACTACACAGGTAGTAGTAGAGACAGAAGACATGATGGCTATCATCGATTCTGTAAACAAGGAGTCTACAATCTCTGTAACAGGTACTGTTCGTGAGCGTTCTTCAAAGAACACAGAGCTCCCTACTGGCGAGATTGAGGTTGTTCCTACAGATATAAAAATTCTTGGTAAGTGTGACCACAATGAGCTTCCATTCGAGATTAACCGTTCAAAGGAAGCTGATGAAAATACACGTCTTAAGTATCGTTATCTTGATCTTCGTAACCCAGAGGTTAAGAGCAAGATTATTCTTCGTAGCAAAATCGTTGCAGAGCTTCGTAGCGCAATGATCGCTCACGATTTCATGGAGATTACAACTCCAATCCTTACATGCTCATCACCTGAGGGAGCACGTGATTACCTTGTACCAGCACGTAATCACCCTGGCAAGTTCTATGCACTTCCACAGGCACCACAGCAGTTTAAGCAGATCCTTATGGCATCTGGTTTCGATAGATATTTCCAGATTGCACCATGCTTCCGTGATGAGGATGCTCGTGCAGACCGTTCTCCAGGAGAGTTCTACCAGCTCGATATGGAGATGGCATTTGCTTCTCAGGAAGACGTATTCGCAGTAGTAGAGGATGTACTTCCTCCAATCTTTGCCAAGTACGGTGTATACAAGAGCGCTTCTACAGCACCATTCGTTCGTATCCCTTATCTTGAGGCTATGGATAAATACGGTTCAGATAAGCCAGATCTTCGTATCGACCTTGTTCTTCAGGATGCTACAGATGTTATGGCAGATTGTGGATTTGGTCCATTCGAGGGCAATGTTGTTAAGGCTATCGTTGTTGATGGTCTCAACGCTACACGTAAGCAGATTGATGCTATGATCGCTGAGGTAGAGGTTGCTACAGCTCAGAAGACATACTGGTTCAAGCTCGATGATAACGGAGAGCTTGTTGGTGGTATCGCAAAGTTCCTTCAGGAGAGAAAGCAGGCTGTTATTGATAAGCTTGGTCTTAAGCCTGGTGATTTCGTTGGTCTTGCTGCAGGAAACCTTCTTACAGCTCAGAAGACAGCTGGTGTATTCAGAAAGCTTCTCGGCGCAGCTGCTGAGGGCCACATGAAGAAGGATACATACGAGTTCTGCTGGATTGTTGATTTCCCAATGTACGAAATCGGCGAGGAGTCAGGAGAGCTTGAGTTCTGCCACAACCCATTCTCAATGCCACAGGGTGGCAAGGAAGCTCTTCAGACACAGGAGCCACTTGATATCCTTGCATACCAGTACGACTTAGTATGTAACGGTGTAGAGCTTTCTTCAGGTGCTATCAGAAACCATGATCCAGAAATCATGATTGAAGCATTCAAGCTTGTTGGTCTTGGTGAGGAAGATGTTAAGGCTAAGTTCCCTGCTATGTACAACGCATTTACTTATGGTGCACCACCACACGGAGGAATTGCTCCTGGTGTTGATCGTATGATTATGCTTATCGCTGGTGAGGAATCTATCCGTGAAATCATTCCATTCCCAATGAATAAGAATGCACAGGATATTATGATGGATGCACCTGCTACTGTAGATCAGAAGCAGCTTGACGATGTACACATCGCAATCGTAATGCCTAAAGAAAATTAATATTTAGATAAAAAATTGGCTGCCTAATTGGCAGCCAATTTTTTTATGAATGGATATAGCACAGTGGCGATTACCACACCAAATAGAGCTTGGATAAGGTTTGGTATGATGCCAGCCAGTGAGGCGATTACACCAGCTTGCAAATCCGTTCCGTTTGCTATTGCAAGCATAAAAATTTCAAATATAAAATAACCAAATACCATAACAAGTTCCCCGATTATTCCACTTACAATTAATTGGGGCAATTCTGTTTTTGTACTAAGCACCTTCTTGAGCAATTTAAAAACCAGATAGGCAGTCAAGGCTGTTAAAGCTTTTATAATAAAGGTGGCTGGTACATAAACAAAATAGCCTCCAATTAAATCTGATAATGCAGAGCCGATTCCGGCTGCAAGAGTTCCCCATATTGGTCCCAACAGAAGACCTGATAGCAATACGAATCCATCGCCTGGATGAATGTATCCCATGGTAGGTGTTGGGATTTTTATAATCATTGTACCCACACAGGTGAGAGCGGCAAATAATGCGGCTGTTATCAAGGTGCGTGTACGCTTTGAAGTGTTTTCGGTTGTTTTTGTTGCTGTGTTACTCATGTTTGTCCTCCCATTAATTAATCCTGTGAAAAAGTACTTTCTCATTTGTTATGTTGGAGCTATAATATCACCAAACTGACATCACAAAAATACGCAAAAATAACTATTTTTTAGGGGACAGATATGAAAGTATACGAAAAGGTATGTGAATATTACATTAATCAAATGAAAGAGGGAGCCTTAAAACCTGGCGATAAAATGCCGTCTATAAGGACTTCGGAAAAGATTCTTGGTGTTAGTCGTACTTCTATTGAGACCGGGTTTTTACAGTTGGCCGCCGACGGATATATTTATTCTGTTGAAAAAGTGGGCTATTTTGTTTCTGATATGTTGGAAAACAATAATGCATCAGAGAATCAAGATGAGCAGGTTGTAAAAACTGGTGCTAAGCTTTATGAATATGATTTAGCCACCATAGGAGAGGACAAAACAGTATCCTGCTTGAATCTATGGAGGAGATATATGAAATCTGCTCTAAGGCAGGAGGATAGACTTCTGTCCTATGCGGATAATCAAGGTGAGTACGATTTACGTCAGGAGATAGCTGCCTATGTCAGAAAGAATAGAAATATTATATGTAGCGCAGATGATGTTGTGATTGGAGCTGGCTTCCAAAACCTTTTACAGATTCTGATTCCTCTGATCCCTGGGGAAAAAACTATATCTTTTCCTACGAAGGATTTTATGGATGGAGCTATTCTGTTTAAAAGCGCAGGTTTCGCTGTCAATTTTAGAGATAAAGATAGTCATGTTATTTATGTTACCCCATCCTATATGACAAAATGGGGTGATGTAATGCCTATGAAACGACGTAGAGAGCTGGCGGAGCATGTGACAAAAAACAACCACCTTCTTATAGAGGATGATTATCAAAATGAATTTGTTTATTCTAGCAAACCTACGCCTAGTCTTTATGCTATGACTGGTGGCGAGAATGTTGCTTTCTTAGGATCTTTTTCAAGAGTATTGCTGCCTAGCGTAAGAATAAGTTTTTTGATTCTTCCTAAAAAAGCCAGAAAGGAATACCTTCAGATAAGAGGTTTGTATAATCAGACTGCTTCAAAAGCTGAGCAGATTGCATTGGCTCAGTTTTTAAGAGATGGGCATCTGGATAGACATATTAAAAAGATAAAACGTCTATACGATGATAAAAGAAATCTGATGTATGAAGCGCTTCAAAAACACTTCTCTGATAATGCAGAAATTATTATGGGGGAAAGTGGAATGGAAATGGCAGTGAAACTAAAAGGAGACAATATTCTTGCCCAAATAGAAAACTCACAAGTTGCAGTCAATATACTGGAAGCCTCTGAAAACGCAGCAACTATGTTGATTTCCTGCAGTAAAATTGAGTCTGAAAATATTAATAACGCTATCCAGAAATTAAATGATAGTTTACAAAAATAGTTTAGTATGATAATGTACTAAAGTATAAGATAGTTTAGTGATTTATCACACTAAAGTGCGTTGAACATAATTTTAGGAGGCGGATTATATGAAGAAGAGATTATTGGCTACTATTATGACATTAACAATGGCTATGGGGGTTGTTGCATGTGGAGCGGACCAGACAAGCCAAACAGAGAATACATCTGATACAGCAGAAGCAACTGAATCAACTGAGTCAGCTGAAAGCGATGTAGCTTACATTCAGGAGAAGGGGAAGCTTATCGTTGGTATCACAGATTTTGCTCCTATGGATTACAAGGACGATAATGGTGATTGGATTGGCTTTGATGCTGATATGGCAAAGGCAGTAGCCGATAGCCTTGGCGTAGATGTAGAGTTTGTAGAAATCGATTGGGACAACAAAATCCTTGAGCTTGAAAACAAATCAATTGATGTTGTATGGAATGGTATGACACTTACTCCAGAGGTTACAAACGCAATGGAGACAACAAATGCATACTGCAATAATGCTCAGGTTATAGTTGTAAATGCTGACAAGGCTGATGCTGTAACATCTGTAGATGAAGCAAAGGAACTTAGCTTTGCTGTTGAGTCAGGTTCTGCTGGAGAGGCAGCTGCTACAGACAATGGCTTCGATTATGTAGCTGTAAAATCTCAGGCAGATGCAGTTATGGAAGTTGCTGCTGGCACATCTGATGCTTGCATCATCGATCTTCTTATGGCAGGTGCAATGGTTGGAGAGGGAACAAGCTATCCTGACCTTACACACACTGTAGAGCTTACAACAGAGGAGTATGGTGTTGGCTGCAGAAAGGGTTCTGATTTAGCTTCATATATTAACGACCAGTTCAAGGCTCTCTATGCAGATGGCACAATGACAGAAATTGCTGAAACATACGGTGTACAGGATGCCGTTGTAGAGCAGTAATCGAAAATTATAAAAAGGATTATTAACAACATGTTTTCAACGGTTACAATATCGCTTTTAGAGGGGTTCTTCGGAACCCTAAAGCTTTTTTCACTAACTTTATTATTCTCTTTACCACTGGGGCTGATAATTAGCTTTGGTTCCATGAGCAGGACCTCTGTAGTGAGAATGCCTATAAGATTTATCATATGGGTGGTTCGAGGTACTCCGCTTATGTTACAGCTGCTGATTATTTTTTACGGCCCTGGCATATTCTTTGGCGTAAATTTGTGGGGTTCAGGGGATTCAGGCAGATTCACAGCGGCGCTTGTTGCCTTTGTAATCAATTATGCATGCTATTTCAGTGAAATCTTCCGTGGAGGAATCCAATCTATTCCAAAGGGACAGTATGAAGCTGCCGCAGTGCTTGGACTTACAAGACAGCAAACCTTCTTCAGAATCATACTTCTTCAGGTTGTAAAGAGAATTGTTCCACCTATCTCAAACGAAGTTATCACCCTTGTAAAGGATACATCTCTTGCCAGAGTTATCGCATTTTATGAGATTATTTGGGAAGGCGAGAGATTTATAAAGAGTGCTGGAATCATTTGGCCACTTTTCTACACTGGCGTATTCTATTTGATATTCAGCGGATTGCTTACATTACTTTTTGGCTACATAGAAAAGAAATTAGACTACTTTAAATAATGGATGTGAACTATGGCGATATTAGAAGTTAAAGATATTAGAAAAAGCTTTGATAGAGAAGAAATCCTAAAGGGCATTAGCTTTGATATGGAAAAGGGGCAGACTCTTTCTATTCTTGGAAGCTCTGGAAGTGGTAAGACAACCTTACTTAGATGCTTAAACTTCCTTGAAACTCCAGATTCAGGAACAATTACTGTTAATGGAAATCTTCTTTTTGATGGCAACAATAAACCAGGAAAAAATGAGAATTTAAGAGAAAAGAGACTGCACTTCGGAATGGTATTCCAGCAGTTCAATCTGTTCCCTCAGTATACAGCGCTGGAAAATGTTATTTTGGCTCCAAAGCTTGAAAACAATGGCAAAAGTCAGGCTGAAATTTTGGAAGAGGGAAAAATTCTTTTGAATAAAATGGGACTTTCGGATAGAATGGATAACTATCCGCACCAGTTATCTGGCGGTCAGCAGCAAAGAGTGGCAATAGCACGTGCCCTTGCCCTCAAACCTGACATCCTTTGCTTTGACGAACCTACATCAGCTCTTGACCCGGAGCTTACAGGGGAAGTACTAAAGGTTATTAGAGAGCTTGCTGACAATCACACAACCATGATTATCGTTACACACGAAATCGGTT
The DNA here is from genome assembly GCF_000701765.1 of Pseudobutyrivibrio sp. LB2011. Lineage (NCBI taxonomy): Bacteria > Bacillati > Bacillota > Clostridia > Lachnospirales > Lachnospiraceae > Pseudobutyrivibrio > Pseudobutyrivibrio sp. LB2011. Next base: position 167,682 of record NZ_JNJS01000008.1, on the reverse strand, counting down.
TTGCCAGAGAAGTATCAGATGAAATTATTTTCATGGATGGCGGAGTGATAGCTGAGCAGGGAACTCCGGCTCAGGTTATCGACAATCCAGGGGAGGAAAGAACTAGACAGTTCTTATCAAATTATCTTAAGTAGAGGAGAATAGAATGGCAACACTAGGAATAGTTATTGCAATTGTAGTGTACCTTGCGGCATTGCTTATTATGGGTGCCACTTTTGCAAAGGACAATCAGACTATTGGCGATTATTATTTAGGTGGTAGAAAGCTTGGACCTTTTGTTACAGCAATGAGTGCTGAAGCATCAGATATGTCCTCATGGCTTTTGATGGGTCTTCCTGGAATCGCTTATGCGTCAGGTATTTGTGATGTGTTCTGGACAGCGCTTGGCCTTGGAATTGGAACATATGTTAACTGGTTAATTGTTGCAAAAAGACTTCGCAAATATTCTGAGAAAAACAATTCGGTTACAATACCGGATTTCTTTGAACACAGATTCAGAGATAAAAGCCACATCTTAATGGTGGCATCGTCACTTATCATTGTAGTATTCTTTGTACCTTATGTAGGTTCGGGATTTGCTGCATGCGGCAAGCTTTTCTCATCTTTGTTTGGGCTTGATTACACAATTGCAATGCTTGTATCAGCAGCAGTAATTATTGGATACACAGCTACTGGTGGATTTACAGCAGCATCAGTTACAGACTTTATTCAGTCAATCATTATGACAATAGCTCTTATTGCAGTTGTTTGTTTTGGTTTATCAACTGTAGGAGGAGTAGCTACTGTTCAGGATTATTCATTATCATTGGATGGTTATATCAGCCTTCTTGCTACACATGATTTTGAAGCAAGCAGCCGTGTGTCTTATGGTGGATTGATTACAATCATTTCTACTATGGCATGGGGATTGGGATATTTTGGAATGCCACATATCCTTCTTAGATTTATGGCAATCGAAGATCCAGAAAAGATTAAGCTTAGCCGTCGAATTTCTACTGTTTGGGTATTCATCGCAATGGGGGTAGCAATCTTTATTGGTGTTATGACTAGAACAATGGTGCACGCAGGTGCCCTTCCAGAGCTTGAAGATCCAGAGAGAGCGATTGTTATCATTGCACAGACATTGGCTGAGCATGGATTTTTAGCATCTCTTTTAGCTGGTGTTATCTTAGCAGGAATCTTGGCATGTACAATGTCTACATGTGATTCGCAGATGCTTGCAGCCTCATCATCTGTATCAGAAAACATCTTACATGAGACTTTTGGAATCGAGCTTTCAGAACATATGCAGATGGTAATGGCAAGAATAGTTCTTATTGCTATTGCGGTTGTAGGTGTAATCATTGCTAGAGACCCTAACAGCTCCGTATTTGGAATCGTTTCATTTGCATGGGCAGGATTTGGTGCAGCTTTTGGACCAATAATGCTTTTAGCACTGTTTTGGAAGAGAGCAAATAGATATGGCGCCATCGCAGGAATGATTGGCGGCGGTGTAATGATATTCGTTTGGAAGTTCTTAATTAAACCACTTGGTGGAGTGTTTGGAATTTACGAATTACTTCCAGGCTTCATCGTAGCCCTTGTGCTTTGCGTAGTGGTAAGCTTGCTTACACCAGCTCCAGAACGCGAGATAGTGGCCGAGTTCGAATCTATAAAGTAGATATTTTACACAAACAAAAAAAGTCAGGCTGTAGGTAACAAGCTCTACTATTTCTCAAGCGAGATATTTCATCGAGCGGAGAAATCAGTAGGCTTGTAGCCGTAACAGTCTGGCTTTTTGTATTATTTATTTAAATTAGCCTTCTACTGAGTAGTTAGGAGCTTCCTTTGTGATGTGAATATCATGTGGATGAGATTCCTTAAGTGAAGCAGCAGAAATCTTAACGAACTTTCCACGCTCCTGAAGCTCTGGGATAGTAGGGCAACCACAGTAACCCATACCTGAACGGATACCACCGATGAGCTGGAAGATAACGTCTTCAAGGCTTCCCTTGTAAGCAACACGTCCTTCAACTCCTTCAGGAACAAGCTTCTTTGCACCTTCCTGGAAGTAACGATCCTTTGAACCGTTTTCCATAGCTGCAAGAGAACCCATACCACGGTATACCTTGTACTTACGACCCTGGAAGAGCTCGAATGAACCAGGAGCTTCATCACATCCTGCAAACATTGAACCCATCATACATACTGAACCACCAGCTGCAAGAGCCTTTGTCATATCACCTGAGTACTTGATACCACCATCAGCGATGATTGGAATACCGTATTCCTTTGCAACTTCGTAGCATTCCATGATTGCAGAAATCTGTGGAACACCAATACCTGCAACAACACGTGTTGTACAGATTGAACCAGGTCCAATACCAACCTTAACAGCATCTGCACCAGCCTCAATAAGAGCGCGAGTGGCATCGCCAGTAGCAATATTTCCTGCGATAACCTGAAGATCAGGGTAAGCAGCCTTAACTTTCTTTACAGCATCGATAATGTTCTTTGAGTGACCGTGAGCTGAATCCATAACGATAACGTCAACCTGAGCGTTAACTAAGGCTTCAACACGTTCCATCATATTTCCAGTGATTCCAACACCAGCACCACAGAGAAGACGACCCTGGTCATCCTTTGCAGCGTTTGGATATTTAATCTGCTTCTCAATATCTTTAATTGTGATAAGTCCCTTGAGCTTGAAGTTTTCGTCTACGATTGGAAGCTTTTCTTTACGAGACTTTGCAAGGATTTCCTTTGCTTCTTCTAAAGAGATACCTTCCTTTGCAGTGATAAGACCTTCTGAGGTCATTGATTCGCTAATTTTTTTAGAAAAGTCAGTTTCGAATTTAAGGTCACGATTGGTGATGATACCGATAAGTGTGCCGTCTTCCTTTGTGATAGGTACACCTGAGATTCTGAACTTACCCATAAGTTCGTTTGCTTCAGCAAGTGTGTTGTCTGGTCCTAAGAAGAATGGGTCAGTGATAACGCCGTTCTCAGAACGCTTAACTCTGTCTACTTCTTCAGCCTGAGCTTCGATAGACATATTCTTATGGATGATACCGATACCACCCTGACGTGCCATAGCGATTGCCATGCGGGATTCTGTAACAGTATCCATAGCAGCACTCATCATAGGAATGTTGAGTTTAATTTTTTTAGTTAAGTTAGTGTGAAGATCAATAAGATTTGGAGTTACTTCCGAATACTGAGGAACCAGTAAGACGTCGTCGAAAGTAATGCCATCACCAATAATCGATGCCATAAAACAACCTCTCTTTCTTTAATGAACATAAATTTTTTAAAATTATATTTAACAAAGTTCCGTTAGTCAATAAAATTATTTGAATAAATATGCTGATTTTTTGCTATTGGAAGAAAGTTTTTTTGACATGTAACTCCATGAAAGACAAATGTCCGCCTGTGAGGATAAAAACAAAAAGATTTTACAATTTTGTACTCTAAAATAAACAGAAATGATACCTTGTTCTGTTGAAAAAATTTTTCATTAGTTCTATCATAAAATTACGACATTGTGGGGTTGGGGCCGGTGTTATATTCTCCAATCCTAGTAACTATAAAATGTCCTATATAATAAGGAGGATTTAAAAATGCCAAGAGCAAAACAGTCTATGGATGGTAACCAGGCTGCAGCACACGTTGCTTATGCGTTTACAGACGTCGCTGCTATTTACCCTATCACACCATCCAGCCCAATGGCCGACTTTGTTGATCAGTGGTCAGCAGCAGGCCTTGAAAACATTTTTGGAAATCAAGTAAAGGTTGTAGAGATGGAGTCTGAGGCAGGTGCCGCAGGTGCCGTTCACGGTTCACTTGGTGCAGGTGCACTCACAACTACATTCACAGCTTCACAGGGTCTTCTTCTTATGATCCCTAATATGTACAAGATCGCTGCAGAGCAGCTTCCTTGTGTATTCGATGTATCAGCTCGTACAGTTGCTACACAGTCACTTAACATCTTTGGTGATCATTCCGATGTTTACGCTTGTCGTCAGACAGGTTTCGCTATGTTATGCGAGACAAATCCACAGGAAGTTATGGATCTTGCTCCAGTAGCTCACCTTGCAGCTATCGAGGGACATGTTCCAGTACTTAACTTCTTTGATGGTTTCCGTACATCTCACGAGATTCAGAAGATTGAAAAGTGGGATTATGCAGATCTTAAAGAAATGGTTAACATGGATGCAATCGCAGAGTTCAGAGCTCGCGCACTTAATCCAGAGCATCCTACAATGCGTGGTTCACACGAAAACGGAGACGTTTTCTTCCAGCATAGAGAAGCTTGCAACACAGCTTATGATAACTTCCCAGCAGTTGTTCAGAAGTACATGGACAAGGTAAATGCAAAGCTTGGTACAGATTACAAGCTTTTCAACTACTATGGTGCTGCTGATGCAGATAGAATTATCATCGCTATGGGTTCTATCAACGACGTTGCAGAAGAGGTTATTGATTACCTCAACGCACACGGCGAGAAGGTTGGTGTACTTAAGGTACGTCTTTACAGACCATGGTCTTCAGAGGCATTCCTTGCTGCTCTTCCAAAGACAGTTAAGAAGATTGCTATCCTTGATAGAACAAAGGAGCCAGGTGCTCTTGCAGATCCACTTTACCTTGATGTTGCTACAACACTTCGTGAAGCAGGTCTTAACGATATTACAATTTGTGGTGGTAGATATGGTCTTGGATCAAAGGATACTCCACCTTCATCAGTATTCGCTGTATACAAGGAACTCGAGAAGGATGCTCCAAAGGCTAGATTTACAATCGGTATCGTAGATGATGTTACTAACCTTTCACTTCCAGAGGTTAAGCCAGCTCCTATTACATCAGCTCCTGGTACAAAGGAGTGCAAGTTCTGGGGTCTTGGTGGTGATGGTACTGTAGGTGCTAACAAGAACTCTACAAAGATCATCGGTGACCACACAGATAAGTACATCCAGGCGTACTTCCAGTATGATTCAAAGAAGACTGGTGGTGTTACAATTTCTCACTTGAGATTTGGTGACAACCCAATCAAGTCTCCATACTATATCAACCAGGCTGACTTCGTTGCTTGCCACAACCCAGCATATGTTACACAGGGCATGAAGATGGTTCAGGACGTTAAGCCAGGCGGAGTATTCATGATTAACTGCCAGTGGTCAGATGAGGAGCTCGAGCAGCACCTTAACGCTGAGGCAAAGAAGTACATTGCTGACAACAACATTCAGCTTTACACAATTAACGCTATCGACAAGGCTATCGAAATCGGTATGGGTAAGCGTACAAACACAATCCTTCAGTCAGCTTTCTTCAAGCTTGCTGATGTAATGCCTATCGACCAGGCTGTTGAGTACATGAAGGCAGCTGCTAAGAAGTCATACGGCAAGAAGGGTGACGATGTTGTACAGATGAACTACAACGCTATCGATGCTGGTGTAGATGCTGTACATAAGGTAAATGTTCCAGATTCATGGAAGAACCCTACTCCAGACGCTCCTAAGGCTGAGCTTGAGGGTCGTCCAGAGGTTGTTAAGATGGTTAAGAACCTCCTCGAGCCTATTTCAAAGATGGATGGAGATTCACTTCCAGTATCTGCATTCTCTGAGAATCCAAACGGACAGTTCGAGCTTGGTGCTGCAGCTTACGAGAAGCGTGGTACAGCCGTAACAGTTCCTACATGGGATGAGACAAAGTGTATCCAGTGTAACCAGTGTGCATTCGTATGTTCACACGCTACAATCCGCCCATTCCTTCTTTCTGAGGATGAGGTTAAGGCAGCTCCAGCAAACATTAAGCTTGCTGATACAAAGCCAAAGGCTTCTGAGTACAAGTACACAATGTCTGTATCTCCACTTGACTGTATGGGATGTGGTGAGTGTACAACTGTATGTCCAGTTGGTGCTATCACAATGGTTCCACAGGCAGAAGAAGCAGACGAGCAGCCAGTATTCAACTACTTAGTAGCTAATGTTGGACGTAAGGATGCAGCAGGTTCTGACCTTACAGTTAAGGGTTCTCAGTTCAACCAGCCACTCCTTGAGTTCTCAGGATCATGTGCAGGTTGTGCAGAGACTTCATACGCAAGACTTATCACACAGCTCTTTGGTGAGCATATGTATATTTCAAACGCTACAGGATGTTCTTCAATTTGGGGTGGTCCTGCAGCTACATCACCATTCACAGTAAACAAGGATTCTAAGAAGGGTCCAGCATGGTGTAACTCACTCTTCGAGGACAACGCACAGCACGGTTTAGGTATGGAAGTTGGACAGAAGTACCTCCGCGAGCGCGCTATCGAGTCTGCTAAGAAGGCAGCTGAGGCTGGTTCTGCAGAGCTTAAGGCAGCATTTGCTAAGTTCGAAGAGACAATCAACAGCACACGTGAGAACGGTGCAGCAACAGACGTACTCGTAGCTGAGCTCGAGAAGAACGGTTCTGAGGACGCTAAGGCAGCACTTGCTCTTAAGGATTACCTCGCTAAGAAGTCTGTATGGATCTTCGGTGGTGACGGTTGGGCATACGATATCGGATTCGGCGGTCTTGATCACGTACTTGCTTCTGGTGAGAACGTTAACGTTATGGTATTCGATACAGAGATGTACTCTAATACAGGTGGACAGGCTTCTAAGGCTTCTAACATCGGTGAAGTTTGCCAGTTCGCTGCATCAGGTAAGGAGATGTCTAAGAAGTCTCTTTCTGAGATCGCTATGTCATACGGCTATGTATATGTAGCACAGATAGCTCTTGGTGCTAACATGGCTCAGGCTGTTAAGGTTCTTGCTGAGGCAGAAGCTTACAACGGACCTTCACTTATCATCGGATACGCTCCATGTGAGCTTCACGGTGTTAAGGGTGGTATGAACCACTGCCAGGATGAGATGAAGAAGGCTGTAGAGGCTGGTTACTGGAACCTCTTCTCATTCAACCCAGATCTTAAGAAGGAAGGAAAGAATCCATTCACTCTTACTTCTAAGGAAGGTGACTACAGCAAGTATCAGGACTTCCTTGCAAACGAGACACGTTACTCTCGTCTTACAAAGGCATTCCCAGAGCGTGCTGAGAAGCTCTTCGCACTCAACGAGGAGACAGCTAAGGAGCGTTACGCTCACCTTAAGAAGTTAGTAGATCTTTACTCATAAGATTTAACTTTTTACCCCGCACAGAAATGTGCGGGGTTTTTTGTTGCGTTCTTTAACGGTGTTTGATAAAATATAACTATATATTGTGGTATGTAATAAAATCATATATCAAATCTTGCTATTTATAGGAGACAGTAGCAGACAATCTCTTAGGTTTCTAAAGCGAAGCATTCTTCGCTGAGCGTAGAAACACTAAGGATTGTAAGCGTAACTGTCGGACTATGGATTAGTATACTTTTAGGGAGGGTTTTATGAAGTGTCCTTTTTGTGGTAGTAATGATACTAGCGTAATTGACTCAAGACCTGCAGATGACAACACATCAATCAGACGTAGACGTTCATGTCCAGAGTGTGGCAAGCGTTTTACAACATACGAAAAGGTAGAAACAATTCCTTTGATTGTTATCAAAAAAGATAACAATCGTGAGCCATACGACAGAACCAAGATTGAGAAAGGCGTTCTTATTGCATGCCGTAAGCGTCCTGTTGCTGCAGCTCAGATTTCAAAAGTAGTAGACGAAATCGAAACAGAAATCTTTTCGTTAGAAGAAAAAGAGATTCCTAGCACAAAAATCGGAGAGATTGTTATGGAACATCTTGAGACGGTTGATCCTGTTGCTTATGTGCGTTTCGCATCAGTTTACCGTGAGTTTAAGGATGTTGATACATTCATGGATGAGTTGAAGAGGGTATTGGATAAATAAACTCATTTAGTAGAAGGGGTTAAGTATTTGCTTATCTGGCCGATATAAGATATGTAAGCAAATATGGAGAGTTATTTTTAATGAACATTTCAGGAATTCGCCCATCAATTGGGTTTTATGATCAAAATTCCATAAGAATAAGGCCTGAACTTAGTTCAATGTCTGTTGAAGAAACTGTTACAGACATTCCTGAGGAGTCTTCATCAGCTTCAGTTACTGAAGAGGACATTGCAGCCGCTAGAAGCAATCAGACATTTGGTTCTTACGATTTTGCTACTCAGTACAAGCCAGGCACTGTATACGATATGAAGGGATCCGATAGTGATATCAAATCACTTGATGTTGAAAAAGCAGTTAGTGATATGGAAAAGGATTCAGCAATTCATCGTTATCAGTATTTCGTAGCTAATAAAGCTACATCAACTTCAGAGACTACACCAGTCAGAGGAACGGAAAATTTCTCATTATAATAGCATTTTATGAGCACATCAATTGATGTGCTCTTTTTATTGTGCTAAAATCGAGCCTATGAGTAAAAGAAATTTATATCCAAAAGACTATATTAAAAGCACATACGATATCGACTTTGCTAAATTATACGAAGAAGGATATCGTGGAGTTATTTTTGATGTGGACAATACACTTGTACCACATAATGCACCAGCGGATGATAGAGCAAAGGCTTTATTTAAAGAACTTCATGAAATAGGCTTTCAGGCGTTGCTTCTATCTAATAACAAAGAACCAAGAGTAAAGACCTTTAAAGAGGCAGTAGAATACTGCACATATATCTATAAGGCAGGCAAGCCAGGCACAGCTGGCTATAAAAAGGCTATGGAGCAGATGGGAACAGATGTTACAAGCACAATCTTCGTAGGAGATCAGATTCTCACAGATGTGTGGGGCGCTAATCGTGCAGGCATTCGTTCAGTAATGGTTCAGCCAGTTAAAAAATGGCACGAAGAAATCCAGATTATCTTTAAAAGATTTTTGGAAGCCATCATTCTTCTTGGTTATAAGATTTATAAATTATATGGAACAGACATAAATAAAGTACCTACTAAAAGTTCAAAAGGAGAATAAAAATGAAAATCGTAATTGCAAATGATCATGCAGCTGTAGATTTAAAAAAAGAGGTAAAGGAATATATTGAAAGCCTTGGACATGAGGTTATTAATATAGGAACAGATTCAAACGAAAGCTGTCATTATCCAGAGTACGGTGCAAAGGCCGCTCGCATGGTTGCTTCAGGAGAGGTTGACTTGGGCGTTCTTATCTGCGGTACAGGTGTTGGTATTTCACTTGCAGCCAACAAAATCAAAGGCATTCGTTGCGGCGTTTGTTCAGAGACTACAACAGCTCGTCTCATCCGTCAGCACAACAATGCAAACATGATCGCTTTTGGCGCTAGAATCGTTGGAAGCGAGCTTGCAAAGGATATTGTAAAGAGCTTCTTAGAGGCAGAATTCGAAGGCGGCGGAAGACATCAGACAAGAATTGATATGATAACAGCTATTGAAAATGAGGCTTAAGTCTGATATAATTTGTCAGTCTGCGTAGTATAACGTACATAAAAGACTTTATAGTCTACCTATATATATGTTAGAGGAGGAATATTAATAAATGAACGTACAGGTAGAAAATCTTGAAAAGAACATGGCAAAGCTCACTATCACAGTTGATGCAGCTGAGTTAGAAAAGGCTATTACAAAGGCATATAATAAGCAGAAAAACAGCATCTCTGTTCCTGGTTTCCGTAAGGGAAAGGTACCACAGAACATGGTTGAAAAGATGTATGGTGCAGAGATTTTCTATGAGGACGCTGCTAATATTATTATGCAGGATACATATCCACAGGCTTATGACGAGTCAAAGCTTGATATCGTATCTCAGCCAAAGATTGATATTACTCAGCTCGAAAAGGGCAAGGACTTCATCTACACAGCAGAAGTTGCTGTTAAGCCAGAAGTTAAGCTTGGTAAGTACAAGGGTGTATCTGTAACAAAGATCGATTCAAAGGTTACAGCTACAGAAGTTAACAACACAATTAAGGCAGAGCTTGAGAGAGCTGCTCGTACAGTTACAAAGACAGGCAAGGCTGCTAAGGGTGACACAGCTGTTATCGATTTCGAAGGCTTCATCGATGGTGTTGCATTCGAAGGTGGTAAGGGCGAGAACTATGACCTTGAGCTTGGTTCAGGTTCATTCATCCCTGGTTTCGAAGATCAGCTTATCGGCCACAAGGCTGGTGAGGATGTAGACGTTGAGGTTACATTCCCTGAGAACTATCAGGCAGAGAATCTTGCAGGTAAGCCAGCAGTATTCAAGTGCCACATCCACGAAGTAAAGGGTAAGGATATACCTAAGCTTGATGACGAGTATGTAGCAGATACTACAGAGTTCGAAACAGTAGAAGAGTACAAGGCTTCTGTTAAGGAACGTCTTGAGAACAATAAGAAGGCAGAAGGCCGTCGTGCACAGGAAGACGAAGCTATCGCAAAGATCGTTGAGGATTCAGAGATGGAAATCCCTGATGCAATGCTTGACTATCAGGTAGAAAACATGATCAACGACTTCGCTAACAACATGGCACAGCAGGGTCTTTCACTTCAGCAGTACATGCAGTTCACAGGTATGACAATGGATTCATTCCGTGAGCAGGTTCGCCCAGATGCACTTTCACGTACACAGTCTTCACTTGTACTTGAGGCAATTGCAAAGGCGGAAAACATCGAAGTAGCTGATGCTGACGTTGATGCTAAGCTTGAGGAAATGTCTAAGCAGTACGGCATGGAGCTTGATCAGATCAAGAACCTTGTTGGCGAGTCTGAGAAGGAGTCTATGAAGAAGGATATTGCTATCGAAAAGGCAATCGAGCTTATCATGGACAACGTTAAGGAATCTGCTAGAAAGAAGGCTACAAAGAAGGCTGATGATGCTGAGGCAGATGCAGCTGAGGAGAAGCCAGCAAAGAAGACAACAGCTAAGAAGACTACTACAAAGAAGACAACAAAGAAGGCTGATGACGCAGAATAATTAGTGTCTGACATCTTATAAAAGTATTAAAATTTTGTAAAATCAAAGACATTAGATTTAAAAACATATATAATATCCTTGTGTTGAAAAACATTTAGGAAGTTAATACACTAGCCTGAGCATACGCTCGGGCTAGGTTTATATTCGAAGGAGGACAAAAATGGCTACAATTCCTTATGTCATTGAACAGAATTCTCGTGGAGAGCGTTCTTATGATATTTATTCACGTCTTTTAAAGGATCGTATCGTATTTTTAGGTGAGGAGGTCAACGAAACTACAGCATCTCTTACAGTTGCTCAGCTTCTTTTCCTTGAGTCAGAGGATCCTAGCAAGGATATTCATCTTTACATCAATAGCCCAGGCGGTAGCGTTACAGCTGGTATGGCTATTTACGACACAATGCAGTACATCAAGTGTGATGTATCTACAATCTGCATCGGTATGGCAGCTTCTATGGGCGCATTCCTTCTTGCAGGTGGACAGAAGGGCAAGCGTTTTGCACTTCCAAATTCAGAGGTTATGATTCACCAGCCACTTGGCGGAGCTAAAGGACAGGCTACTGAAATCGAAATCGCTGCAAAGAACATCTTAAAGACTAGAGAAAAGCTCAACCGTATGCTTGCTGAAAACACAGGAAAGCCATACGAGCAGGTTTGTGCTGATACAGAGCGTGATCATTGGCTTGATGCTCAGGAAGCACTTGATTATGGTCTTATTGATGAGATTATTACAAAGAAGAACTAATTCACCGATATATAGTTAGTAGGGGTAGTTAGAGTTTAAAGAGGTAATTATGGCAAGAAACGATGATAGAGTTCGTTGTTCTTTCTGCGGAAAGACACAAAATCAGGTTCGCAAGCTTATTGCAGGACCAAATGGTGCATTTATCTGTGACGAGTGCGTAGATATCTGCCAGGAAATTATCGTAGAAGAGTTAGACGACTTCGGTCCAGCTCCTGAGACTGATTCAATTGAAATCAATCTTCAGAAGCCAGAGGACATGAAGGCTTTTCTTGATCAGTATGTTATTGGTCAGGACGAGGCAAAGAAGGTTCTTTCTGTAGCGGTATACAATCATTACAAGCGCATCATGGCTAATCCAGATGACATCGATGTTGAGCTTCAGAAGAGTAACGTTCTTATGCTTGGACCTACAGGTTCAGGAAAGACTCTTTTGGCGCAGACATTAGCACGTGTACTTGGTGTTCCATTTGCGATTGCGGATGCAACAACACTTACAGAGGCCGGATATGTTGGTGAGGATGTTGAAAACATTCTTTTAAAGCTTATTCAGGCTGCTGATTTTGATGTTAAGAAGGCAGAAATCGGTATCGTTTATATCGATGAGATTGATAAGATTACAAAGAAATCAGAAAATGTTTCAATCACACGTGATGTTTCTGGTGAAGGTGTTCAGCAGGCACTTCTTAAGATTATCGAGGGTACTGTTGCAAATGTTCCTCCTCAGGGTGGACGTAAGCATCCTCAGCAGGAGACAATTGCTATCGATACAAAGAACATCCTATTCATCTGCGGTGGTGCATTTGAAGGCTTAGATAAAATTATTTCTCAGCGTACAGATGTTAGCCAGATTGGTTTTGGCGCAGATGTTAAGGATAAAAACAATCAAAAGGTAGACGAGCTTCTTCAGCAGGCTCTTCCACAGGATTTCATTAAGTTTGGTCTTATTCCTGAGTTCATCGGACGTGTGCCAATTAATGTATCCTTAAATGAGCTTACAGAGGACGATATGGTTCGTATCCTTAGAGAGCCAAAGAACTCTCTTACAAAGCAGTACCAGGCATTGTTCAAGATGGATGGCGTTAAGCTTGAATTTGAGGACGAGGCACTTCGCGAAATCGCAAAGAAGTCAATCGAAAGAAAGACTGGTGCTAGAGGACTTCGCGCTATCGTTGAAAGCGTTATGATGGACTACATGTATCATGTGCCATCTGATGAGTCAATCACAGAAATCACAGTAAACAAAGAAATGGTTGATAATAACCTTCTCCTTATCGACAAAGATGCAGAAGCAAGCGTTGTTTCAATCGAAGATAAAAAGGAAAAGAGTGCATAATGGTTATCAGATCATGCAATCTTGAAACAGTGTGCGGCCCTACATCCACACTTCCAAAGAATGATTTACCTGAGGTAGCATTCGCTGGCAAGTCAAATGTAGGGAAGTCGTCACTTATAAATGCGGTAATGAACCGCAAATCACTTGCCAGAGTGTCAGCTCAGCCTGGAAAGACACAGACCATAAATTTCTACAATATCAATGACGAAATTTACGTAGTGGACTTGCCGGGCTATGGTTTTGCTAAGGCTTCTGAAAAGGAGCGTGAGAGATGGGGCAAGATGATAGAGACCTATCTGAACACATCGGATATGATTCGAGCTGTGTTCCTGTTGGTAGATATCAGACACACACCATCGGCAAACGATAAGCAGATGTTCGAGTGGATGGCCTATGTAGGCTACGATCCAATCGTCATTGCCACAAAGGCAGATAAAATCAAACGTAGTCAGCTAGATAAGCAGATTAAAATTCTTAGAGAGGGGCTTGGAGCTGACAAAGATACAATAATTGTTCCATTTTCATCACAGACAAAGCAAGGACTTGATACAATCCAGGATTTCTTAGATCAGGTCATTGAAAACGAAGCAAGTCTCACTGATGTAGAGGATCTCGATTAATGAAGAAAAGCAAATATTTATTTGTGCTACTACTGCTCATCTCTATTAGTGTGGTGCTGCTGTGTGGCACATTTTTTTATGTAAAACTAAATAACAAGGAAAGTGATGATTCTGAACTTCTTGTAATGACCAGCTGTAATCCTGTATATCTTGCCACTATCAATGTAGTTGGTGATGCAGAAGGAGTTACAGTTCAGAATCTTTCTCAGCCTACCACAGGATGCCTTCACGATTACACCCTCACCACAGAGGATATGAAGAATCTTTCGAAAGCAGATGTTCTTATTGTAAATGGCGGTGGCATGGAAGGATATTTGGAGGATGTTGTAGAGGCATATCCTAATCTTCCTATTATTGATACATTCGAGGCTGTAGAGGAGGATTATCCTGTAATCATTGAGGAGGAAGCTGAAGAGGAAGAAGACCATAGCCATGGTACTTCAGAAGAGCATCATCATGATGAAGGTGCTAATAGCCACATTTGGATGAGCGAAGAAATCTACGCTGGTCAGGTGCAGGCTATTGCAGATGGATTAGCAGCTTTGGATTCAAGCAATGCCAGCGTCTATGCTTCAAATGCTGATACATTCATCAGTGTGATGGATTCACAGATAGATAACCAGGGTCTGGATGAGACTCTTTCCGGTGCTAATGTTGCAGTGCTTCATGAAGCTTTTGCTTATACAGCTCAGTCTCTTGGAGCCAATATAGTAGCTACAATGGACCTTGATGAAGAACGCCAGGTAAGTGCAGGTGAGGTCAGTGACTTCATTGATGCAATCAATGAAAACAATGTGCAGGTTGTATTTGCAGAATACGATTATGGCCATGCCATGGGTGAGCTTATTACAGAGCAGACAGATGCTAAGGTAGTTTATCTTGAGACATTAGTTCATGGCGATTATAGTGGCTTGGATTATATCACTGTATTAAATAAAAACTACGCTGTAATTAAGAATAGTTTGTAGTATATAAGGAAAAATATGAAGAAAATTATTCCATGTGGTTTCCACTGTATAAAATTTAATAATTTGGGCGTGTCATTTGGTGACCAGCAGGTCCTTAGCAACATCAATTTGCATGTACACTGTGGAAACATGACTGCTATTATTGGAAGAAATGGAGCAGGTAAGTCCACATTAGTGAGAGCAATACTTGGTGAGGTTCCATACACTGGAGAGATTCAGTTCAAAAACAAGATGAATGGAACCATGCAAGGCTTGAAGATTGGCTATGTACCACAAAGTGTAAATATCGACAGAACGACACCACTTTCAGTATATGATTTATTCCAGTCCTTCACTGGCAAGCTTCCTATTCTCTTCAGAAACAAAAAAGAGCACGACCATGTAAAGGAAGCATTGGCAGAGTTTGATGTGGCTGAGCTTATTGACCAGCCAGTAGGTACACTTTCAGGTGGACAGCTTCAGCGAGTGCTTCTTGCTATGGCTGTGCATGATACACCAAATCTTTTGCTTTTGGATGAGCCTGTGTCAGGTATTGATAAAAATGGTATGGATGCTTTCTATGAAAAGATGAGATATTTAAAAGAGACTCACGATTTGGCAATCATCCTTGTAAGCCATGATTTAGACTATGTATATAAGTATGCAGATAACGTCATTCTTATAGATAAGACAGTTACAGCGGCGGGCAAGCCAAAGCAGGTGTTTGAGACAGATGCTTTCAAAAGTGTCTTTGGCAAGGGTGCCACAGGAGAAGTGGAGGTGAATGCAAATGTTTAATGAAATGTTTTCATACGCCTTCATGGTAAGAGCGACAATCGCAATCCTTTTGATTTCTCCATTGTTTGGAATGGTAGGCACAATGATAGTGCAAAAGCGTATGGCATATTTCAGTGATGCGCTTGGCCATTCAGCACTTACCGGTATTGCGGCAGGTGTTATCATGGGCATAGCTAACACTACAGTTTCCATGATTATATTTGGAATCTGCTTTGCATTGCTTCTTAATTACATCAGCAGAAAGGGCCTTAGCTCTTCAGATACATTGATATCAGTATTTGCAAGCTGTGCCACAGCTCTTGGCCTTGCTATTTTATCAAGAGGCGGAAGCTTTGCAAATTATTCAGCTATATTGGTAGGAGATATCTTATCCATTACCTCAGCTGAAATCATCCAGCTAATTGTACTATTTGTAGTAATTCTTGTTTTTTGGTGCATCAGTATCAACAGACTTACTGCAATCAGTATTCATGCTACCCTCGCAAAGAGCCGTAGCATTTCAGTGCGAGTAATGGAAGATGCATTTGCAGTGCTTATAGCACTACTAGTAATGCTTTCTATCAAGTGGGTAGGTATTCTACTTATTAATGCTCTGCTGATACTTCCAGCTGCTAGCAGTCGCAACATCTCTGAAAACTTCAGAGAGTACACATACCTTTCAATGATATTTAGTATTTTCTCTGGTGTGGCAGGCTTGTTTGTATCATACTTCACAGACATGGCCACAGGCCCAATGATTGTAATCATCGCCAGTGTGATTTACTTTGCAACATACATCTATGGAAAAGATAGATAATTTCTTTATGACTTTTCGGTGAAAAACGGTTACAACTGAAAAATGATGTTATAATGGTGATACAGATAGCGGGAGAGCTTGCTGTATCACCATTTTTTGTAACGAGATAATAATTTTTTAAAAATTTCTTCAAAAAGGGGTTAAGTTTCAGAATAAGCTTCCGATATAGTCTGTGTAAGGGTCAAATAGAGCTCTTAATCCAGATATTTAGAACTGAAATAAAAATTTATAAAAAAATTTCTAAATAGGGGTTAAGTAATTCGAAAATTGATCCGATACAATATTTGCAAGCGGTAAATGAAACGGATTTCGTTTATCCAGGTTAACACATCATAATCACATAACTTATATTTCGGACCAGGACAAGGATGTTAAGGATCGGATAATCAATAATCTTTTTCTATTTATCTATTGCAATCGCAATAGGATTTTTTCATGCACAGGATATTGAAAATTGAATACTAGTTTTAGGGCTTAAAGTGCATACTACTATCCGTTAATGAGGATAATAATTTGCGGCATGTCGCGCGAGTGCTGTAATTATTATAGATGTAATTTATTAACAATTTGAGTGCAAAGGCACTTCTCCCAGGAAAGGAATCTAGGGAGTATCTACAAGGAGGTAGAAATTTATGGTAGTACAACATAACATGCAGGCTGCTAATGCTTCAAGAATGCTTAACATCACAACTGGTAATCAGTCAAAGTCAACTGAGAAACTTTCTTCAGGTTACAAGATTAACCGTGCAGCAGATGATGCAGCTGGTCTTTCAATTTCAGAGAAGATGCGTAAGCAGATCAGAGGTCTTGATCAGGCTTCTACAAACGCACAGGATGGTGTATCTGCAGTGCAGACAGCTGAAGGTGCTTTAACAGAAGTTCACTCAATGCTTCAGAGAATGAACGAGCTTGCAGTACAGGCTTCAAACGGAACAAACAGTGAGTCTGATCGTTCTTCAATCCAGGACGAAATTAATCAGCTTACAACAGAAATCGACCGTGTTGCTGAGACAACAAAGTTCAACGAGACATACTTACTTAAGGGCGATTATGGTAAGAAGACAATCCAGATTAAAGCTCATGATGCAGGTCTTGATGGAACACTTACTCAGAACACAACAACAGCTACATTTACAGTTAAAGCTCTTTCAATGGGCGATAAGGTAACAATCGGTGGTACAGAGTACAGAATCGGTGTTTATGGTGCTGACACAGAAACTCAGCTTGAAAACGCTAAGACTATTCTTAATGGTGGTAATGACTTTGGTGTAGGACAGGTTGTTAAAATT
Organism: Pseudobutyrivibrio sp. LB2011; assembly: GCF_000701765.1. Lineage (NCBI taxonomy): Bacteria > Bacillati > Bacillota > Clostridia > Lachnospirales > Lachnospiraceae > Pseudobutyrivibrio > Pseudobutyrivibrio sp. LB2011. The sequence goes on along the minus strand of NZ_JNJS01000008.1, from coordinate 150,281 downwards.
GATGGCAAGTCATTCACAATGGTTGCATCTGGTAAAACAAATGTAGCTACTTCAGAGCTTGCTTTTGATGAACTTGAGAAGTTCGCAGGCAAAGGTTCAACAATTGAGTATAATGGTAAGGAAGTAACATTATTCAACGAACAGACAGCTGAAGGTGCTCACACAGGTGTTGATACTAAGGATTCTACTCTGATTTCACAGCAGAAGGCTTATGAGCTTATGGCTAATGAACTTAAGGCAGCATCTTCTATCGGCGCTAGCTCAGTAATTGCAGATCCTACAACTAAGGTTGGTACTGACTCTATGACAGCAGCAAATGCTAATATTATTACAAAGGCAGCTGATACTGATAAGGTTACATTTACAATGACAAAGGGTACAGCTGAAGTTCAGAAAGATCTTACATTCAATCTTCACGTTGGTTCAGATGCCGATATGACAAACAAGATTGGTGTTACAATTTCTGATATGAGTTCTGCTTCACTTGGTGTTGATGGACTTAACGTAGCTGATGCTACAGGTAAGGCTGCTACATATGCAATCGATGCTATCGCTGACGCTGTAGAGAAGGTATCTGCACAGAGATCTTCACTCGGTGCTATCCAGAACAGATTAGAGCACACAATCGCTAACGTAGATAACGTAGTTGAGAACACTAACGCTGCTGAGTCTCGTATCCGTGATACAGACATGGCTGATGAGATGGTTACATACAGCAAGAATAATATTCTTGCTCAGGCAGGTCAGGCAATGCTTGCACAGGCTAACCAGGCAACTCAGGGTGTACTTTCAATCTTAGGTTAATACTAAAGATAATTAATAGTTTATCTATTCGTTTCGCGCAGACTAGTTGAATAGCTAGTAAATTAGGGGACTTCCTTCGGGAAGTCCTCTTTTTTGTGAAAAAATTGTGTTAAAAATGTGAAAAAGGTATTGCTTTTTTCTCTGAAATGTAGATAATTATATTTGCTGATGAAAAGGAATTCACGGCACACTTTAATAACGAGACAGAATAGGTTTTACTTCTAAATTCTATTTTTTTTCGATTTGGGACAAGGATGTTATTAATCGAAACAGATATTTCAATTAATTAATTCCCATTTTTTATTTATTTTTATATTTGGTAGTCAAACAGGTGGCGCGCGTCTGTTTTGATTATAGATTAAATTTATTATAAGTGCAGGAAGCACTTCTTCTTCGAATGGACTCGGGGAAGCAACTACATGGAGGTAGAAAAAATGGTAGTACAACACAATATGCAGGCAATGAATGCCTCAAGAATGCTTAACATCACAGCAAATAATCAGGCTAAGTCAACAGAGAAGCTTTCATCTGGTTATAGAATCAATCGTGCAGCAGATGATGCAGCAGGTCTTTCAATTTCAGAGAAGATGCGTAAGCAGATTAGAGGTCTTGATCAGGCTTCTACAAACGCACAGGATGGTGTATCTGCAGTGCAGACAGCTGAAGGTGCTCTTACAGAAGTTCACTCAATGCTTCAGAGAATGAACGAGCTTGCAGTACAGGCTTCAAACGGCACAAACTCTGAGTCAGATCGTTCATCAATCCAGGACGAAATCAATCAGCTTACAACAGAAATCGATCGTGTTGCTGAGACAACAAAGTTCAATGAGACATACCTTCTTAAGGGCGACAATGGTACAAAGACAATCCAGATTGCAGCTCATGATGCAGGTCTTGATGGAACTCTTACACAGAACACAACAAAGGCTACATTCACTGTAAAGGCTCTTTCAATGGGTGATACAACAACAATCGGTGGAACAAAGTACACAATTGGTGTTGCTGATGATGATGGAAAAGCTGAAGATGTTGATGAGCAGCTTGCTAATGCAAGAAAGATTCTTGCTGGAACAAAAAATGATGGTACAGCAGAGAATTTTGCAGTAGGTACAGTTGTAAAGATTGACGGAAGCTCTTACACAATTACATCAGGTACAACTGATGAGAAGACAAAGATGCTTAACCAGGATAATTTAAAGGATTTTGCAAGTGCAGGTTCTACAATTGAGTACAATGGTAAGTCAGTTACATTGTTCAAGAATGTTGAAGATGGAGTTGATAAGGCTAACTCTACTGTAATCACACAGGAAAAGGCTTATAAGCTTATGGCTACAGAGCTTCAGGCTGCTTCTTCAATTGGTGCAGATAAGCCTATAACAGGTTCTACTAAACAGTTTGTACCAAAGTCTGGTACAGCTGCAGAATTGTCAGGTACAAATGCAAATGTTGTAAAAGCAGATGATGGTGACAAGGTAACATTTACTCTTAATAAGGGAACAGCTAAGGTTCAGCAGGATCTTACATTCAACCTTCACGTTGGTTCAGATGCTGATATGACAAATAAGATTGGTGTTACAATCTCAGACATGAGCTCATCATCACTTGGTATCAATGGTCTTAACGTAGCTGATGCTACAGGCAAGGCTGCTACATACGCAATCGATGCAATCGCTGATGCTGTTTCAAAGGTATCTGCACAGAGATCTTCTCTTGGTGCTATCCAGAACAGACTTGAGCACACAATTGCAAACGTTGATAACGTAGTAGAGAACACAAATGCAGCTGAGTCACGTATCCGTGATACAGATATGGCTGATGAGATGGTTACATACAGCAAGAACAACATTCTTGCTCAGGCAGGTCAGTCAATGCTTGCTCAGGCTAACCAGTCTACACAGGGTGTTCTTTCAATCCTTGGCTAATAGCCACTTTGGTTAATAAATTACATTACGGTTTTAAATTAGAGGCTTCGAAAGAGGCCTCTTTTTTGGTGTATAAATTATTTTTTATAATTTTTCTAAAGTTTGTAGAAAGTTTTCCGATAATTGTAGTAGATGGAAACAGTAAACAGATTGTTTTTGTTGTCCACCTGGGCAGTTATTTTTCATTATCGCGCGGAAAAGTGACTTGCCAAATCGCAGCTTTACAATTAAATAAAGCTTGTTATACTACGGCACTATTAAAAATCTTTAATGATTTTGTAATAGTGATAATTTCTTCCTTGATAGCATGTGGAGGTTGGTCACTCCCTTGTTATATAGATACTGGAAATAAGCCTAAAGTATGTATGTTTCCATGTCATGAAACTTTTGATTTTTAGTTAATGTTATGCAATATGCATCTCTCATGAATGGAATCGTGGGAGTATCTACAAGGAGGTAGAAATTATGGTAGTACAACACAATATGCAGGCAGCTAATGCTTCAAGAATGTTAGGAATTACAACAAACGCTCAGGGAAAATCTACTGAGAAACTTTCAAGTGGTTTTAGAATCAATAGAGCCGCAGATGATGCAGCTGGTCTTTCAATTTCTGAGAAGATGAGAAAGCAGATCCGTGGTCTGGATCAGGCATCAACCAATGCATCAGATGGTATCTCAGCAGTACAGACCGCCGAGGGTGCCCTTACAGAGGTACATTCTATGTTACAGAGAATGAATGAGTTGGCAGTCCAGGCAGCAAACGGTACAAATTCTGAATCTGATCGTGCATCTATTCAAGATGAAATCCTTCAGCTTACAACAGAGATTGATCGTGTAGCAGAGACAACAAAGTTCAACGAGACCTATCTTCTCAAGGGGGACTACGGCACCAAGACACAAGTGGTTGCTGCGCATGACGCTGGTCTTGATGGAACACTTACACAGAATACAACAAAAGCCACATTCACAATTAACGCCCTTGCAATGGGTGATACTTACACAATTGGTGGTACAAAGTACACAATTGGTGTAGAGGGTGCGAATACAGCAACACAGCTAGCAAATGCCCTTACTGTATTAGGTACATCTGCAGATAAAACAGCACAAATCCACTTAACAGTTGGAGAAGTAGTAAAGATTGATGGTAAATCATTTACTATTGCAGATAAGACTAATGCTGATACATCTGAGGTTGCAGCTACAGAGCTTAATAAATTTGCCAGCCAGGGTTCTACAATAGAGTACAATGGCAAGGTTGCAAAATTATTTAGTACATCAACAGGTGCAGCTCCAGCAGATGGTGTAGATGGAAAAGATTCTACATTAATCACAGCAGCAAAGGCATACCAGCTCATCGCAAATGAACTAAGAGCAGCTTCATCAATTGGCTCTGATTCAATTATTGAAGTTCCAGGCGCTAAGTACAATGGTACAGACATTACAGTTACAGATGCGACATCATCAACTAACGTTAATGGCAAGAAACCTGATGAGGTAACTGGAGATAACCTTACAAAGGTTGAGTTTATCATCAAAAAGGGAACAGCAACTGTGCAGAAAGATCTTACATTCAATCTTCATGTTGGTTCAGATGCCGACATGACAAACAAGATTGGTGTAACAATCGAGTCAATGACAGCTACAGCACTTGGAATTCAGGGCTTGAATGTTGGTGATGCAACTGGTAAAGCAGCAACTTACGCAATAGATGCTATCGCAGATGCCCTTGCAAAGGTATCTGCTCAGAGATCTGGTCTTGGTGCTATACAGAATAGACTTGAGCACTCAATTGCTAACTTAGACAACGTCGTAGAGAACACAGAAGCCGCTGAATCACGTATCCGTGATACAGATATGGCTGACGAGATGGTTACATACAGCAAGAATAATATTCTTGCTCAGGCAGGCCAATCAATGCTCGCTCAGGCAAATCAGGCAACTCAGGGTGTTCTTTCACTCTTAGGATAATTAGCGTGGCCAAACGCATAGGTACTTTCGAGTACTATCCACAAATTGGGGTCCTTCGGGGCCCCTTTTTAAATGCAAATATAATGGCTGTGCTTTCCCGATGGAACCTTGAAAACATATATTATTGAGTGTATAATTCTTTTGTAAATATCCATTTACTAGAAGGAGTTAAAAATGAAAAAAGTAGAAGATTACATCAGAACTATTCCAGATTTCCCAGAGCCAGGTATCATGTTTAGAGACGTTACTAGCATTTTGCAGGATGCGGAAGGGTTCCGACTTGCTATAGACGAAATGAAGAAGCTTATTGAGAATGTTGATTGTGATGTTATCGCAGGCGCAGAGAGCCGCGGATTCATCTTTGGTGCACCACTTGCATACGCACTTGGCAAGCCATTCGTTCTCATTCGTAAAAAGGGTAAGCTTCCATGCGAAACTATCGAAAAGACATACGACCTTGAGTACGGCACAGCTACAATCGAGATGCATAAGGATGCAGTTAAGCCAGGTCAGAAGGTTGTTATCGTAGATGACCTTATCGCTACAGGTGGTACAATCGAAGCAGCAGCTCAGCTTGTTGAGGAGCTTGGCGGCGAAGTTGTTAAAATCATCTTCCTTATGGAGCTCGCAGGTCTTAACGGACGCGAAAAGCTTGCAAAGTACGACGTAGAGTCAGTTGTTACATACGAAGGAAAGTAATATTAGACTATTGGGCAGTACATTTTGTACTGCCTTTTATTATTTAAGAGGTATTGATGGAATTAAAAGAAATAGCATTTATACATACAGGCTTTACACAAAAGTTTGGGATACCAAGGCAGAGCGGCTTGGTGTCGGATGAAATAGGCTATATCGTATTTACGGAGGAGTTTAGAAATCCTACCTTTATCGATGGTATCACAGACTATGATTATCTGTGGCTGCTGTGGGGCTTTTCTAAGAATAAGCCTTTGGAAGGGGGCACTGTTCGTCCACCTAGGCTTGGCGGAGAAAAGCACATGGGAGTGTTTGCCACCCGTGCGCCATATCGTCCCAACAATATCGGACTTTCATCTGTAAAGCTGATAGAGGTAAAGCAAACTGAAAAAGATGGCCCGGTGCTTGTGGTCAGCGGAGTGGATATGTTAGATGGCACACCTATTTACGATATAAAGCCATACATCCCTTATGCAGACGCTCATCCTGATGCAAAGGGAGGTTTCACTGATTCCCTTTCAAAGGGAGCCCAGGTTAAGGTGGAGTTTCCAGAAGAACTTTTAGCCAAGCTTCCTGAAAATCTGCGTCATTCTGCAATAGATGTCCTCAGCCAGGATCCACGAGCAGGCTATGATAGGGGTAAGAATCGAGATTTTAGATTGGCTTATCATGGTTATGATTTGGTATTTGAATCTGAAAATGATTCACTTATAGTTAAAGAAGTTATCAAATTACTTTAGAAATATTTAAAATAAATATTGTGTTCTTAAAATAGATTTGATATATTAGAACTGTCCAAAGCAATGGAGTTTTGGGCAGTTATTTTTATCTTCAAACATTTTTTATAAGGGGCTTGATGTCTGAAGATTTTCGACTTATTAATGGAGGATAACGCATGAAAAAATTTATTTCATGTGTTCTAGCAGTTTCTATGGTTGGAGGTCTGGTGGCTTGCTCAAGCTCTGAATCTAAAGAGAAAAATTACACAGTCAGCTATGACGGTATTGCCACAGGTGACGTTTCTTCTTCGGGCGTTTCAGTCCACGACCCATCCGTATTAGAAGTTGATGGAACATATTATATTTATGGTAGTCATATGACTGCAGCGAAAAGTACAGATTTACTTAATTGGGAAATGATTGGCGATGGCTATATGAAATCTAATCCTGTTTATGGTCAGATTTATGATGTGGCAGATGAAGCTTTTGCTTATTCAGGATCCAAGGATAGTATTATCAAAACAGATGATGGTGGCACACATGTGTGGGCGCCGGATGTTATATACAATGAGACTACTGGTCTTTACTACATGTACTACTGCACAACCAGTACATTTAATGCGTCAAATCTTTGCTTTGGTACCAGCAAATCACCAGAGGGCCCATTTGAATGGCAGGCACCACTAATTTATTCAGGCTTTAACCTTAGCAATGTGGCTTCTACAGATGTACTTGATTATGTTGATAAGGACTATGTAAAGAAAAACTACATTAAAAGCGGTGGATACAACTATGAAGATTATCCAAACGCAATTGACCCTACAGTATTTTACGATGCTGATGGAAGAATGTGGATGGTTTATGGTTCATGGTCTGGTGGTATATTCCTGCTGGAGCTTGACCCAGAGACTGGTCTTGTGATTCACCCAGAAGCGGATGAGGCAAACAATGTGGATCCATATTATGGCAAGAAGCTTCTTGGTGGTGGACACATTTCCATTGAAGGACCATATATTATGTACGATGCTAACACAGATTATTACTATCTGTTTGTATCTTATGGCACTTTGACTAGCAACGGTGGATATCAGATTCGTGTGTTCCGTTCTAAGACAGTGGATGGCGAATACGTTGATATGAATGGCGAATATCCACAGAAGAGCGCAATGCATGAAAACTACGGACTTAAGCTTTCTGGCAACTATAAGCTGCCTAGCTTGGACAGAGCATACATGGCTACAGGCCACAATTCTGCTTTTGTCGACAGTGATGGAAAGGAGTACTTGGTTTACCACACTCGTTTCAACGACGGTGGAGAGAATCACTCTCCAAGAGTACATCAGATGCTTATGAATGCTGAAGGATGGCCATGCGATTTACCATATCAGACTCAGGGTGAGACTGTTTCTGAAACTGGTTATAGTATGGATGAAGTAGAGGGAAGATACTATTTCATCAATCAGGGCACAGATATTTCAAGTGATATCGCAAATCCGATAATTCTTTATCTGAATTCTGATGGTACTTGCGAGGGCAAAGAGGTTTCTGGTACATGGACTATGACTGATGGCACATACTATATGAACATCACAGTTGATGGTACAGATTATAGTGGCGTATTCTGCAAGATGCAGGATGAAGCCGGCACAGAATGCATGACATTCTCAGCTGTTGGAAGTAACGAGAGTGTATGGGGAGTAAAATATTAATAAGGCTTTATGGTGGAGAGTGAAAATGGACAAAAATTTTGAATACAATAAACCATGGATTTTGCAGAGAGCAGATCCATATGTATACAGACACACAGATGGCAAGTATTACTTTACTGCCTCTGTGCCTGAATACGATAAAATTGTGTTGCGTGTAAGCGACACATTGGAGGGCCTTGGGGTCGCTGAGGAAGTGGAAATTTGGCATAAGCATGAAAGTGGCCCAATGTCTAAGCACATTTGGGCTCCTGAACTACATTATCTTTTTGGTAAATGGTACATTTACTATGCAGGTGGAGAGGTAGAGGATATCTGGAAGATTCGTCCATATGTCCTTGAGTGTCAGGGAGATGACCCTATTCATGACAAGTGGATTGAAAAGGGCAAAATGACAAGAGCTGATAGTGATGAGTTTTCATTTGAGGCATTTTCTCTTGATGCAACAGTATTCGAAAATGATGGAAAATGGTATTATATTTGGGCAGAGAAAGTTAGCGTAGGTAAGCAGATTTCTAACCTTTATATTGCTAGAATGAAAAACGGATATACGTTAGAAACAGAACAGGTACTTCTCACTACACCTGATTATGACTGGGAACGTCATGGCTATTGGGTAAATGAAGGCCCTGCAGTACTTCAGCGCAACGGCAAGATTTTCGTTACTTACTCTGCAAGTGATACAGGTATTAACTATTGCATGGGTATGCTTACAGCAGATGCAGATAGTGATTTGCTTGATCCATTATCTTGGAAAAAGGAGCGTTATCCAGTTCTTGCTTCATCTCCAGAGCATGTGGTATATGGCCCAGGTCACAATTCATTTACAGTAGATGAAGAGGGCAATGATATCCTTGTTTATCACGCTAGAACAGAAACAGAGATTGTGGGGGACCCACTTTACAATCCAAATCGCCATGCAATGCTTATGAAGTTTGATTGGCGGGATGGAAGACCAGTGTTTAATTATGATTGAAAACAGAGTTTGTGCAAGATGTCTGCTTAGAGATATGACAAGAGCGGATGCTGAAATGATTGAAAAATACAAAAATGAACTTAAAGCACAGGACCAGGTGGATGATTCAGAATATGAGCGCCGCCTGGCCCTCTGTAAAAATTGCGTCCAGCTAAATGCAGGTACATGCATGTCCTGCGGATGCTATGTAGAATTAAGGGCAGCCATGAAGGCTGCCCATTGTCCACGTAAATCATGGTAGATATTTAATTGATTGGGCTATAGTTGATGGATACTCTGATATCCTGACCATAGTTACCAAAAGTCTTACCAAACAGTGTGACACCACCAATGTGCTCTGCGTCGTCTTCAACGGCGATGCGGAAATCAAGTGGCTGTCCAGGTTTGAGCTTCAAATCGTCTATTGTAATATCTGAAATCTGAAGACCATCGATAAATGTTCCAAATTTATTTACAACAAGAAGCTTTAAGAGACCATACTGATTCCAGTTTGGTGGCCACCAATCAGGTGTAAACATTCCAAGTATTTCACCACCGAAATCCCCAGGGCTTGTCCACATACCAACCTTTTGATCGTTGATAGAAAAAGAAATATCACTTGGCCAATTGTTGTCAATACCTGGTGCTTCAGATGAAATCTCAAATGAGATGGAAATCTGAGTGATATTGTTGTTGCTAGGAACGAGATTTGGCAAAGCATACTCTACGTAACCCTTTGTGAACCAGAGGATATCTGCATTGAAATGATCTGGATGAGCAAAGTATCTTGCATCATCGATTTCACCAATAACAGATGCACTGTTGGCGAGGCCACAAGTTGGGCAAATGTCGTATTTTGAAAACTGTCCCACTTTAATATCTGTAGTAGATACGTTTGCTAAATCAAGTGGTTTTTCTATTTCTATGACTATTTTGTCTTGAATTACTGAGCATAGCTTTGAATTGCCGTGACTGGCAGATTCGTTAGAAGTGGAGATGAGTCCGCATTCTTCAAGCTTTTTAATATGACCAGTGAGAGCGCCGTTGCTAAGATTTAGCTGAGTAGCAAGCTGATTCATGCTCATGCGGTCGTTTTCTAATAGTATGTTTAGAATCTGAATACGAACATCAGAACCTAAGGCTTTAAAAAGCTCGACTCCATCATCCAGGGAAGTTATGTGTATCATAACGTTTCTCCTTTTTATGATTTCTTAAAATATTACTCTTAATTATAAAATTTAACAAAATGGGTGTCAATATAGTTGAGCTTTAGAATTCTATTATTTTAACAAAAGATAAATTTATTAATAAAAATATACACTTCAAAGCCTGAATTGACAAACAACTTGTTAATAATTGCTAAATCATCCGTGTCTTTTTTGTGAATATTAAAAGAATATCCAAATTACTTTAGAAAAATCTAAAATAATTATTGACTTGCTGTAGTGGCAGGTTATAATTAAACCATAATAGTTAATGAGCTTTTAGAAAAATATGTAGATTAACTACCAAGCCTCAGTTAATTGTACTATTTATAAAAGCTTGAAACAATTACAACATTTCTTTTTTACAAAAGGAGGAGAAGAATGAAGAAGAAATTGATTAGTGCACTTCTTTGCACATCAATGGCAGCTAGTTTATTTGCTGGTTGCGGTGGCGCTTCAGAAGGTGGGGTAGATCCTGATGCTGCTACAGAAGAAGCTGCTGAGGAAACAGCAGAATCTGAGGTCGTAACAAACACATTTGGTGATCCAAATGGTACACACTTAGAGATGTGGACATTCGTTGAGCTTCACGGTCAGCACTACGGTGTTATGGCTGAGGAGTGGAACAAGCAGCATCCAGACAACACAATCGAAATTACATGTACAACATATCCATATGGCGATATGCACACAAAGCTTCTTACAGCTCTTGAAGCTGGCACAGGTGCTCCAGATATCTGTGACGTAGAAGTTGGTCAGTTCCCTAACGTAGTTGAAGGTCTTGATCAGTGGCTTGTACCATTAAATGATTACGCTGCTGATTACCTTGATACAATGGTTACAGCTCGTATGGAAACATATCAGGGTGAGGATGGTAACTACTACGGAGCTCCATACCACGTAGGTGCTACAGTAATGTACTACAACGTAGCTGCAATGTCAGAAGCTATGGGACTTACACAGGATGAAGTAATTGCTAAGATTGATGCAGTTAAGACTTGGGATGATTATGCAGCACTTGGTGAAGAGTACTTAGGATCTGTTTCTGAGGAAGGTAAGTACTGGACATCAGTTGATACAGGCGGTGTTGATTGGCTCTGGATTGCAATGGCTGAGTACGGTGATGACTGGACAGGCGGTTTCGATGATCCAGCAAACGTTCAGCTTGATTCAGTTAAGAACATGCTTTCAATGCAGCAGGATTGGTTAAAGTCAGGTCTTGCAGAGGTTTCTCCAGACGGACATGTTGACCTTGAGGCAGGCTTCCAGAACATTATGGATAGAAACATCGTTTCATTCCCTAAGGCAATGTGGTATATGTCACGTTTCACAAACTACATGCCAGAGGAATCAGGTAACTGGTACATTGCTAAGTGCCCTGTATTCGAGGAAGGCCAGATTTGTTCTGTAGGTATTGGTGGTACAGGTACAGTTGTTACACAGCAGTCTGAGAATATTGATCTTGCAGCAGAGTTCCTTTGCTGGGCAAAGATGTCAGAAGAAGGCGAGCAGCACATCTGGGATACACTTGGATTTGACGTATGTAACGCAGCTCTTTGGACAGATGATGCATTCGCACATGATGAGAACAACCAGTACAACCAGTTCTTCATCAACTATCCATATGATGTATTAGCTGATATCGGAATGGACAACATTGGAAAGATTTCAGTAGTTTCTATCAGCCCAACAATCAATGAGTACTTCTGCACAACAACACTTAACGAAGTACTTGAAGATCCAGATTACTCAATTGATGATGCACTTCAGGAAGCACAGGATGCAATTGATATGGAGCAATAGGAAATTATAACTAAGGGCCGCTTAGGCGGCCCTATTTTAAAAGATGGAGAAAGGTGCATTATGAAAATCAAGAACTTTTTATATTCTCAGAAGGTGGCACCATACGTTTTTGTTTTACCTTTTGTATTAAGTTTTTTCTTCTTTTGGGTTTATCCTCTTATCACGGCTTTCACAATGAGCTTTCAGGATATTGGGGCAATTAAATCGGAATGGATTGGGTTTGCTAACTATTCAAAGTTATTACAGGATAAGGTATTTCATATTGCTGTATGGAACAGTGTGAAATACATGTTCTTTACATTAGTATTATTAATTCCATTCCCTATGCTTTTTGCAGTTTTGCTTGATAGTCATTTGGTAAAGGCAAAGGGCGTATGGAAGGCAATTTTATACATGCCAGCATTAACATCAGTTGTTATTTCTGGTACACTTTTCCGCCTGATGTTTACTGAGTACACAACAGGTCAGATGAATATGATTACAGCGGCTTTAGGCCTTGGAACATATAAATGGTTAAAGATGGGCTGGTCAGGTATGCTCGCCCTCTTAATCGTAGCTTGCTGGAGATGGACAGGTGTAAACATGCTTTACTTCTTGTCAGGTCTCAAATCAATCGACAGCTCTTTATATGAAGCAGCCGATATTGATGGAGCTACAGGTTGGCAGAAGTTCAAGTTCGTAACACTTCCTCTTCTTAAGCCAACAACAGTTTACGTACTTACAATTTCAGTATATGCCGGTCTTGCAATGTTCCTGGAGTCATACATGTTATGGGCAGGAAATTCATCACCAAACAATATTGGACTTACAATTGTTGGATATTTGTACAAGCGTGGTATTGAAAAGAATGATATGGGTTATGCATGTGCAGTAGGTGTAGTACTTCTTATCGTTGCTCTTATCATCAACTTTGCTCAGCTTATATTCAACGGAACATTCAAGAAGGGAGAGGATTAATATGTCAAAGCAAAAGACAATGTCTGGCACTCCTAAGAGAACGGTAGGCACAATACTTGGAACAGGATTTTTTGTAATCCTATGTTTAATCATTATTTTCCCTGTATTTGCAGGTTTACTTGCTTCATTTAGACCTGGTACAGAGCTTATTCGTAGAGGTCTTTCAATCGATTTAAACCTCTCTACAATGAACCTTGATAACTACAAATACTTATTCAGCGGCAATGCTGACAGTATTAAATACTTCATGTGGTACAAGAATTCGTTATTAATTACCATTATTTCGGTAGCACTTACTTTGATAGTTTGTTACTTTGTTGCATATGGACTGACAATGTATGAGTTCAGATTCAAAAATCTACTTTTCACAATCGTACTTGCAACAATGATGGTACCTTTCGAAATCTTAATGCTTCCACTTTACAAGGAAATTATTGCATTAAAGCTTATTGATACTTACACAGGTGTAATCATCATAGGTATCTGTGGCGCATCAACTATCTTTTTCTTCAAGCAGTACTTATCAGGACTGCCAAAGGATTTGCTTGATGCAGCAAGAATTGATGGATGTTCAGAATATGGCATTTCAGTAAGAATCATCCTTCCTCTTGCAAAGCCAGCATTCGCATCAATGGGTATCCTTTGTGCAATGGGTTCATGGAATGCGATTCTTTGGCCACTCTTAGTACTTAAGGGAGCAGAGAAGTTTACACTTCCAATCGGACTTAATACATTGCTTACACCATACGGCAACAACTACGATGTACTTATCGCTGGATCAATGTTTGGAATTTTACCTATCTTCGTAATCTTCCTTATTTTCCAGAAGTACATCATCGACGGAATGACTGCAGGAGCTGTTAAGGGCTAAAAAATTTAGATGAGCCTGTAACTAACAAGCTATTATAATTCTCAAGCGAAGAATAACTGAGCGGAGAATTCATAATGCTTGTGAGTGTAACAGGCGGAATGGAGGATAGCCAGTGGCTAAATTAGTTATTAATAACGAAAACAAGAAGAGCACCATTGCTCCAGAAATCTACGGACATTTTTCTGAGCACTTGGGACGCTGTATTTATGAAGGCTTATACGTAGGCGAAAATAGCGACATTCCTAATGTAAATGGAATGCGTACTGACGTTGTAGAAGCTCTTAAAGAAATGAAGGTTCCAGTACTTCGCTGGCCAGGCGGATGCTTCGCTGACGAGTATCACTGGATGGACGGAATTGGTCCAAAGGAAAAGCGTAAGAAGATGATTAACACTCACTGGGGTGGAGTAGTTGAGGACAACAGCTTTGGTACTCACGAGTTCTTCGAGCTTTGTAGACAGCTTGGCTGTAAGACTTACGTCAATGCAAATTTAGGTTCTGGTACTGTTCGCGAAATGAGCGAATGGGTGGAATATATGACATTCAACGGTGTTTCTCCAATGGCTGATCTCAGAAAAGAGAACGGTCATGAGGAGCCATGGGTAGTTGACTATCTTGGTGTTGGTAATGAAAACTGGGGTTGCGGCGGAAACATGAGACCTCAGCACTATGCAGATGAGTATAGACGTTATCAGACATACGTTAGAAACTACAATGGAAACAAGCCAATAGCAAAGATTTGCTGTGGTCCAAATGTGGATGATTATCATTGGACAAAGGGAGTTTTGGACACATGCTTTGACCACACACCAGAACATTTCCATGGATTCATGGATGGTCTTTCTCTTCATTATTACACTCTTCCAGAGACAGAGGACGATTGGAATGTCAAAGGAAGCGCTACAGACTTCACTGAGGAAGTATTCTATCAGACATTGAAGCGTAGCTACTTTATGGAAGAGCTGATTAACAATCATGGTGCAATCATGGATCAATATGACCCTGAAAAGAAAATCGGTCTTATGATTGATGAGTGGGGTATTTGGACAGATGTTGAGCCAGGTACAAATCCAGGATTCTTATATCAGCAGAACACAATGCGTGACGCTCTTGTTGCAGGTATGAATTTGAACATCTTTAACAAGCATTCAGACAGAGTAAAGATGGCATGTATTGCCCAAATGATTAACGTGCTACAGTCAGTAATGCTCACAGAGGGTGAAAAGATGATCAAGACTCCTACATACTATGTATTCAAGATGTATCGTCATCACCAGGGAGCAACACTTCTTGGCTCAGATTTACTTAACGGCGGAACAGTAGGCTCGGGCAAGAATGAACTTCCAAAGATTTTCGAGTCTGTATCAGAGGATGCAGATGGTGTTATTACTATTACCCTAACAAACAACTCTCTTGAATCATCAGAGGATGTTGATGTTCAGCTTACAAAAGACGGCGGCGCTTACAACGTATGCGAAGCTGTTTATGTAACAGGTAAGATGGCTGATCACAACACCTTTGATAATCCAGAGGTTGTAAAGGAACTAGAGTTTAAAGACTACAGCAAGACTTCAGATGGACTAAAGATTACACTGCCAGCTTGCTCAGTAGTCAGCATAAGATTAAAGAAATAATAATAATCTTCTTTTTCATATCCTTCCATAAATAAAAAACCAGCAATCAGGCTTAGCGGGGCTTGATGCTGGTTTTTATTTTATCTGTACATTAAAAATGACAGTGTAAGAGCAATGAAGTATGAAGTATTAACAATGATAAAGTTCTTAATTGCTGTAATAAAAGTTTTTGACTTTATCTGTTCTTTACGAAATACCCTTATATTACTTTCTACTAGAGGAAATGAAAGTAAAAAGATGAGGGCAATAATAGGAAGAATTTTTAATGCAACCATTGCTATCACTGCGGCGTAGCATAAGTAGTAAAGAGTAGCAAAAACACGTACGCCATTTTTCTGTCCTATGTAAAAAATCAGAGTATGTCTATTTACAGCAACATCTTTTTCTAAATCACAAGTGTTGTTAGCAACCATGATGTTAGAAGTTGTAAATGTGTTTATAAGTGAAAAGAAGATGAAGCTAACAAGTGACCAAAGCATAAAGTGAACAGATAAAACTCCATCCTTATAATCCAACACAATATAGTTGTCAGGATTGTTGATGTACACCATTAAAAATGGAATAAACATGCCATAAGCAATACCTGAAAATACTTCCCCAAGAGGAATTCTCGAAATTGGCATAGGACCAAAGGTGTAAAAAATCCCAAGGCCAAAGCAGAGTGCTCCAAGTAAAAGAACTACAATACCTGTTTTAAATGCAAGATAAAGTCCCATCACTGTGCTAACAGCAAGCATACATATTATAAGAAATAGTGCTCGGTCTCTTTTGATGGGGAGCATTTCCGGATAATCCTTGCTATCAATATAGTTGTTGATTGCAGTGGTGGCTAAATCAAATATAAATGCCGCAATGCAGAAGATAATCATCAAAGGAATATTGATAGGGTGTTTCAAAAAGAGCATATACATAAACGTATTTGCAAAAGCAAATGTGCTGGTAATCTTTGTTTGAATCTCAACAAACTTTAAAAACTTCTTAATCATAAATCTCTCCTATACATAAATTAGGTAATTATATTATACGAGCAGTTAGTCTTGTGAAACTTGGCAATAATAACACAAATTTCAATCAAAAGATAGTGCAAAATGCTATTTGTGAAAATTTAAACAAGTTCTATCTTGTCGCGCACAATACATTATGGTACAATTTGGTTCCGCAGTAATGCGTTGGAGAATATTAAAGAAAAGAAATTACTAGGAAGGAATGAATCATGATTAAGATTGTTGTAATCGGAGCAGGTTACGCAGGCGTTCTTGCCACAAAGAAACTTGAAAAGAAGCTTCGTAAGAAGAAGCTGGCTGATCTTACAGAAATCACTATCATCGATAAGCATCCATATCATACAATGCTTACCGAGCTTCACGAGGTAGCGGCTTGCCGTGTTGGTGAAGAGAGTATCAAAATGAACCTAAAGCAGATATTTGCCGGAAGAAAGGTAAATGTAGTTTTAGATGAAGTTACAAATGTAGACTTTAAAGAACAGAAGGTTAAGGGTAGAACAGAAGAGTATGATTACGACTATTTAGTAGTTGCAGCTGGTTCAAAGCCAACATACTTTGGTGTTGAAGGCGCAAAAGAAAACAGCTGGCCACTTTGGTCATATGATGACGCTGTAGCCCTCAGAGATAGAATTCACAACTGCTTCAGAATGGCAGCTGATGAAGTTGATCCTGCAAAAAGAAAAGAGCTTCTTAGCTTCTATGTTGTAGGTGCAGGATTTACAGGTGTTGAAATGGTAGGCGAGCTTGCTGAGTACACACCTATCCTTTGCAAGAGATTTGGTATCGACAGAGAGGAAGTTACAATCGTTGATGTTGATGGATTGTCACGTCCAGTACCAATCTTGCCAGAAAAGCTTTCTAACAAAGTAGACAGACGTCTCAAGAAGATGGGTGTTGAGGTTGTTATGAATACAAGTGTTGTTGGCGTTGGCCAGGGCTCTATCAAGCTCAAGCAGAACGACAATGTTACTGAGCATGTAGCTGGAACAGTTATCTGGACAGCAGGTATCGAGAGCTCAGAAATTACATCAGAAATCGCTTCTAGAGTACAGAGCGGTGGTAGAGGATGTATTCAGGTAGATGAGTACCTTCGTTCAGTAGATTACGAAAACGTATATGTAATCGGTGACAACATGCTCTTTACAGCTCCAGGCGAGGAGCGTCCAGTTCCTCAGATGGTTGAGAATGCAGAGCATTCAGCAGCTACAGTTGCAAAGAACATTGTGGCTGAGATTACAAAGTCTGATGATAAGGAATCTTACAATCCTAAGTTCCATGGCGTAATGGTTTGCGTAGGTGGTCGCTACGGTGTTGCAAGAGGCGGATTAGCAAAGCATCAGATTAATTTTGCTTCATTCTTCGCTATGTTTGCAAAGCACTTTATCAATATTATTTACTTCATCCAGGTTATGGGATGGACAAAGATTATTAGCTACTTAAAGCATGAGTTCTTCACTATTAGAAATAATCGAAGCTTCCTCGGCGGACATTTTTCTAACAAGACACCAAGCTTTTTATTAGTTCCACTTAGATTCTGGCTTGGATGTGTTTGGGTATTCGAAGGTGTAATGAAGATTGTTGAGGGTTGGTTAACAACACCAATGCTTGCAGGCTTCTTCGGTGGAGCAAACTCATGGTTTGATTCACTTCTTGGACGTATTGATCCTGCAGCAACAGACGCAGTTGCTTCAGCTTCAACAGAAGTAGTT
The DNA here is from genome assembly GCF_000701765.1 of Pseudobutyrivibrio sp. LB2011. NCBI lineage: Bacteria > Bacillati > Bacillota > Clostridia > Lachnospirales > Lachnospiraceae > Pseudobutyrivibrio > Pseudobutyrivibrio sp. LB2011. Next base: position 132,329 of record NZ_JNJS01000008.1, on the reverse strand, counting down.
GATACAGTAGCTTCAGCATCTACAGCAGTAGCAGATGCAGCAGTTAGCACAGGAACAGTTCTATTTGATTTCAACCTAAAGATATTTGAGCTTATCCTTGTTTCTGGAACTGATTTAGCATCATCAACTATTTCAGATATTGCATTTAAGATTCAGGTTCCATTTGTAGACTGGTTCGTAAACAATGCAGTATTAGCTTCAGATGGTATGCAGATGTTTATGCAGATTGTTATTGTAATTATGCAGATTCTCATTGGTCTTGGACTTATGGGTGGATGCTTCACATTCCTGTCAGCAGGTGTTTCACTTGTACTTCAGGCAATGTTCGTTACAACAACAGGCTTATACTTAAACACATTCTGGATGATATTTGCAGGAATTGCAGTACTTATCGGTGGTGGTTACACAATCGGTATTGATTACTACTTAATGCCATTCTTAAAGAAGCATTGGAAGAACGTTAAGTGGGTAAGAAAGTGGTATCTATATAATGACTAATAATGTAGTGGATTTTGAGACTGCATTTGAACAAGTAAAAAAAGAAGTAGCAAAGCTTTTAACTAAAGGACCAAGCCTTATCAGCGGATATACATCCTATCTGACAGAGGCTACAGGCAAGATGATGAGAGCAAAGGCTGTTTTGGCATGCGCCATGGATGAAAACGACATGGTGCCAAGGGATGCAATTATTTTTGCAGCAGCTGTTGAAACTCTCCATCTGGCCACATTGGTTCATGACGATATCATGGACGATGCTGATACCAGAAGAGGTCAGATAACTCTTCAAAAGAAATCCGGCAAGCGAAATGCTGTGATTTGTGGAGATTATCTTTTGGCTTCAGCTATTAGAGAAATTGCCAGTGTAGATGACACAGATAAATACAAGGATTTTGATTTTTCAAAATATGTAGAGGCAATTGCTTTAGGGGAGCTTCGTCAGAATATCAACAACAGAAATTTTAGACTTGGAACTTTTAGATATCTATCTATCATAGATGGCAAAACAGCCGCACTTTTTGAGGCATCTTTCCATGCCGGTGCTATGGCTGGCAATGCCACAGAAAAAGAAATAAAGCTTTATCGTAGGCTTGGTCGATATACAGGAATTGCATTTCAGCTTACAGATGATTGCATCGATTATGAAGTGAGTGAGGATACAGCATTAAAGCCAGTTCAGTCTGATTTTGAAAATGGAGTGGTAACACTTCCTCTTATTCACACATTTGAAGAGGATGCATCACTTGCTGAAAGAGCAGAAAAGGGTCTCATTTCTAAAGAAGAAATTTTAAAAGAAGTAACAAAGCACGGCGGAGTAGAATATACTCACAAAACTGCTGAGAAATATTACAAAAAAGGCGTTGAAGCCATAGAAGCGCTTCAGCTCTCCGGTAAAAAGAGAGAGATTTTAGAAGGGCTCATTACAAAGGCCTATGTAGGTCTTAAAAAGTGATATTTGGGTGGTTTCACTACCAAATATATATTTCATCAAAAGTTATTTAAGGAAAGGAATGAAACGATGAAAAAGAGTTTAGTAGCACTTATGTGCGCAGGTGCTCTTTCAGCATCATTATTTGTAGGCTGTGGCTCTACAGATGAGGCTGCTACAGAGCAAACTCAGGCAACTGAGACAACAGAATCAACAACAGAAGAGGCAGCTCCAGCTGCTGTTGCTGCAGAAGGTGAGCTTCTCACAGGTATTGGTACAAGCGTAGCAATCGACAGCTCAGCAGACGCTACTGCAGATGCTGATGGTACAGCACAGGTTGACGCAACAATCGCTGCTGTAACAGTTGATTCAAACGGTGCAATCGTTGAGTGTGTTATCGATATCGCTCAGACAAAGATTGGTATCAGCGCTGACGGAAAGATTACATCTGATCTTGACGCAGAGTATCCTTCAAAGAGAGAGCTCGGCGATGATTACGGAATGAAGGTTGCTTCTGTAATCGGTAAAGAGTGGTATGAGCAGGCAGATGCTTTTGCTGCATGGGCAGTAGGTAAGACAGCATCTGATATTAGCAACATGGCAATTACAGAAGGAAAAGCTGGTGATGAGGATCTTGCAGCTTCTGTATCTATCCATGTAACAGGCTTCCAGGCTGCAGTTCTTGAGGCTATGGATACAGCTGTAGCTGGTGGGGCAGTTGCAGGTGATAAGCTTGGTCTTGGTCTTACAACAAACATTGCAAAGTCAACAGATGCTACTGCAGATGCTGATGGTGTAGCTGAGGCTTACACAACAATCTCTGTTCTTACAGTAAATGGTGATGGTGTAATCACAAGCTCACTTATCGATGCTGTTCAGGCTAAGGTTACTTTCGATGCTAAGGGTGCAATCACAGCTGATACTTCAGCAGATGTTCTTAGCAAGAACGAGCTTGGCGATGCATACGGTATGAAGGCTGCTTCTTCAATTGGCAAGGAGTGGAATGAGCAGGCTGCTGCTTACGCTGAGTACACAGTTGGAAAGACTGTAGACGAAGTAAACGGTACAGCAGTAGAAGAAGGACGTGCAACAGATGCTGACTTAGCAGCTTCTGTATCAGTTCACATTACTGATTTCAACACAGCTATTACAAAGGCTGTTGCAAGTGCACAGTAATTAATTTACAATTTGTAATGTAGGGAGTGTATTTACTACACTCCCTCTATTTTTTTGTGAGTGAGTAGATTATGGATAAGAAAAAGATATTTGGATGCTTAGCAGTAGTCGCATTGATTGCTTTTATAGTATTTATAAAATTTAGTGGAGATGGTCAGAGTGAGGCCCTCACAGAAAAGACCAAGTACAATGCCACATTCTTAGATATATTTGATACAAGAACAGAGATTGTTGGTTACGCTGATTCAGAAGAGGAATTCGCAGAGATGGCTCAGCAACTTAAGGACCAGCTTATCATTTATAACAATCTATATGATATTTATAACGATTATGATGGTGTAAATAATATAAAGACAATCAACGATAATGCAGGAGTTGCGCCTGTAGAGGTGGACCAGGCTATTATCGATATGCTCAAGTTTAGCCAGGAAATGTACTATGAAACTGATGGCCGTGTTAATGTTGCAATGGGTTCGGTTCTTTCTATCTGGCATCGCCACAGAGAAATAGGCATGGATGATCCAGAGCGTGCTACACTTCCTACAATGGAAGAACTTGAGGCAGCAGCAGAGCATACAGATATAAACAATCTTATAATTGATGATGAAAACAATACTGTATATCTTTCAGATCCAGAAATGTCACTTGATGTTGGAAGTACTGCCAAGGGATATGCAGTTCAAAAGACTTTGGAATATGCCAGGGAGCAGGGAATGAACAACGTTCTTCTTAGCTTAGGTGGAAATGTTCAGGGCATTGGTGGTAGAATCGATGGTACCAATTTCAAGCTTGGCATCCAAAATCCAGATATGGACGGGGAGCAGGAATACCTGAAAACTGTTGAGATTCAGGATGGACAGTGTGTAGTTTCAAGTGGTGATTACCAAAGATTCTATGAGGTTGATGGAAAGGTTTACTGTCACATTATCAATCCAGATACACTTTTCCCATCTGATACTTTTGGTCAGGTTTCCATTCTCACAGACGATTCCGGAAAAGCAGATGCTTTTTCAACTGCTGTGTACAACATGACTCTGGAAGAAGGTATGGATTTTGTAAATAGCCACGATGGAGTTGAGGCTATGTGGGTGGACCACGAAGGGAATATCTATTATTCCGATAATTTTGAAGAAAGTATTGTAGAGTAATTATGAAGAAAAATGATTTAAAACTAATAATAACTGTTTTAGTAGTAGCTGTCGTATTCTGGCTTGGCATGAGCTTGTATCAGAAATACAACACTGCAAATCAGGCTTATGTATTAGTTACTATAGATGGAGTGGAGTACGGCAAGTATCCTCTTAATAAGGACACTACCGAAAGAATAGAATTCGAAGATGGTTCTTACAACGTTCTTGAGATTAAGGATGGGGAGGCTCAGATTTCCGAAGCCAGCTGCCCAGATCAAATCTGTGTAAACCATATGCATATTCATTACTCAAAAGAAATGATAGTTTGTCTTCCAAACGGATTGATAGCAGAAATTGTTAACGGTGAGGAAAGAGATATTGATGGTTCTACCCATTAATAGTCTTGCAGGTATAGATTATGAAAACAAATAAGGTGGCACTACTTGGTTTATTTATTGCCCTTGCTTTTGTTCTTTCCTATATTGAGTTTTTACTTCCATTTAGCATCGGAATTCCAGGAGCCAAAATTGGTCTGGCAAATCTTGCTGTGGTAGTTGCTCTTTTTATTATCGGAAAAAAGGACGCTCTAGTTTTATCCATAATAAGAGTTTTATTAGTAGGGCTTACATTTGGCAATCTTGCTATGACAATGTATTCAATAGCAGGAGCAGCTCTGTCATATTTAATGATGCTTATTGGCATGAAAACAAAAAAGCTTTCAATCACAGGCGTTAGCGTGCTTGGTGGTGTATTTCACAACGTAGGCCAAATCATAGTAGCTATGCTTGTTCTTGAAACGGCTGGTTTGATTTATTATTTACCATTTTTAGTAATCATTGGAACTATTTCTGGTGTGGTAATCGGAGTTTTAGCGGCAATGATTGTGGAAAGGTTACGTAGAAACCTCAGGTTTTAAATCTGAGGTTTTTTTGTTACGCAAAAGATAGTATAATATAGTATTATATAAAATATTTTAAGGCGGTCTTATGAGATATATAAACATGTCCCAGTTGGAACCAGGTATGAAGCTTGGTTCGGAAGTATTTGATTCATATGGGCGAGTTTTGCTTGGAGGGAAAGCAGAACTTACAAAAGAATACATAGACAGATTGAAATCACTTGGATTTGACGGATTATACATATCAGATGAGCTTTCAAAGGATATCGAAGTAGAACCAATCATCTCGCCAGTCTTGCGAGGTAAAGGTATAGATTGTGTCCGCAGGCAGGATATTGATGGATGTATGATAGTTGCCAAGGAAATGGTTGAGGAGATTCTATCAAAGGCTTCTATCACCATTGATATGAATGACTTGCGTGAGACAGATGACTATACATATTCTCATTCAGTCAATGTGGCGCTTTATTGTGCAATTATCGGTCTTTCCTTAGACTACGATGAAAAGGCTCTTGAAGAGTTGGCATTGGCAGGACTTCTTCATGATCTTGGCAAAATGGCTATTCCTAGTGAAATCTTAAATAAAGAGGGACGCTTAACCCAAGAAGAGTATCAGATAATGAAAAGCCATGCTCAGATGAGTTATGACATGCTGAAAGAACGATGGGATGTCGCTCCTAATGTAAAGGTGGCGGTGCTTTTCCATCATGAAAATGTGGATGGTAGTGGTTATCCAAGAGGAATTACAGCTGAGGACATGACCGATTACACCAAAATCATCCATGTGGCGGATGTTTTTGATGCTCTATTATCCAAAAGGCCGTACAAGAATCCTTATTCTGCATATGAGGTTTCTGAATATATGATGGGTGCTTGTGGAATCATGTTTGACAGGGATGTGGTTATGGCTCTTCTCAAACATGTGCCACTTTATCCTAAGGGTACTGAAATGATTATGTCAGACGGTAGACATTGTATTATTGTTGAAAACAGTGGCTTCCACAATTTACGACCAATCATCAGGCTTATGGATGGCACCACAATAGACCTGACCGAAAAAGATTATCTTAATATCACATTGGTTGCGGCAGCTAGTGCAGATTCTTTCTCTCGAGAATCAGAGGAAGAGCGTAATGTTATGATTCAAGCTTATGAAAGATACAAAGTCATGGTGGTAGACGACATGATGACTAATCTCCAAATGGCGAGGGGAATTTTGGAGTATTTCTACGACTTGACTCTTTTAAAGAATGGTAATCAGGCTATTAAGTATTTGGAAAAGAATGAGCCAGTGGATGCCATTGTTATGGATGTTGATATGCCGGGACTTGATGGCGTAGAGACAGCCAGAAGAATCAGGGAACAGTTACACTTGGAAATACCGATTCTGTTTGTTACTGCTTTAAATGACAGTGAAACAGTGAAAAGGTGTAGAGAAGTGGGAGCTAGCGGTTATATAGTTAGACCGTTTCAGCCTACATTTATCAAATCCGAGTTAAAGAGAATTATTACAGGACGAGGAGATGCTGAATAATGAACGGGGTGTTTACTTTATCATACTTACTTAATGTAGTATGTGTAGCAATTGGGTTTTTCACATTTATAAAGCTAGTATCAAATGATGTTTATCTTAGCAGACACAGAATACTGCCTACTATAGCAGGGATTATCACTGTGTACGATTTCTATCTGTGTATTATTCCATTTGTTCATAGTCAGGATACAGTGGATTTCTTACATCTGCTATGCGACATGTGTGCACTGGTCATCATGTTTATGATGTTTTTCTATTTCTTGTTTATAAAAACACCTAAAAATGTGGCCGTAATAATAACAATTGCAGTTACCATAATGATTGCTCTATGTGTATACGATTTTATAGAGTATTATTTTGGAATTCCAAAGCAAGTTGATGGAGATATGCTTGCAATAATATTTGTATTCATGTCTTCAGTAATAGTTGAGCTTAAAACACCATCAAAGGCATATTTTGACAGAATTGATATTATCGTTGGAAGATACATGCTTTTGGCATTTATAGTTGCTATTACAGGATATTTTTTGCACGACTATTTACTAGGAATGGATGCAATAAGATCTGTAGCATTTGCAATTGATTGCGTCATTTTCTTCTGGCTTGCTATGTCAAACAGAATTGAGGATACAGCAACAATTCTTAAATCAACTATTTTTGATAGAACTGAACGCCCAATAGCTCTTGTAAACTCAGAGTTTTATATTATCGATGCCAATCAAAAGGCTCTGGAGCTATTTGCAGATGGACAGGGCATAGGCTTTGCTTTTGAGGATGGAACTACAGAAAGCAAATTCGTCCTTGCGGAAAACATGGTAAAAAGAGAAAGAAATGACAGCGAGTATTATGCCTGCGAAAGATGGTATAGAGTACATTACGCGCCTGTTACAGAGGGGCAAGAAGTAAAGGGCTATATCATTTCAGCTGTAGATATTACTCAAGAACATAAAGAGGCTACAAATGCCAAGAAAGAAACTGCAAGAAAGAGTCAGTTCTTAGCACAGATGTCCCATGAGCTTAGAAGTCCACTTCATGCCATTATGGGTGTAAGCGATATTCTTGCCACAAAGAAGGATATCTCAGAAAAGAACAAGAATCTTATTTCTAATATCAAGAGAGCTTCAGAAAACTTGCTTGAGCTTGTAAATGCAATTCTTGATTACAGCAAGCTTGAAGCAGGAAAGTTTGAGTTTACTGAAAAGGAATATGATTTAAATGCCAACCTGGAGGATATGGCATACTCCACAATATTAAATATTCAGTCAAAGCCAATAGACTTTAATCTGGCAATTACATCATCTTACCCTAGATACTTGTATGGTGATGCTATACGTGTAAGAGAGATTTTCCAAAATATCTTTTCAAATGCGGTGAAGTATACAGACAAGGGAACCATTCACGCTGAGATTTCCTTTGAAGAACTTGATGATGGCAGAGTAAGAGTTGATTTTTCAGTTGCAGATACAGGTCAGGGAATGTCTCCAGAACAGCTTGAAGAGGTGTTCAATGAGTACGTTTCATCCGCTGATGGAGTAGATACAGAAGGAACAGGTCTTGGTCTTGCCATTACTCGTCAGCTTGTTGCAAAGCTTGGTGGCTCAATCACAGCCGAAAGCGATGGAATATCTGGTTCTGTATTCAAAGGCTACTTCTATCAGAAACAGTGCGGTGGTGAGCGATTGATGGAACGTGTTCTTAACAGACGAACACTTCTTAATCCAAATCAAGGCTTCCATGGTCTTCCAGATAAGGTTGACTACATCTATCCTAGGGCTAGGGTGCTTGTGGCTGATGATATGCGTATCAATCTGGAAATTATGCAGCAGTTCCTCTTACCATGGAAATGCGAAGTTATTACTGTGCCAGATGGTGCATCTGCCATCGATGCAGTCAAGGACAATCGCTACGATTTAGTATTTTTAGATCAGATGATGATGCCAGTCAGTGGCTCGGAAGCTTGCAAGAAGATTCGTGAGTTTTCTAATGTGCCAATTGTTCTCGTTACTGCAAATTCTGAAGAAAATGCTAGACACGTTGTGGCAGAATATGGCTTCAGCGATTTCCTTGCAAAGCCTATTATGGGTGTTAAGCTTCAGGAAATCATGGATAAGTATATGCCAAAGGATTTGGCAGAAAAGAACGACAGGGAAACAGTGGTTTCTGTTGTCACACGAAATCGTCAAAACAGTAGTGTATATCAAAAGACTTTGGATACATTCGTTAAGGAAATGCAGCCACTTCTTTTGAACTTGCCTAACTATCGTAAAAACGATAAGGAAATGTTTAAGGTAAAGGTACATGGCATAGGTGGCGTCAGCAAACAAATTGGCAGAGAAACTTTTGCCGAGCAGGCTCAGATAATGGAAATGGCAGCAAAGTCAGAAACATGGAGTTATGTTGATGCACATATGGATGAGTTCCTTAATGCGCTTTGCGAAGTAGTTGAGGATGCCACAAAGGAGCTTACTCAGCTTGCACCAAATGGTATAGAGGAGCAAATCGAAATAATAGACAGTTCTAATGAAGATGTAACAGATATTCTTAAGGAACTGCTTGATGCTTTTGATAAATATGATTTGAACGCTATAGAAGAGGCACTTGAAAAGCTTGATAAGACCGAAAAAAATCAAGAATTATTAGCACTTTATGGCACTTTGCGGGAGGCCTACGACAACCTGGAATACGAAGAAGGTACCCAGATTTTGGAGGAATATCTTCAGTTAAAATAATTGAGCGTGTTGCAATTCAATAATGTGTTGCGTTATACTCAAACAGGTTGAAATTTTTTTATGGAATAGGATGGTTTATGGGAGATTTTATTATTAGCTGCTGTTCTACAGCGGACGTGACAGAAGAGTTTTTAAAGGAAAAGAACATTGAGCATATCTGCTTTCACTATTATTTAGATGACAAGCCATATGTAGACGATTTATTCAAATCAATGTCTCCACAGGATTTTTATGGTGCTATGGTAGATGGCGCTATGACAAAGACATCTCAGGTTAATGCAGATGAATTTACAGCATATTTTAGAAAGTTTTTAGAGCAGGGAAAGGATGTTATCCATTTAACACTTGCCAGCGGTATTTCAGGTGTTATCAATTCTGCTAGAATCGCTGCAGAGGAGCTTAGAGAAGAGTTCCCTGACAGAAAGCTTGTAGTTTTTGATAGTCTTACAGCTTCAGCTGGTTATGGCTTATTTATGGACAAGCTTGCTACACTTCGTGATGAAGGCTACAGCTTCGATGAATTAGTTAAGTGGACAGCTGATCATATCCAGAATCAGAACACATGGTTCTTCACTACAGACCTTACATTCTTTATCAGAGGTGGTCGTGTATCAAAGATTTCTGGATGGTTTGGTACAGCTTTAAATATCTGCCCACTTTTAAATGTCAACGATGAAGGAAAGCTTATTCCAAGACAGAAGTGTCGTGGTAAAAAGATGGTTAAGAAGGCAGCTCTTGCAGCGGTAAAAGAGCGTATTGAAAATGGTGAAGATTACGATCAGAATATCTTCATCACTCACTCTGTTTGCTACGATGATGCTAGGGAAATGGCCGATATGCTTGAGGAAGCATTCCCTAAGATGAAAGAGAAAATCCGTATTTTCGATATTGGTCCTACTATTGGAGCACACACTGGTCCAGGTACAGTAGCAATTGGATTCTGGGGCAGAGAAAAAGAGAGATAAATTATGAAAGAGAAAATTAAAAGCCTAAGACTAAATATTACAATATCTGCACTACTCAGTGTTATTATTGGTATTATGCTTTTGATATTTCCAGAGGAAAGCTTAATAACAATTAGCCGAGTTATTGCATGTATTATTGTTTTGGCTGGTATATCAGTGATAGTCAGCCAGATTTATGAATTTGGAATGAATGCACTTGGAATAGTTGTTGGAGCTATTCTAGCAATAATTGGTGTATGGATTTTTAAAGCACCATCTTCAATTGTTTCTATCATTCCTATCGCCATCGGCGTAATTCTTATAGTACATGGTGTTCAGGATTTGGGGATGTCAATTGAAGCAACAAAAGCCCATGCTTCTCGTGTATGGATATCATATATTTTTGCTGTGCTAAAAATGGCACTTGGTGTCGTTTGTATTGCGGCTGCCTTTAAGCTTGTTGCTGTGGCTGTTCAGGTTATTGGTATTATGCTTATATATGATGGAATTGCAGATTTTGGTATTGTTCACAAGGTTAGAAAAGCAACAGGCTCTGTTGTAGATGGAACAATTACCCGAGAGGAAGATATATAATGGGTCAAATGGAATTTAAAATGGAACGCACAGGTCTCCTTAATATAGGAGACGTGCTTTCCATCACAGAATACGAGCTGCCTAATTCATATTATTATGTGTTAGGCAGGTCTTTTGCTATGTCGGCAAATTACACAACTTTGGAGCGTATTAAGGCCAAAGAGGGAAAAGTGGTAGATGTAAAAGAAACCCCTAAGGGCTTCTATGTTACAGTTGAATACCAGGATTCTTAAGGAGATATATGAATAATCAATCGCAGAATGCAATAGATATTGTTCTTGCTGAAAGCTTAAAAGAGCTTGCTAAAACAAAACCTATTGAGAAAATTACAATTAAAGAGATTACTGATAAGGCGGGCGTAATTCGTCCAACATTCTACAATCACTTTCAGGATAAATACGAACTGCTTGAATGGATTACCGTCAATGAATTGTTTAGACCTATAGATCCGCTATTGTCCAATGGGATGTTAAAAGAGGCAATCACTTTTGTGCATACTACTATGGAAAAGGAAAAGGATTTCTATAAGCGTGCAGCACAGTTGGAGGGACAGAATTCTTTCAACGAAATATACAACAGATGCGTTGCAAATGCTGTTCAAAAGTATATTGATGTTGAAAGCCTTGTACAGATGGCCGATTATAAATGGCTCTCCAAAGAGCTTGTGGCAGAGTTTTTAGGCCACTCTATTAGCTGGATTACAATACAGTGGATTAAACGAGGCATGACAGTACCAGTTGAAGAATTAACAGACGTTTACGTTAAATTGTTCCATAATTCGCTGATTGAAATAGTTTCAAACAAGTAGAATACAAATATATTACATTGTATCTTGCTAACAAACATGGTTTGGTGGTTGAATATTTTAGTAAATAAAAATTAGAGATATTATAAAGATATATTAGGAACGGAGTTAGGAAATATATGAGCTGGTTGGAAAACCTGCTGATGATAGCAGGTATTTTGTTAGATGTATTTGCCGCTATGGAAATACAGGGAGCTATGATTGCTCGCATTAGAAAGCGCACCATAGTTATCGCTTGTACGGTAGTGGCAGGGTTGGAATTGATTTTTTATTTTATTGGTTTTGTTATTTGCAGACTGCTTGCTATAAACGGATATGTGTCAGATCCTATGAATTACGGCGAGATAGTAGCAGTTGTAGTATTAGCATTTCTTGGTATTCGTCTTATTGCAAAGGCTATCAAGAGAGAATTCATACAGGAAAAGCGCAAGGATGTTCTTAGAGTTTGGGATTACATCAAAATTGTTGTTGTCTCATGCATCTATACAGCAGCTGCAGGATGTGCATGCGGCCTTGTAGGAACTACAATCTGGCAGATTATAACCATCATTCTTCTTATTTCAGTATTGATGGTTTTAGCAGGCCTTTACACAGGTCTTCACTTCGGATTCGAAATGAAAACAGTTGCATACGTAGCTGGCGCAGCTCTTTTATGGGGCGTTGGCGCAGAGATATTTTTACACAGAGTTATAGAGATTATCTAAAAAAGAGCTTACAGATTTCTGTAAGCTCTTTTTTTATGCAAGTGAATTATATGGATCGATTTTCTTAAGGATGGAATCCTTTAAAAGCATTTCACTGCTTGATACTTTACTTTTTAGGAATTCAAGCTTTTGGTCTTGACCATTTTCTCTATAGTAATCAGCCAGAAGAGTGTAGGTTTCGCTGATATCGGAACCGATACCTACAGCAAATTCCAGTGTCTCAAGAGCATCTTTGTGCAGGCCCGCCTCCTTAAGGATTTTAGCGTATGAATTAAGTAAAACACATAATCTATCGAAATCCTCGCCAATTTTGGTCATGGTTTCAAAATTTGGCACTCCATACTCCAGTTTTAAATCTGTATTTGACTTTCCTGTGAGGTTTAAAAGCTTGTGTGTAGACAATTCTTGAAGTTCATTTTCGATTTCAAGAACTTTTGGGTCATCAGTAAAATTTAATGGAAATTTCTCTATTGGAATGGTAATATATCTTAGATTAGATATATCTTTTGCAGGGGTTATATTTGCGGCCCTTTCGCGGTCCCAAAAATCTTTCTGCTGTTTTTCTTGTTTAGCATCAAGACTCTTTATTCTAAAGGTCAGCCAAATTAAGAATATTAAGAAAAAAGGTAAAATCGGGAAGCCCATGGTTTCTCCTTTACATATTAAGTGAGGTATTTATATGAAGCGTTCTAAGAAGCATCAAATAATCGCAGGAGCAATCCTTGTAGTAGTGCTTGTATGCATGGTATTTACCACATTCGCTGCTGCTATAATCTAAGTTTACTTTGCGCACAATCTAATGTAAAGAGGATTTTGTTATGAATAGAAAGAACATATTACCTATATTATTGGCAGCAAGCATGGTTAGTGGTCTTTTTGCAAATACTACCTTTGTTCAAGCAGATGAAATAGAAGAATCTGAAGCATCCGTATCGGACGAAGAGCTTGCCAACGAAGAGGCTGAATCAGCAGTTGCAGATGAAACTGATGACAGAATTATTCCTGATGGCATCACCATCGAAGGAATATCAGTTGGTGGAATGACAGTTACTGAGGCAGATGCAGTAGTAGCTGATTATTTTTCACAGTATGATGATGTTGAATTCACTTTATCAGCTAATGACCAGACTATATCTGCTACTGGAGCTGACCTTTGCATCGGGGCTAAAAATAGCGACGTTACAGTTAAGGCTGCCACATACGGCTCATATGGTAATTTCGGTGAGAGATTCAAAGCATCACAGGATTTAGCAGAAGGTCGTACAAAGGATTTTGCTTTATCACTTGGAGTTGATAAGGATGGAGTTATCCTCTATCTTAATTCAGCATCTACACAGGTAAATGACGAAGCCAGTGATGACTATCTTACCAGAGAAAACGGAGAATTCGTATTCCATGAAGGAACATCTGGTGTAGTCGTTCAGATTGAAGAATCAGCAGCTATCATTGTTGATTATATTGAAAATAGCTGGGATGGAAGCACAGCTACAATAGCACTTGCAACAGAGGTCAAAGAACCTAGAGGAAGTAAGGAAGAGCTTGCGGAAATCACAGATTTGCTTGGAAGCTACAGTACAGACTACAGTTCATCATCTGCAGCTCGTAAAAATAACGTTGCAAATGGCGTTGGATTTATTAATGGCACCATCCTTTATCCAGGTGATGAATTTTCAGTGCTTAATACAATCACCCCATTCTCAGCAGAAAATGGCTACATGCTTGCAGGCTCATACGAAAACGGAACTACTGTAGAGACTTACGGCGGTGGTATTTGCCAGGTTTCTACTACTTTATACGGTGCAGTGAGAGAGGCGGAATTAGAGGTAATCACTCGTTCATGTCACTCCATGATTGTCACATACGTACCACCTTCACAGGATGCAGCTATTGCAGAATCTGGTGGAAAGGACTTCCAGATTCGAAACAATAAAAATTATCCTATCTATATCGAGGGATATTGTGATGGCAACAATGCATATTTCAATATCTATGGTAAGGAAGAGGATGATGCTGGTCACAGCGTTGAATACGAAACAGAAATTACAGGTGTGAATGTTCAGGCTACCACATGGGTTGCAGATCCAAATGTACCACTTGGTAAAATGACTACTACAGTCAGTGGTCACACAGGATACACAGCTCGTCTTTGGAAGATTGTTTATGAAAATGGTGAGGAAGTAAGCCGTGATGTTTACAACAACAGCCGTTACAATCCATCCAACAGAACAGTTACTGTAGGTATAGCATCGACAGATCCAAATCTTTCATATGCTATGCTTCAGGCGGTGAACACACAGGATGCAGCCACAATAGCAGCAGCTATCTCTATGTATGCACCAGGAGTAGTTAATTCAACACCATTTGAAATTACTCCAAAGTATTCTGTTACAAATCCAACAACGGACACAACAACAGACACAACAACAGACACCACTACAGATACAACTACAGACACTAATACAGACACAACAGTTACAGACAACTCAGAAATATAATTATGGAAATTGGAAAATTACCAGAGAGCGTTCTTAAGCGCTCCGTCATTAAACAACTACATGTAAAACGACCAGAGGTTGGCAATGGCCCAGGAATTGGCGAGGACTGTGCCACACTGAGCGTTGGCCCAGACGAAGAAATCGTTCTTTCCACTGACCCAATTACCGGTACAGCATCCGATATTGGTGAGCTTGCAGTTACCATTTCTGTAAATGACTTGGCAAGTGCAGGTGCAGAGCCTATCGGCATCCTTCTTACAGTGCTTCTCACACCACGTATGAGAGAAGCAAAGCTAAAGGCCATCATGGAACAGGTGGATGCAGCATGCAAACGCTACAATGTACAGGTTATCGGCGGTCACACAGAGGTTACAGAGGCTGTCAATCAGCCACTCATTTCCGTGACAGCAGTTGGCAAGGTTAAGAAAGGCCAGATGATTTCTACAGGTGGGGCAAAGCCGGGCATGGATATCGTTCTCACAAAGTGGATTGGTCTTGAAGGTACATCCATCATCGCAAAGGACCACGAAAAGGAATTGTTAGAGCGCCTTCCACAGTCGTTGATTGACACAGCAAAGAGCTTTGATCAGTATCTTAGCGTTCTTCCAGAAAGTCGCATTGCTGTGGAGCATGGCGTAGCAGCTATGCACGATGTTACTGAAGGCGGTATATTTGGTGCACTTTGGGAGATGGGAGAGGCCTCAGGCGTTGGCCTTGATGTTGATTTAAAAGCCATTCCAGTAAAACAGGAGACTATCGAAGTCTGCGAGTTTTTCGGAATTAATCCATACGAGTTAATTTCTTCAGGAGCGATGCTAATCGCAACCGAGGATGGCAATGGGCTTGTTAGAAAGCTTCGTGATGCGGGGGTAGCATCCGCCATTATCGGGAAGTCCAACTCTTCGAATGATAAGCGTGTAATAAATGGTGATGAGGAACGATTCCTTGAGCCGCCAAAGACAGACGCATTGTATAACGTACATTAGCTAAGAAAGTTTAGGGGTGATTATAATGAGAGAAAAGATTTTAACTTATATTGAACATAACAGTAGGATTGATTTAGCAGATTTAGCCATGATGCTTGGTACAGACGAGGCTACAATCATGAACGAGCTTGAGGCAATGGAAAACGAGCACATCATTTGCGGCTATCCTACTCTTATCAACTGGGATAAGGCAAGCGTAGAAAAGGTATCAGCTCTTATTGAGGTACGAGTTACACCTCAGAGAGGTATGGGTTTTGATAAGGTAGCTGAGCGCATCTACAACTATCCTGAAGTTGATGCTGTTTATTTGATCTCAGGAAGCTATGATTTCATGGTTTCAATTGAGGGCCACACACTTAGAGAGGTTGCAGATTTTGTTTCTGCTAAGCTTTCTCCACTTGATTCAGTGCTTAGTACACAGACTAACTTTGTCCTTAAGAAATACAAGGACCACGGCATAATTATGGCGGAAAAGCATGTTGATGAGAGGGAGAAGGTGAGCTTATGAGAAATCCTTTAAATCAAACTATTACAGAAATTAAACCATCTGGTATCCGTAAGTTTTTCGATATTGTTGCAGAAATGCCAGATGCTATCTCACTCGGTGTTGGTGAGCCAGACTTTGATACACCATGGAAGGTTAGAGACGAAGCAATCTATTCTCTTGAGAGAGGCCGTACATTCTATACTTCAAACTCAGGTTTAAAGGAGCTTCGTATTGAAATCGCTGATTTTTTAAAGCGCCATTATAATCTAGAATACAATCCACTTACTGAAATGCTTATGACAGTCGGTGGTTCAGAGGGTATCGACATAGCGCTTCGAGCTATGCTTGATCCAGGTGATGAGGTTCTTATTCCACAGCCTAGCTATGTTTCTTATGAGCCTTGTACCATTTTGGCAGGTGGTAAGCCAGTGCCTATCAACCTTAAGGAAGAAAACGAATTCAGACTTAAGCCGGATGAGCTTGAGGCAGCCATCACAGACAAGACAAAGCTTCTTATCATGCCTTTCCCAAACAACCCAACAGGTGCTGTTATGGAAAAAGAAGATTTGGAGCCAATCGTAGAGCTTGTCAAAAAATACGATTTGTTTGTTCTCACAGATGAAATCTACGGAGAGCTTACATACACTGGTGAAGGACATGTTTCAATTGCCAGCTTCCCAGGAATGAAGGAAAGAACAATTTACATCAATGGCTTTTCAAAGAGCCATGCTATGACTGGATGGAGATTGGGATATGTATGTGCACCAGAAATCCTTGTAAAGCAGATGACAAAGATTCATCAGTTTGCTATTATGTGTGCACCTACAACAAGTCAGTATGCAGCTGTTACAGCTATTCGCGATTGTGACGAGGATGTTGCAAACATGCGCGAAGAGTATAATGACAGACGTAGATATCTTGTGAATCGTTTCAAGAAAATGGGAATTAAATGTTTTGAGCCATACGGCGCATTCTACATTTTCCCATCGATTGCAGAATTCGGAATGAGTTCAGAAGAATTTTGTACAAAGCTTCTTCGCGAAAAGGAAGTTGCGGTAGTTCCAGGCACAGCATTTGGAGCTAGTGGTGAAGGAAATGTGCGTATCTCTTATGCATATTCTCT
The DNA here is from genome assembly GCF_000701765.1 of Pseudobutyrivibrio sp. LB2011. Lineage (NCBI taxonomy): Bacteria > Bacillati > Bacillota > Clostridia > Lachnospirales > Lachnospiraceae > Pseudobutyrivibrio > Pseudobutyrivibrio sp. LB2011. The sequence continues at coordinate 115,298 of NZ_JNJS01000008.1, read as the reverse complement.
TGAAAATCTTAAACGCGCCATGGACCGCATCGAAGAATTCGTGGAAGAATTAAGGAGTTAAAATGTTAAATATTGTATTACATGAGCCCGAAATTCCAGCAAACACTGGAAATATTGGGCGTACATGCTGTGCCACGGGCACACGTCTTCATTTGATTGAGCCACTTGGTTTTGTGCTTACAGACAAGACTGTGAAAAGAGCCGGTATGGATTATTGGGATAAGCTAGAAGTATTCCGATATGATGATTGGGAAGATTTCAAGGCAAAGAATCCTGATGCAAAGGTTTATATGGCTACTACAAAAGCCAAAAAGACACACACCCAGGTGAATTATGAACCAGACTGCTACATTATGTTTGGCAAGGAATCAGCAGGCATCCCTGAAGAAATCCTTGTTGAAAATGAGGAGAATTGCGTTCGTATTCCAATGGGACACGATATTAGATCACTTAATTTATCAAATTCAGTTGCTGTTGTTTTATACGAAGCACTGAGACAGAATGATTTCCTTGGACTTGAAACTGAGGGCAATTTGCATAGACTCAACTGGAAGGAATAGTGGGTACCATGGCAATAATAAGGTCAAAAGAATTAGTACATGAATATATTAGACGTGATGAAGAGGGCAATGTGGAGAGCATTCAGCTTGCCCTCGACCACGTTAATCTCAACGTTGAACCAGGACAGTTCATATCTATTTTAGGACACAATGGTTCAGGCAAATCTACATTCGCAAAGCACATTAATGCGCTTCTTACTCCATCAGAAGGTACAATCTGGGTAGACGAGATGAACACATCTGATGATGAGTACACATTTGCAGTACGTCAGACTGCAGGTATGGTTTTCCAAAATCCTGATAATCAAATAATAGCCAGTGTTGTAGAAGAAGACGTGGCTTTCGGACCAGAAAACATCGGCGTTCCTACCGAACAGATTGTGGAACGAGTTGATAAGTCTTTAAAGATGGTTGGAATGACAAAGTACAAAGCTCATTCTCCAAACAAATTATCAGGTGGACAAAAGCAAAGAGTAGCAATAGCAGGTGTTATGGCAATGGAGCCAAAATGCATCATTTTGGATGAGCCAACAGCCATGCTTGATCCTGATGGACGAGCAGATGTGCTTCGTGCAGTTCACACTCTCAATCGTGAAAAGGGAATCACTGTAATATTGATTACTCATTACATGGAAGAGGTTGTTGATTCTGACTATGTCTACGTAATGGAAAAGGGCAAGGTCTTTATGGAAGGCAAGCCAAGGGAGATTTTCAAGGATGTTGAGCTTCTCAAGGAGCACAGCCTTGATGTTCCTCAGGTTACACTTCTTGCTCATGAGCTTAGAAAAGCAGGTCTTGATCTACCAGAATGCGTCCTTACAAGAAAGGAACTTGTAGATGCTCTCACACAGCTTGGGATGAAAAAGGCAGCGGCTGGACAGACTACAGAAAAGCCAGCAGCAGAAGCAGAGGCCGATAAAAAGAACGTGTTAATACTTGATCATGTTTCATACAAGTATTCTCCAAATACAGCATATGAAGTAAAGGCTCTTGATGATGTTAATCTCTCTATAAAAGAGGGAGAGTTCATCGGTATCATAGGCCATACAGGTAGTGGTAAATCTACTCTAGTGCAGCATTTGAATGGATTGGAAAAGGCTACCGAGGGTACAATCTACTACAATGGTCAGGATATCTACGACAAGGATTTTGATATCAGAGACTTACGTACACAGGTAGGAATGGTGTTCCAGTATCCTGAACATCAGCTTTTTGAAACAACTGTATTCAAAGATGTTCAGTATGGCCCTAAGAATCAGGGGCTCGATGAAAAGGAACAAATCAAGAGAGCATACGAGGCCCTCGGTTTGGTTAAGCTTCCAGAAGAATTATATCTTGCATCGCCATTTGAGCTTTCAGGTGGACAGAAGCGTAGAGCTGCTATCGCTGGTGTAATTGCAATGAAACCGGCAGTGCTAATTTTGGACGAGCCAACAGCAGGCCTTGACCCAAAGGGAAGAGATGATATACTTGGTCTTATTTCCGATATGCATGAAAAACGAAAAGATACAGTTATTTTGGTTTCTCATTCCATGGAGGATGTGGCCAATTACGTTGACCGTATCATCGTAATGGATGCAGGTCGCCCAGCTTTCGACGGCACACCAAAGGAAGTCTTTGCTCACTACAAGGAGCTTGAAAAGATGGGACTTGCCGCTCCACAGGTAACATATGTTATGAATGATTTAAAGGAAATGGGTTATGATGTTGATGCCTCTGCAACAACAGTTTCAGAAGCAACAGAATCCATTTTGAAAGCTTGTAAATAATAGCCGAGACCTTATTGGCTTGGACTAAAAAAGGATTATAAATATGCTACGAGAAATTACATTAGGACAATATTATCCAGCAGAATCAGTTCTTCATTCATTGGATCCAAGAGTGAAGCTGTTTTCTACTCTGGTTTTTATCATCACATTATTTTCAGCAGACAATGCAGTGTTGTTTGCAATAGTTTTGTTGTCAATGATAGGCATTATCAGACTTAGCCATGTGCCATTTTCATTTATGGTAAAGGGCCTAAAGGCAATTGTTGTATTGCTTATCATTGCCGGCCTTTTCAATTTGTTCCTTACACCTGGAAAGACTTTAGTATCATTTTGGATTCTTTCTATTTCAGATGTGGGACTTAAAAATGCTGTGCTTATGACTAGCAGAATGATTCTTCTTATTGTTGGTACATCAATCATGACACTTACAACTACACCAAATCAGCTTACAGATGGTTTGGAGAAATCACTTGGTTTCATGAAAAAGTTCAATGTGCCAGTACATGAGATTTCAATGATGATGTCAATTGCCCTCAGATTCATTCCAATCCTCATCGAGGAGACAGATAAAATCATGAAGGCACAGATGGCTAGAGGCGCTGATTTTGAATCAGGCGGACTTATCACAAAGGCCAAAAACATGGTGCCACTTTTAGTACCACTTTTTGTTTCAGCTTTTAGAAGAGCTAACGATTTATCACTTGCCATGGAGGCAAGATGTTATAATGGTGGCGAAGGCCGAACAAAGATGCATCCTCTCAAGTATAATTCACTTGATCAGAGAGCATATATTTGTGTAGCCCTTTACATCATCCTATTTTTTGCAGTAAAGGTTATTTTGTAATATGAGAGTAATGATAGTAGTTGCCTATGATGGCAGTAACTATAGTGGCTGGCAGATTCAGCCAAATGGAGTGACAATCGAACAGAAATTGAATGAGGCCCTTACAGATCTTTTGCAGGAGCCAATTTCAATTATGGGAGCAAGCCGTACAGATGCAGGAGTGCATTCACTTGGAAATGTAGCTGTCTTTGACACTAATTCAAGAATGCCTGCTGATAAAATCAGCTTTGCTCTGAATCAGCGTTTGCCTGACGATATTGTGGTTCAGTATTCCTGTCAGGTGGAGGATGATTTCCACCCACGTTATGCTGCTTGCCGCAAGACATACGAATACAAAATCTTAAACCGCAAGATGCCAGACCCTACAAAGCGCAAGGATACATTCCACTATTATTACGATTTGGATGTAGATAAAATGAATGAAGCAGCAGCTTACCTTATTGGTCAGCACGATTTCACTTCATTCTCATCAGTAAAGGCACAGGTTAAATCCCGTGTCCGCACCATCTACACAGCAAAGGTCTACAAAGAAGACGATGTCATCCATATCCGCCTTACAGGTGATGGATTCCTATACAACATGGTACGTATCATCGCCGGCACACTTATCAAAGTAGGTGCAGGAGAGATGGAGCCAATGTACATGCTTGAAATATTCCGTGGCCGCAACCGCGAGCTTGCTGGCCCAACCGCTCCAGCTCACGGACTTACTATGATTGGAATTGAATATGAATAAAATATACCCGTACGGGTATAAAAATGTTGTTTCGATATCGAAGTACACCCTAACGGGTATAAATCTTCTGTAATTAGTTGAATTTATACCCGATAGGGTGTATATTTATTTTATGAATAATATAGCTGAATTTATAAAAACTGAACGAAAGAAAGCTGGATTAACCCAAGAGGAGTTTGCAATTAGATCTGGATTGGGTTTACGTTTTGTGCGCGAACTTGAGCAGGGCAAGGAGACTGTCCGAATGGATAAAGTCAATCAGGCTCTTGCTATGTTTGGTATGCAAGCAGTTCCGGGTGAAATAGATAGAGGTGAAGTAAATGGCTAGAATTGGGAAGGTTTATGTTCAAAATAAATATGCTGGAGCTATAAAGGAGACCGATGATGGATATGAGTATTCTTATGATGAAAGCTATTTATCTGATGAGAATGCTAAGCCTATTAGTCTTACTTTACCATTAACAAATGAACCATATAAATCAAATATTTTATTTCCATTTTTTGATGGTCTTATTCCAGAAGGATGGCTATTGGGTGTTGTAGAACGTAATTGGAAAATAGATGGTAAAGATAGATTTGGTTTACTTCTTGCAGCATGTAGAGATTGTATCGGTGATGTATACGTAATACCAGAGGAATAATATGAGATGTTTATTTTGTAATAAAGAACTAAATAGCCCGTCTGATTATGAAGCTAAGGTTTTGTGGCATAATAAATGTATTAAGAATTTTTTTGGTACAGTTGCTATTCCGGAGATTGATATTACAGAAGAGCAGTTGGAAGCATTAGCTAATTCAACTGTTAATAAAGGATTAACAGTGCCTGGCGTTCAAAAGAAACTGTCCCTTCATCTTGATAAGCAGGATAAAACTGGGAGATTTACCATTGTAGATTATCCAACAGGATATATTTTAAAGCCTCAATCAGAAGATTTTCGGGCTCTGCCAGAAGCAGAGTATTTGTCTATGAAGTTGGCGGAAATGGTAGGAATAAAGACTGTTCCTAATGGATTGATAAAAGTAAATGAAGATTACGCTTATATTACAAAGCGTATTGATAGAGAAGATGGCAAAATGTACGCCATGGAGGACTTTTGTCAGTTATCAAATCGATTAACTTCTGATAAATACAAAGGGTCTTATGAGAACTGCGGAAAAGTGATTTCTAGATATTCAAAAAATGTCGGTGTAGATAAATCGGAATTATTCTATAGATTGCTATTTTGCTTTGCTACTGGTAATTCTGATATGCATCTTAAGAATTTTTCATTAATTGAAAATGAGCCTCAAAGTAGAATCTTTGGTCTTTCTGCGGCTTATGATTTGTTACCTGTTAATGTAATAATGCCGGCGGATAAAGAGCAGATGGCATTAACGGTTAATGGAAAGAAGCGTAATATCCGAAAAAAAGATTTCTTGTTATTAGCGGAGAGTCTAGGTTTGAATAAAAAAACCGCCGAGAAGCTTATGTCAAAAATATGTAAGGTTGAAAAAAGCTTTCTTGAGGAAATAGAAATATCCCTGTTACCAGATGATATGAAGGAAAGTATGAGTAAATTGCTATCGGAACGCATTAGCATATTTCAATAGATGTAGCTCTTGTTTATAATGAAAAACTCTGATTTTAGAAGGTGTTAGTGAGTATTTTATGAGGATGTAGAGGTTATGAAAAAGGAAAGAGCTAAACGTCTTGGAAAATATGCTTTTGGATTAAGTGAAGGGAAACTATTGGATATGGAAGTTATTGAAAAGCTTAATGATGAGCAAATTAAGGAATTAATAGCTACTGGCTTTAGATTCAGACATAAAACATTGGAGGAGTATGTTGAACTATCAGGAAAGCCATTACAGGCTTCTACAGAAATAGAATGGGGAAAACATGTAGGTAGAGAAGTATGGTAGAGCAGGGAGAGTACCATACAGTAAATTGATTTATATAATAGATATGGCACAGTCTATAATTGATTATTATTAAATGCTATATAGTCCAATTTTATGGTTGACGGATACGGATTCCTATTGTACAATGTAACGGTTGATGTAGTAAGGAGACTTGCGTCCATTAGCCCGGAGGCAGGTTTTACTATAACATTCCTTGCAGGTGCCCGGACATCACCGGCTTGGGAGCTTTTTTAGATTTATTTAAGGAGGAATTCTCATGAATACTTATATGCCAAACCCATCTCAGATTGAGAGAAAATGGTATGTAGTTGACGCTGAGGGCCAGACACTTGGACGTCTTTCAGCAGAAGTTGCAAAGGTTTTAAGAGGTAAGAATAAGCCAGTCTTCACTCCACACGCTGATTGTGGTGACTATGTAATCGTAGTTAATGCAGAGAAGATTAAGGTTACAGGTAAGAAGCTTGATCAGAAGATTTACTATCATCACTCAGATTATGTTGGTGGTATGAAGGAGACTTCTCTTCGCGATATGCTTAACACACATCCAGAGAGAGTTATCGAGCACGCTGTTAAGGGCATGCTTCCAAAGGGACCACTTGGTCGTCAGATGTACACAAAGCTTTTCGTATACGCTGGACCAGAGCACAAGCAGCAGGCACAGAAGCCAGAAGTGCTTACATTTTAATAGGAGGTAGATCATGGCTAAGAATACAACAAAGTATTATGGAACTGGTAGAAGAAAGTCTTCAGTTGCTAGAGTATATCTTGTACCTGGCACAGGTAAGATCACTATAAATAAGAGAGATATTGACGAGTACCTTGGTCTTGAGACATTAAAGGTAGTTGTTCGTCAGCCACTTGTAGCTACAAACACAGCTGACAAGTTCGACGTTATCGTTAACGTAAAGGGTGGCGGATACACTGGCCAGGCTGGTGCTATCAGACACGGTATCTCACGTGCACTCCTTGAGGTAGATGCTGAGTACAGACCTACACTTAAGGCTGCTGGATTCCTTACAAGAGATCCTAGAATGAAAGAGCGTAAGAAGTACGGTCTCAAAGCCGCACGTCGTGCTCCTCAGTTCTCAAAGAGATAATCATCTGCTATGGCAGATTACAGAAGACTCGGTACATTGTACCGGGTCTTTTTTTCGCGTGAAAAATGGTCCCTAACCTCGTCCCCAGGGACCATTAACTGGAATGAGGAGATGCCCCCTGGGAATGTGCTCCTTTGTATAAAAATGATAGCCCCTACACAGGAGGGGCAGATAAAAATAATTTTGGTAAAATGCCTTCAAGAGTATATTTTTCCCTTGGCAATAGAGAGGCACGCACTCGCAACGCGCTTCTTAGCACAGTTGAAGATAAGACTGGAAAAGTTTATGATTAATACAAGAATAAGGGCATATAAACTACGTTTGAAATGAATCCCGGAAATCATTTCAAAGATGCGGATTTGCGTCTTGCAAAGGGAATAGCCCGGATACTTAAATGATCTTAACTATTAAATAATTAACATCAAGAGAAAGACCAAAGAGAGCGGCCATGACAAATACAGAACAGACCACACAAAATATGACCTCAGGAAACAGTATGAAACAGATCATACTGTTCTTTTTGCCCTTATTATGGGGAAATCTTTTCCAACAGCTGTATAGTCTTGTGGATAGCATTATAGTTGGCAAGGGAATCTCGGATCAGGCGCTGGCTGCTGTTGGGGCAACCGGGACACTTAACTTCCTTATACTTGGATTTGTTGTGGGGATGACCAGAGGATTTGGCATAACCTTTGCCCAGAGCTTTGGAAAAAACGATATGGCTATGCTGAATGCATACATCAGAGCAGCCAAGAAGCTCAGTATCACGTTTGGAATAGCCTTTACTGTTGTATGCGTTTCTTTGCTTAATAAGATGCTGACGTTCTTGAACACTCCTGAAGATATCTTTGACGATTCGTATAGATATTTTGTTGTGATCTTATTGGGAATTGTAGTGACGGTTATGAATAACCTTGAGATTACAATTCTCCAGTCAATGGGAGATTCCAGAACGCCCTTCACTGCTATGATCTGTTCATCACTCGTGAACATCATGCTTGATATTATTTTCATAATGGCCTTTGGCACCGGAGTTGTCGGAGCAGCAGTGGCAACAGTGGTCTCTCAGTTTGTATCATACCTTTTGTGCCTTAAAAAGCTTAGAACTATCGATTTTATGAGTCTGGGAAAAGACACGTCAGAAAAAGCAGATGAAAAGAATATATTGGTTGAATTGATGAAAATAGGACTTCCTGTGGCACTTATGAATTCGGTCACAGCTGCAGGGACCATGGTATTGCAGTACTTCGTAAATCTTATGGGAAGCGCATATGTGGCAGCCTATTCAGCCTGCATGAAATTTGCATCACTCTTTGAGCAGTTCGGAATGTCCGTAGGTCTTTCCATGATGACCTTTGTGGGGCAAAATAAGGGCGCTGGCAAATATGACAGGATACGCACAGGAGTAAGACAGGGCCTGATGCTCTCTACACTTGTGAATGTGCCTATATCGCTCCTTATGATATTTGTGCCCGGAAGCCTGGCAAGGATGCTGCTGACTGACAACATGATAATCGGTTATTGTACCGATTTCATGCCGATCATGGGAATAAGCTTTTTTGCCCTGGGCTGGCTTTTTGTATACAGATACTCTGTTCAGGGGTTGGGCAATACCTTTATACCAATGCTCTCAGGCGGGCTCGAAGTCATTATGAGACTGATCTTTGGCTTTTTGGTAGGAAGGAACGGATTTAAGGGAATTGCCATTTCTGAAGTATCTGCATGGATAGGCGCTTTTCTGATGCTCATGGTGACATACTATTGTTTAATTGGCAAAAGAACTAAAGCAATAGCATAAAGTAGCAATAAAAAGACTCCCTGGGTGATATGTACCCTCTTTACTGGACAATGAAAAGTTCAGTAAGGAGGGTACATATCAGAAGCTTGCTTCCTTGGAGCTTTTTATTTGCAGTAATATTTATCTCGTAATAAAATAAATATAGATACTATTTACAAGGAGTACACAATGCAAGAATTAGTTTTACACAGAGTATACAAACACTTTAAAGGGGATTATTATTTAGTTGAGGATATAGCTAGGGATTCTGAGACACAGGAAGAAATGGTAGTATATCGCAAGCTGTACGATGATGGTTCTTTGTGGGTAAGACCAAAGGAAATGTTTTTATCCGAAGTGGATCATGAAAAGTATCCAGAGGTTACTCAGAAATATAGATTTGAGCTTCAGGAGATTGCTAGCAAAAAGAATCATTAGTTTATATATTGGTTTATGTTTTGTGAGAGGTATTAATACATGACCAAGATGATGAAAAGAGCTCTAATCAATTTAGGGTTTAGAGTTTTTGTATTCCTATTTATATTTGGAGCATATATCTTTCGTAAAGATATGCTTGTTGGCTTTATGACTCACGAGTTTACATTTGGTATCGCAGAGTACGGAATTAGTCCATTACATGTACTGTGGGGAATCTTTATGATTATGATGCTTCAGCATATCATTCCTCATAAGTATCTTTCTATGGCCTACTTTAAAGGAGATGTCAAAACCTTTGATGAAGTGGAAGGTTATTCGAGACTAGCTCTTTTAGAATTTGTCCAGCAGATGAATGTAAGAGCTTGGATTGTAATGCTAGTCTGGTTGACATTTAATGCTGTGTTTGCAGTATTGTATCTCTTTAAGGTAATAGGTGCTGCAGATATGTTGATGTTGACAGTATTTTTCTATCTGTGCGACTATATCTGTATTTTAATATTCTGTCCATTCCAGTCATTTATCATGCATAACAAATGCTGTATCAACTGCAGAATCTATGACTGGGGATATTTCATGATGTTTACCCCAATGCTGTTTATAAAGAATTTCTTTTCATGGAGTCTTTTCTTTACAGCACTTATCGTCCTTATTAAATGGGAAGTGGGCTATGCGAAACATCCAGAGACATTTTGGTTTGGAAGCAATAAACATCTTCAGTGTGCAAATTGCAAAGAGAAGCTTTGTATTATAAAGAACAGAAAAGGTCATGAAAGAGTTTAATAAAGCTTTATCGAATTTCATAAATGATGCTGCGGCAGGTGGAGCAGTACGCCATCTTGCTGATTTGGGATATTCTATATCGCAGATAGCAAATGAGCTTGATTATCCTATTTCCAAAGAAAAGATTGCAGGCTATATGTGGGAGCATTTTCTTAATATTGGAAAGATAAGCTTGGAAGAACCAAAGGCATCCCATGAGAAAGCGTTCTTCGTCAAAGAACAGGATAGTTTTGGCAGGATAAGCTTTCGGAGGGTGACTGAACAAATCGACAATTCACAAACGAAATATGTTCAATGCGACTTCGGAAAGCTTCTATACAAACATGATGAAAGCTTTATAAGCAAGCTGGAAAAATTAAATCCAGGTGATAAAGAATACATAGAGCTTATGCCTTGGCCACTTACGCCTGTGTACCATGAACTGGATGAAAGAATGACTAGAATTAAAAATATAATATAAGTTTAAATTTTTGCTTCAAGGCTCTTCCTTGAAGCAATTTTTTTTGCTATACTATGTTACTGTACAAGTTTAACAGCTTAAAGTATTAAAGTAACATGGAGGAGTAATTAATTGAAGAAAGGTAATCGAGGTAGTTTCTCGGGAAAGATTGGTTTTGTGCTTTCAGCAGCTGGAGCATCAGTAGGATTAGGAAATATTTGGAGATTCCCTTACTTATGTGCTAAATATGGAGGAGGAATCTTTTTAATTGTTTATATAGTTCTTGCTTTAACATTTGGATACACAATGATCGTTGCAGAGACTGCAATAGGACGCGCTACAAGCAAAAGCCCAGTCGGGGCATTCAGGGATTTAAGTCACAACAAGTTAATGGGATTAGGAGGATGGATTAATGCAATCATTCCAATTCTTATCGTTCCTTATTATTCAGTTATCGGTGGCTGGGTATGTAAGTATTTATTTGAATATATCAGAGCAGATGTAAATGAAATCGCTTCAGATACATTCTTTGTGGATTTCATTACAAATGGATATGATGCAGAGTTTTGGTTTATCGTATTTACGATATTAGTTTTATTTGTAATTTATAAGGGTGTAGAAAATGGTATTGAGCGAGTATCAAAGTTCGTTATGCCAATCCTGGTGGTACTTGCCATTATAATTTGCATCTATTCAGTTACAAGACCTGGTGCACTTAGTGGAGTAAAATATTTATTTATCCCTAATTTTAAGCATTTTTCGATTATGACAATTGTTACTGCAATGGGTCAGATGTTTTATTCATTATCAATTGCCATGGGTATTCTTATTACATTTGGTTCTTATGTAAAGAAAGAAGTCAGCATCGAGGAATCCACAAAGCAGGTAGAGATTTTTGATACAGCAATCGCTATTATGGCCAGCCTTATGATTATTCCGGCAGTGTTTGCATTCTCTGGAGGAGATGAAAGCACATTAAATGCTGGCCCATCACTTATGTTTATCACAATGCCAAAGATTTTTGCCAGCATGGGATTTGGAAGAATTATCGGAATTCTTTTCTTTGCGTTAGTTTTGTTTGCTGCAGTAACAAGCGCAATTGCACTTACAGAAAGTGCTGTTTCTACATTTGAAGATGAATTCAAGTGGAGCAGAAAGTTTGGAACAAATGTTATGGCTGTTATCATGGTTGTTCTTGGAAGCTTATCATCACTTGGTAATGGACCACTTGCGAATGTTAAAATCATTGGCATGCAGTTCTTGGATTTCTTTGATTTCCTTACAAACTCAGTAATGATGCCTATAGCAGCTCTTGCTACATGTATTCTTATTACTAAGTTTATGACAGTAGAAAGACTCGAAGCAGAAGTTGAGCAGGAGAATCATCCATTTAAGAGAAAGGCTGTATTCTCTTTCATGATTAAATTCCTTTGCCCATTGTTTGTTGTTATTATTTTGATTAGTGCTATACTTAACGTGTTTGGGATTATTTCAATGTAAAACATATGATAACAGAAGAAATCAGAGCAGATTTATTTGCTAACCAGGATATTAAATATAGGGATTTTCAAAGCAAGCTTACACCTACGATTGCAGAGGGCTCAGCTATCGGAGTACGCACTCCAGTCCTTCGCAAACTTGCAAAAGGATATAGTAAGCGAAAGGATGTGGCAGATTTTCTTGATGATTTGCCACATCAGTATTTTGATGAAAATCAGATTCATGCATTTTTGATTAGTGAAATCAAGGATTATGATGAGTGTATAACTAGGCTTAATCAGTTTCTTCCATATGTGGACAACTGGGCTACATGCGACCAGATGTCACCAAAGTGTTTCAAAAAGAATCATGATTTGGTGCCTGGTCAGCTGTTAAAATGGATTGGTACAAATGACATTTATACAGTCAGGTTTGCTATTGTCTCTTATATGTCCCAGTTTTTAGATGAAGACTTTGACGAAGAATATTTGAAAATAGTGGCATCAGTTAAATCTGATGAATACTACATAAATATGGCTATAGCATGGTATTTCGCCACAGCTCTTGCTAAGCAGTATGAGGCAGCATTGCCATACATTGAAAACAATATGCTTGATAAATGGACTCATAATAAAGCTATTCAAAAATCTATTGAAAGCTATAGAGTCACAGACGAACACAAGCAGTATCTTAGATCTTTAAAACGGAAGTAATAAACTATGAAATCACGACAAACATCAGAATCATTCTTACTAAGCGCTATAGTTTCTGCTTCAGGAGGCTTTCAGGATGCCTACACCTACAATCTTAGGGATAAGGTATTTGCAAACGCTCAAACAGGAAATATTGTCCTTATGTCTCAGCATTTAATGCAAAGAGAGTGGGCTAAGGGATTGCGTTACTTACTGCCAATTCTTTCTTTTGCAGTAGGAATTCTTATAGCAGAGCAAGTAAGTTTTCATTATCGAAATGCTAAAAAGATTCATTGGCGTCAGATAGTTCTTTTAATAGAAATCATAGTTTTGTCGGCAGTGGCTTTTTTACCTGCATCATTAAATGTACTGGCGAATGTTTTAGTATCTTTAGCATGTGCTATGCAGGTCCAGTCCTTTAGAAAGGTAAACGGATATCCATATGCAAGCACCATGTGCATTGGCAACCTTAGAAGCGGTACAGAGAGCCTATCAGTTTACCTTAGAAACCATGAAAAAGGTGCTTTAAAAAAGGCAATGCACTATTATGGAATTATTATCGTATTTGCGATAGGTGCAGGCATCGGTGGAATTTTATCTATATATTTAGGATATAGGTGTATTTTAATATCAAGTGTGTTATTATTATTAGCGTTTTTAATGATGCGAAAAGAGCATCTATAAATCCTTGGGAGATTTGATTTAAATGAAACCGCTAAAGTTAACATCTATTCATTTAATACCATTAAGCTTTCTTATTACCATTGTAATAGGAGGGCTTATTTTAATGTTACCGTTTGCATCGGCAGATGGTGGTTGGACTGGTTTTATCCCATCGCTATTCACCGCTACCACATCGGCATGTGTAACAGGGCTTACAGTAGTAAATGTGGCTACTCACTATAGCCTATTAGGGAAAATAATTATTCTTATACTTATTCAGGCAGGTGGTCTTGGAATCATAACAGTTGTTTCCATGATTATGCTTATTACTCAAAAGAAGTTTTCAATCGCCGACCGCAAAATGCTTCAAGAATCACTTAACCTGGAAACAGACGTAGGAGTATTAAAACTGCTCATCAGAATCTTTAAGGATGTGGCAAAGGTTGAAACATTTGGAGCCGCTGTATATGCTATAGATTTTATTCCTAGATTTGGCGTGGCAAGAGGCATCTGGTATTCGGTATTCACATCTATATCAGCCTTTTGTAATGCGGGAATAGATATATTTGGAGATAGCAGTTTAATAGCGTACCATGATAATCCACTGATTATGATCAACACCATGTTTTTGATTGTTATGGGTGGTTTAGGATATGTAGTCTGGTTTGATATGTCTGAAAAGATTAAATATGGAATCAAGCAGAAATACAATCCAGTCATAATTTTTAAAAGATTTAATGAGCACACGAAGCTAGTCTTAAGCGTAACATTTGCACTGATTATTATAGGTGCAGTCCTTATCTTTATAGCCGAGTACGATAATATATATACTATTGGTCATTTTTCTTTAATGGATAAGATTATTAACAGCTTATTTGAATCGGTTACCTTGAGAACTGCAGGCTTTGCTTCATTTGCCCAGGAAAACATGACAGATTTTTCTTGTGTTATATCGTATATTTGGATGTTTATAGGTGGCTCACCTATAGGTACAGCAGGTGGTGTTAAGACGGTTACAATTTATTTGGCGCTGTTGAATATCATTTCATATATCAGAGATGATGACCAAACAATTACTTTTAACAGACGAGTGACAGAAGAAAACATGAGAAAGGCCACAGTTATTGTTTCTGTAGCTGCTTTTACAATCGTTGTTCTTACACTTGCATTGATTTCAACAAATCCTATTAATATGCAGGACGGTTTATATGAAATCATAAGTGCATCTGCCACAGTGGGACTTACCAGAGGATTGACAGGCAGTCTCAATCTGGCAGGTCAGTTAATCATTATTCTTGCCATGTATTTAGGCAGAATAGGACCTATATCCCTTGCAATTTTCTTTGCAGGTAAAAGACATAAAAATAATAAATGTAGATATTTAGAAGGAAGCTTCTTTGTAGGATAGGAGACATTATGAAAAAATCAATTGCAGTATTAGGACTTGGAAAATATGGTGCCAGCTTGGCAAAAAATATGTATGAAATGGGCGCTGATGTTTTAATCGTCGACCAGGATCAGGATAAGCTCAAAGAGCTTAATGGTTTCTGTACAGCTGCTGTATGTGCAGACATTACAAACGAAGATGAGGTTATTTCATTAGGTCTTAAAAATATGGATATCGTTGCGGTAGCAATGGCAGGAAATCTTGCTGCAAGTATCATGGCTGTTGCAGTTGCCAAGGAACAGGGTGTTCCACTTATTGTTGCCAAAAGTTCTTCAGATAGAATGACATCTATCCTTAAAAAGATTGGAGCCAACAAAGTAATCGTTCCTGAGGAGTACGGCGGAGAGCAGTCTGCTAGAATTCTTTCTTCAGATACATTCCTCGATTATTTCAAGGTAGATGGCAACCTTTGTATGATTGAAATCAATCCACTTCCAAAATGGGTTGGTAAAAATATGATGGAATTGAATGTACGTAAGAATTATAATGCCAACGTTATTGCCTTAAAACGTGGATCAAGCTGGAAGATTTTGGACCCAGCAGAGGCGCTTAACGCAGATGACTTGTTGCTTATAGTCGTAGAACGTAAGGATTTGCATAGATTAAATAAATAATCTGTTGTCTTATACACAAATTGTTGACAATTACTAAGTATACTTTTTACAATGAATATACTGCTTTGAGATTGGAGACAATAATTGGAACTTAATAGTTTTTATGATTTTTATGCGAATAATTGGATTTCGAATGTAATAATAGTCGTAGGAGCAACTATCATAGCTTTGCTCCTCGCCTATTTATTACCTTTTTTTGATAATAAAATCTGTAACAAAATCGGTTTAAATCTACAGGGCGGCGTTAGTTCTAGCAAAAATGCAGATAAAAGCGCAATCATCAGAAAAATTATTCTTTGGGTGGCCTTTGTAGTTTATCTATTTTTCCTTTTCTATTTAGTATTTCTTGCAAGAACTCCAAATCCAGATTATGTAGTTCGTAATGCGGGCTTTAGTATTTTCACTATGACATGGCAAGATATCGAGCTTCCGGAGGAAGAGTTTATCGAGTTTTACCTCAATGTTATGGTGTTCATCCCTATGGGATACTTGCTTCCATATATTTTCAGATGGTTCAGAAATCACGCGTGGAGCAGATCACTTATTATGTGCTTTGTTTCCTCTATTGTAATCGAGAATTTACAGCTTATCACAAAGCGTGGAACATATGACACTGCAGATGTTATAGCAGACACATTTGGCGGATTTATAGGAATAGCGTTGTACATGCATCGTGCGTACACTCTCACAAATCCAGAGTGGAGAAAGGATTTTAAGTACTACAAGCGCTGGAAGAAGCTGGCGAAAAATGGAGTTCTTTTTCCATTTTCTAAAAAGCTTGCTATCAATCGTGTTATTATCCAAGCTACAGATGAGGACGAGATTTGGAATTTCTATGTAAAAGATTTGGGATTCCAGATTAAGAAGATTATTATTCCAAAGGATGTTACTCAGACAAACTTGCTTCTATCAATGGGAAGAACTTCCTTGGAAGTACATTGTTTGAACAAGCAGAATGATATACCGGCCCAGACTATAGTGCTTGCACACCACAATATGGATGGTATAAAGCGAAGATTAGATAAGGCAAATATAACAAGTGAATGTGGAACGGACCCATACACAAATCATAGAACATTGACTGTGATGGGCCCGGACAATACTAAGGTTATTTTTCTTGAAACCTAATTCTATTCAGTTTTTAGATTCATGTACCATCTGAATACGGCAACACCGATAATGATGGCATATCCTGCAATACTGAGGATCGAAGGAATCTCACCAAGGAAGATTATTCCAAGGATGGCTGCAAATACAACCTGTGTGTAATCAAATACAGAAATCTCTTTTGCAGGAGCGTATTTGTAAGCGGTGGTGATTGAGAACTGTCCAAGTGATGCGCTTACACCAGCCATAAGCAGGCATAGCAGTTGTGTTGGACTCATTGGAGCAAAATCTGTAATTAAAAATGGCAGGGTCACCACACAAGAGAAGAACGAAAAATAAAATACAATAACAGGAGTTTTTACACCCTGTTGTCCAAGCTTGCGGACACAAACATATGCTGTTCCTGCGCCAAAGCCTCCAAATAGGCCGATGAGTGCAGGAACAGTTTCTGTTATAAGGCCTGTTGGTCTGATAATGAATAATGCGCCAATAAAAGCAATGATAGTAGCTGCGATATCAACACGCTTTGGATATTCCTTCAAAATAAAAATAGAAAGAATAATAGCAAAGAATGGTGATAGCTTATTTAGCATGTTGGCGTCGGCAATTCCTAATCTATCGATAGCATAGAAGTTTGCAATAAGTCCTGATGTTCCGAAAAAGCATCTTGCAAACAAAGGTGGAATGCTTGGTCTTTCAACTTTAATTCCTACGTTGGCCCTTAGAAGAGCTGCGATGGCAACAAACATAGCTACAAAATTTCTAAAGAATGCCTTTTGCATGGTTGGCAAATCGCCTGAGATACGGACGAAAAATGTCATAAGTGAAAAGCCGACAGCGGCTAATAGAATACAAATGATTCCCTTGAGTTTGTTATTTTTAGTCATAATGGGTCTCCTAAATCTTGATTATTCCCCAAACACATATCATACAATTAAAAAGTATATCACGTAATATTGATGAATTGTATAGCTAAATTATGTGAATTGCACCTTATAAAGTTGGTATTGAAGTTGCAAGAAAAATATTGGTAAAATAAGCATAGTAGAAAGGGGGAGAGGCTATGCACAGGATGTCAACAAAAGAAATTTTGGCAGAATCTTTCAAAGAGTTGGCAGAGACAAAACCAATTAATAAAATTACGATTACAAATATTACAGATAATTGTGGTATGACACAGCCTACTTTTTACAATCATTTTAGGGACAAGTATGATTTGATTACCTGGATTTATTTGCAGGAAGCGCAAAAGCATATTAAAAACGTAGGGAAAGATGGCTGGACATGGAAAGATACAATTAGTTGTAATCTACAGTATTTTATGGACAACAAGTCCTTTATAGTCAACGCATTAAAGAATACCAAGGGGATGGATTCTTTTGTTTTTCAGATGGCCAATACAAACCGTGATTTACTTGTAAAAGAAGTGAAAAGTAAATCAGGAAAAGATGAGTTATCTGATGAAATGATGGCATTGATTAAGATGTACGTATGTGGCATATGTCAGTACGTATGTGGCTGGTTATTGGAACCAAATCCAATGCCATGCGATAAACTAGCCGGCATCATACAGGAATTTGCTCCTAGTGAAATACGTCCATTTATCGGTGCTTGATTTTGTAAAATTAAATTAATGCAAAATGATTTAGTATTTGCGTTTAGCTATATCTCGACTTTCTGTAATATCGTTGATACATTATTATTGTACACAATTCTAATGTGAACGAATTATAGGAGAGTATAAAATGACAAAAACATCGGACAAGGTATTATGTTTGGAGAATCAGCTTTGTTTTCCATTGTATGCATGTGCTAAGGAGGTTGTACGTAAGTATAGAAAGCCTCTTGAGGAACTTAATCTTACCTACACCCAGTATATTGTCATGATGGCTTTATGGCAGGCTGGCGATATGACTGAAGGAGAAATTGGAAAGTGCGTGCATTTGGATTCAGGCACTTTGGCTCCACTTTTAAAGAGATTAGAAAAGCAAGGCATGATTACAAGAGGAAGATCTGAAAAGGATGAACGAAAGCTTGTTATTAAACTTACAGATGAGGGACAGGCATTAAAAGAAAAAGCTAAAAAGGTTCCAGCTCAAATGAAGGGGTGCCTAAATCTTTCAGATGAGGAAAAGGCTCAGTTAAAGAAGCTACTGGATAAGGCTATGCAAGGAATTGGTGAAGAATAAAATTGATTTTTACAATCTTCACATAGATTTCAGATAAGTAACAGTACAAGTTCATAATGGGAGAGTAATATACAATCATCGCAAGAGCGATAAAACTTTTTCATATATCATTCTCCCAAAAAAAGCTGCTGGCGGGCAGCTTTTTTTACTATGTATTTATAATTGAAAATGATTATCAACAGGAGTATAATGATTTTACAAAATCAAATCACATGCAATTAATGCGATGGAATGATAAGATCATTTAAGAGGTGTATATATGGAAAAGGAATTTGATATTCAAGCGTATATGACAGCTGGTGTAGAGCGAGTTGTAAAGGATTCAATTCGTGCTACTTTGAAAGATCCAGCTGAAAGCATTTTTATGGCAAAGTTTGCATTAGCAACAAAGAAAGCTGCTGATGTTAGAAAGAAATTCAAGGAAGAGGGCTTGCATGTTCCTCCATTCCTAATTGCATCAATCACTAGCAATTGCAACTTACATTGTGCTGGCTGTTATTCTCGTCAGAACGATGCCACAAAGGATTGTGAGCCTGTAAATCAGCTTAGCGATGAACAGTGGCTTACCATCTTCGATGAAGCAGAGGATTTAGGAATCAGCTTTATTCTTTTGGCAGGTGGCGAACCTCTTCTTAGAAAGGGCGTCATCAAGGCAGCTGCAAAGAAGCCTAATATTCTTTTCCCAATCTTTACAAATGGAGTATTCATCAGCGATGAGTACTTTGAGTTATTTGATAAAAACAGAAACCTTGTGCCAATCATGAGCATTGAAGGCCACAAGGAAGCAACTGACAGCCGTCGTGGCGAAGGAATTTACGATAAGCTTATTTCAAACATGGAAACATTCAAAAAGAATGGTCAAATATTCGGTAATTCAGTTACAGTTACTACAGAAAACTTTGACGATGTCCTTTCTGATGATTTTGTATCTATGCTTCAGGGATATGGCTGCAAGGCTGTAATCTATGTTGAGTATGTTCCTGTATCAGATGAGAGCAAGCACCTTGCCCTTAGCGAGGAGCAGGAAGAGCAGCTTAGAGCTAGAATTGCCGCTCTTCGTGAGGATTATGAGGACATGGTATTCATTTCCTTCCCAGGTGATGAAAAGTCATCAGGCGGATGTGTTGCAGCAGGCAGAGGATTTTTCCACATCAATTCCCATGGTGGAGCTGAGCCATGCCCATTCTCACCATTCTCCGACACAAACGTAATGGACATGGGTCTTCGAGGTGCTATTTCATCACGTCTCTTCCAGGTACTCCAGGCAGGCGACATCCTAAAGGATGACCATGTAGGCGGATGTGTCCTCTTCGAAAAGAAAGAACAGGTGGAGGCACTTTGCAATTAGGTGTTGATTTTTTGCCACACTTGTAGCATTATATGTAAGGAATTTAATATGAGACGGGAGCTTGTAGACAGGCTGAGAGGAAGGTGTGACCTTCGACCGAGAACCTGATTTGGATAATGCCAACGTAGGGACGCCGATTAATAATGATATTGATATTATGCGGAAGCTATTTGAGAAATCAGGTAGCTTCCGTTTTTTTATGCAAAAAAGGAGGAATAATGGAATTTAATAGCGAGCTTTATTTTATTACTGACAGTACACCTTATAAGCTAGACGAATTCCTGTGGAGAGTTGAGGATGCTTTAAAGGGCGGCGTCACTTTGATGCAGCTTCGAGAAAAAAATCGTACCACAAAGGAATATATTGAACTGGCACAGGCAGTACATGATATTTGCAGAAAGTACAATGTTCCGCTGATTATTGATGATCGTGTGGATGTAATGCTTGCTGTGGATTGCGAGGGGGTCCATTTGGGGGCAGAGGATATGCCACTTGAGATGGCAAGGAGGATTATCGGGCCTGAGAAGATTTTGGGAGCCACTGCCAAGAAAGTGGATGTAGCAAAAGCAGCATATGAGGCTGGGGCTGATTATCTGGGAGTTGGCGCAATCTATCCAACTACTACAAAAGTAAAAACTATCATTACATCCACGGAGACATTGGATGCAATATGCCAGGCAGTTCCTATACCAGTTAATGCTATTGGCGGTTTGAATGCTTCTAATATGGATGTATTAAAAGGAATTGACATAGCTGGGGTATGCGCTGTTTCAGCTATTATGAAAGCAGATTCGCCACGAAATGCTGCTGAAAGTATGAAAAAGAAGTTTAGGGAGATAAAAGGATGAAGGTAGTTTTATCAATTGCAGGAAGTGATAGCAGCGGTGGAGCTGGAATACAGGCAGATTTAAAAACCATGTCTGCTCATAAAGTCTATGGAATGACTGCAATTACTGCGCTTACAGCACAAAATACCACAGGGGTTACAGAGATTGTGGAATCATCGCCACATTTTTTGGAAGAACAAATAGATGCTTGTTTGACTGATATACCAGCAGATGCAGTGAAAATTGGAATGCTTCCATCAGTGGAGCAAGTGCGAGTGGTAGCTAGAAAGCTTAAGGAATTTGGAACAAAGAATATTGTGGTGGACCCGGTTATGGTGGCTACAAGCGGAAGTAGATTGATGGAAAACTCTACCCCAGCAGTGATGGCAAAAATGTTGTTTCCACTGGCTAGAGTTATTACACCCAATATACCTGAAGCAGAAACCCTTACCGGCACAAAGATAGAAGACAAAATAGATATGGAGCAGGCAGCCAAAAAGCTTGGAGAACAATATGGATGTGGAGTTCTTGTAAAGGGAGGACACTGCGTGGAGGATGCAAGCGATGTTCTTTTTGACAATGGATGTGTTACATGGTTTGAAGGGGAAAGAATTCATAGCACTAACACCCATGGAACAGGCTGCACATTATCAAGTGCCATTGCATCGAATTTGGCGCTGGGGTACGACTTAAAAGATTCTATCGTAAATGCGAAGTCATATATTGAAAAAGCTATCGGTGCAAATTTGGATTTGGGAAAAGGAAGTGGGCCACTTAATCATTGTGTGGCCAGCTAGAAGGAAAGGAGAAGTAATGGTTTTCTTAAATGGAAAAGAGTATGAGTTAGCAAACAAGACGCTTGCTACTGTACTGGATGATTTTAAATTTGACGTTAGAACTATTGCTGTGGAGATTAACGAAGAAATCATTTCTAAGACAACATTTAATGAGACTATCTTAAAGGATGGGGATGTTGTTGAGGTAGTAAGTTTTGTAGGAGGCGGCTGATTGATACCGACAAAGGATGAGTTCTATAAGGCACTTGTAGATAGACATGGTGCAGAAAATCAAAAAAAATTCGACGAGGCTGTGGTTGCAATATGTGGGCTCGGTGGCTTGGGATCTAATATAGCCACATGTCTTGCAAGAGCGGGCATAGGCCACTTGATTTTGATTGACTATGATTTTGTAGATGTAAGCAATCTGCATAGACAGCAGTACAAAATCAATCAGGTTGGTATGAAAAAAACTGATGCAATGGCGGCTAATTTACATGAAATAAATCCATACATAAAGATTGAGACTCATAACATAAAGCTGACCGAGGCTAACACAAAGCCATTGATAGAAAAGGCGGATATTGTCTGTGAGGCTTTTGATTCAGCTGAAAGTAAGGCTATGCTAGTTAATCTGGTACTAGAGCAAATGCCAGATAAATATATGCTATCTAGTTCTGGAATGGCAGGATTTGGCAGTGCAAATGATATAAAGACTAGAAGAGCATCAAAGAGATTCTACCTTTCAGGAGATGGGGTTAGTGATGTTAATGATGGTATCGGGTTGATTTCATCTAGAGTGATGGTTTGCGGAGCGCACGAAGCACATATGGTAATTAAAATTCTCATTGGAGAATTAGACGCATAAAAATGAAAGAGGAAAATGGAATGGAAAATGACAAACTGGTAATCGGTGGTAAAGAATTTGATTCTCGTTTTATTTTGGGATCAGGAAAATATTCGATGAAGCTTATTGAGGCAGCAACAAAAGACGCAGGAGCTGAAATAATTACACTTGCAGTACGAAGAACAAATACCAAGGATGAAGAAAATATTTTGGATTATATTCCAAAGAATGTAACTTTACTTCCAAATACAAGTGGCGCAAGAGATGCAAAGGAAGCAGTGAGAATAGCTAGGCTTGCAAGGGAGCTTGGTTGTGGTGATTTTGTAAAAATCGAGATTATGAGGGATACAAAGTATTTACTTCCTGATAATTACGAAACAATAAAAGCAACAGAAATTCTTGCAAAAGAAGGCTTTGTGGTTATGCCTTATATGTATCCAGATTTGAATGTTGCAAGAGAATTGCAAAATGTTGGAGCTGCATCCATCATGCCACTTGCATCACCTATAGGTTCAAATAAAGGTTTGGCTACAAAAGAGTTTATACAGATTCTTATTGATGAAATAGATTTGCCTATTATAGTAGATGCTGGAATTGGAAAGCCATCACAGGCATGTGAAGCAATGGAAATGGGTGCTGCGGCAATAATGGCAAATACTGCGCTTGCAACAGCAGGAGATTTGACACTTATGGCTTCAGCATTCAAGGACGCTATTGAAGCAGGAAGAAAAGCATACTTGGCAGGCCTTGGAAGAGTGCTTACTCGTGGTGCAGCAGCATCAGATCCACTTACAGGTTTCTTACATTAGGAGGCATCATGGAAAACACATTTTTATTTGATTCAAAGGAATTATCTGCAACAGGGCTAGAGCGCAAGCATCAGATTGAGACAGATCCTTCATCTAGAATCAATCACATGGAATACTTGCCAGGTATGGATATTATTGAGTCGGATGTACGTAAAAACGTAATGGAACATTTTGATTCCTACGATTACAACAAATATACAGCTGCAGATGTCAGAAGAGCACTTGCCAACGATAAATGTACAATAGAGGATTTTAAGGCACTTCTTTCTCCAGCTGCTGAACCTTTTTTGGAACAAATGGCCAAGAAGGCACAGCAGGAAACAAGTAAGCACTTCGGAAATACGGTATATCTTTTCACACCAATCTATATAGCCAACTACTGCGAGAATTACTGCGTATACTGCGGATTTAATTGCTATAACAAAATAAAAAGATTAAAGCTTTCATATGAACAGATAGAGCATGAAATGCAGGTTATTGCAGATAGTGGAATGGAGGAAATTTTAATTCTCACCGGAGAAAGCCCTGCAAAATCAGATGTTGAATATATAGGCGAGGCATGTAAGATTGCCAGAAAATATTTCAAAATGGTTGGAATTGAAATATATCCGGTAAACGTAAAGGATTACAAATATTTGCATGAGTGTGGAGCTGATTATGTTACTGTTTTTCAGGAAACATACGATTCTGATAAGTATGAGACACTGCATTTGATGGGCAACAAGAGAATCTGGCCATACAGATTTGATGCTCAGGAGCGAGCTCTTATGGGTGGAATGCGAGGAGTTGCCTTTTCTGCACTTTTGGGGCTTTCGGATTTCAGAAAGGATGCCCTGGCATCAGCCTTGCATGTCTACTATTTACAGCGCAAATACCCCTATGCAGAAATGTCATTATCATGTCCTAGACTTCGACCAATTATCAATAATGACACAATCAATCCACTTGATGTAGGGGAAAAGCAGTTGTGCCAGATTATTTGTGCTTATCGTATATTTTTACCTTTCTGTGGCATTACAGTCTCTTCTAGAGAGACTGCAGCATTTAGAAATGGAATTGTAAAGATAGCAGCTACTAAGGTTTCTGCAGGAGTATCCACTGGCATCGGCGATCATGAGGAGAAATATACAGGTGAGGAGTCTACAGACCCTTCAGGTGATGAGCAGTTTGAAATATCTGATGGCAGAAGTTTAGGAACAATGTATGTAGACATTTCTGATGAAGGTTTACAACCAGTTTTCAACGATTACATATATGTTTAAAGGAGAAGAATAATGAGAAAATACACAACACAGATGGACGCAGCAAGACAGGGGATTGTTACTCCAGAAATGAAGCAGGTGGCGCTTAAGGAATATCGCACACCTGAGGAAATAATGGAGCTTGTTGCCAAGGGACAGGTTGCTATTCCAGCAAATGTAAACCATAAGTGTCTTAATCCAGAAGGTGTAGGCAGCATGCTACGCACAAAAATAAATGTCAATCTTGGCGTATCCCGTGACTGCAAGGATTACGATATCGAAATGCAAAAGGTTATGGCTGCAGTGGATATGGGGGCTGAGGCCATTATGGATTTATCCAGCCATGGAAACACAGAGCCATTTAGAAAGAAGCTGGTAGATGAATGTCCAGCAATGATAGGCACAGTGCCTATTTACGACAGCGTAATCCATTATCAGAGAGATTTGGCTACATTGACAGCAAAGGATTTTATAGATGTTGTTCGCCTTCACGCTGAAAATGGAGTAGACTTTGTTACACTTCACTGCGGAATTACACGTAAGACAATCGATCAGATAAAGCTTCATAAAAGAAAGATGAACATTGTATCAAGAGGTGGTTCACTTGTATTTGCCTGGATGTCTATGACAGGGGAGGAAAACCCATTTTATGAATACTATGATGAGATTTTGGATATCTGTCGCCAGTATGATGTGACAATATCCCTTGGTGATGCATGCAGACCAGGCTGTCTTGCTGATGCCAGTGATGTGTGTCAGATAGAAGAATTGGTACGCTTAGGAGAGCTAACAAAGCGTGCATGGGCCAAGGATGTGCAGGTTATGGTGGAAGGTCCAGGCCATATGCCAATGGACGAAATTGCTGCAAATATGAAAATTCAGCAGAAGGTTTGTATGGGAGCCCCATTCTACGTACTTGGACCTCTTGTTACTGATATTGCTCCAGGATATGACCATATCACATCAGCAATCGGAGGTGCGATAGCGGCTCAAAACGGTGCAGCATTTCTTTGTTATGTTACACCTGCGGAACACTTGGCTTTGCCTAATCTTGAGGATGTTAAACAGGGAATCATTGCATCAAAGATTGCAGCACATGCAGCAGATATTGCTAAGCATGTACCACATGCAATGGATAGAGATAATGCCATGGCAGATGCCAGACAGTGTTTTGATTGGGACAAGCAATGGGAATGCTCAATTGACCCAGAGACTGCCCAGGCTATCCGTGCTGACCGTTCACCAGAATTTGATGACACATGTTCTATGTGCGGTAAATTCTGTGCCGTTAGAAGCATGAATAAAGCCTTGGCAGGAGAGTACATAGATATTTTAGGCTAATTGCCTTCAAAATCAGGTCCCATATTTCCAGGGCCCTTATCATTAGGGGCCATATCATCAGGTCCCATATCTGGAGTTTGGCCTGCACCAATGTCTTCAAACGGTGCAGGTTCATTTCTCCAATCTGTTATAGGCTCTTGAGGCTCGTTAATTGTAAAGTTGCCCTCAGTAATCTGTCCACCATTGTTATCAATATCACTCTTTTCTACGGTTGAACCATATACGTTTGTGTAGCTCATGGCTGTTGCTGTACAAGCAGGAAGTTTGCTTCCTAATTCACTTCTAGTGTGGTCATCAGATATGTCATCATCTGTTAAATTAAAATACGTATATACGGATGAACCATAGCTTTCTGAAATAGAATCATCCCAGGTAAGATCTACATTATAAAAATCTCCATCAACGGAAATGATATTCCAAGCGTGATCGCCACCAGATGCTGTTCCTGTAAGGTAATAGCAGGTTAAGCCAGTCTCTTGGCAAATAAGCTGGAAAGCCCTTGCGTATCCAGCACAAACTGTGGAGCCGTTTACAAGTGCCGAGTATGCACTTTGGTTTAAATCAGCGTTTGTATTATAAGTAGTTAATTCGCAAATTGCATCGTGTATATACAATTCTTTTTCGATATCAGAAGAGTATGCGCTTGCAGCAGTAGAAATGCTATCTACAACACTATTGAACTGAGTCTTTGCTGAATCTAACTGGTCACTTGATATTCCAAAGCTCAGCTGAACCTGTACAACTGCATTGGATTTGTTATATCCATATTTATAAGATGTGTTGAGCCAGAATAACTCGGGATGATCATTGAATACAGAATTAATAGTCTCGCTTAATTCTGACTCAGAAAGTTCATTTACTAATGTGAAAATCTTTGTATTGTATGCTACCGCATTTGCGTATATCTGGTTGTAAACAGCCTGTTCCTCGGAAGATAGAAGAGCTCGATAAGGATATACGGTAGAATCAAAGGTGTATTCCTCGCCAGTGTTTACAGGAGAATCCAGGGAGCTTGAATCCTGCTCGGTGCCAGTGCCCTCCATAGGGCCATTTCCCAAGGTGTGTTCACCACTTGAAAGGTCGGAAGTCGACTGTGCGAAAAAGCCTTTTGCAGCAGCTATGGTTTCGGTAACGTAGGAGATAGTGTCGTCAACATCTATACCTAATAGGGGCATGCATAACACGAATCCTTCTACTGCGATTGCTATTGCAAATGTAATGATTATTCCTTTAATAAAAGATGAAAGCTTTTTTCTTTTTTTCATAATTGACCTCTGTTGTGATATTAAAAACTATCTGTATTATAAAATCTAAAAAAGAAGAAAGCATTAGGAAAACCCTAAGATTCAGCTAATCGTCACCTAAAATTCAGATTAAAAATTACATTACCATCTATGCAATCCACCCATATTTTACCGTTGTGTTCTAGTGCAATTGTTTGTGCAATAGATAGTCCTAAGCCATAATGTCCAACTCTTTCTGCTCTTGAATAATCAGATCGATAGAATCGTTCAAATATTTTTTCACGTTCATTTTCAGGAATCTCTTCACCTGTATTAGCTACTTTTAGCATTATTTTGCAAGATTCTTCCGTTAGAGTAATATTTATTTTTCCATTAGGCGAACAGTGACTTATGGCATTGTCTATCAGTATAGAAATCAGTTTTTCCATGTTAGTTTTATCGCAAACTTTTATTATGTCATTGGCTATATCATAGTTAAGCTCAAGATTATTCTCATAGGCAGATGCTTCGAAGGGCAGAATATTGGCTAGTACAAGTTCACTTAGATTAACTTCGCTCATTGTTGGTTTGATGTTTTCAAGACGTGCTAAATCCAATAATTGATGAACGATAGTAGACATTCTTTCATTTTCATATTTTATGTTTTCTAGCCATGGATTATCAGGTAAGTTGCGACCAAGAATTTCTGCATTTGCACTGATTGTGGATATAGGAGTTTTTAATTCGTGACCTGCATCAGAAATAAATTGTTTTTGTTTTTCATAGGCGGTTTCTATTGGCTTTACTACCCATTTTGAAAGAATAATTGAAACCATAAGTAAAATTAATATAGATATTCCACCGAATACAATCATATTTTTGATTAAATAAGAGATGGTCAAATCCATAAGAACTGTGTCCATCATGGTTACTAGAATGTAGTCATCCTCTTTTGTAATAAGATAAGTTACAGAATTGCCTTCGCCATAATCCTTGCCAGATTTTAATAGATTTGAGGCATACTCGACTAGCGCTTCATTAGAAAAACCTGATGGAGCATCATTTAAGTATTCAATTACATTACCATCCAAATCGAAGGCTACAGCATAAAAAGTTGAGACCTGAAAGTTATGAAATGAAGTGGTTGGCGTGAAATCATCGGATGCTTTTTGTGGCGAAGGCTGTAGAATGGCAGAATCAGGAAAACCATTTTCATCATAGGCCTTAGCAAACATGTGGAGCATTTCTTTATTTTCTTTTGTTGTTTGAATACGTGTTGTTCCATATATAATACCTAATGTGGAAACTACTATAAAAATAAGGAACATCATTGTAATTACTACTATTCGAATTCTTGAACGTGAAATCATATTAACCTCTCAATTCGTATCCCATGCCTCTTACTGATTTTATTTCTGTAGTTGAGCCTAAGAATTTAAGCTTTTTGCGTGTAAATGAAATATAAACTTCTACATTATTGTACTCGGCTTCATTATCATAACCCCATACCTTTAAAGTAAGTTGTTCTTTAGAAATAATCTGTTCTTTGTTTGTTAGTAAACATTCAAGTATTTTATATTCTTTTTCTGGAAGGCGAATACTTTTATTTGTATTTGTACATGATAGTGTTAGAGATTTTGTGTTTAATGATAAGTCAAATGCCTCTAAAGTGGATGAGATATCCTTTCTATTACGACGAAGGAGGGCTCTAAGTCGTGCCAAGAGTTCTTCGACTTGAAAAGGTTTTGTCAGGTAATCATCTGCTCCACAATCAAGACCAGCTACTTTGTCAAGTACATCACTTTTAGCAGTAAGCATTAGAATAGGAGTCTCTAATCCATTTGCTCTAGCAGATTGTACAATATCAAAACCGTTCATTGATGGAAGCATTACGTCACATATGATTGCATCGTATATATTTGCTATACAAGCATCGTAACCTTGAGCACCGTCATATTTAACATCTACGATGTAACCTTCTTGATGCAGTAATTCACTAACAGCATCTGCCATTCTTTTTTCATCTTCAATCATTAATATTTTCATAGTTTTACCTCATTTGTATTTTAATATTGTACATATTTTTCTTGAAGAAACCTTGAAAAAACATTGTTCAAATAATCTTCACATTATTTCAAGCTTTCTTCAAGGTTCGCAGATTAAAGTACAGGCACAGTCAATGAAAAAGCAATTTTGTAAGGAGGCTTTTAATGAAAAAGAGATTTGTTTCATTTTTAATGGTAGCTGCAATGGCTACTAGTATGGTGGCTTGTGGAAGTACTACAGATACTACAACTGAAGTAACAGCAGAAGCTACTTCTTCAGAAACAAGTGAAGAACAGGCATACATAGAGGAAACTTTAAACTTGGCAAATAATGATGAAGTGACCTGGTCCTACGATTCAGAGGCAGATGCATGGATTATGTCAATTGTATCAGCAGTAGCTTATCCAGAAATTGAGGATGAACAAGGTGTTTCCGTATGTGTTCCCGGTGCATATGTAACAGGAATTGATACTGATGGAGACGGTGAAGCAGATGTTACTGCATCAAGCTACTCAGATGCAGTAAACGGTACACTTGTAATTGATTACGAAGCAGAAATTGTTAGCTCAAATGGACAGGTATACACTGCAGCAACTGCTCCTGTAATCGTAAATACAGGTGCAGCAGGATACAGCTCTTCAACAAATACTGAGGCGGCAACAACATATGCATCTGAAGGCTACATCAACATGTCATGTGGTAACAGAGGTAAGAACGATACAGCTACAGATGAAGATGGAAATGAATATTATACAGGTGATGCTCCAAGCTGCCTTGTGGATCAAAAGAATGCTATTCGTTTTGTTAAGTACAATATTTTACTTGGTAACCTTCCAGGTAGCACAGAATACTTTGTTTCAACTGGTGGCTCAGGCGGTGGAGCACATGCTACTATGGTTGCTGCAACTGGTAACAACTCTGATTTTTATGACTATGAAATCGAAGCTGGAGCAGTAGGTGTTTATCAGAATGAGGATGGCAGTTATTCAACATCCGTAACTATTGATGGAACAACATACGAGATTTCAGATGGTGTATGGGGATGTATGGCTTATTCTGCAATTACATCACTATATGAGGCTGATATGGCATTGGCATTTGAATACTATATGGATACAGATTACGATTTTGGCACTGAGTTCAAAGAACAGCTTGCTGAATATCTTTCTGAAGAATACATGGAGTATATCAATGAACAAAACCTTTCTGTAAATGAAGCTGATGTTCAGCTTGATATTAATGGTGATGGAGATATGACAGATACTATTTCTCTTACTATCGAGTATGATGAAGAGAAATATGCAGATACAAATGGATATGGCGGAACATACGTTGATTTCTACTTGGCAGAGTTTGTATCAAATCTTCAGTGGTATCTTGATAATTTGGATTACGCAGAAGGGTGGACTTGGTTTGACGAGGATGGAAATGCTCTTTCTGACGAGGAAGTTGCAGCTATGACATCAGAAGATAAAGCTGAAGCCTTCATTGAAGGTAGATATGCAAAGAGCTCTTCCGGTGGAGATATGATGGGTGGCCCTGGTGAGGGAGCTCCTGAAGGGGCAGGCCCAGGTGGTGATATGGAAGGTGCTCCAGAAGGCGCTGGCCCAGATGGTGCAAGTTCTGATGGTGAATCTGAAGAATCATCAGATAGAAGCTTTGATAATAGCGATGTAGCTGCAAATTCAGCTGGTGATACTATGGATGTTGGTACTCCTGATGAAGGAACAACACAGTCTGCAGGTACAACAACTGATTCGGCAAACTACAGCACTTATGAAGAAATGCTTGAATCATATCAGGAAGATATTGCAGAAATTCAGGCTGGGGATAAATATGGTAATAACATAGTAGATCTTTATAATCCTCTTAATTATATTGGCGATGAAGACACTGACGATGCAACTTGGGTTAGAATTCTTTGCGGTGCATCTGAAGGTGACATCTCAATGTTCAACTCATTGAATCTACAGATTGCTATGCTTTCAGCAGGCATTGATGCAACTATTGATTGGCAGTGGGATGGTGGACATGTACCATCAGAAATCCTTGGGGATAGCCTCTCATACTATGTGGATAAGATGTATGGTGAATATGTAGATGGTGCAGAAACTATTACTAAGGCTGAAGCTGAGACCCAGACAGAGAATGGTGATGCTACAGAAGCAACTGGAACAGATATTTCTAGTTGGGTTGATTACAGTGATACATCATCTGTTTCATTTACAGTAGCAGATGCAGTAAGCTACAGAACACAAGGTGCAAGTAAATCTGTACCAGGATTTGATGTAATGGATTATGGTCAGGAAGATTATGTATTTGGTGACAGTGATTCTGATGCGAGACATTGGAGTGAAAAGCTTCTTGAAGTACTTGAAGAGCATGCAGATGTTTTGTCAGAACTATTTAATTCAGGAAATTAATAACTAATAAAAAAGAACCATCAGGTCAACAGGCCTGATGGTTTTTGTTATTTGATAGAACGAAGAGTACAAATATTGTCTCCGATTGTAATGTTGTGCTTATTCAAGAACGCCATGAACTCAGGGTTAAGCTCTGGCTGGCAAACTGACTGTGGATCGTGGGCGTCACAGCCAATTACAAAGTTTGCACCCATTTTTGTGGCTAAGTCAAAGAACTTGTCACATGGATAGTTGCGCTTTCCTGTGAAGCCAAGAAGATTTACTTCAAGTGGTATATTTAAATCAATGGATGCAGCAACAAGGCGTTCCATGTGCTTTTTGTAGGTGTTGTCATCGCCATTGTAGTAAATCAAGTCAGGATGTGCCAAATATGTAAACATTCCTGTTTGCATTCCCTCGATTGCAGTATCTACGTAATCAATCAAGTGTTGATCATCAGTGGTAGGAGCTCCAGCATAGAATCCATCAATCTCGTCAGGAATGAAATGCTGCCCCTGAATAATATAATCAACTGGATAGTTTCTGAGCTCTTTAATCAGAGCATCAAAGTATTTTCTAAAGTATTCTACCTCGAATCCTATGTAAATAGTGATATCGTCCTTGTATTCTTCTCTGAGCTTTACAAGTGTATCAACATAGTTTTCTAATTCCTCCATACCCATTCTTATGTGTGACTTATAACTGGATGGATATGGCTGTGGGGTGTGATCTGAAAAGCCAAGAATTTTGAAGCCGTTTGCGATGGCAGATTCGATGTATTCTCTTTCGCTGCCAGTGGCATGATTACATCTTGGTGTATGTGAATGATAATTTGCTAACATAAAAGTTCCTCCGACAATTGAACATAATAACACAAAATAATAAAATATGATAATTAAGGAGGATAAAATTATGTACGACAAGATATCACGATTACTCATGTTTGGGGATTTAACAGAGGATACAATTCTTTATCAGCTTGGAAAAGCTATTGATATGGTGGAGTCTGGTGATTATAACAAAAGAGAAGCTACCCGCCAGATTAACGCAATTTCAAAGAGACTTCTTATGCTTGCAACAGATTATGGGTTTGACGATAATCTTTGGCATAATTATTTAACCTTCTACATTATCATGAATGAAAATCCATTTTCTTTAGTTACAGAAAAGACTGATGTTAAGCCTGGTTCTGTTAATCACTTAGTGGAAAATGATTTTAGAATTCTAAAAGAGCTTTTTGATTACGATTTTTCATCTTTGGAAAAGGAGCTGGGCATTGAGTCATTCTCCGTATTTACGAACTACAATTCTGTTAGAAAAAATGAGCAGATGTATAACCGTAATGTGAGCGAAAAAGTTAGAAAGCTATCAAAGGAGCTAGAAGCAGCAGGAAATGAAAAGGAATTTTTTAACGTAATTACGAATTTCTACAAGGCCTATGGTGTAGGAATGTTCGGCCTGAATAAGGCCTTTAGAATAGAAGAAGTAGGACTTAATGACATTAAATTTGTTCCTATCAACAATATGGATGAGGTTGTGCTTGATGATTTGATTGGATACGAATATCAAAAGCAACAGCTAATCGATAATACGGAGAGCTTTGTGGCTGGCAAAAAGGCGAATAATGTGCTTTTGTTTGGTGATAGTGGTACAGGAAAATCTACAAGTATTAAGGCAATTGTTAATCAGTACTATGATGATGGCCTTCGTATGATTGAGATATATAAGCATCAGTTTAGATATCTATCAAAGATTATAGCCAGCATTAAGAATCGTAATTACAAATACATCATCTATATGGATGATTTGTCATTTGAAGAGCATGAAATAGAGTACAAGTTCTTAAAGGCTGTTATTGAAGGTGGCGTTGAGACAAAGCCAGATAACATTTTGATTTATGCTACTTCAAACCGTAGACATTTAATAAAGGAAACATGGAATGATAGAAATGATCAGACCAACACTGACGACAGACATCATTCAGATACAGTTGAGGAAAAGCTTTCACTTGTTCATCGCTTTGGCGTAACCATCAGCTACTCAAAGCCAATGCAAAGAGAATATATAGATATTGTTCTTGGATTGGCCCAAAGAGCAGGTATCACCATGCCTCAGGAGGAACTTATTGCGAAAGCAAAGGTATGGGAAATGGAGCAGGGCGGTCTTTCAGGAAGAACAGCCCAGCAGTTTATATATCATATATTAGGCCAGCAGAATTAATCTGCCAGCTTGTTTTCTTTGAACATTTTCATCATCTCATTTGTGAGGCTGTAGTCGAGGGGCTGCAATTCAATATCCTCTCGGCTCACCCACTGAGCATATTTCAGTTCTGATTCATCCATAGTGATGGTGTCGTCGCCATCCACATCGCAGTAATATCCAAGCAGAATATCGCTGGCAATTCCCCAAGGCTGAGATTTGTAGTAGCGGATATTTTTTACTTTTAGTCCTGTTTCTTCCATTACTTCACGTTCAACAGTTTCTTCCATGGTTTCGCCTATTTCTGTAAATCCGGCAACAAGGGCATTGTGAGCAAAACCAGTTTTGTATTTTGTGAGTAATAGCTTATCTCCATTTTTTACACCAACTATTACAGCAGGATTGATACGAGGGTATCGTGTGCGGCCGCAGTTAGGGCAGACTAAAGCGCGCTCGGATTTTGAATGCTCATTCTTTGTACCGCATTTTCCACAGAATCTGTTTGCTTCATACCAGTCAATCAAATGGATGGCAGTGTAGGCTGCAAAAACATAGTGCTTTGGATAGAGATACTCATTTCTGATTTGTCTCATTGTATAGAACTGAAATCCCTCAGGAAGTGAGGTAGTATCAGTATTGGTATCAGTGTTGTAAAAGAAGTTTTCTCCATCAATTTCAAAGAAGTATATAGGATTAAGATTTGATTGAATGTCTTTTATCTGTGGAAAAGAAATGCTTTTACTTTCTTCATCAACATTTAATAGGATTTTTCCGTCGCTATGAATAATAATTAAATCATCTGACTTAGGAATAGCGTCAGTTCTATAGCTATTGTTAAGTTTGCTTGGGAATATATCTTGAATCATATGTACCTCCGAAAATTGATTTTGTACAATTTATTATGTGCTTAAACTTGAAAATGTCAATGTTATTTTAGTATCACTGTGGTTATGGTAGAATATTATAAATTTGGAATAAACGGTGAAAGATATGATAAAAATTGAAAGTATAGATGATAGCAGAGTAGATATATTTACGAAGTACAATGAAGCTCAGCTATATCATTATTATGAGCCTAATGGAGGCGTATTTATAGCAGAAACTCCAGAGGTAATAAAGAGGGCGCTGGCTAGAGGCGCAGAGCCTATTGCTTTTTTAGTTGAGGAAAAGGCATATGAGTCACAGGTTGTGCAGGAATTGTTGAGCGATATCAGTGATGATGTAGAGGTATTTGTGGCAGAGCTTAATGTCATCAACAAAATCACTGGTTTTAACCTTACACGTGGCGTCCTTGCAGCCTGCAAAAGGCCTGATTTGCCTAGTGTTTTCGAAATCCTTCAGTCTTCAAAGCGAGTGGCAATCCTTGAGGATGTTATGAATCCTACAAACGTTGGCGCTATTTTCAGATCTGCAGCAGCATTAGGGGTTGATGGAATCATACTGACACATGACAGCGCAGACCCATTTTACAGAAGAGCGGCCCGCGTTGCTATGGGAACTGTGTTCCAGGTACCATGGACATATTTTGACAAGGGCTCCGATTATGTATCAGCTCTTAAAGGTGAGGGCTATTCAGTTGTATCGATGGCATTAAAGGACAATGCTATATCACTTGCAGAGCCAGTGCTGAAGGAGCAGGAGAAGCTTGCAATCGTATTTGGTACGGAGAGTACCGGAATTAAGCAGGAAACGATTGATGCATCAGATTTCGTTACAATTATTCCTATGTATCACGGCGTGGATTCACTTAATGTTGCAGCAGCTAGTGCGGTTACATTTTGGGAGTTATGTAAAAGAGATTAATAGATTACAGGAGACTTGAGATATGGCTGGAGTTTTATATGGAATAGGAGTTGGTCCTGGTGATCCAGAACTGCTTACAATAAAGGCTGTAAAGGCAATCAAGGATGCAGATGTCATCTGTTTGCCAAGGGCGGAAAAGGATAAATGCAGAGCATATCAAATCGCTCTTCCAGTGGTTCCAGAGCTGGCGTATAAAAAAGTTATTAGCCTTGATTATGAAATGACAAAGGATGAGGCTAAGCTTAAGGAAATGCACGAAAGCTTTTATAGAAAGTATAAGGAGCTTTTATTTGAGGGGTATAGCCTGGCTTTTTTGACTATAGGTGACCCTACAATATATTCAACCTTTGGCTATATTATGAAGCTTGCTAAAAAGGATGGAATAGAAGTAGAGATAGTTAATGGCATCACTTCTTTTTGTGGTACGGCAGCTGCAGCAGGAATACTTATAAGCGAGGCAGATGAAAATGTGCATATCCTATCGGGCCAAGGCAATCTTGAGGATGAGCTGAAAATGTCTGGCACAAAAATAATAATGAAAAGTGGAAAGAATGTGGCAGCCATAAAGGAAAGACTTGTAGAGATGGAAAATGCCGGAAGTGTTAACGTATTTGCGGTAATAGATTGTGGTATGGAAACAGAACAAATCTTTACCAGCGCCATGACTATTCCAGATGATTCTAGATATATGATGACAATTATAGTAAAAGAAAAGTAAGGTGGGTAGGAGAATAAGATGAAATTTGTAGTTCAAAGAGTTAATGAAGCATCTGTAAAAGTAGATGGAAATGTAATAGGACAAATCGGAAAGGGCTTTTTAGTTCTTATTGGTGTAGCAGATTCTGATACAAAAGAAATTGCAGACAAAATGGTAAAGAAGCTTTTGGGGCTTCGTATATTTGATGATGAAAATGACAAGATAAATTTATCTCTTTCAGATGTAGGAGGAGAGCTTCTTTTAATTTCTCAGTTTACCCTCTATGCTAATTGTAAGAAGGGATATCGCCCATCTTTTACAGATGCTGGCGCACCAGACATGGCAAACGAAATGTATGAATACATTATTGAAAAATGCAAGGAACAGTTCCATGTTGAGACGGGAGAATTCGGCGCGGATATGAAGGTGTCTTTGCAAAATGATGGCCCATTTACAATCATTTTAGATTCAGCAGAAATCTGCTAAATTTTTAGCAATTTATAGGTCTAGAAAGCCTTGACTTGCTATCTGAAATTCTATAGAATACTAAATGTTCGCAGGAATGGCGGAATTGGCAGACGCGCAGGCTTCAGGTGCCTGTGGTAGCAATATCGTGTGGGTTCAAGTCCCATTTCCTGCAGCTTAGCCTCAGTTTTTACTGAGGCTTTTTTTATACAAAAAACGAGCGACACCAATTCGAAATCAACCGATTCCTAACTGGTGCCGCCCCTTAACATCGATCCCAATGGACTATACCTCTCTATCTAATATATTTTAAAAGTAAAAAATGTCGCGTGGTTAAAAAATTAATTCTCTGGTGGACCATACCTCCAATCACTAGATTTTGTAGTTACTAAATTAATTCTCTGGTGGACTCTACCTCCCTTTCTGCTTTTTTCTCTCTGTTATTTGATAAGTCTATTATACATCCTGGTGGATAAATTGCAAGATAAATAT
Organism: Pseudobutyrivibrio sp. LB2011; assembly: GCF_000701765.1. Lineage (NCBI taxonomy): Bacteria > Bacillati > Bacillota > Clostridia > Lachnospirales > Lachnospiraceae > Pseudobutyrivibrio > Pseudobutyrivibrio sp. LB2011. Next base: position 78,249 of record NZ_JNJS01000008.1, on the reverse strand, counting down.
GCATGATAATTATTATTTGTCAGACAATAACAATGTTCGAAGATATGTTTTGTGTATAATTCCGATTGAATAATTAGTTTTACCTCGGAAGGCGGGGTGGAGTGGAAAAGAAAAAAGGCTTCGGTAAAACCGAAGCCTTCGATATGCGGAAGGCGGGACTTGAACCCGCACGCTCGCAATGAGCACAAGATCCTTAGTCTTGCTCGTCTGCCAGTTCCGACACTTCCGCGAACAAGAGATATACTATCAGAGTCTGGCCAACATGTCAACAAAAAAATCACATTTTTCTTGTAAGATTTTTTTAGAGCTAGTATAATGGATTGGGATAAATTAAATTGTGTGAAATTAAGGAGAGGCGACAATGGTATTTTCGATTATTGTAATCATACTGACAGTTCTTTATATTGCAGTTTTGGAGCTGTCTAAAAATATATTATTAGGTTGGGCGATTGGTATACTTGCGGCTATTGCAATGTTAGTAGCAAGGACAATGCTTATAAAAAGAGATTCATATAATATTAAGTCTATCATTATCATGTGGATTATATTTGTGGCCATATTGGCATGTAACTATGTGCTAACTGCGCCACCTTATAAAAATGTTCCAGCAGTTGCAAATAAGAATCCTGATGTTACAGATGTTGTATCTGTTGAGCAGGGGGATTTGACTGGTGTATATAATGAGGATCATTCTGTAAAGGTATACGCTGGTATTCCTTATGCTAAAGCACCTGTGGGTGAGCTTCGTTTCAAGGAACCACAGCCGGCAGAAAGCTGGGATGGTGTAAGAGCATGCGATGAATTTGGCCCTATGGCAATGCAGGCTCGTACCAATCCTTTATATGACAGCTTGTCGCACATCCTTGGCTGGCATGACTATAGAGTGCAATTTGGTGATGAGTATCTTGAGGCTATGAGTGAAGATTGCCTTTATCTTAATGTCTTTGCTCCAGAGGATGCATCAGATGAGCCTCTTCCTGTCATCTTTTATATTCACGGAGGAAGCCTTTCAACAGGTCAGTCTTCATATACAGAGTATCGAGGCGAGGACTTGGCGAAGAGAGGAGTTATTGTTGTAAACTTTGCCTATAGATTAAATGTTTTCGGATACTATGCAGCTGACGATTTGAAAGATGAATCAGCAAACGGGACTACAGGTAATTATGGATTGTTGGATCAGATAGCTGCACTTCAGTGGGTTTATGATAATATCGAAGCCTTTGGTGGAGATCCAAATCAGATTACTATAGCTGGAGAATCAGCAGGCTCATCTAGCGTAAATGCAATGTGCGTATCACCTCTTACAGCTGGTCTGTTCAACTATGCTATTGCAGAGTCTAGCGGTATTTTGGCTAGAAAGCCATTCCATACTTTCAGAGATTATAGTGAGGCAGTAAAAGAAGGAGACGCTGTGCGCAAGGAGTTTGGTGTTGCATCATCTGCTGAGCTGCGTGATATTCCAGCAGAAGAACTGGTAAAGACAACATCAGATCAATCTGCTATGACTGTCGATGGCTATGCCATTACAGAACAGCCTTATCTTACATATGAAAATGGGCAAAACCATGAAAAGGCTCTGTTAAATGGATTTAATGCCAAAGAATCAGATGCATTCTTGTTGACCACAAAAGCTACTAAGGAGAATTATGAAAAGCTGCTGGCAGAGGATTTGGTGTCTTACGCAGGGGACATGGCAAAGGTCGTTCCGGCAGATTCGCCACAGCGTGACCAGCATTTCATTGTTGATGCTATGGGAGATGCTAAGGGTGCTTTAAATATTAGTTATTCTGCGATATGGTTTAGCTACTCTCATTATCTATGGAATAACTATTTGGTGGAGCAGGGTGTTCCTACCTATGAGTATTACTTTACAAAGACAAATGATTCTTTATCTAATTATCATGCAGGCGAGTTGCCTTATGCTTATGGCAATCTTTGGAGACATCCAGGGCTGTATTCTGATGAGGATTATGCGCTGTCAGATACCATGCAACAGTATTGGGTAAACTTCGCCAAGACTGGAAATCCTAATGGAGACGGACTTCCTACATGGGAGATGAGAGATGAGAATCAGTCGAAATTACTACAGCTTGATACCGATATTAAGATGATTGAAGATCCAAATAACGAACTATATAAAATAATCGATAAATATCAAGCAACATTTAATTAAATTTATAGAAGAAAAAATAAAAGGGTTATTGTATACTAAATACGAAGGAAACTTTGGGAGAATACAATGACCTTTTTTGATTTGATTTTTATTTTTAGATTGGTACCAATCTTTTTGATTATATATTACATTTTGCCATGCAATTGTCGTGCATGGCTTTTATTGGTTGCAAGTATAGGATTTTACTATATTAATGAGCCGGTGTATATTGCTGTAATTTCAGCGGCTACACTGATTAATTATATTTTGGCTAAATTTCTATCCAAGAAAAAATCAAAGGTTATACTTGCAATCGGTGTTATTATAAACTGTTCATGTCTGTGCTTTTTCAAAGGAGCATCTTCATTTGGTTTAAATATAGTTATTCCTCTTGGAGTTAGCTATTACATTTTCAAAATGATATCTTACCTGGCAGATTTATATAAAGGTAAGATTCAAAAGGTTGAGCTAATAAACATGGCCAACTATTTCTTTATGTTTCCACAGATTATTTCGGGACCAATTGCTCGATACGACTACGTAGAAAGCAATGTTTCCTGGGTAAAGAATGAAAAGTCTAAAAAAGAGAATTTCTGTGCTATCCTTTTGCAGATAGAAGATGGTCTTAAGTATTTTGCAATCGGATTGTTTATGAAGGTGATGATTGCGGATCATCTTTCTGTTCTTTGGAATGATATTAAAACCATTGGCTATGAAAGTATTTCCACTCCTTTGGCTTGGCTTGGAGCATACAGCTATTCGTTTGAATTATATTTTGATTTTTGGGGATATTCGCTGATGGCAGCTGGCCTAGGTGTGATGCTAGGATTCCCTTTCATTAGCAACTTTAATCAGCCATATTTTTCAAAGTCTATCTCTGAGTTTTATAGAAATTGGCATAGCACACTAGGCGCATGGTTTAGAGATTATGTTTATTTCCCTCTTGGAGGCAATCGCAAGGGCAAGCTTTGGACTGTATTTAACTTACTTGCCGTTTGGGCTCTCACTGGCCTTTGGCATGGTCAAACATACAATTTCTGGATATGGGCAGGAGCAATATTCTTGATTATTACAATAGAGAAGTTTATTCTTAGCAGATTTGAAAAGCTATTTATGGTGGTAGGGCGTATTAACGTTATGGTAATTATTCCTATTACATGGGTTGTATTTGCTATTCATTCCATGAAGGCACTCAGAATATATATGTTAAGGCTTTTCCCTGTGATAGATATTTCAGTTGCAGTAAATAAAAATGATTATCTATATATGCTTCAGGATTACTGGTTATATCTAGTGCTGGCAATTGTTTTTACTATTCCAGCATTAACAGGTTTCTATAAGAAGCATAAGAATAACGTATTTACGATATTTGTTATTTTTGCAATGTTTTGGATAAGTATTTTTAGTTTGGCTAATTCGGCGGGAAATCCATTTATGTATTTAAGATTCTAGGTGATGATATGAAAATAAACAGTATTTTATTGTTACTGCTTACAATTATTAGTGCAATTACTATTGCGATAGTTGGGATTGTTTTTAGAACTACCATATATACGAAGTACTATACAAATCCTTATGAAACTACTTCTATTGGAGCTGTTTTTCAAGCAGCGTCAGATAACATTTTCCCATGGTCTAAAATAGAAGTGGAAGAAAAGAAGACAGTCACAGTTACTAAGAAAACAAATAAAAAGATTAATAAAATAAAGAAATATGTCTCTGTAGATAACAGCTATTTTGATGATGCTTTATTTATTGGCGATTCAAGAATGGTAGGACTTTCTCAGTATTGTCAGGATATTGATGCCAGAGCTACATTTTATGCAAAGAAATCCCTCTCCATATACAACATCAGGGATGATAAATGGATAGAAACTGAGGATGGTGAGGAAATCAGTTTAGCTGAGGCTTTAGAGACTAATCATTTCTCAAAAATATATATAATGGTTGGCATAAATGAGCTTGGAAGAGGAGATGAAGTCGATTTCAGGCAAGCCTACCAGGATGTAATTAATCAGATCCAGGCAGCTGAGCCGGATGCTTATATATTCATTAATAGTATCATGCATGTTTCTGGTGAGAAAAATGAGACAGATGAGCTGTACAACAACACCAATATTAATATTAGAAATGATGCTATAAAAACATTAGAAGATAGGCAAAACATCTTTTATCTAAATATCAATGAAGCAGTAGATGATGAGGAAGGAAATCTTGATGCTGAAACAACATCAGATGGTGTTCATTTAAAGGGAGCATGCTACGAACCATGGCATGAATATTTGCTTTCTCATGGTGTGGAATAATACACAAAATAAATGTGCAGAATTTTCAGATTTAGTACGTTAAAGTTAGACACTTTAATTTGCAAAAAAGCGTTGACTATTTAGGGATGCGATGCTATTATAATCAAGTCGTCAGGAACAAGTACTGATGCGCGGAAGTGTCGGAACTGGCAGACGAGCAAGACTAAGGATCTTGTGCTCATTGCGAGCGTGCGGGTTCAAGTCCCGCCTTCCGCATATTTAGAAAGAGTAACCAATTGATTGGTTGCTCTTTTTTTATTCTTCTCTAATACATATATAACCAATCAACTGGTTACTCTTTCTAAATGTGCCGATGAGTTCCTTGAACCCGGGGTTCAAGGTCTCCTCGGCACGAGTGCCTTCGTCGGTCGGTTCGGTGGGAAAAAGATCCACCGGATCTTTTTCTTTTTCCATCTCACCCCGCCTTCCGCAAGCTGCAAAAGAAAAATAAATAATTATAAGTCATGTTTGGTTTTTTGAGGATAATATTGTATTCTTTTATGTGATGAATACAACAAATCGCAATCTTACGGAGGGACACAAGTATGGAATGCATGAAATGTAAAGCGAAGATGTTGAAAGCAAAATTAAAAGGGGATGTAGTTGGTACTGTAGTTTACTTAACAACTAAGAAAGAAGGACTATTTGCAACAGAAAAAAATAGTTCGGTTTCTTGCTATGTGTGTCCTAAATGTGGATATATTGAATTAGCTGCTGATAATCCTCAAAATCTGATTTTGTAATTAAAGCAGATAAATACTATTTTGTAAAGGAAAGATACAAAGCCATAGAATATGGTTGTGGCATAGTGCAAATTACTGCTTCTGATATGGGAGTGAAGCTATATACAGCATACGGATTTGCACATAACAATAATTTTATGCAGTATAAATTATAAAAAGGCAGGGTATACAATGAGTAAAGTAAGTAAACAATTTCTAATTTATACATTTATTATAATGGGAATATGTTGGGGCACTTGCATGATATGTAGTTTAAATGGTCTTTCATTAAAGAATGACTACTTTTTATATATCCCATACATGCTAGGTGGATGGTCACCAACATTTGCTTCATATATTGTCTTAAAGAAAAATGGTAGAGTAGAAAATTTTAAGGATTGGTTGAAAAATGTGTTTGATTTCAAACACGGGTTAAAAGCATATTTGCTTGTGATACTTTTGGCTGTTGTATACGTATTTCCCCAGTGTATAGTCTCCGGTTATGAGAAAGGTGAGCCTATATACATAATGATTCTAGCCATACCTTTAATGCTGCTTGGTGGAGGTCTTGAAGAAGCTGGATGGCGCTACATTCTTCAACCTGAACTAGAAGAGAAATGTCCGTATGTTTTATCAACTATCATTGTGACCATAATATGGTGGTTATGGCATTTTCCATTGTTCCATATAGATGGTGTGGGACAGCAAGGGCATAGCTATATTGCCTTTGGATTAGGCGTGCTTGGAATGGCTTTTGCATTAGCGTGTATTAGGAAATGCACAAATAGCGTTTGGTTATGTGTACTTTTGCATTGTATCGTTAATGCTTCTGGGGCAAGTTTTAAAATCAATGATACTGTTATAGGTAATGCTGTTATGGCTGGGATTATGATTGTAATCACACTGGCTATTGTTTATTTAAATGATAAAAAAGTTATTCGTTAAATCACAATTTATAGGAGGCTTGAAGTGGGTTATACAGACAACAAGGTAAAGGTTACAGTAGTAGAAAGTCATTGTCCAAAGTACAAAGTTGGAGATGTTATTCGTTTTATAGGCGGTGACCTTGATAAAGATAACAGTGATAATGTTTGCATGGTTGCAATGCAGGCAATATATCCGTTCATTTATGCCTTTAGAAGAGGAGGTAATTTAAAAAATGGCCCTTATCAATGTATTGATTGCGGAGAGACTGTAGTATTTAATATTGAAATTGAATCATAAAAATCGCAATTTGTAGGTAGAGAAAATGGAAATGAAGAAAGCATTGTTGGTAATTGATATGCAGGAGTTTACCGTGGGAGAAAACCATGCCAATATATTTAAGTATCCGGGGGATATAGTTGCGAGAGTCAATAAAGTTATTGATGAAAACGCCGATAGCGTTATTATTTACATTTCAAACCTTATGAGGAATAATATATGGAATAAGTTTGCACCATTTCAATGTTATGAGGGTACACTACAAGCAGAACTGGTCAAAGAACTACATGTAAATAGTAAATATTGTTTTACTAAGTATAAAGGAGATGCATTTTCAAATCCTAAATTTACCACATTCATAAAGGAAAATGGAATTGATTTGATAGAACTCGTAGGCGTGGATGGGGGAGGCTGTGTCTCATTGACAGCCATTAGTGCTTGTGATTTAGGCTTTAAGGTCGTACTGAATAACAATGCAATTGGAACTACTTTTGTAAGAAAACGGGATAAATATTTTAAGCGACTAAAAAAGCTTGGGGCAGAATTTGTTTCATGAGAATTATTTCTGCGTTGTTTAGGCAGGGGAGTTTCACCCAGGTTTTTTACATAGAACAGTTATTTCGAAAGAGATAACTGTTCTTTTTTTTATTAGAACTTTTGAATTGTTTATTCCTTACTGGATGAGGATTCTGTATAATTGAAGGCAGTGAAATTAACAACTCGAGAATTGTAGATGGGAAAAAACATTTAGTTTTATGAATAGTTTTATTAAAAAATATGGTAAAAGATTAGGAATAATTATCCTCTTTTATACTATTAACTTTGGATTATGGGAGATGATTGCTCCAATCATTTCTGGTGAGTGGGCTTCTTTTGTAGTATATATATTGCTCTTTGTGATCGTGCTTTTATTTTTTCGCAGGGAACTTCGTGGCGCATGGCATGAGATTGTCGCTTCGAAGTTAAAGGATAAGAGATTCTATATGAAGTGGTTGATTGTATTAGCAATAGATTTGGCATTGACAATGCTTGTTGTATGGTTGGCTAGTACATACTGGCCAGCAATTATGCCTGCAAACAATGAGAATGTGAAGAACCAGCTAAACTCTGTTCCGGTAATACTCGGTGTGATTCAAGGTTGTGTATTTGCTCCAGTAATTGAGGAAACGGTGTTTCGCTACAGCATTATTGGGGTGCCGGAGTGTAAATCTAAGTTGCTGATTCTAACGATGGTTTCTATTGTTATGTTTGATTGCATCCACATAGTGGCACCGTTAGAGTTCTTCTACTATTTGGTTCCAGCTGTAGTTTTGACGCTATTCTATAACTGGAATAAAAATGTTGTTGCATCTATGCTGTTACATTCGTCAATCAATGTTGTTGGATATGTAGCGCTTTTAAGTGGACTTTTGTGACTAAAGGACGATAAAAACATAATTATGAAATACAAAAAGATTAACCCTACAGAAATAGACGCACTCTGGGAATTGCAAAAACTATATAAGGCAGAGATTGGCGAGGATGAGCCAGACGTTAATGCGAAGGAACTTGGTTAATCTATAAATCAAATTTGTCGCCCTAATTGAATATTGAACGCTACGTAATTTAAGCGGGTTTTGATTTGAATAGTTTTACAGTAATAAAATGCGAGAGAAACTATAAAAGTGCCTCATAAAATGTGATAATATTTATTGAGGTGGCTATTTTTTTGTGATAATATGTGCTTGGAGGTAAAGAAAATGTATTACAGACGAAAGATTGATGATTATTTAAGTAATTGGAAAGTGGATCCAGCGCATAAACCTCTTATAGTAAAGGGGGCACGACAGATTGGTAAAACAGAATCAATCATGCATTTTGCTAAGGCTAATTATGAAAATGTTGTATATATAAATTTTGCTTTAGAGAAGAAATTCTCGCAAATACTTGCAGATGGATATGATGTTGCAAGTGTTATAAAGAATATATCATTGGCTGATCCATCTATAAAGTTTGTCCCTAACAAAACGGTTATCATTTTTGATGAAATTCAGGAAAACCCCGATGTTGCAACAACACTTAAATCATTTAAGATAGATGGGAATTATGACGTTATTTGTAGTGGTTCTATGCTAGGAATTAATTATAAGAAGATTCATAGTAATAGTGTTGGGTATAAAACGGACTATGAGATGTATTCAATGGATTTTGAGGAATTCCTTTGGGCTAAGGGTTATAATCAAGAGCAGATTGACTCAATCTTATCTCATATGATAGAACTCAAGCCATTTAATGATAATGAGTTAGCTATTTTTAAGAGTTTATTTCTTGATTATTGTGTGCTGGGAGGAATGCCGGATGTCGTAAAACTATATATTGAAACCGGAATATTTTCTGGAACTCTCGATGTACAGGAACAGATTAGGCTTGATTACGAAGAAGACGTAAGAAAGTATGCAGAAGGTCTTGATCAAACTAAAATTATAAGCGTTTATAGAAGCGTTCCTGCTCAGCTTGCAAAGGAAAACAAGAAGTTTCAGTTTAATAAAATTTCGAAGAATGCCCGTTCAAGAGAATATACCGGATGTATAGAATGGCTTATTGATGCTGGCGTTATAACTGAGTGTAATTGTTTGCAGTATCCTGAGTTGCCATTAAAGGGCAATATCGAGGAAAGTAAATATAAGTTGTACTATCCCGATACTGGATTATTGGTATCTGCATTAGACGCGGAAGCCCAAGAGGATTTGAGAGTAAATAAAAACCTTGGCGTATATAAAGGTGCTCTTTACGAAAATTTTGTGGCAGAGGCTTTTGTTAAGCAAGGTTTAGGACTCTTTTATTATAAGAAAGAAAACTCAACATTAGAGGAAGATTTCTTTGTAAGGACTCAGAATAATTTGATTCCAGTCGAAGTTAAGTCAAATAGTGACCAGTCAAAATCATTATCTTCGCTGATAAAAAATGAGAACTATAGCGATATCTCATATGGGATAAAGCTGGGAGACTTCAATGTTGGTAATGCAAATAACATATATACTTTTCCATATTTTTGTGCATTCAAGATGAAGGAGTATTTAAAGAAAATAAATTAAAAAATCGGGATTTTAAAAAGAACGGAGGAAGAATTGTTATGAATTGTCCTAATTGTGGTAAAGAAATGAGATCGGGAATTGTCAGGGCAAATCCGCTACGAGATAATAAAGTTTTTTGGTATCCTGAGAATTATAAAAATAAATCGATTATTAATGAGGAACCAGTAGCTCTTTCTTTACAGGCGGAAGGTTACTATTGTGATGAGTGTATGACTGCGTTTGCAAGTTTTCAGAAAAAAGAATACGGAAATTTTGAACGTTTATTTTACAAGATATTTGATCAGGAGTATTAGAGCTAATAATAAAGACAACTTAGAAATCTAGACATTTATAGCAATATATTAAATAAATATCCTACATATTTGTCAAATATGTCCATTAATAATTAGGTTATTAGTCTCGATATCAATATGTAAGAATTTTTACTAGGCTAGGGAAGCGCTTATTTCAACGGAATGAAGTTGAGATAGGCGCTTTTTTAGTTATCTACAACCCGCTCGGACCTTTCTGGAGAGCGGAGCAGCTTTGACTGACAGATGAGCTGCAGAAAGGAGTTTTATGACAGAATATTTAGCAGAAAATAATTATCTATTTCAGAGTAGCATTTCAAGTAGTTATCTTTATTTTTCTAATTTTGCAAATAAAGATACAAGCTTCGAAAATGCTTTGAAAACAACTTCAGATGAACAATTGAATACCCAGGAACTAACAGATGGAGGAAAAAATAAGGGAAATAGCTACACTCGAATTGTATCTGCAACAGTGATGAATAGTGAGTTGCGAACAACTACAGGTGAAGGTGGCATTACAGCATATTCTTACCAAAACTTCAAGCCACATATCAATAAGTTGATGGAAACACTTATGGGCGTAACCATGGAGAAGTTCAACGTAAGTCTTGATACTGTTGTGGAAGAACCAGCTGAACTTCAGACAAAGGATTTAGGATTTGGATTTGTATTGTCACCAGGATCTGCCTTTGGAATGACCGCAACTCAGATTATTAATCCAGATTCAGATGATGTGATTGTTAGAGTAAAGATGTCGGAAGCAAGTGGAGGTGAGACTTTCGATGTTAATATCTCAGAAGTAGATCCAAGAAATGCAACGGCTATTGAAATGTTTGCATATTGCCAGTACGCAGATTCTATTGGAAAAGGCATAGCAAAGAGCAATTTCCCAAGCTGGAACACGGTGAATAGATATATGGATCCAAGCGGAGTGTTTGAGTTTGATTCTGTTGAGCAGGCGGCTACGAAGAAATTCAATTGGGTCGAAGCAATTTCGGAATCGGATATCTATTATAAGCGTGAATCAACAGGGGAAATCCTTGGTTCAAAAGATATTTTGGAAATGCTCATGGAGAGCTATAAGAAAATCCATGAGAAGGATGATGAAGATGGCGACTGGCGCAAAATGACTGATGAGGAATGGGAAAAACTCTTGGCAAGAGTTGATGCTGATATTGATGATATGGTAGAACGTGTCAAAGAGGAAACCGAGGCGGCTAAGGAAGAGCGAGCTAAAGCAGAATTAGAAAAAGAAGCAGAGCTGTTATAAATTGCAGGTGATAGCAGCAGTGACACTTAATGTGTCCTGCTGCTATTTTTTGACTTTAAAAATACAAGTCATATTTGGAATATTGGGGATAATATAGTATGCTTTGTAGTAACCTATGCAACTCAAGCGTATTTTGGGGATTTTGGGATGTATGTATGGTCATTTACTGAGAATGAATCAATTAATTCTAGTTTATAGGTGCAACAAATGATTAAGACAAAGCGTTTATTATTAAGACGAGTAAAAAAAGAGGATTGGAAGGCAATTCAGAGAATATGGAAAGATGAGACCGTTTCTCCATATGCTCAGTATGATAATATAAAAGAACTTGATGATTTATCTGTTACCAATAGAATTGCAAGATGGGGACGCGAAGCAGAACATTATGATCATATTTTCTTTGCAGTCTGTTTGCAAGAAGAAATCATTGGATACATTTCATCTAATAGATGCGATGATGCTTATGAAATAGGATATTGTTTTCATTCAAAATATCATGGGCAGGGCTATGCAAAGGAAAGTGTTTTAGGTGTAATTGCTTACCTGCGCGATATTGGTGCTAGTAGATTAGTAGCAGGAACAGCAATGAAAAATATACCATCAATCAGATTATTAAACTCGGTAGGTTTTAAGCAGGTAGGAGCTGAAAAAGTATCTTTTTATAAAGATTCAGATGGAAAAGATATTTATTTTGATGGTGGAATATTTGAATTACAGCTTGGATGGAAGGGGTAAATGTATGAAAATTGAACATGTAGCAATGTACGTTAATAATCTGGAGAAGGCCAGAGATTTCTTTGTTAAATATCTTGATGGAAAATCTAATGATGGCTATCACAATGTAAAAACGGATTTCCGCTCTTACTTCATTTCTTTCGATGATGGGGCAAGATTGGAAATAATGAACAAACCGGATATGGCCGATGACGAGAAAGCCTTGAATCGTACAGGACTTATCCATATAGCTTTCTCTGTGGGAAGCAAAGAACGAGTAGATGAACTGACACATAGTCTTAGTGCTGATGGATTTGAGGTTGTAAGCGGACCAAGAACAACTGGAGATGGCTATTATGAAAGCTGCATTATTGCTATAGAAGGAAATCAGATAGAAATTACGATTTAATTCCATTTTGTAAAAATAAAAAAAGGATATCCTTTTTTTGCGTGTAATATGTTCTTTAGAGGTGTCGTTTTATGCAAAAAAAGGGGGACAAAATGGGCACAATTCGAGAGATGATTGAGCAGATGGAGAGGGAAACTCTTAGCCCTTATGCCACACTCAATGAAAATTCACGTGGCCGAGAAAAAGACGAGCCACAGTGTGATATCAGACCTCTGTTTCAGAGGGATAGAGATAGAATTCTTCACAGTAAGGCATTTCGCCGTTTGAAGAATAAGACACAGGTCTTTCTTACTCCTCAGGGTGATCATTACAGAACAAGATTATCTCATACTCTAGAAGTTTCACAGAATGCCAGAACTATTGCAAAGGCTTTACGTCTCAATGAGGATTTGGTAGAAGCTATTGCGTTAGGGCATGATTTAGGACACACACCATTTGGACATGCTGGCGAGGCTCAGCTAAATGAAATGTGTTCTACTGGTTTTGTGCACTCAGAGCAGAGCGTGCGCATTGTTGAAAAGCTTGAAAAAGGCGGTCAGGGACTTAACCTTACCTGGGAAGTTAGGGATGGAATCCGTAATCATCAGACCAGCGGACATCCAGCTACACCAGAAGGCCAAATCGTTCGCCTTTCAGACAAGATTGCATATGTAAACAGCGATATAGATGATGCCATTCGTGCACACATCCTCACAGAAGAAAGTATTCCAATGGAGATTCGCAAGACTCTTGGTATGACTTCAGCAGTCAGATTGGATACTCTTATTCACGACGTTATTATAGAAAGCACTGACAGTCCTGTTATAAAGATGTCTCCTGAAATCGAGCAGGCTATGGCAGAGCTTCGCAAATTCATGTTTGCGAATGTTTACAAGGATTCTGTGGCAAAGACAGAAGAAGTTAAGGCAAAGAGAATGATTCGTGAGTTGTATGAGTATTACACAGAACATTTCGAAGAATTGCCTACTCGCTATCGCACCATGGAGGATGAGGGCGAAAGCCAGGAAAGAATTATTTGCGATTACATCTCCGGAATGACCGATCAGTATTGCATTACAAAGTTTAATGAATACTTCATGCCAAAAGCATGGGTCGTTGATGGATTCTAATATTATATTTTAGGGAGAATACATGCCTTATTATTCAGATGAAATCGTCGAGGAAGTCAGAACTAGAACTGACATAGTCGATGTTATTTCTCAATATGTTAACCTTCAAAAAAAGGGCAGCCAGTATTTTGGACTTTGTCCCTTTCATAATGAAAAAACAGGCTCATTCTCGGTAAGCCCACAAAAGCAGATGTATTATTGCTTTGGATGTGGAGCCGGAGGAAATGTTTTCAGCTTCCTTATGAACTACGAAAATATGACCTTCAAAGAAGCTATCGAAGAACTTGCTCCTAAGTGTGGCGTCACACTCCCACAGAGGGAAATGACCTACCAGGAGAGGCAGAGAGCGGATAGACGCAGTCGTTTATTTGAAATAAATAAAGAGGCTGCAGGCTATTACTACAAGATGCTTCGCTCCAAAGAAGGCGAGCAGGCCATGGCCTACTTCACCAAGAGAGAGCTTACAGCTGATACACTTCACAAATTTGGTTTAGGGTGCACCAGCAAGTATTCAGATTCCCTTTATAAATACCTTAGAGGTAAGGGATATGAGGATGAGATTTTAAAGGATTGTGGTCTTATAACCATCGATGAAAAACGCGGTGGTCACGATAAATTTTGGAATCGTGCTATGTTTCCTATTTTCGATGCCAACGGCAAGGTTGTTGCCTTTGGTGGACGAGTTATGGGGGACGGCGAGCCAAAATATCTTAACTCTCCTGAGACAGAGATATTCAATAAGTCCAAGACCTTGTTTGGCTTATACTTTGCCAGAAAAACAAGGCGCCAGCAGTTTATTCTGTGTGAAGGCTATATGGATGTTATATCTTTGCATCAGGCAGGATTCGATAATGCAGTTGCCTCACTTGGTACGGCCCTTACAGAAGGCCATGCCGGCATGCTGAAGCGATACGTCAAAGACGTTTATCTCAGCTATGATTCCGATGGGGCAGGTCAGAAGGCTGCACTTCGAGCAATCCCAATTCTCAAAAATGCAGGCATTTCATGTAGGGTCATAAATATGTCACCTTACAAGGATCCTGATGAATTCATTAAAGCCTTAGGAGCAGAGGAATACGAAAAACGTATTCAGAATGCGGAAAATAGCTTTATGTATCAGGTGAGAATGCTTGAAAAGAACTACGATTTGACAGATCCTGAGAAAAAGTCCGACTTCCAAAAAGAAGTTGCAAGAATGATTGTTACAGAGTTTCCAACTCAGCTTGAAAGAGAGAACTACACTGAATCAGTGGCGGCTCGTTTCAACATACCTCGCGAAGCTCTTGGCAAATATATTATTGAGCTTGGACAATCTGGAATTACAGCAAAGAACCAGACACAAAACCGTGATTCCGAGCGCCGCAGCACTCCAAAGCCAAAGGATGACGGCATGAAGATGTCCCAGCGCCTGCTTCTTACCTGGCTTGTAGAAGATACAAGCATATATGGAAAGATACAGGAGTATGTTACACCTGACGATTTCGAGGAAGGTGTATACAAACAGGTAGCAACAGAGGTATTCAAATACCTTTCAGATGGAAGCACTGTTGATACCGCTCGAATAGTTGATTTATTTATGGAAGACGAGGACAGGCGAGTAGTAGCCGCTCTCTTCAATACAACTGTTGGAGAACTTACAGACAATACGGATCTTAGCAAAGCACTAAAAGAAACTTTGCTTAGAATAAAAAAACATTCACTGGAGCTTGCACAGAAAAATGGAGCAGATTTAAAGAGCTTGGTGGAAGGAAAGAAGAAGCTACAACGACTTGAGCGTTTAGAATTCTCACTATAGAAAGGAATAAAAATGGCAAAAAAGAAAGTTGAAGAACTAATCGAAAACCAGGATTTAGAAGCAGCTGCAGATGCATTTTTAGCAGAAGCAGACGAAGCTGAAGCAGAAGAGTCAGAGTCTGATGACAAGGATGTAAACTTTGCAGACTTAGAAGAGATTTCTGCAGAGGATCTTGAATTTAACGAGCATGATTTCGACAACATTGACGAGACAGCTGATGATGAGGATGTTGATGAGTTCCTTGCATCTGTAGGAGCAAAGACATCAGTTGATAGAGATGATGACGACGATGACGACGATGATGATCTTGATTCATTCGGAAGCGATGAATTAGATTCAAAGGTTACTGAGCTTGTAAAGATTGCAAAGTCTCAGAAGAGCATTATCGAGGACTATGAAATTTCAGAGTTCTTAAAGGATTACAAAATCGATGCAAAGCAGATGGAGCGTATCCTTACATACCTTGATAAGAGAGGTATCGATGTAAACTTCTCTTCAGGTCCATCTGATGCACTTCTTCTTGCTAGTGATGATGAGGATATCGAAGATATCGATATGTCTGTTCCTGATTCAGTAAGCATCGAAGATCCAGTTCGTATGTACCTTAAGGAAATTGGTAAGGTACCACTTCTTTCTGCAGAGGAAGAGGTTGAGCTTGCTCAGAGAATGGAAGATGGAGATCAGGAAGCAAAGAACAAGCTTGCTGAGGCAAACCTTCGTCTTGTTGTTTCTATTGCAAAGCGTTATGTAGGTCGTGGAATGCTTTTCCTTGATCTTATTCAGGAAGGTAACCTTGGTCTTATGAAGGCTGTTGAAAAGTTCGATTATCACAAGGGTTACAAGTTCTCTACTTATGCTACATGGTGGATTAGACAGGCTATCACTCGTGCTATTGCAGATCAGGCTCGTACAATCCGTATCCCTGTACATATGGTAGAAACAATTAACAAACTCATCAGAGTTTCTAGACAGTTACTTCAGGAGTACGGCCGCGAACCAACTCCAGAGGAAATTGCAGCAGCAATGGGCATTACAGTAGACAGAGTACACGAAATCTTAAAGATTTCTCAGGAGCCAGTTTCACTTGAGACTCCTATCGGTGAGGAGGAAGATAGCCACCTTGGTGATTTCCTTCCAGATGAAAATGTTCCTGTACCAGCAGAGGCTGCAACATTCACACTTTTAAAGGAACAGCTTCACGAAGTTCTTGATACACTGACAGAGCGTGAGCAGAGAGTTCTTATCCTTAGATTTGGTCTTGAGGATGGAAAGGCTCGCACACTTGAGGAAGTAGGTAAGGAGTTCAACGTTACTCGTGAGCGTATTAGACAGATTGAGGCAAAGGCCCTTAGAAAGCTTCGTCACCCAAGCCGAAGCAGAAAGCTTAAGGATTACCTTGATCAGTAAAATCATGATTTAATTACAAGGTTTATACATAAATAAATGATAAAATTATCTCCAAGATTACAAATTATATATGACATGGTGCCTAAGTGTGGAACTGTTGCTGATGTGGGCTGTGACCATGGCTATCTTACAATTTCTCTTCTAGAGAATCATATCGTAAACAAAGCAATAGCTATGGACGTTAATAAAGGGCCACTTGAATCAGCGAAGGTTAATGTTGGGCAGGCTAATCTTTTAGATCAGGTCTCATTCAGATTGTCAGATGGATTGGCCAAGCTTGATGAGGCCGAGGCAGATGTCATATGTATTTGTGGTATGGGTGGTGCTTTAATAAAGAGGATTTTGGATGCTAGGCTCATGGTTGCAAAAAGTGCCAAGGCACTTATTTTGGAACCGCAGTCGGAATACAAGGCTCTTCGTGAGTATCTTGTGGATAACGGCTTTCAATTTCTCGATGAAAGTTTATGTACAGAAGAAGGCAAGATTTATCCAATAATGAAAGTTACATTTTCTGGTGAGCACACTGAGCTTTCAGATGCTGAGCTTGAATATGGACCAATCATTATTGAAAAGTCTCCGGATTTATTACAGTCTCTTTTAGAAAAGAATAAAAGGGAGTATACATCAATCCTCAATAAGCTTGAATCACTTCAAGGAGAAGAAGTCACTGACCCAATACAACATAGAAAAGCGATACTGCTAAATGAGCTTGAGCTTATAAAGCAAGTAGAGCTGAAACGGAGGAAGAGTCATGGCTAAAGTAATTATTAACGGTAAGGAAGAGACTTACGAAGACGGTACAAAGTTATTAGACATTGCAGAAGCTCATCAGGCTGATTATAAGGACGATATTGTCCTTGCTAAGTACAAAGGCAGTCTTACCGAGCTACACATGGCTGTATCTGGTGTCGCAGAGCTAGAATTCTTAACTACAGCAGATAAGGACGGCCGTAGAGCATACCGTAGAAGTGTAGTATTTTTACTTCAGCGCGCTCTTATGGATGTATATCCATTGCCAGCAAATCCATACCTTAGGGTGGAGCATTCCTTGGGACAGGGAGATTTCTGCACTATTGATGGTGTTGGCGAAATTACAGAGGAAAAGCTTGAAGAGCTTAAAAAAGTTATGCTGGATTTAGTTCAGCAGGATATTCCTCTTAAGAAATATTCAATTAAAACTAGCCAGGCAAAGGAATTGTTCCATAGCTTCAATATGAAGGATAAGGAACAGCTTCTTAAATATCGTACAAGTTCCAATATAAATGTGTATGATTTGGATGGATGTATTGATTATTTCTACGGATACATGGTACCATCTACCAAGTATCTGCAGTATTTTGATTTGATGAAATTTGAGCATGGCTTTATGTTATTATTCCCTAATGCTAACAAGCTTAAGGGAGACTCAAGGACTGTTGCAGAGTTTACTAGTCCAATAAAGCTATTTTCAGTTCAGCAGGCATCATCCGAGTTTGGACGAACAATGGGAGTTCCTACTGTTGGTGCATTAAATGATGCTATAGCAAGTGGCAGAATAAAAGACATTGTCTTATCTCAAGAGGCAATTATGGAGCGTAATATTGGCGAGCTTGCTCGTACAATTGCTTCAAACAAGGATGTTAAGTTTGTTATGATGGCTGGTCCTTCATCATCAGGAAAGACCACATTTTCACACAAGCTTTCTGCTCAGCTTAGAGCTTTAGGCTGCGTGCCTCATCCAGTACCACTTGACGATTTCTATTTAAACCGTGATCAAATGCCTATAGATGAATATGGAGAAAAGGACTTTGAGTCAATAGAAGGCCTTGATATTCCATATTTTAACGAGTGCATGGTTAAGCTTTTGAAGGGCGAAAGAGTTCTTCTTCCAAATTTTAATTTCAAAATTGGAAAAAGAGAGTATAATGATCACTATATGCAGTTAGGAAAAAATGATATACTTGTTATCGAAGGAATTCATGGACTTAACGATCGAATGAGTGCATCACTTCCTGCTGAAAGCAAATACAAGATTTATCTTTCTGCATTAACTCAGCTTTCTATTGATGAACACAATCCACTTTCTACTGCTGATGGTAGATTGATTCGCAGAATTGTGCGAGATTCTAGAACGAGAGCTACATCTGCTGCAGAGACCATAGCAATGTGGGATTCTGTTCGAAGAGGAGAGGAAAAATACATTTTCCCATTCCAGGAGCAGGCAGATCATGTTTTCAATACAGCTTTAATATACGAGATGGCGGTGCTTAAGCTATACGTTGATCCACAGCTATACGCAATTCCGGCGGACCATCCAATGTATCCAGAGGCAAAGCGCCTCATAAAGCTTTTAGATTATTTCCTTCCAATGGCACCAGATGTTATTCCTAATAATTCACTGGTTCGCGAGTTTATTGGAGGAAGTTGTATTCTTTAATAATGTTTATAAAGGGCTAGATGAGTAGTCGCTGTTCTATTGTAATGATAGGAGAGAGGAAAGTCCGGGCTTCACAGGGCAAGGATGCCAGCTAACGGCTGGTGGAGGTAACTCCAAGGATAGTGCAACAGAAATAAACCGCCCATATTATTATGGGTAAGGGTGGAAAGGCGGTGTAAGAGACCACCGTTTCGTTGGTAACAACGAAAGCCATGTAAACCCCATCCGAAGCAAGTTCTAAAAAGTGCGTACGCGGCCCGCCAGCACTAGGTTGAACGCTTGAGGTTATTGGCGACAGTAATCCTAGATAGATGACTACTTTAAAAGACATAACCCGGCTCACAGTCTAACCCTTTTCTTTTTTTCTTATAATTTGTCAGAATGTTGTCATTTTTTACAAATTCCATCTTACAATTTTAAATATTCGTGGGAATAATTCACGAATGTGAATTTTTTGTGTCTAGACAAGGTAAATCGTGCTATAATAGACCTATCGAAACTATATCTTAGGGGAATAGGAGTTATGGAGGTACTTGTTGTAATGGTTTAGAAGGATGGTGTAAAATGGAATATCAGGTAGGCGATTATTTAGTTCATGAGGGCAGTGGTGTTTGTCAGATTGAAGATATTGATGACATGGAACTTATGGGCAAAGGTTCTCGCAAAACTTATTACTGCATGTCGCCTGTATTTAAGGCAGGGGCAAAGGTATTTACTCCAATTAGTGGCTCAACAGTTAGGCTACGTCCAGTAGCAAAGCAGGAGACTTTTACTAGAATTCTTGAAAACATTGACAACATTGAGTGCATTGAGGAGCCAAACGAAAGAGCTCTTCAGGAAAAATTTAAAGAAGTGATGGGTGAGTTTACACCAGAGTCTTTGGCTCAGGTCGTAAAGACAGTACTTATCAGAAAGTGGCAGAGAATTGCCGCTGGCAAAAAGGTAATGGCCCTTGATGAAAAGACACTTTCAGTTGCAGGTCGCAAGCTTTACGAGGAAATGGCTTTTTCAATGGGTAAGGATATTACATTTGCTCAGAATCTTTTTGAGGAAGCTGTCAAAACACACACCGCAAATTCTGTATTAATAGGTGCATAATATATGATAGCTTACAAAGCAATTACAGAACATATTAAAAATAATAATGGTCTTGTTACAGCTCTTAATGTGCTGGACAAGGCCATTACTTATATTACAGTCTTGCTGTATGCAGGATATCTTGTTTACGGGGCGTTCTTTGAACCTTCAGGAGATTACAATATTTTGTATAGAAGTATTCTAATTCCTGGGGTTTCTTTTGTTATCGTTTCTCTTTTTAGAAAAATCATTAGTGCCCCAAGACCATACGAAGTATATGATTTTGTCCCAGCCTTAAATAAAGACACAAAGGGAAAAAGCTTTCCAAGTAGACATGTATTCTCTATTTTTATGGTAGCTTTTACAATCATGCAGTCATCGGTGGCATTAGCAGTGTTTGTGATTATCCTTGGGGTAGCGCTTGCAGTAATAAGAGTTATTGGCGGTGTGCATTTCATCAAGGATGTAATTGCAGGTTTTGCGATTGCTCTCATAATTGCAGTTAGTTGTTATGGTATTTTATGTGGCGTTTTTGGCCTCATTATGCTACCATTTTAATTAGGATTATATTGTAGGAGCAATTATATTATATGAAAAAAAGTGCAAAGAAAGCCTTAGCTGTGCTATTTAGCGTTCTTGGCACAGTCCTCGGCTTATATATTGGAGGCTATTGGCTATTTGTTCGGCCAGTTTATTGGCTAGTTACAGGTTTTACTGGTGGTACCCTTACAGCCGGCAATTTAATAATAAACGTTATCATATTGCATCCACCATTGGAGGAGGTATTTGGTGTGTATGTGATATTATTGCAGGGCATTTTAGGGACGATCCTAGAGATGATTGATTTTTGGGGATTATTGCAGCGCTAGCTGTTGATAATAAATCATGAAACTTAAATGATTGGGGGTAAAATGTAATGACTGGAAACGTAATTGTGGGACAATCAGGCGGACCGACCGCCGCAATCAACTCTTCATTAGCAGGAGTGTTCAGAACAGCAAAAGACCGTGGTGCTGGCAAAGTATACGGCATGCTCCACGGAATCAAAGGTCTGATGGAAGAGGATTATATCGATCTTTCTGATTTCATCAAAAACGATTTGGATGTTGAGCTCTTAAAGCGAACTCCAGCTGCGTATCTTGGTTCATGTCGCTTCAAACTTCCTGAAATTCACAAAGACATGGCAACCTATGAAAAAATATTTTCAATTCTTAACAAGCTCGAAATTGAGGCGTTAATTTACATTGGTGGTAATGATTCTATGGATACCATCAAGAAGCTCTCTGATTACGCCATTCTTACAGGTTCCGAAATTAGATTTATAGGATGTCCTAAGACTATCGATAATGATTTAGCACTTACTGACCATACACCTGGATTTGGTAGTGCTGCTAAATATATTGGTACATCAGTTAAAGAGATTATCCGCGATGGCCACTGCCTTGAATATGACAAGGGTCTTGTTACAATTGTGGAAATCATGGGACGTAATGCTGGCTGGCTTACAGGCGCATCTATTCTTGCAAAAGGAGAGGATTGCGAGGGACCAGATTTAATTTATTTACCAGAAGTACCTTTTGACCTTAATAAGTTTAAGGAAAGAGTTGTAAAACTTCTTAAAACACAGTCATCAGTAGTTGTATGTATTTCAGAGGGTATTCATACAAAAGAAGGTAAATATGTATGTGAGCTAGGTGATAATGTTGAATTCGTAGATGCATTTAATCACAAACAGCTTACAGGAACAGCTGCTTATCTTTGCAATTTTATTGGAAGGGAGCTTGGCTGCAAGACTAGAGCTATTGAGCTTTCTACACTTCAGAGAGCTGGCTCACATTTAGCTTCACGTGTAGATATTCTTGAAGCATATCAGGTTGGTGGTGCTGCCGTTCTTGCTGCAGATGAGGGGGACACAGGCAAGATGGTTACACTTACTCGCCATTCAGATGATCCTTATCAGTGTGGTACAGAGGTTAAGGATGTTCACAAGATTGCTAATGACGAAAAGCTTGTACCTAGAAATTGGATTACACATGATGGCACATATGTAACAGAAGCCTTTATTACATATGTTAGACCACTGATACAAGGAGATGTATCACCTATCATGGTAGATGGTATTCCAAGACATATTTACAGACCGGTTAAAAAATAGTTAATGAGGGGTATGGAGGAGAAAAATGCAGGTATTTCATGGAACAATAATCACTTGTGATGAAAACAATACAATTGCTAATTACTTGGTTGAAAGGGAAGGACGTATTGCTTATATTGGCAATACATTACCAACTCAGTATGAGGTGGTTCCTCCTATCGAGTTAGGCAAAAATGTTGCTTTGCCTGCATTTGTAGATACCCATACACATTATTCTGGCTTTTCTGTATTGCATAAGATGTTTCCAATAAATGATACTGATTCCAATGCGAAGATATTGGAGCAGTTGGAGAAATATGCAAAAGAATCAAGAGAAAGTATTATCGTAGGCTTTGGTGCAACAGAGTTTTCTGTTTCAGAAGGATATTTAATTCTTAGAGAACAGATGGATACGGCTTGTCCTGAAAAGGCCGCATTTATCATAAAACATGATGCCCATTCAGGTGTTGCTAATAGTCTTTTTATTGAGGCTGTTAAGTCTAGGGCAGAAAATCTTAGAGGATTCAATCCTGTTACAGGAGAATTGAAACAGGAAGCTTTTGCTGCCGCCTGCGAATTTATAACTCATGGCCTATCTACTAAAAAAGTCATTGATTCTATGATGGAGACAGCAGATTTCCTTGCAAGCAGAGGCGTTGGATTGATTTGCTCAGCTAGTGGATTAGGATTTATACGTGACTATGATTTTGATATGGAGCGTTCAGTAGCAAAGGGTCTTGATAATGGTATGCAATTGCGCATTGCACATCAGTGTTCAAATGTGGATAAGATTACTAAAAAAGATGTGAATCGTGTAGTATTTGCAGATTTGGATGGTACTTTCGCTAATCTAGATGCAGCCTTAATGGATGACTATGCTACTGTAAAAAATAAAGGCGTTTCATATTATGACGATGTGGATGTTCAAAAATTCTGTATTAATGCCAACAGAGCAGGCTACCAAATAGCTTTACATGCGGTTGGTGATGCTGCCTTTGAGCAGGCGGTAAATGCCATTGCATTGGCGCTGGAGGATTATCCACGATACGACCACAGACACATAATTTTACATGGTTCACTTCCAACAGAGCGTGCCTTAAAGACCTGCAAGAGATACAACATTATGATTTCAGCTAGGCCTTCTATGTTGTCGCATATCTCTGGAGTTGATGAATTTGTTAAAGAGATGCTGTCGGATGAGAGATTTTCAAGAATTAATCCGCTTAAGACAATCAATGACTTGGGAATAAAGGTGTGCTTCAATTCAGATGCACCAGCATCTGATCCAAATCCAATTATGTGGATTCATGATGCTTGTAACAACAGAAATCCAGAAGAGTCTGTGTCTGTTTTTGATGCCCTTAGAATGGCTACATATAATGGTGCCTACTCTTTATTTGATGAGAAAGAGAGAGGGTCATTGGAGATGGGCAAAAGCTGTGATATAGTTATTCTTGATTCAAATCCATACGAGGTTCCAGTGGAAGAATTAAAGAATATTAGTGTTGCAGAATTATATTTGAAGGGAAAGCCATACCAGAGATCTAGAATGGGATCTATGGCAACCATGCTGCGTGGTATGTTCCCTCAATAATCACTAGGAGTAATAATGTCATTATCATTAATAATTGGTAACTCGGGTAGTGGTAAATCCACTACCCTTTATAAAAGAATAATAAAAGAAGCTATGGCAAATAAAGACAAGAATTTTCTTGTTATAGTTCCAGAGCAGTACACTATGTCCACCCAAAGACTTCTTGTTTCTATGCACCCTAACAAGTGCATTATGAACATCGATGTTTTATCCTTTAATCGATTGGCATACCGAGTGTTTGAAGAGCTTGGGGCTGGCGTAAACGCTGTTTTGGATGATACAGGAAAATCTCTTGTAATTCGCAAGCTGATAAACTCAAATATCAATGACATAAAGACTTTAAGGAATAATATAACAAGAATCAGTTATATTACTCAGGTAAAGTCTTTGATTTCAGAGCTTACTCAGTACAATATCACTCCAGATAAGCTTAAGGAGATGATTGATACACCTGCAATGTCAGAAAGCTTCAAAAGAAAAGCCTCGGATTTGTTAGTATTGTACGAGGCTTTTTTAGATTTTATAAATGGTAAATACGTTACCACTGAGTCTATTTTATCTACGTTAAATGATATGTTGGATAGCTCAGAAATAGTAAACGGTTCAACAGTTGTATTAGATGGATTTACGGGCTTCACCCCAATCCAGTATCAGCTTGTGGAACATATGCTTGCAATATGCGATGAGGTAGCAGTTACAATTACAGCAGACGAAGATACACCTCTTTTAGAAAACCTTGCAGATGATGAGTTGTTTTCAATGTCATCTGAATTTGCAATAAGAATGAACAAAATCGCCAAGAGAGCTGGCGTAACAATAAATAAACCTACCTATATTTCCAGGGAAAATGGCTGGCTTTCAGACAATGAGATACTCAGCCATCTTGAAAAGAATATTTTCAGGGCGAAGCCACAGAAATACGCAGGTAAGGAACAGCCAAACAGTAATATAGTACTGACTAGTCTCAGAAGTCAGCGTGATGAACTACAGTATGTTGCTATAGAAATTAATAAACTAATCCGAGAGGGAATGCATTACAAGGATATTGCAGTTGTTGCACCTAACCTGGAGGAATATAGATATTTAGTTTCGGGGATATGGAACAATTATGATATCCCTTACTTTGTTGATGCCAAAACAGAAATCTTATTCCATCCGATGACAGAAGCAATAGATGCGTTGTTTGATATTTTCGATAATGACTTCAGAAGAGAAGATGTATTTAGATTCTTAAGAACCAATCTTACAGATTTAACATTTGAGGAAATGGATTACCTGGAGAACTATCTTATTTCTACAGGAATCCGTGGCAAGAAAAAGTATTTTCATCCTTTTGCAATTCGTTCTAATTCATATTCCAAGGATGAGGATTTACTTAGGGTAAATGAAATTAGAGAAAAGTTTATTGCCCCTTTCAAGGCATTTGATAATCAAATTTCCCAAAAATGTTCAGTAAGAACAATTGCTACTGCTTTATACGAGATTATTTGCTACTTCGATTTTGAAGGACAAATTAAAACAAGAGAAAAATTATACGAAGATGGCAATCAGCCAGTTAAGGCGAAAGAGTATAGCCAGATTTATCCGGTTATAATGGATATCCTTGATAAGTTGGTGGGAATTCTTGGGGATGAAGAAATGGATTTGGAAGAATTCCATGATATTTTTGAAGCGGGCCTATCGGCAGCCTCAATTGGTGTAATTCCTCCTGCCAATGATAGCGTGATTTTAGGAGATATTGAGCGTACACGTTTGTCAAATATCAAGGTGTTGTTTTGTATTGGAGCATCTGATGATGCTATTCCAAAGAAGGTGGAGAATGGAGGTATCCTTTCTCAGCTAGAAAGAGAACAGCTTCTAGCCCAAGGTTTTGAGCTGGCTCCATCAGATAGGCAAAAGTCATTTAGACAGCGATTCTATCTATATCTGATGCTTACAAAGCCAAATGAGAAGCTTTATATTACAATGCCAAGAGTAGATTCTGCTGGTAAAGCTGTAAATCCATCTTATCTAATGGATTTATTAAGAAATATGTTCGAAGATCTGTCCTTAAAGGAGATAGAGAGCTTTGGTATAGAGGATAGACTGCTATCAAAGAAAAGCTCATTGGAGTACATGATTGAGCTTGTAAATAAAGCTGCTACCTTTGGTTTAGAGGTGCTGACTAATCAGGAGAAAGCTGTATTAGAAGAGCTTTTAAACTGGGCAAAGGAAGATAGTTCAGATGAACTGGATATTCTCTTAAACGGAGCCTTTTTCCAACATAAGCGAGAAGACTTTTCCGATGATATTATGTTAGCTGTCAATGAGGCTTTAAATTCAGACGAGACCATTAAAGGTTCAGTATCCAGATTTGAGTTATACAATGAATGCAGCTATAAATATTTCCTGACATACATTATGAAGCTTCAGGAGAGAGAGAAGTTTGAATTATCCAGCATTGATATGGGTAACTTTTATCATGAAGCGATTCAAAGATATTCTGATAGCTTAAAGGCAGATAATAAAACCTTTAAGGGAGTAACAGAGGAAGAACGAGAAGCATATATTGAGACAGCTATTTCCCAAACCTTCCAGTCTATGGCAAAGGTTGCAACTCTGGAGGATTCTACTCAAAGATACATAGTAGAATCCATGAAAGCGACTCTAAGACACGTGGTAGAGATAATTACAACACAGGTATCAAGAGGAGAATTTGAGCCTGAGCTTTTCGAGGAAAAGATTCAATCTGAAATAATTAATCCTGTCAGTGGCGAAGTTGTTGCAAACTTAAATGGTAAGGTCGACAGAATCGATATGACAGATGGTGACGACAGAGCGGTAAGAATTATCGATTATAAATCAAGCGGTCATAAGCTTGATTTGGATGAGTGCTATTATGGCCTATCAATGCAGCTGCCTATTTATATGGGAGTTGTTTTAGATAAGCTTAAGGACAAATATCCAAATTCTACTATGCATCCATCAGCTATGCTCTATTATGAAATGGCTAATAAATTCCTGGAGCTTAGCAGTAGTGGAGAAAACTTTAAAGAAAAACAGTTAAAGCTTAGCAGAATGGAAGGCATCCTTTCATCCGAGCCAGAGGATTTGGCTGCAAATGATAGCACAGTTGGAATAGAGGATTGGCAGACAAAAGAATCATCTATTGTTCCATTCGGTGTAAAAAAGGACGGCGAGCTTTTAGCTTCTGCTAATGCAATCAGCCGAGATGATATGAGAACAGTTATAGATTATGCAGCTTTATCGGCAGCAAAGACTGCTGAGGGTATAATCAATGGCCAGTTTGAACCATCACCTGCAAAGCTTGGAACACAGATAGATGCTTGTAGATACTGTGGCTTCAAGAGTGTATGTCATTTTGATGAAAACGAGCCAGGATATCAGGCTAGAAATTTGGAAAAGCGAAAAAGCAAGTCTGATGTATTGGAGTTAATGAAGGAAGAATTAGGAGACAAGGATAGTGGCACTAACTAAAGAACAGCTATTAGTGAAGGATACGAGAGGCAAGAACATGCTTGTTAGCGCTGCCGCAGGTAGTGGAAAAACCTTCGTATTAGTTGAACGAATAATATCTGAAATTCTTGATGAAAAAAATGGAATAGATGTGGATGAAATTCTGGTTGTTACATTCACTACTGCAGCTGCTGCGGAAATGAAAGATAGAATCCGACGTGCCATTGATAAAGCCATTGCAAATAATGGTGCGGACGCTAGAATCAGGGCACAGGCCACACTTATACATAACGCCCATATTAGAACCATAGATAGCTTCTGTAGCTGGGTTGTAAAAAACTATTTCTATGAAATCGATATGGATCCAGCCTTTAGAATAGGAACATCGGGAGAGCTCAAAATGCTTTGCGATGAGGTGTTCAGTGATCTTTTGTCAAAGTATTTGGAAGCGGATGATGAAGATTTTAAACTTTTGGCAGACGCTTATATTTCGGGCAGAAGAACAGACACTCTAAAGGAAATGGTCTTTGCAATACATGATAAAGCAACTAGCTTTGCATGGGTAGATGAATGGTATGACAATGCGTTAAATCTTTACAATATTGGTAGCGTAGAAGAATTAGAAAATTCCCAGTTGATAAAACAGATTATCGCATATACGGATTTGTATGTAAGTGGACTAATAGATTCAGTTGCAAAGCTTTTGGATTTATATGATTCCGATTGTGATTCTAAGGATAAACACATCTTCTCAAATGAGTTGGCTCAGCTTAGAGGTATAGCTGAAGCTTCCACTTTCAAAGACAAATATAGTGCTGTTATGGGTGCTGATTTTTCAGAAAGATTTGGAAGCAAAGGCACATCTTTAAATGAGGATGATTTAGCTAGAGCGAAAGCGCTTAGAGCAAAATACAAAGATGTGGTAGGCGAATTAAAGGAATCATACTATTCATCCAGCTTGGAAGATATGTTTTCTGATTTGATGTATGTGAAAAAACAGGCATCAGCATTAATCAGATTTACAAAAGAATACACGAAAAGCTTAAACAAAATAAAAGCAAAGAAAAATATATACGACTTTAATGATATTGAACACATGGCTCTTGAAATCCTTAGAAATAAGGACTCTAAAGAACATGAAAAAAGACCTGTAGCAGTTGAGCTGTCACAGCATTTCAAAGAGGTCATGGTAGATGAGTATCAGGATTCCAACGAGTTACAGGAACAGATTCTTACTGCTATCAGCAATGGAAGCAACTATTTCACAGTAGGTGATGTTAAGCAGTCTATCTATGCTTTTAGACAAGCTAGCCCACAGTTGTTTATTGATAAGCTTTACACTTATCCAACTGATGATACTGGCAATGATATCCGAATTGATTTGGATAACAACTTTAGAAGTAGATGGCAAGTTCTTGATTTTTGTAATCAGGTATTTGAGCCTCTTATGCAGATGGACGTTGGCGGGGTTGCCTATGATGAGAAGGCGGCTTTAAAGCTTGGAGATAAAAGCTTTCCTGGTGAAGGAAAGGATTATGAATCAGAGATTATAATTGCAACTCAGAATTCTGATTCAATGCAAGAGCTCAATATCGAAAATGGAGATGAGCTTGAGGCACTTGTTGTAGCAAAGCGCATTAAAGAGTTGATGGCATCAGGCTTCCAGGTCAGCGGTAAAAACGATGAGGGACGATATCTTAGAGATATGCGTTTATCAGATGTTGTTATTCTCATGAGAGGTACAAAAGGCCATGCTGACAAATACATTTCCACATTAAAAGATTATGGCATACCAGCATATGTTGCTGAGGAGACTGGATTTTTTGATAGAGAGGAAATTGAGACAGTATTATCAATGCTTACTATTATCGATAATCCTTTTAATGATATTCCTCTTGCGGCAGTATTACATTCTCAGATGTTTGGTTTTTCTTCTGAAAGACTTGCCCAAATTAGAACAATTAACACTGAGGAATCTTTATATGGATGCCTTCTTGAGTGGAACAAGACAAAGTCCACAAAGGATGTTTCTGAGTTCCTTGATACATTAAACTATTTCAGAGAGCAGGCTATAGATACACCTATACATGAAATAATAGAAAACATCCTGGAATATACCAAATATGGAATGTACTGCAAGGCACTTCCTAACGGCAAGATGGCTTCTGCAAACCTGGATAAACTAGTGGATGAAGCTGTCAATTTTGAGAGTACTAGCTTCAAAGGTTTGTCTCGATTTGTAAGCTATATTGAAAGCCTTAGAACATATGATGAGGATCTAGGACTTGCTAAGACAGTTGGTGAAAATGATGAGGCTGTCAAAATAATGACTATTCACAAAAGTAAGGGTTTGGAATTCCCTGTAGTATTTGTTTGTGGATGTGGCCGTGGATTTAGAAGTGACACAAGCAATTTTTCATATGATGCAACACTTGGTGTGGCATTGAATTATCGAAATCCTGAAACAAGGATTACCTACAAGACACCATTTTTTAATCTGATTCATGCAAAAGCTGCAGCTGAGGAAAGAGGAGAATACTTACGAATTCTCTACGTAGCACTTACTAGAGCTGTTGACAAACTGATTATTACTGGTGCAATAAAACCATCAAAAGATAAAAGCGTTGTTGATAAGTTAGAAGAGTTTAGTGGGGATGGAAGTAAGCTCAGCTTCCCTACTAAGATAGGAGCATCCACAAGTATAGAACTGATAATTCGTGCTTTGAATGCATCTGGAAGAGATTACAACAGACGTATTATAGATTGTCAGGAATTGTTCATTGATCAGGTTGAAAAGGGAATTGTAAAGGAACAGGTAAAGAAAGCCATTGAAAGCATTGTCCAGTCAGGCAGTACTGCGGATAACACTATCGCAAATACGTTATCATTTAAATACAATGGCCTTGCAGATAGCAAATATAAAAGCAAGTATTCTGTTTCTGAAATCAAACATCAGGCAATGGAAAATACCTTCAAGTTCAATGAAGATGCAGCACCTGCATTTATTCAAAATGAAGAGGAAAGCTACATACCTCAGTTCATGCGTACCGCTACGGAAGGAAATGACAAAGAAAGCAAGGTTCCTTCAGGTGCTTTATATGGAACTGCCATGCATAGATTTATGGAATGCTTTGATTTTGCTAGAGACGATTACCAGTCAAGCTTTGATGAGCAACTGAAATATATGGAGGCGACTAAGAGCTTATCAGATGATGAATTTGCAAGAATCAATCATAGAAAGCTTCAGGTATTCTTAAACGACAACTTGTCTAATCGTATGTCAAAGGCAGCTATGAATGGAAAGCTTTACAAAGAAAAGCCTTTTGTTTTTGGAAGCGATGCAAAGGAATTGTTTGACGATGAAGATGTTACGGATGAGATGATTTTAGTGCAGGGAATTATTGATGTCTTCTTTGAAGAGGATGATGGAATAATTCTTATGGACTATAAGACTGATAAGGTGGACGAAGACAAGGACTTAGTGCTAAGATATGAAAAGCAATTAAAGCTATACAAAGATGCAATAGAGCATGCTTACGATGTTCCTGTTAAGGAAGTGCTCATTTATTCATTTGCACTTGAAAGGAGTATAAATATATGTACGACAAATTAGTAGTTGAAACATTTTTGGAGAAACAGTTACAGTTATTTCCTGAAAAGGTAGCTGAGTCTTACGATGAGGCAGTAGAGTTTTTAGAGGACGTATGTGCCACAGTCTGCAAGAATAAAAAAGAGGTACTTGAATATCTTGAAGACGAAATGGATATTACAGGCATGAGTGAAGAAGAAATCTTATCAGCCGAAGAAGTATTTTCTATTTCTGATGGAAGATATCTTGTTGTAGAGGGTTAATATGAAGTTTTATAAGAAGTTATTACCTATCGCATTTGCGATATGTCTAGCGGTTAATTTTACTGGTTGTACAGTAGGAGACAAAGTAGTTTATTTCGATACATCTAGTGGATACAACACTGTATTTAAAATCGGAGATTTTAAATGCTCCAAAAAAGAAGCTCTTGTTTATCTATTAAACGAGAAAAACATTTACGGATCTGTAGATGGGGTAAATCTTTGGTCAGAGGATTATGATACTGATACAATGACAAGCTCAATAAAAGATTTAACAATGGAGCATTTAACAAGGGTATACATTCTAAATGTATATGCAAGTGAGCAGGAAATCGAGCTTACAGAATCAGAAAAGAAGGCTTGCTCTGACGCAGCAGAAGAGTACTACAAATCATTAAATTCAACAGAAAAAAGTTTTACAAAAGCAAAGAAAAAAGATATCGAAAAAATGTATATGCGATATACTTTAGCTTCTAAAGTATACGAGGAATTAATGAACTCTGTTGATGAGGAAGTATCCGAAGATGAGGCCCGCGTTATGGAAGCTTTTGTACTGTATGTTTCAGATGAATCTACAGCAGAGACTATCCAGGGAATGATAGATTACGGTTACACATTTGAGAGACTTGCATCAACATACACAGAACTTGATTCTTATCAGGTTACCTTCGCAAGAGGAGAGTATCCAGAGGAAGTTGATGATGTAGTTTTCAATCTTGATACAGATGAAGTTTCTTCAGCAATTGCTGCTGATGGTGGTTACTATTTCTTCCAGTGTTTGGACAAGTATAACGAAGAGTTATCAGAAGAAAACAAAACTGTAATCATCGAGAACCGCCGTAAGCAAGTGCTTGAAGACATCGTTTCTGATTTAGAAGATAGATATTTCTCTGACATGAATACAAAGCTTTGGGAGTCTATAGATTTTCCAGAGGATTCTTCGGAATTAACAAGTGATAGTTTTTTTAAAACATTAAATGACCATTTTTAGACAATTCAAAATATAATCAACTTTCTATATATAATTGCAATTTGTACTAAAAAGAATTGATAATTTTTATTTTATTAGTGATTTGGTAGAAAATTAATTGAATGTACTAGTAATTGCGTGAGTAAATGACTATAATATAGGGCATATAAAAAATAATAATTGTTTGCTCATATAGGAGGGTGAAAAAATGGTAACAAATGCAAAGGTTACAGTTGATGATGTAAAGAAGTCAGCTGCATCTGCTGCTACAACTGTAAAGACTGCAGCAGCAAGCGCTAGTGAAGCAACTAAGAAAGCAGTTGCAGAAGTAAAGAAGGAAGCTACAGCAGCTAAAAAGACAGCTACAAAAGCTAAGGCAACAGCAACAAAGAAAGCTACAGCAGCTAAGAAGACAGCTACAAAGACTGTTAAGAAAGCAACAGCTAAGGCTAAGAAGGCAGTAGTAACAACAGCTGTTGTTCAGTATCAGGATCGTGAATTTACAGAAGCTGAGTGCATCAAGAAGGCACAGGCTCAGTTCAAGAAGGATTACAAGAAAGAGACTCTTGAAGAGCTCAACATCTACATCAAGCCAGAGGAGCGCAAGATTTATTATGTAGCAAACAAGGATCGCGTTGGTTCAGTAGATCTTTAATCCTTAATATTTTTTATGTCGTAGCACAAAGCTGTATCGTATATACGATGCAGCTTTTTTATGGTTATGCTACGTGGAGGAATGATGAAAAAAAGTTTATTTGCAGTGGCCTATTGGGTATTAATAGATATCCTTTTTCTGGCCATTATAGGAGTGTTTACTACACATCCTATTAATTGGTTTATCGCCATTTTAATTGTGGGGCTATGCAGTGTTTTTAGCATTGTAAAATCTATTAAAGATACAGGCTATATAAAACAGACCCTTGCACTGCCAGAAAACAATCATAAACCGGTGTATGATTACATTCGTGCTCTTGCGGTATTATTTATTATGTTTGTTCATGTGCTGGCTATGGATTGGCCATATGCATCAGGCATGGCAGGAACACCTTTATATGAGGTTTTAAATCTGATTAGATGTATTTCCGGGGTAGGAGGCAACTGCCTATTTTTAATGATATCAGGTGCATTACTTTTAAGGTTTAAGGATGAAAATCTTCTTACATTTTATGGAAGGAGATTTACCAAGATAATAGTGCCACTTGTAATTTATTACTTTTATTATCTGTGGGAGTATAATGCGCAGCGCTATACATCATTTACAACTGCAATTTATAAAATAATTACTGCAGATTATTCTAAGGCAAATGTACATCATTTTTGGCTTATATATGTAATCATCTCTTTATATGTGTTGGTACCGTTTTTACGATACATGCTTAAAGAGATGCCATACAAAAAAATGACAGCATTGATAATGGTTTTATACATATATTTTGTTCTTACAAAATTTATTATCAATGAAAATGCCATGCCTATGAATTTTACATTCTGGCTTTTGATTTTCTTGATAGGGTATTGGTATAGCTTGGATGAGTCACGTAAATACGATAGCATTGCAATGATTGCTGGTGTGGTTGCACTTATATTATTTGAAGTGGCAATTCATTTGAATCCACCTATGTCAGATGATTTAGCGGCTCATTATCCATATATGATAGTTGTATCTGTAGGCATAATGGCTTTCTTCTTTAAATTAGGAGATAAGCTAAAAAATGTATATCTGATAAGATTGATTAGCCAGTATAGCTATGGCATTATTTTAGGACACATGTTGGTGCTGGTTTTTGCAGTAAGAAAGTATTGTTATACATTTACAAGCTCACTAATGCATAAGGGAATGGGATTCTTGTTTCTTTCACTGGCTACATTAATAGGTTCTGTTATAATTGCCTACTTCATAGACAACATTACGGTTAAACCTATATCAGCAATTTTTGATATTAAAAAGAGAAAATAGTTAACATAATGGCTTTGACATATATCACACGTTTGACATATGTCAAAGCTTTTTTTATGCCTGATTTAGGTGAATAATGCACAAAAATAATTCTAACAATTTGATGTATTTTTACAAAATGAACACCTTTGGCCTTAAATTGTATGTCAACCGATTGACATAGTATATGTTGAATGCTAATATCCAATTTGTAAACAACACACGAACCTATTTGAAGGAGGGTTAATTTTAATGAAGAAGAGGTTATTGTCACTTATGGTGGTAGCTGCAATGTCAGCTTCACTAGTTGCTTGTGGTAGCTCAGAGGGTGGTTCATCTGACGGTGCTTCAGGCTCAGGCGTATCAATCACAGTACTTAATTCAAAGACTGAGATTCAGACACAGTTCGAAGAAATGGCTGAAGCTTATGAGGAAGCTACTGGCGTACACGTAGAGGTATACAACGCTGATACTGATACAACAGTTGCATCTCAGGTAGCAACAAAGTATGCATCAAACGATCCATACACACTTACAATGGTTGATGCAAAAGATATTTATTCACTTGCTGATGATTATGCTTATGATCTTTCAAATGAAGATTGGGCTAGTCACACAACACTTGGTATTACAGTAAACGACAAGCTTGCTGGTTTCCCAGTTTGTGTAGAGGCTAGAGGTATTATTTACAACGCAGATGCAATTGAGGCAATCACAGGCGAGACATTTGATCCATCATCAGTTGCAACACTTGATGATTTCCAGGCTCTTTTAGATGAGCTTAAGGCTGGCGGAATGGAGACTCCAGTTGGTGTCCTTTCTGAGTACTGGTCACTTGGCGCACATTACTTCGCAGAAGTATATGAGCAGCAGGAAGATCCAGATGCATTCGTTAACTCATTATTAGCTGGCGAAGCTGATCTTGGAAGCAACGAAAAGTTCAACGAGCTTATGGATACATTCGATACATTAATTGCTTACAACTATGCTAAGGGTTCAGCAGCAAACGCTGACCGTGAAGAGTCATCTATGATGCTCGCACAGGGCGACATCGCATTCATGTTTGGTGGTAACTGGGATTGGTCAGTAATCAACCAGTACGATTACACAGAGAACATGGGAATCATGCCAGTACCTGAGAACACATCTGATGACACAAATACAAAGCTTGTTGGTGGTGGTTCTAAGTACTTCTTCGTAGATAGCTCAGATGCTACAAGCGATGAGCAGAGACAGGCAGCACTTGACTTCCTTAACTGGTTAGTAAGTGATCCTGAAGGAAATGCATTCCTTACAGAGCAGTGTGCACTTGTTCCAGCATTCGACAACATCGATGCTTCAGCACTTGACCCACTTTCATTATCAGTTAAGTCTTATGCAGATGCAGGAAAGCTTATTCCTAACTACAACTACTTACCAGATGATCACATGACAGTAGTTGGTCAGGAAATCATGCAGAAGTATTTGGATGAGGCTATGACAAGAGACGAATTGGTTACAGCAGTAGAAGAGTACTTCAAGACAGCAACACCAATCGAACATTAAAATCATATTGATTGTTAATAAGGGGCCTTGGACTCCAAGGTCCCACTTTTTTTGAAAGGGATAGAATTATGAAAACAAATACAATGAGCTATAAAATAAAGCAGTATTTGCTTTTTGCAGGTATATCAACAGTTATATTTGCCTGCGTGGTAATCATACCTTTCATTTATGGTTTATACTTAACACTTACCAGCTGGGATGGTGTTTCTCGTAACAAACCATTTGTGGGTATTCAAAATTACGTTAACGCATTTGCGGATTCAGGTTATTGGGTTTCATTAGGACGCACATTTATTTATTCAGCAATTGCAGTTATTCTTGTAAATGCTGTAGCTTTTATCATTGCCTATATGGTAACAAGCGGAATTAAAGGGCAGAATTTTTTCAGAGCAGGTTTCTTCGTACCAAACTTGATTGGTGGTATCGTACTTGGTTACGTTTGGAAATTTGTTTTCAATAAAGCTTTTGTAGCATTGGGAAGCTTTATTTCATCAGGCAATGCTAAGTCACTCCTTGCAACAGAAAATGGGGCGATAGCAGCACTTATTATAGTTTCTGTATGGCAATATGCAGGTTATATGATGCTTATCTATGTTGCAGGTTTTATGAGTGTTTCAGAAGATGTTATT
The DNA here is from genome assembly GCF_000701765.1 of Pseudobutyrivibrio sp. LB2011. Taxonomy (NCBI): domain Bacteria; kingdom Bacillati; phylum Bacillota; class Clostridia; order Lachnospirales; family Lachnospiraceae; genus Pseudobutyrivibrio; species Pseudobutyrivibrio sp. LB2011. Next base: position 42,192 of record NZ_JNJS01000008.1, on the reverse strand, counting down.
GAGGCGGCTAAAATTGATGGCTGTACAGGAACACAGTCAATCATTCACATATCTATTCCACTTATGACAGCGTCATTTGTACAGTGTCTGTTCCTTACAATCACCAGATGTTTCATGGTTTATGATGTAAACCTTTCATTGACAAACGGTGATCCATACGGTAGCTCAGCTCTTGCAGCTATGCACGTATACAACCAGGCATTCGTTAACAAAAACTATGGTACAGGCCAGGCTGAGGCTTTGATCTTGTTTGTTATCTGTGCAGTAATTGGTGGAATTCAAGTTTACGTTGGTAAGAAAGGGGAGGTGCAGGCATAATGGAAAATGAAGTAGCAGCTCGTAATAAAAAAATCAAACATGCCATTATGATTATCGTACTTACGTTATTATTTATTGCATTCGTATTCCCTTTCATAATGGTTATCATGAACGTTTTCAAGGTTAAGGCTGATATTACAGCAAATCCACTTGCTCTTATTGGTAAGCATGGATTTACACTTGAGAACTTCCCAAATGCTATCAAGAAAATGAATTTCTTCAAAGTATTTGGAAACTCATTGTTCGTAACAATTCTTTCTACAATAGGAACTATCATTCTTTCATCTATGACTGCTTATCTTATTGTTAGAAATAATTGGAAGGCTAACAAGATTTTATTTGTACTTATGATTGCATCAATGGTTATTCCTTTCCAGGTGCTCATGGTACCTCTTGTTTCCCTATATGGTGGAATTTTTGGTATTTTAAATCATAGAGTTACATTAATTTTTATGCATATTGGTTTTTCACTTTCAATGGCAACATTTATGTTCCATGGAAGTATTCACACAAATGTACCTATTTCGTTGGAAGAAGCAGCTACAATTGATGGATGTAACAAGTGGCAGATTTTCTCACAAATCGTATTTCCGATATTGAAGCCAACAATTGCAACAGTAGCAATCATTGATGCGATGGCATTCTGGAACGATTATTTGCTTCCATCACTTGTACTTGGTAGAAAGGAATTATATACTATTCCTATCGCTACGAAGGTATTCTATGGGCAGTTTTCTACAGACACAGGATTAATTATGGCGGCACTTTTGCTTGCTATGTTACCTATCCTTATTCTTTATATTTTCTTACAGAGATATATTGTTGAGGGAATAACAGCGGGGGCTGTGAAGTAGGCAACTATAATGCTGCGCTTTCCCGTAGAAGTATAAGGGGGTTACAATGGCAACATTAAAAGATGTGGCAGCAGAATGCGGACTGACTGTCACCACGGTATCGAGAGTATTAAACAACAGAGGTTATATTAGCGACGAAACTCGAAAAAAGGTTTATGAAGCTATGGCTAAGCTTAACTATAGACCGAATGAGGTAGCAAGATCTCTATCAAAAAAAACAACTAATACTATCGGGGTCATTGTTCCTCATATTAGACATCCATACTTTGCAGAGATGATAAGTAACATCGAAAATGCTGCTAGTAAGCATGGTTACAAGATTATTTTGTGCAACTCCAAGGGGAGAAACAATAAGGAAAAAGAGTATTTGGATATGTGCACGAGCAATAGGGTTGCAGGAATCATTCTTTTCTCTGGAAGTGTGGCAGTACAGGAATTTACGGACAGCAATATAGCACTTGTTACAGTTGAGCGTTTTGTTGAAAATGGAACAGCAGCTGTAGAGTGCGACAATAAACAAGGGGGAGAACTTGCAGCTCAGCATTTAATTGACTGCGGTTGCAAGAGACTTCTACACGTCAGTGGTATTTTGAATAATTCCATGCCAGCTGATGACAGAGCCCTAGGGTTCATAGAAGTCTGTGAAAAGAACGGAGTATTTTATAAGGTTGTTGCTACGAATATGGGGCAATACAACAGCCTTGATTATCATGATATGCTGGAAGGTGCATTGGAATACGACGAAGAAATCGATGGAGTCTTTGCCAGTTCAGATTTGATTGCTTCTCAGATTTTGCAGGTCTGTTCCAAGCTTGGCAAGCGTGTACCAGAGGATATCAAAATAGTTGGATTTGATGATGTAATGATTTCTCAAATCACAAATCCACCAATCTCTACCATTCACCAGCCAATAAAAGAAATGGCTGAGGCGGCTGTTGATATGGTAATTACAGCGTCTGAAGGCAAGACTGTTCCTAAGCGAACATTGCTTCCAGTTACGCTTGTAAAGAGAGAAAGTACATAATATTTCAGCTCACATCAGGGTTTGATGTGGGCTGTTTTTTTGTTTTAAATATTTTATAATATCTCTAGTTAATTGAAAGGAAGTTATATTATGAGTGAAGAATTAATGGAGATGTTAGCAGAATCTCTTAATGCTAATGAATTTGTAAAATATAATCATATCGTTATGGACGATATTGAGTTGACAGGTGCCACTGCACATATTGATATTGTTCCAGAAACACTTAATGTTCTTGGAATTGCCCATGGCGGAGCACATTTCACATTGGCAGATACTTGCGCAGGTTACACTGCAAGAGCAGATGGACGTCAGTATGTCACACAGCAGTCCAACTATTATTTCCTTAAAGGCGCCAAATCTGGACGTATTACAGCCAAAGGAAAGGTTGTAAAGCGTACTCGTAAGTTCTGCATTATTGATGTAGAAGTGACAGATGACAATGGAGAATTAGTTAGCAAAGGAACCTTTGATTATTACTGTGTTGCAGATCACCAGTAATGGGGTTAACGAGGAATTATATGAAAGAGATTACATTTGAAGAGCTTACAAAGCTTGATAAAGATAAATACATGCTGGTTGATACCAGAAATGAAGGAAGCCTCAAGTATGGTATGATTCCTGATGCTATCAGTATCACCCATGAATTATTTGAAGTTGATTTAGATAGCGTGGTAAATCAGCTAGATAAGTCAAAGCAAATAATTTTGTACTGCACTAGAGGACAGGTTTCTATTGAGGATGCAGAAGTTTTAGCAGAGCAGGGCTTTGATGCTGTCAGCCTTAAGGGTGGATATAACAGCTACCTTTCATACATGATGGATAAGCAAAACTCTGAGGCAGACGACGAGCTTAATGAGCAGAGAGCAGAAATCGAAAAAAGCATTAGAAAGAAGTTCCACAAGAGCTTATTCTCCCCATTTGCCAGAGCTTGCAAGGAATATGAGCTTATAAAAGAAGGAGACCATATCGCTGTTTGTATTTCAGGCGGTAAGGATTCCATGCTGATGGCAAAGCTTTTCCAGGAAATCCAAAGGCATCAAAAGGTCAACTTTGATCTGACTTTTCTTGTAATGGATCCTGGATACAGCGAGGTAAATCGTCGCCTCATTGAGAGCAACGCAAAGCTTATGGGAATACCAATCGTTATTTACGAAAGCGATATTTTCGATGCCGTAGATACTGTTGAAAAGAATCCATGCTACTTGTGCGCTAGAATGCGCCGAGGTCACTTATATTCAAAGGCAAAGGAATTAGGCTGCAACAAAATCGCCCTTGGCCATCACTACGACGATGTTATCGAAACAATTCTTATGGGAATGCTTTACGGAGCTCAGATTCAGACAATGATGCCAAAGCTTCATTCCACAAACTTTGAAGGCATGGAATTGATTCGTCCTCTTTATCTTGTTAGACAGGATGATATTATTGCATGGCAAAGATACAATGGATTGCATTTCCTTCAGTGTGCATGTCATTTCACAGAGACATGTGACAGCTGTTCAGTAGATGGTACAAGCGCTTCAAAGCGTCTTGAAACAAGAAATCTTATTGCAGAGCTAAAGAAGGTTAATCCTTATGTAGAGTCAAATATCTTCAGAAGTGTTGAGAATGTTAATCTTGCTACTGTAATAGCTTACAAGCAGGATGGAGTAAAGCATCACTTCTTAGATGACTATGATAATTGCCTATAACGACTATAAAAATGATAATAAATTATACTATTAGCACTCATTGTATATGAGTGCTAATTTTTTATTGACTTTGATTTTTCCCCGTATTATCATACTCATTAGTGAATAAGTGCAGTAACTAACAAGCTATAATATTTCTTAAGCGAAGCATTCTTCTGCTGAGCGTAGAAATCATTATGCTTGTTAGTGTAACTGCACGTAGGTTAACAAAGGAGTGATTAAAATGGGTAACAAAAAAGGTAGTTTATCAATTACAAGTGAAAATATTTTTCCAGTGATCAAAAAGTGGCTATACTCAGATCACGACATTTTTTATAGAGAGCTTATTTCAAACGGATGTGATGCTATCACAAAGCTTAAAAAGCTTGATATGATGGGTGAGTACTCACTTCCTCTTGATTATAAGGCAAAGATTCAGGTTATCGTAAGCCCTGAGGACAAGACACTTACATTCATCGATAATGGTCTTGGTATGACAGCTGATGAAGTAGATGAGTATATCAATCAAATTGCTTTCTCTGGCGCTACAGATTTCCTTGAGAAATATAAGGACAAGGCTGATTCAGATCAGATTATTGGTCACTTTGGTCTTGGATTCTATTCTGCATTTATGGTAGCAGATGAAGTACACATCGATACACTTTCATACAAGGATGGTGCTACAGCAGTTCATTGGGAATGCGATGGCGGCACAGAATTCGAAATGGGCGATGGTGATTGGGACCAGGTAGGTACTAAAATCACATTATTCTTAAACGAAGATTGCCTCGAGTTTGCTAATGAATACAGAGCTCGCGAAGTCATCGAAAAGTACTGTTCATTCATGCCTACAGAGATTTTCCTTTCAAAGAAGGATGCTCCAGAAGAGTACGAGACAATCGATGCAGCTGACAAGCTCGATACAGATAAAGTTATTGAAGAAATCCATGAGGATGCTAAGTTCGAAGAAAAAGAAAATGAAAATGGAGAAAAAGAACAGGTAGAGGTTTCACCTGCAAAGGATAAGCTTAAAATCGTTAAGCGTCCAGTAGCATTAAATGAGACTCAGCCACTTTGGACCAAGTCTCCATCAGAGTGCACAGAAGAAGAGTATAAGGCATTCTATCGTGATGTATTCCACGACTACAAGGAGCCACTTTTCTGGATTCACCTCAACATGGATTATCCATTTAACCTTAAGGGTATTTTATACTTCCCTAAGATTAACACTGAGTATGATTCAATCGAAGGTACAATCAAGCTCTACAACAATCAGGTATTCATCGCTGATAACATCAAAGAAGTTATTCCTGAGTTCTTAATGCTTTTAAAGGGTGTTATTGATTGTCCAGACCTTCCACTTAATGTATCACGTTCTGCACTTCAGAATGATGGATTCGTTACAAAGATTTCTGAGTACATTACTAAAAAGGTTGCTGATAAGCTTACTGGTATGTGCAAAACAGAAAAAGAATCTTATGAGAAATATTGGGATGATATTGCTCCATTCATCAAGTTTGGCTGCTTAAAGGACAATAAGTTCTGCGATAAGATGAACGACTACATCCTCTTCAAGGATATCAATGATAAATACATCACTCTTCCAGAGCTACTTGTTAAGGAAGAGGAAAAAGCCACTGATGAAAATGGCGAAAAGGTAGAAGCAGAAGTTGTTGATGAAACAAAGGATGCTGATGATAATAAAGAGCCAGAGGATACAAGAAAGACTGTTTACTATGTAACAGATGTTGCTCAGCAGGGCCAGTACATCAACATGTTCAAAGAGCAGGGCATGAATGCTGTAATCCTTGATCATGCAATTGATACTTCATTTATTACTCAGCTTGAACAGAGAAATGAGAACTACAAGTTCTGCAGAATCGATGCTGATGTTACAGATTCTATGGTTGAGGAAACATCTGAAGACGAGCTTAAGTCTGAAACAGAGACACTTACAGATGTATTTAGAAAAGCTCTTAACAACGAAGGTCTTGAAGTTAAGGTAGAAAAGTTCAAGAATAAAGATCTTTCTTCTATGATTACAGTATCAGAAGAGAGCCGTCGTATGCAGGATATGATGAAGATGTATGCTATGGGCGGCATGGATATGAGTATGTTTGGCTCAGCTTCTGAGACACTTGTACTTAATGCAAACAATGACTTAGTTAAGTATATCCTTAATAACAAGGATTCAGAGAATGTACCTACATTTGCAGCTCAGCTTTACGATTTAGCAAAGATTGCAAATGCACCACTTTCACCAGAAGCTATGACAGAGTTTGTTGCTAGATCAAATAAGATCATGATGTTATTAACAAAGTAGTAGATGCAAAACTTGCATATATTTATAACGGTAGGCGTATAAGCCTGCCGTTTTTTTAATATTACAAAATATATCTAGAATTATCACGCAACTTATCTTTATTTGTGTGTAAATTGTGAATAAAACATTGAAATAATGTGTCATTTTAGTTATTATTAATCTATCACATATTGCTATGGGGGAAGGGTTATGGCAGCAGCTGGTACAAAAAAATGGTGGAAAAACGCTATAGTTTATCAAATTTATCCACGATCGTTTTGTGATAGTAATGGTGATGGAATAGGGGATATTCCAGGTATAATTTCAAAATTACATTATCTAAAAGAACTGGGAGTAGATGCCATTTGGCTTAGTCCAGTTTATCAAAGCCCTGGTTATGACAATGGTTATGATATTTCTGATTATAAGGGCATCAATCCTGAATATGGCACCATGGAAGACATGGAGAAGCTTATAAGTAAAGCCAAAAGGCTTGGAATAAAGATAATAATGGATTTGGTTATTAATCATACTTCAGATGAGCATAGCTGGTTTAAAAAAGCTCTCGCTGGTGATGAAAAATATCGAAATTATTATTATTTCAGAGAAGGAAATGGTCGCAGTTATCCAAATAACTGGGGTTCATTCTTTGGCGGTCGCGCATGGTCAAAAACTGAAAAGGGTGATTATTACTTACATCTTTTTAGTAAAAAACAACCTGATTTAAATTGGCAAAATCCTGATGTATTTGATGAAATAACAGATATCATGAGATTTTGGTTGGATAAGGGTGTTGCTGGATTCAGATGTGACGTAATTAATATCATTTATAAACAATCACTGGAAAATGGAAAAAAGCGTTTAGCATTGACAGGTAGGGAACACTATCTGAACACAGAAGGATGCCATGAATTATTAAAGCGCTTCAACGAGGAAGTGTGGAGCAAATACAAGACATTCATAGTTGGTGAAACTGTTTTTGTAACTCCGGATGATGCAAAGCTTCTTAGTGATGAAAATCGTAAAGAGCTTGATGCTGTGTTCTTCTTTGAGCACATGGATGTTGATAATTACGGAATAAAATGGTTTAAAAAGGGATTTAATCCAAGTAAGCTTATTAAAGTGTTGGATAAATGGCAGAATGCTTTAGATGTTCCAGCGAATTATTTGGAGAACCATGATCAGATTCGCTCCGTTAATCACTTTGGAAATGTTGGCAAATACTGGGAGAAAAGTGCAAAGCTTTTATGTGGTTTAAATCTTAGCCTTCGAGGAGTTCCTTTTATATATGAGGGTGAGGAAATTGGCATGACAAATGGCGATTTTAAAGGCCTTAAGGAACTAAAAGACGTAGAATCATATAACATTAATCAATCATTGAAAAAGATGTTATTGGTCCACTCTATTCGACGCAAATTAATTCTTCAGACCACAAGAGACAATGCAAGAACTCCCGTGCAATGGGATGCAAGCGATAATGCAGGCTTTACTACAGGTACACCTTGGCTAAAAATCAATGCTAATAAATCATTTATTAATGTTGAGACAGAGCTTAGAGATGAGAATAGCATCTTAAACTTCTATAAGAGTATGATTGAATTCCGAAAGAATTCAGAGGCACTTCAGGATGGAAATTATAGAAGAGTAGCCTCACCAAGTGATGTTTTTATCTTTACCAGAGAATCTACTCATGAAAGACTTTACATTTACTGCAATCTTTCTAGCTTCAACAAGGCTGTAGAATTTTATGGTGACAATATCATCTTTAGTAATTACGAGGAAGCAGAAAGAGAAAACTTCTTCTTAAAGCCATATGAATTTAGAATAGTGGTGGCAAATATATAGAAATTTCAGAGAAATAATAGGATTTAGCGGTCAATTGATATTTTGACCGTTGAATCCTTTTTTTATTATGTTATAATTACTGACGTTTTTGAAAGGGAGAAAATGTTAATATGAAAAAAATGAAGAAAATAAATGCGAAGAAACTGTTAATCATTATTGGTGTAGTTGCACTTTTGTTAGTAATAATAGCAGGAATAATATTCTTTTATTACTATAACAAAAGCAAAAAGGCATTAGAAACTATTGCAAACCAAAATACTGAGACAACCACATATGGTATATACGTATTGAAAGATTCTAGCTATGAAACAGCCAATGCGCTAAAGGGCAAACCAGTAGCTGTGGCAAAGGACAATTTATATAATGATGTATTGAATATTATTGATGAATATGAATACAAAATTGTTGATTGTGATGACTACTTTTCTCTTATAGATAGCCTTTATAATGGCGAGGTTCAGGGAATAGTATTAAATACCGGATATTTAAGTTTGCTTGAAGAAGAGGAGCTGGAAGAAGCTTTTGAAGACAAAACTCGTCTTTTAACTACATTTGATATCGAGAAAGAAGTGGAAGCGCCAAAGGAGATTGAGACCGTATCTCCGTTTATAGTTTATATAAGTGGAAAAGATACTTGGGGACATATTTCAGTTACAAGTCGTTCTGATGTAAATATAATTGCGGTTGTAAATCCAGAAAAAAAGCATATTCTCCTTGTTTCTACTCCACGTGACTATTACGTACCATTAGGAATCGCAGGTGGAGCTATGGATAAGCTGACACATGCAGGTGTATATGGAACCGAGGTTTCAGAAGATACATTAGAAAGCCTTTATGACATAGAAATAGATCGATATTTTAAATTGAACTTTAGTGGTTTTGAAGGTTTAATAAATGCTATGGGCGGTATAACTGTCTGGTCAGATTATGATTTTGATGTAGAAAATATAGGCCATTTTTCTAAAGGAGAAAATCAGCTGAATGGTTTGCAGGCATTAGCCTTTGTTAGAGAGAGACATTCATTTGCTACAGGTGATGTGCAACGAGGGGACAACCAGATGAATGTAATACAGTCTGTAGTTCAAAAGATGTGTTCAAAGAGCACACTTTTAAACTATTCGGATATATTAAAAGAATGTGACGGAACCTTCGCAACAGATTTATCTACGGATGAGATAGCAGAGTTGGTATCATTTCAAATATCTAATCCAGGTGATTGGAATATTGAAAAAATGAGCGTTAGTGGCTCAGGAGCTCATGAGTATGTGTACTCATTAAAAAATAAGGCATATGTTATGATTCCAAATGAAGATGATATAGAAAATGCTAAACAAAAAATACAAGAAGTTTTAAATGAGAATTAATTAACAAAACAAAGGATCTTGCGTTATAAAACGCAGGGTCTTTTTATTTTGTTAACAAACTGTAAATTATTCTTAAAACAAGTGTGAACTTCACAAAATAGTCTGAATTCGTTTGATACACTAATACAAATCAAACAAGAATTTCTTTTATAACAAAAAAGAGAGGGACTATTTATGAAAAAGAGGGTATTAGTGTTAGCAGCCTATATGCTAGCTATATTTACAGTTTTATCAGGCAAATCATCCATTGAAGTAACGTCAGTTGAAGTGGTACCAGATTCTGAGGAGCAGATTAAGATTTCTGATGAAGCGGTTCCATTATATACAATTAAAGAAAACACAATTACTTTTGATAGCAATTTGTCAGGTGTATACAAATACTGTCCTACAAGCATAGAGGGTAATGTATTGTATTGTTCTAATGCAGAAACTCCAGGAGAAGTGAAGGATGGTATTTATTTAGAAGGCAAAAAGGTACTTGGTACAACAAAGGGAGCATGGGATTCTGTTCAAGTGTGTGATCCTAGTGTTGTAGCAGGTGATTTTTCATACAAAAATGAATCCTATAAATATTTAATGGCATATTTGGGATGTGCTACATATGATTGCACAGCAAATGAAGTTGGATTTGCAGTTTCTAATGATTTGAAAAATTGGAAAAAAACAGGAAGAGTTATTTCGGCGGTAAGAGATGGATGCTGGGGTGTTGGACAACCATCACTTTTAAATTATAATGGGACGATTTATTTATTTTACACTAGCGGAACATCAGCTGAAACTACTACATATGTAGAAAGTCTTGATTGTTCGGATTTGGAGAGTGTGCAACATCTAGGAAAGACAAAAATTACATGTAGTTACGATTTTATCAGCAATGCAGATTTTGCATATTCAAACGGGTATTTATATATGACATGCGACACACATCCATTTCCTTCAGGAGCACTAGACTTTATATCATCCGTTCAGTCTGTATATAATGCTCCATGGGATGGAAGTATAGATTCGCTTGGAAGAATGAATTGGGAAAAGATTGGTAGTATCGGACAATCAACTACAGGTCATGAAAGAAATCATAATGGATGTTTTTTCAGAGACGAATATGGTGGATTAGAGTCTGAAATGTTGTATGTTACTACGGCTGATTCTGTTGGAAGTTGGAGTGAAAATCTTTATACATATAGGTTTGTAGCTGTTACATTTTAAGAGCCTTCGGGCTCTTAATTTTTTGCTATAAAAATGAATCACATCTAGGTAAAAAAATGTGTATTGAAAAAGAAAAAAAACTGTGATAGAGTGTTAAGGAAAATGTGACGAAATTGTGAATTTGCTCGTTACAGTTTTAAGGGAATAATGTGAGAAAATATGTTATTTCGGGCTTCTTTCTATAAGCTTAAAGTGGTTGATGCCACACATATTATCCAAAAGTAATACTAATTTAATAGTTTATTTATTTTGTACCAATGGCGATGAATATCGCTCCTTTCGTGTGCAAAAAATTGGAAGAGAAACTTATGAATAACATATTAAATGGAAAAGACAACGTATTTAAGCACTGCTAGAAAATATCCAGATTCTAAATGTTTCTAAAAAATAATATCTATGAGCAGGTTCGGAATAAGAGAATGATGGGATATGAAAAAGATTTTATTTGTAACTGTAATTAGTGGCTTCCTTCCACAGTTTGAAATTAACGATGTAAAGCTGCTAAAAAAGATGGGATGTGAAATACATTACGCATCTAATTTTAATAATCCTATATACACTTTTGATAAAAAAGCGTTGATGGATTTGGGGATAATATTACATCAAATCGATATTGAAAAAAATCCTGCTAATTTATCCAATCTAAAAGCAATTAAGCAAATTAAAAATTTAATAGATGATTATGAAATTGATGCTATTAGTTGTCATAACCCTATGGGCGGCGTAGCCGGCAGAGTTGCAGCCACACTTAGTAAAAGAAAGCCTTATGTTATATATACGGCTCATGGTTTTCATTTTTATGATGGGGCGCCTACACTTAACTGGCTATTGTACTACACAGCAGAAAAATTTCTTGCTAGGTACACAGATGAACTCATAACTATTAATGAAGAAGACTATAGACGTGCTCTTACTTTCAAATTAAAAAAAGGTGGACATGTAGATAAAATTCATGGAGTTGGAGTTGATGACATAAAATTTGTTCCAAACAAAGAAACTGGAATTGAATTAAGGAAGCAATTAGGAATAAGCGATAAAGCATTTGTTATGCTTACAGCTGCAGAACTTCGTGAAAATAAAAATCATATAGTTGTATTCAAGGCTATTAAAAAGTTAATCAGTGAAATGCATATAAAGGAAGGACAAATATATTATCTCTTATGTGGCAAAGGACCTAATCAGCAAGATCTTGAAAAATATGTTGAGGAAAATGGCCTTAGTAATATAGTTAAGTTCCTTGGCTTTAGAACAGATATGCCTAATATGCTTCAAGTAGCAGATTGTTTTGTTTTTCCTTCTATAAGAGAGGGATTGGGCATTGCAGCTGTGGAGGCTTTGCTTTGTGGAGTGCCACTTGTAGTTGCGGATAATAGAGGCACTAAGGAATATGCCATAGACGGGGTTAACAGTTTTGTGTGTGATGCTTTTTCAGCCACTGATTTCGAGCGTTCCATTATAAAACTGATTAAAGATAAAGAACAGAAAAAGTATATGGCAGAGCACTGTCGTGAGTCTGCGCAGATTTTTACTGTTCATGAAGTACAAAAAACAATGAAGAAGGTATATGAGGGATGGATAAGCCATTAGTTTCTGTCATCATGGGGGTTTACAACCAAATGGATGACGAAATGCTAAAAGATGCAGTTAATTCCATATTGAATCAAACCTATACAAATTTGGAGTTTCTCATATGGGATGATGGATCATGCAAGAATGCAGCTAGCAGAGTAAAAAGCCTGGAACAGTTAGATGAACGAATTCATGTCATGTGCTGCGACACAAATAATGGGCTGGCCTATTCTTTGAATGAATGCATTCTTCGTGCTAAAGGAAAATACATAGCTCGAATGGATGCAGATGATTATTCTGTAAATACTAGAATAGCAAAACAGGTGGCTTTTTTAGAGTCTCATCCTGAATATGCCTGGTGTGGTACTAACACAGAGCTGTTTGACGAAAATGGAATTTGGGGTAGAAGACCTTATCCAGATGAGCCTACATTAAAGGATTACTATAAGTTTTCTCCCTTTGTACATCCATCTGTTGTTTTTAGAGCAGATATATTTGACGAAGATAGGGGTTATCTTGCTACAGAAGAAACGCTGCGTTGTGAAGACTATGAGATTTTTATGCATTTAATGCAAAGAGGACTAAAAGGATATAACATCCAGGAATACTTATTCAGATATAGAGAAACGAGAGAGTCTTATCGTAAACGAAAAGTAAAGTATCGTATAAACGAAGCAAAAACAAGATACAGTTTATATAAAGATATGGGAATATTATTCCCATTCGGTTGGATGTTTGTTTTACGACCAATAGTGGCATGCTTAGTTCCTGCATCATTACTTGCATTCATAAAACGTTCAGAGGGAATAATTAACAAAGAATATGATGAAAAAACGACTGAAGCTTTACAAATCAATATTGAGTCAAAGCCGGTACCATTCTCAGGGCTTAGCGCTATGTCAGAGTCGTACAGACAATCAAGCTAATGCATTTGACGACTATGATGAAATATATCTGCATGTTTATGCACCTGTTATAGTTGAGTACACTAAATGGGTTTTGAATTCAGCAGTAAAAAACAATATTAAAAGGCTTTATTTTCTGGCCAGAGACAGTTGGTTGCCTTATAAATGTGCACTCTATATTAATGACAGATTAGGTCTGGGATTAGATATTAGATATATTTACGTTTCACGCTACACTCTGAGGAATGCTCAATATTCTTTCATTGGAGAAGAAGCATTAGAAACGATTTGTGTGGGTGGCATAGATATCACCCTTAGAAAGATTTTACAAAGAGCAAATCTTACTGATGAAGAAATTACAACAGTAGCGGATAGCATAAATTTTAAAGGTAGGGAAGATGAGATTCTTTCTTACACGCAAGTACAGGATGTAAAAAACAGATTGTATCAATCTATCAAAGTATTCAAATATATCAGAGTTCATTCGCAAATGTTTTATCATCGGCTAAAAGAATACCTTATTCAGGAAGGACTTTGTGAGGATGTTAGTTACGCCATTGTTGACAGCGGTTGGCTTGGTACAACGCAGGAGAGTATGCAACAGGTTTTAGAACATATAACTGGTAAATCAGTGCAATTGACAGGATTTTATTTTGGCTTATATCAGCTTCCTGCTCATGCTGATTCAAAGCATTATCATAGTTTTTATTTACGACCTAATAAAGATATTAAAAGAAAAACCAGGTTTTCCATTTGCTTATACGAAACCATTATATCTGAACCTTGCGGCATGACCTTGGGGTACAGAAAATCAAATGATAAGATGACTCCGGTACTGAGTAATAAGGGAAATCCAAATACTGATAAGATAAAAAGTGGTTTTAGGATATTAAATGAATACCTAAATAATATGAAAATAGATTCTGATTTTTTAAAAACAGATGAAAGAAAAGTGATAGAAAAACTTTTAATGCTTTCCATGGGGAAACCAACAGCTACAGAAGCAAAGGTGATGGGAGCATTACTTTTTTGTGATGATGTGTTGGAATCTGGCATGCAAGATGTGGCCAGAAGATGGAATAAGAGAGAGTTATTTAAACAAAGTTTTTTGTTAAAAATCTTTTTTAAATTTACTAATAGCAAGGTTAAGCTACATGAAAGTGGCTGGCCTGAGGGAAGTATTGTAAATCTTTGTGGAGAAGGGGTTACAAGTAAAATAGCTTTGATAAATGAGCGCGGATACAAATGGGGAATGTATCTTAGAAAAGCAATAAGCGCTTAAGTATAGAAATGGCAGTAGAGAGTAATGTTTAAGAGGATTAGAGAAAAGTATTTTTTGGTTGGAATGCTAATCAGTGTTTTAATATCTGTTTGCATTCCTTTAAGAAATGTAAAGGCTGATGAAGCAAATGTTCATTTTGGCTCAGCCAGTTATAGTACAACCGAAGGGGAATCCTTTAACGTAGGTGTGTATGTATCAACTGAACAAGGAGTAGGCCCTTATGTTGTCACAGTACAATATGACCCAACAGTCCTTGAGTATGTGGGTGGAGCAGATACGGTCGATTTAGGTAATGGCTTGCTTGGTTTCTCTGGAAACAGTGGAGGACCAGAAGTTAAGTATATGGTTAATTTCAATGTTATAGGAGACGCTGATACAGTTTTAGGCTTTAATTCTGCAGTTGTGTATCCTACCGAAGGAATAGAAGCATTATCTACTTCAGTAGCAGGAAGAGTACAGGTATCTGTCGATCCTTCAGAGGAAGAAGAGGATGAGGAAGAGGTCGTTGAAGAAGAGGAAACTGCAGAACCATTAAAGGAAACAGATATAGTAGCGACTTCTAATGTGGTGGATACTGCAGAGTCTCAGGCTGCTTCAGAGACACAAGCAGATTCCGTCGAAAAAGAACTGTTTTTAGGCGAAGACTATGTGCTGATTTTGGGTATTACAATTGCAATATTGGCATTTACAGGACTTGTTTCTATTCTTATTCGACTAGCTTTATTAAAGAAAAAAAGTAAAAAGCTTTTAGAAGCTAAAAATTCTAAACACAGTCTAGATTCAGATATGGATTTAATAGATTTGGATAGTGATTTAGATGAGTATGATGAAGATGATTGGGATGAAGTTGAAGAAGAGGTTCCAGAGGCTGAAGACGATGTGGTGATTGACGTTCAGGACGTCACCATGGAGTTCAAGGTTGCCAGCACTCAGACAAATGGTATCAAGGATTATATCATTCATCTTTTGAAGCGTCAGATTTCATATAGGAAGTTTTATGCACTTAACCACGTCAGCTTCTCAGTAAAGAAGGGCGAGGTAGTAGGTATTATCGGAACAAACGGTTCTGGTAAATCTACTATATTAAAAATCGTTTCTGGTGCGCTTCATCCTACAAGCGGTCATGTGGAAGTAGACAGACGTAAGGTTCAATTACTTACTTTGGGTACCGGATTTGATATGGAGCTTACTGGTCGTGAGAATGTTTACTTGAACGGAGCAATCATCGGCTACTCAAAGAAATTCTTAGACGAGCACTATGATGAAATCGTAGAGTTTGCAGAGCTTCAGGATTTCATGGATGAAAAGGTAAAGAACTACTCAAGTGGTATGGTCAGCCGTTTGGGATTTGCCATCGCCACAGCTGGTGATGCAGCAGAAATCCTTATCCTTGATGAAGTACTTTCAGTAGGTGATGAATTCTTTAGAAAGAAATCACTCAAGCGTGTTAAGGAAATGATCCACGGCGGAAGTACAGTACTGTTAGTATCCCATGGCATGGGCACTATCCGTGAAAACTGCTCAAAGGTAGTTTGGATTGAAAAAGGTGAGTTGAGAATGGTCGGAGAGCCTGATGTGGTATGCAAAGCTTATCAGCACATGCAAGAAGCTGGCGTCCCAGAACCAATAAAAGCAGTGAGTGAGGTGTCGTAATGCAATATGGTATAAAACAATACATTTTTGTTATACGTGAGCTCACGGCTAGGGAGATTAAGAGAAAGTACTCTAGAAGTGTGCTGGGAATAGTTTGGAGTGTGTTGAATCCGCTGTTATTCATGGTAGTAATGAGCATAGTGTTTAGCAATTTTTTCAATAGTGCCTCCTCATACCCAGTGTACTATATTATTAGCTATACTTTTTGGACTATGTTCAGTACAGGTTCGGCATCAGCTATGAGTGCATTAGAAGATAATAAGACTCTGTTTCAAAAAACAAAGTTGCCACGATCGATATTTGTTTTATCTAGGGTGTATACGGCTTTAGTAAATCTAGGTTTTTCATGTATTGCAATGATATTAGTACTTTTGATTTTTAAAGTAGAAATATCCATATATGCTATTTTTTTTGTCGTAGCCGTCTCTTTTGAATTGCTGTTTACAATTGGGATATCTTATATCTTGGCTGTAATCTATGTTTTTTATAAAGATATTAGATTTTTGTGGCAAAATGTTTTAATACTATTAGTTCATATGGTGGCAATATTTATTCCTATAGAGAGATATCCAAAAGAACTATACGTTTTAACTGCAAATAATCCACTCTTTATTTTTCCAGACATTGCTAGACAAGCAATTATGTACCAAGAAATGAATTATATTGAGTTACAAAAGATGATTATTTGGGGGATGTGTACATTCTTAATGGGAATACTTGTTTTTAAAATATCAGAAAATAATTTGGTGAAGAAGATATAGATATGAAAAAAATTTACTATTATGTAGAACAATATTTGTTTGTAGTAAATCAAATTAGTTCTAAGGATTCTAAGCATAGGTTTAGTGAAATGAAGATAGGTAGATTTTGGAAGATATTAGATCCATTAATCTATATGATAGTACTATCTACTTATTATTCTAAAATTATAGTTCATGATATTGATAATTTCCCAGTTTTTGTTTTTATAGGAATAATTGTAATGAATTATTATAGAAATTCGACTACTGGGGCAATGGGAACATTAGTTAAGAATAAGCAATTGTTGGTTAAAACTAAAATTCCAATCAGTATATTTATTTATGAAAAGATATTTTCAGCATTTAAGGAATTATTGTTTTCTTCATGTGCATTAGGGCTAGTTATGCTTTTTTTTAAGATAAAAATAACTGCTAGATTCTTTACCGTTATTCCCATTCTTATATTGACAACGGTTATTATAATTGGTGTTAGTAAAACTTTGTCAGTATTATCTGTTTTTTTCGGAGATATTGACTATTTGTATTCGCTTTTTATGACGATGATTTTTTTTGTTTCAGGTATCTTTGTTCCTGTTGATCATATGCCTGAAAAGTATTGGCCAATATTAACTTCAAATCCTATATTCTTATCTATATATATGACTCGAAATAGTTTGATGTATAATTTGCCTTCACACTATAGCGCTTGGATTAAGCTGATTATTTGGGCTATAGTTACGGCTATTATTGGGAATATAGTTTATATAAAAAATAAAAATATAGTAATAAGTAAGCTATAGAAAGAGGGAAAAATGAAAACAATATCTATTATTATTCCGGCTTATAATGTTGAGGATTATATTGCTAGATGTTTGGAATCGATTATTAAGCAAACATATAAGAATCTTGAGATTATTGTTGTTAATGATTGTTCTACCGATGGTACTAAAGAGATAATTGAAAAGTATATTAATATAGATGAAAGAATTAAAGTTGTTAATCATGCTGTAAATTCGGGTTTGTTTAGAGCGAGAGTTACAGGTGTCCAGCATAGTAGTGGTGATTATATAGGTTTTGTTGATTCTGATGATTATATTTCTGAGGATTATTATGGTGAACTGATAGAAAAGGCCGAAGAAAGCAATGCTGATATTGTTGTAGGAAACTTGGTTCAGGAAGATGAACAAGGTTATAGGTGGATTCAAAACCTATATAATGATTATGATTTTGGCACACTTGAAAAAGAAGACTTATGGAATGCATATTGGGAACAAGAAGGACAATTGTTTATATGGCATACTATATGGAACAAGCTTTATTCGAGGGATATTTGGGAAAAAGCGCTTCCAATACTTGATAAACAACAAAAGCATTTAATAATGTGTGAAGATTTTGTATTCTCATCAGTATTATTTTATTTCGCAAATAAGTTATCATCCGTAAAATATGGGAAGTATTATTACTATAGAAATCAAAATGCGTCAACAGCATTGAATGGCGGCATCAAGAAATATAAAAAGAACATAGATGACTTAGTATTGTCATTTAAATTTGTGCAATCATTCTTGGAGGAAAAAGGACTGTCAGATCTCAATTGGAATCATTATCATCGTTGGGAAGCCTTATATAAGTACTTTTGGACAAATAATGTAACCCAAAGTGACTTAGCTGATGAGGATAAGACTGCTTTACTCAAAATTTTAGCCCAGAATCTAATAGGTAACGATATACCAAGTCATCCTAATTACTTTTATTCTGTTAGTACGGAATATGATTCTAGATATGATGAAATTGTAAAGCTGATTTGTTCTGATGAAATTGAAGTTGTTAGTTTTGATATTTTCGATACTGCTCTTTTGCGCCCATTTTATAAGCCAACAGATGTATTTGAACTAATGAATGATAAATTCAAAGAACTGTGTGGATATGATTGTAACTTCGCAGCAATTAGAATTGAGGCGGAGAAGATTGTAAGGCAAAAATATATTTACGAAGCTGTACAACCAAAGGAAGATATATCTATTGCAGATATTTATTGCGAGATAAAAGAAATTTTAGGGTTAACAGATGAACAGATTAGTCAATTAATGGTTTATGAAATTGAGATAGAGGGAAACTATCTATATAGAAGAAATAGTATTTATCATTTATATAAAATTGCTAAGAGTATTGGGAAAAAAGTATCATTTACATCAGATATGTACTTAGGAAAAGATGTATTATCAAATATCTTGCATAAGAATGGATATACTGATTATGATGAATTACTAATATCTTGTGATTGTAATGCTTCTAAGCGAACAGGAAGTTTATATAATGTCCTAATTGACCGCTTTGGTGTGAATAGCTACTCTATTTTGCATATAGGTGACAATTGGGATTCTGATGTTTGTAAAGCTATTGATAATAACATTAGAACAGCCTTTTATGCACGTCCGTTAGATTGTTTATTGTATAATATTTCAGATATTAAAACATCACATTCCTTAGGTGGTGTAAAAGGCAGAATTAATAGCTGGATTAATTATGAGAAAATAACTGAATACTTTGGAAACAGATGCGCATTAGCTGTGGTTGCAAATGAATTATACGATATGCCGTTTGTTTCGTATAATGAATGGTCAGAAAGTAATGCTTCACCACAATTCTTTGGCTATTATTATTTAGGTATTCATTTACTTGGCTTTGTGAAGTGGCTTTCAGATAATGCAAAAAATAATAATTTGAATAAAATGGTATTCATTGCGCGCGATGGATACTTACCTATGATGGCTTTTGACATACTAAAAAAGTATGGGATTAATTCAAAGATTAAATCAGATTATTTTTATACTTCAAGAAAAGCGGCTATTCCTTGTGGCATAAAACGTAAAGAAGACTTATTAAATTTATATTCATATTATGCTAATAGAAATCTATGCGGGACAGATATTATAGATGATTTGGTAGATTTGTTAAATCTATCAAATGTAGAAGTTGTAGATAGTGCTGCTAAAAGAAAAATTAATTCTTTTGAAAGCTTTGTTTCATTTACAAAAGACATATTATATGTGTTGTTTGATGAAAAAAAAGCTGAAAACTATAATCGAAAATGCGAAAACTATATTTCTAAAGTTTTCAATGACAATTGTGCATTAGTTGATATCGGATACAGCGGTAGAACACAAGAGATGATTTACAAGGTTACTGGAAAATCTATTGACGGATATTATGTGCATTCAAATTCTGATGATTTAGACAAAAGAGAGAAGAATTACAATTTTAATGTAAAATTATTCTATGATTTTTCACCAGCAATAACAGGCTCACAGAGGGAATTGTTATTTTCGAAATTGGCACCATCATGTATTAAATATAAAACTGATGATGAATTTAATATTTGTTTTGAACAATATGAAATTGAATATCCACATTTTTATTTGATTTCTGAGATTCAAAAAAACGCATTAAAATTTGTAGATATGTTCTATGAAAAGTTTGCGGGTATTTCGGATAATATGTATATGAGAAATGTTGATATTTCAATGCCATTTGAGCATATTCTAGCATATATAGAAGACACAGATTTACGTATGTTTGATTGCATTACATTTGAGGATGATTTATGGGCAGGGGGAAAAGTGAAGCTATCTAATCAATGGAGAGATTTTGCTAATTATCATAAATTACGCCCATCGTTTAAAAATAATGTGGAGTATAAAACAGAATATGTTAAAGAATATATAAAAGTAGAGGATGATAATCCTGCTTGGACGCTATATAATAAAAATGGATTTGAAGAAAGAAATATAATAAAAAAAGCTATTTTTTGGTTTATTTGTGACAGGGACTTTTTTAAAAAGCGTCTTGTGGATAAACTTAGCAAAAGCAATACGGTTAAAAACTAAAGGAGTAAGCATAATATGAAAGTGGGTATGTTTTATCCCGATTTGAATAACTTTGAAGGAGTTAATAATAAAGTAGAGTATTTGGGCAATAATACTGGAAATATAGCCTTTTGGACTTCATTAACTAGACTAATTGATATTGAGAGAATTCCTTATGATTACAAGGAAAAAGGAATATCTTTAAACGATTATGATAAAATAATCACTACAGATTTGATTTGGATAAGACAGGGAGATTATAATGAATTTCTAGAACGGCTATTAGAGGAGACTGATACAGCAATAATCCCAATTAGTGTTGGCTTGCAGGCTAATGATTTTTGTATTGATTTTAAGCTATCTGATCGTATGGTGAAGTTATTAATGTCAATATCAGAAAGAGCAACTATTGGTGTTAGAGGTGAGTATACTGCTTATATTTTGTCTAAGCATGGAATAAACAATTATGAAATAATTGGATGCCCTTCGCTGTATTATTGGAATAATAAGGATTTAAGAATTGTTGACAATGTATTATATCCAAATAATGTAGTAGCAAATTTTAAGACTTTTTATGGAAGAATGACTCAAAAAGAAAAGCAATTCATGGCATATTTGGCTGATTTTGATGCGTCATTTATTGAGCAAACCAGTTTGATAATGACAAATGACCATACATGTGATAACGAATATTATAAGTATGTGAATAATTGGCTTCTCAAGAATAGTCATTTATATTATTCTGTCAATGACTGGAAGAAAGAAACAGCTTTGTATGATTTTTCTATGGGAGCTAGGTTCCATGGAAATGTAATAAGTTTATGGAATAATATTAAATCACTTTTTATAATAACTGACTCTAGAACAAGAGAATTAACAGCTCATTTTAATTTGCCATCAATAGATATGGAAAAATTTGATAGATCAAAAGATTTGAAGTATTACTATGAGTTGGCAAATTATGATAATTTTAATAGCATGTATGCTTTGAGATATTTTGAGTTTGTTAACTTTTTAAACAAAAATGGCTTGTCCATATCTGAAAAAGCAGAGCCTAAACAATTTGCACAATCTAATAACGAAAAGATGCATTATATAGCAAGTCTTTATTGCTAGCATCAAATGTGTAATTCACTTGTGATTCCTGACATTTGTTGCAACAATAAGAGATAATATCTCATGTATAAGAGGTATGCTTATGGCAAAGTCCATTTGTTTTTTAGTTGGGATTTGAAGAATTTTCTCCTGCCAGATTCACAAGTAAAAATGAAGTGTTAAACAGATAGAGGAACTTTTAAATATAAAATGGTGGGATTATGGACCAGATATTTTGAATGGTATATATTTAGGAGATATTGATCTGGCAATTACGATGCTTAAAGAGCGGATAATGCTAGGATTTCGTGCTGAAGATTATTCTTATTATTCTATTAACACAATAGATGGAACTTTAGTAAAGTATGAGGGGTGTTAGTTTAGCTCAATGAATTGTATTTAAATAGTATAAAGGGGGTTATAGAGAACTAGACAAATTGTTTTTTGAACTATTGCTCTTTACAAAAAGCATAGATATGTTCACTAGAATCTAGTTACATTTAAGATTTGCAAACATTTTGGACCTGAAATATTATTGTGGTATGTTTGAGTATGTCATGTATACTTCAAGTTGGCTGCAAAATTATGGTGATAAATAAACATCTCCCTTCATGAATGGGAGATGTTTATTTTTAAGGGAGAAATATGAAATTAAAGATATATAATTTTTTTGTAAACAAACACACTGGTATAAGGCAGAGGTATCATGGTTTACATGATAATTCATCAGGTATTATAAAAATCATTTCATGGCTATATTTAATATGGCTTAACTTTGCATACTACATTCTTTTCCAAAGGTGGCTGGGAAAAGGAAAAGATATAGAAATATATGAGACAAAAAGATTAAGAACAGATAAGCCGGAAAGTGCGTCATGCCCATTAGGAACACCAGCGCAGTTTGTTGAAAAACTTCGTAAATACGATGTCATTTCATTTGATATTTTTGATACCTTGATTATTAGACCATTTTCGGCACCGACTGATTTATTTTATATCATGGGGCAGAAGCTTGGTTACATGGATTTTAAACGTATCCGTATCGAGGCCGAGCATAAAGCGAGAGTGGCTCAGTATAAGCAGACAAAATCTTACGAAGTCACATTAAAAGACATTTGGAATGTGCTTAGCGAGGCAACAGGTATAGATTTAGAAGAGGGCATGAGACTCGAAATAGATACTGAGCTTGAATTGTGCTACGCAAATCCATATATGCTACAGGTGTTTAAGGCCTTAGTGGAAGCTGGAAAGCACATAGTAATTACATCTGATATGTATTTGCCTAAATCAGTACTTGCAGAAATGCTTTGTTCAAATGGCTTTACTGGTTTCGAAGAATTATATGTGTCTTGCGAGTATGATCTGTCAAAAGCTAAAGGCCAGTTGTTTGATTATGTAAAGAAACAGTGCACTGATAAATATGGAAAGGATATTACATTTGCCCATATTGGGGACAATGATGTAAGCGACGTCAAAAATGCTGCTGTGCATGGTTTTGTGCCATATCAATATCCTAATGTAAATAAGAATACATTGTTGTATAGAGCTTTTGATATGTCTCCGATAGTAGGTGGGGCATATCGAGGTATTGTAAATAATCGTATTTACGGTGGAATCGACACTATGAATCTTAATCAGGAGTATGGTTATATCTACGGGGGATTGTTTATCCTAGGATATTGTAAATACATTCATGATTATGTAAAACATAATGGTATAGAAAAGGTCTTATTCCTTTCCCGTGATGGTGAAATTGTAAAACGTGTATACGATAATCTATATCCGGATGACGATACAGCTTACGTATATATATCACGTCTGGCTGCGGCTAAGCTCACAGCAGGATATATGAAATATGATTTCTTGAGGAAGATGGTATATCACAAGGTTGGGCTTGAAAAGACAATTAATCAGGTGCTTGATGCGATGGAATTACCAGATTTCAAGCAACATCGTTTTGACTGTAAACTAACTCCAGACAATGTAGACACTTTAATCGAATACCTCAATGCCAACTGGCACACAGTCCTTTCTACCTACAAGCCACAGCGTGATGCTGCAGGCAAATGGTACCGCGATATCATCAGCGATGCCAAATCAGCAGTAGCGGTAGATATTGGTTGGGCAGGTAGTGGATTCTTAGCCATTAAGAATCTTTTCGAAAAGGAATGGAATATTGACTGTAAGCTTACAGGTATTGTGGCAGGAACAAATACAGCTCACAATGCAGAGCCAGACATGAGTGAGACAATGCTTTTGGATGGCACACTGTCGTCTTACTTATATTCGTCTATGGACAATCGCGATTTATATAAAAAGCATGACCCTGCTAAGGATTATAACCTTTTCTTTGAGCTTATCACATCATCACCTAGTCCATCATTCAAAGGATTCTACTTTGATGCAAATGGCCAGGTAGAGCTAAGATTCTCCAAACCGGAGGACAATCCAGAAGGTATCAAGGATATCTGGTACGGAATAGAGCAGTTTGTAGAAGATTATGTAGCGCATTTCAAAGACTATGATTACATGTTTAATATCTCTGGCCGAGATGCTTACGCGCCTATGCTTTTGGCAGCCAGTCATAAAGAAAAATATTTAAAATCGGTATACAAAAACTTTAATCTAAAAGTAACAGTAGAATAACTAAAAGCCAGCTCTGCGGAGCTGGCTTTTGCTATATTACTCAGCCTTGGCTAAGTTTTTGTTTGCTGTAGAGAGCATGAGCTTAATACGGTTGAGCTGGTTAACTTCAGATGCACCTGGATCGTAGTCGATGGCAACGATATTTGCCTCTGGGTGCTCATGACGGATACGCTTGATAACACCCTTACCAACTACGTGGTTTGGTAAACATCCAAATGGTTGGATACATACGATATTGCTTGCACCTGTTTCAATAAGCTCAAGCATTTCTCCTGTAAGGAACCATCCCTCACCAGTCTGGTTACCGATTGATACGATTTCTTTAGCGTTTGCTGCAGTATCTGTAATGTATGCTGGAGCAGTAAATCTCTTAGACTTGTTAAATTCATCTCTGGCAGCACTTCTGAGCCACTCAAAGAACTTGATTCCCATGTTGCAATAGAACTTTGTCTTGCGACTTGCACCAAGGTTTTCTTCCTTAAAGTTTGCATTGTAGAAACTGTAAAGAAGGAAGTCTGTAAGATCTGGAACAACAGCTTCGGCACCTTCCTGCTCAAGTAATTCAGCAAGCTGATTGTTAGCTGCTGGAAGGAACTTAACAAGGATTTCTCCTACGATACCAACACGTGGCTTCTTAAGACCTTCGATAATAGGAAGGTTATCGAAATCACGAATCATTTCACGGCACATTCTCTTAAACTTGCCATGAGAGAGTATCTTTGTGTTAGATACAAACTCTACAACCTTCTTTCTCCACTTATCGTGAAGCTCGTTTGTTGAGCCAGGAACTGCTTCATAAGGACGTACTCTATAAACACAGCGAAGTAAGATATCGCCAAAAGTAAGAGCGTAAAGTCCGTGCTGGATAAGGCTTGGTGTAAGCTTGAATCCAGGGTTTGGCTCGAATCCATTAAGGTTCAATGAAATAACTGGTACATCAGGATATCCTGCCTTTGCAAGAGCTCTACGAATGAATCCGATGTAGTTTGATGCACGGCATCCACCACCTGTCTGAGAGATGAGAAGAGCTGTACGGCTCATATCAAACTCACCTGTATCAATAGCAGCCATAAGCTGACCGATTACCATAAGTGAAGGATAGCAAGCATCGTTGTTTACGTATTTAAGACCTACATCAACACATGTACGTGTTGGGATGTTTGGAATTACAAGATTATATCCAGCTGCATTGAATGCGGGCTCAATCAAATCAAAGTGGATTGGCGACATCTGTGGGCAGAGGATTGTGTAATTCTTCTTCATTTCCTCCGTAAATACGATACGGTTATAGTTTGCAGGTACGATTTCACGCTCCTGTTTCTTCTTTTTCTTAACACGAAGTGCAGCAAGAAGAGAACGAACTCTGATACGTGCAGCACCAAGGTTGTTAACCTCATCAATCTTGAGGCATGTGTAAATCTTGCCAGACTGAGTAAGAATATCAGCTACCTGATCAGTTGTAACGGCATCAAGACCACAACCAAATGAGTTGAGCTGGATTAAATCAAGGTTGTCATGCTTTTTAACATAGTTGGCAGCTGAGTACATACGTGAGTGGAACATCCACTGGTCCATAACGATAAGAGGACGCTCAACCTCACCAAGGTTTGAAATAGAATCCTCAGTAAGTACTGCAATGCCATAGCTGTTGATAAGCTCTGGAATACCGTGGTTAATCTCTGGGTCTACGTGGTATGGACGTCCTGCAAGAACGATACCATGCTTTCCTGTCTCTTCTAGATACTTAAGAACTTCCTGTCCCTTTGCATACATATCATTTCTGAAATGCTCCTGCTCAAGCCATGCAGCATGGGCAGCGGCCTTAACTTCGCTAGCTGAGATATCAAACTCTTCCTTGAATACCTTTTCAAGCTGAGTTGTAAGAATCTCTTCTGAAGAGAATGCCATAAATGGATTTAAGAAACGAACCTTTCCGGTTGTGATTTCATCCACGTTGTTCTTAATATTTTCAGCGTAAGATGTAACGATAGGGCAGTTGTAGTGGTTGTTAGAATCAGGGAACTCATTTCTCTCGTATGGAATACAAGGATAGTAAATGAAGTCCACATTGCCTTCGTTGATAAGCCACTGAACATGACCATGTGCCATCTTTGCTGGGTAGCACTCTGACTCTGATGGGATTGACTCGATACCCATTTCGTAAACCTTACGATTTGAACGAGGAGAGAGAACTACTCTGAATTTCAGAGCCTTGAAGAATGTAGCCCAGAATGGGTAATTCTCGTAGAGGTTAAGGACACGTGGAATACCAACTGTACCTCGAGTTGCCTCTTCCTCTGAAAGTGGCTCATAATCAAATAATCTGTTGTATTTGTATTCGTAAAGGTTAGGGATGTTCTCTTTATTCTTAACACCGCCTGCACCCTTTTCACATCTATTACCTGTGATGAATGAACGTCCGCCTGAGAATCTATTGATTGTAAGTAAGCAGTGGTTCACACAACCCTGGCAACGAGTAAGCTTTGTATCAAATGTAAGATTGTTAATCTCATCAATGCCAAGTGTAGTTGTAGTAGGATTTTCCTCGTAACGCTCCTTAGCGATAAGAGCACAACCGAATGCACCCATGATACCTGCAATATCAGGACGAACTACATTTACACCTGCAACCTTTTCAAGGGAACGAAGAACAGCATCATTGTAGAATGTACCACCCTGAACAACGATGTTCTTGCCGAGCTCTGAAGCATCAGAAAGCTTGATAACCTTGAAGAGTGCGTTCTTTATAACTGAGTAAGCAAGACCTGAAGAAATATCTGCAACCGAAGCGCCTTCCTTCTGTGCCTGCTTTACCTTTGAATTCATAAATACGGTACAACGTGTACCAAGGTCGATTGGGTTGAGAGCAAAGAGCGCTTCCTCAGCAAAATCCTGAACTGTGAAATCAAGTGATTTTGCAAAAGTCTCGATGAAAGAACCACAACCAGAAGAACATGCCTCGTTAAGCTGTACGCTATCAACTACGCCATTTTTGATACGGATGCATTTCATATCCTGTCCACCAATATCAAGGATGCAGTCTACCTCTGGATTGAAGAAGGCAGCAGCATAGTAGTGGGCAATTGTCTCTACTTCGCCATCATCAAGCTGTAAAGCAGCCTTGAGTAATGCTTCACCATAACCCGTAGAGCATGAGTGCACGATATGTGTATCCTCAGGCATGATAGAGTAAATCTCTTTTAAAGCTTTAAGTGAAGTAGCAAGTGGGCTACCGTTATTGCTTGAGTAGAATGAGTAAAGAAGAGTGCCGTCATCACCTACAACAGCAAGCTTTGTAGTAGTAGAACCAGCATCAATACCAAGGTAAACATTACCGTGATAGTTAGCTAAATCACCCTTCTTAACCTCAGCCTTTGCATGTCTGTCCTTGAAGGCTCTGAAATCGTCCTCGCCCTCGAATAAAGGCTCAAGTCTGGCAACTTCGAAGTCCATCTTGATTCCCTGTGAAAGCTTATCGATAAGCTCGTCCATAGGTACGTTCTGATCTTCCTTTGAGTTAAGTGCAGAACCAATAGCTGCAAAAAGATGAGAGTTATCAAGCAAGATAGCATGCTCATCATCTAATTTAAGTGTACGAATAAATGCTTCTCTAAGCTGGTCCAAAAAGTGAAGAGGACCACCGAGGAATGCAACGTGGCCGCGAATTGGCTTGCCACATGCAAGACCTGAAATAGTCTGGTTAACTACTGCCTGAAAAATAGAAGCAGATAAGTCTTCCTTTGAAGCACCTTCATTGATAAGTGGCTGAATATCTGTCTTTGCAAATACACCGCAACGTGCAGCGATTGGATAGATAGCTTTGTAGTCCTTAGCATATGTATTAAGGCCTGTAGCATCTGTCTGAAGCAAAGAAGCCATCTGATCGATGAAAGAACCTGTACCACCAGCACAGATACCGTTCATACGCTGCTCGACATTACCATTTTCGAAATAAATGATTTTAGCATCCTCGCCACCAAGCTCGATTGCTACATCTGTCTGTGGAGCATAGTGAGTGAGGGAAGTAGAAACAGCTATAACTTCCTGTACAAATTCAACACCAAGGTGCTTAGCAAGAGTAAGTCCGCCTGAGCCAGTAATCATTGGACGAACTTGAATCTGACCAAGCTTAGACTTGGCTTGAGTTAATAAATCAGTGAGAGTTTGCTGAATGTTAGCAAAGTGTCTCTGATAATCAGAAAATAAAAGATTGTTATCATCGTCAAGCACCGCAATTTTAACTGTTGTGGAGCCTATATCGATGCCTAATTTAAATAATTTGTTTTCCATATAATAATAATTCTTTCTTATTAATATAATATTTTTGCAACAGTACGTATTATAAATGTAGAAGGGTAAATATACAATAAACAAAATATTAAAAATGTTATTCGCTGAAAGAACGATTATATTTTATGCAATCTAAAATTTTATAAAATTTCTTCTTTACAAATGAATAATGCTGTTGTAATATTTCAGAGTAATTGAGCGTATTTTTTTTAGGAAAGATTTTTCCAAAAAAAAAACGCTTTTTTTATTTTGGAGGGAGCATGTCAAATCTATCAGTAGAAGATATCATCGATTTCGTTGAAGAAAACGACGTAAAATTTATACGTCTAGCCTTTTGTGACCTATACGGTACACAAAAAAACATATCTATAATGCCACAGGAGTTGAGACACGCCTTTGAAGAAGGCGTGAATTTCGACTCCTTTCTTATTTTAGGCTACCATGATGGGGATAGTCAGGATTTATTCCTTAAGCCAGATCCTGATACACTTCATATCTTACCTTGGCGTCCACAATCAGGACGAGTTGTTCGTATGTATTGTGATGTAGTGCTTGCAGATGGCACACCATTTACTTACGATTATCGCAATTTCTTAAAAGAAACCCTTAATGAATGTGAGAAAGCAGGATTTAGTACTCGTATGGGTCTTAAATCTGAGTTTTATCTATTTAAAACAGATGAAGATGGAAATCCAACTAAAGAACCATTTGATAATGGTGGATATCTTGATGTTGCGCCAAGTGATAAAGGGGAAAACATTCGAAGAGAAATTTGTCTTACCTTGGAAGAAATGGGAATCATTCCACAGACTTCTCATCATGAGAGGGGACCAGGTCAAAATGAGATAGATTTCATGTCTGCTGATGTGCTTACAACAGCTGACAATCTTGTGACTTATAAAAATGTAGTTGAAAACATAGCTGCCAGAAATGGTGTTTATGCATCATTTGATCCACTTCCATTGGAAGATGCACCTGGTAATGGTTTACATATCAAGATGGCAAATTACAAAGGGAATGTAAATCTCCAAACATCTGATGAGGATTTCTCAGAAAGCTTTATGGCAGGTATTCTTAATAGAATGAGGGATATTACTTTATTCCTTAACTGTAGAAGAGATTCCTATAACAGATTTGGAATGGCTGAGGCGCCTAAGTATATTACATGGTCTTCGCAAAACAACTCTAGATTATTCAGAGTTCCTGAAATTAATGGCAAGAGAGATCATTTTATACTTCGTTCTCCAGATTCTTGTATCAATCCATATTTAGCAAGTGCAATTATTTTACAGGCCGGTCTTGCAGGAATCAAAAATAAGGAAAAGCTTCCACCTGCATTAGAAGTCAATTCTAGATTTTTAACCGAAGATAGATCTGCTTATTTGGAAATGCTACCACTTTCCATTGAGGAAGCTATCGAGTGCGCTGAGAATAGTGAGTTTATCACTAAGTCATCTTTCAGTGATGTAGCTCAGCGATATATTGATATCATAAAATCTTATATTTAATTTGGAGAGGTTTTATGGAAAGGGCATTGATTGTCTGCAACAACGAAAAAGGAACTCTGTTTTACAAATCCTTTCTTAAAGAGAATGGAATTGTAGATGTGGTTGCAACTGACAATGGACCTCGGGCAAAAAGAGCTATTTTGGACTACGATTTTGATATATGTATTATCAATGGTCCTATAGATAATAGTTCTGGTGAAGACTTAGCAATTGATATTGCTGAAAAAAATAATTGCCAGGTTATATTGTTTGTTAAAGCAGAATTTATTGATGAAGTTGCAGAACACGTTGAAGATTATGGAATTATAACAGTTTCAAAGCCTATAAATAAGCAATTATTTTGGCAGGCATTGAAACTTGCCAGAGTTGCGCAGAGACGTATTAGCATGGCTCATAAGGAAAGTGCAAAACTGGAACAAAAGTTAGAGGATATGAAAATCATATCTAGGGCGAAGCTGCTTCTGATTGTTAATAGTGACGTTTCTGAAGAGGAAGCCCATAAAATTATAGAGAAACAGGCAATGGACATGAGAAAATCTCGCGTCGAAATTGCTAAAGATATTATAAAGAAATACGAAGGAGTTTAAGATGACAAAGCATGTATTTGTTACAGGTGGTGTAGTATCAGGTTTAGGAAAAGGTATTACAGCAGCGTCATTAGGACGTTTATTAAAAATGAGAGGCTATAAGGTTGCTTCACAAAAACTTGATCCTTATATGAATGTTGATCCAGGTACAATGAGTCCATATCAGCATGGTGAGGTTTTCGTTACAGATGATGGAGCGGAGACAGATCTTGATCTTGGACATTACGAGCGCTTTATTGATGAAAGCCTTAACAAATATTCAAATCTTACTTCAGGAAAAGTATATTGGAATGTTCTTAATCGCGAGCGTAAAGGTGAGTATTTAGGCCAGACTGTTCAGGTTATTCCACACATTACTGAGGAAATTAAGAGATTTATCTACATGGGCGCAGAAACATCTGATTGTGATGTTTTGATTACAGAAATTGGTGGAACAACAGGCGATATAGAGTCACAGCCTTTCCTTGAGGCTATTCGCCAGGTATCTCTTGAAAAAGGACGTGAAAACTGCTTATTTATTCATGTAACTTTAGTTCCATGGCTTTCTGGCTCAGAAGAACATAAATCAAAGCCAACACAGCATTCAGTTAAGGAGCTACAGTCTCTTGGGATTTCACCAAATATTATTGTTTGCCGTGTTGATCATCCACTTGAGCAGTCTATTAAGGATAAGATTTCTCTATTCTGTAATGTAAAAAAGGACTGCGTAATTGAGAATGATACCCTTGATTGCTTATATGAAGCACCTCTTATGATGCACAAGTATGGCCTTGATGATGTGGTATGTCGTGAACTTGGTTTAGAAAATCCTTCTCCAGAGATTGAAGAATGGGAAAAAATGGTAGATAATATAAAAGGCTTGAAGAAGGTGACAAAAATTGCTATTGTTGGTAAGTACGTTGCACTTCATGATGCTTATTTATCAGTTCGCGAAGCATTATACCACGGCGGATATGCAAACAGTGCTCACGTTGAAATCGAATGGGTTGATTCTGAAACAATCACAAAAGACAATGTAAAAGATGTTTTAGGTGGTGTTGATGGAATTCTTGTACCAGGAGGATTTGGCGATAGAGGAGTAGAAGGAAAGATAGCTGCTTGCCAGTTCGCACGTGAAAATGATATTCCTTATCTTGGCATTTGCTTAGGTATGCAGGTTGCTGCAATTGAGTTTGCAAGAAATGTTTGCGGTCTTGAGGATGCCAATTCTCGTGAGTTTAATAGCACAGGAAAGAATTGCGTAATCGACCTTATGGAAGAGCAGATGGCTGTTCTTAGAAAGGGCGGAACAATGCGCCTTGGAGCATATCCTTGTGCAGTTCAAAAAAATACTAAATTATATGAAGCATATGGTTCAGAAAATATTTCTGAGCGCCATAGACATAGATTCGAGTTTAATAATCAATACCGTGAGCTTATGACAGAAAAAGGTCTCACAATTTCAGGTACTTCACCTAATGATGAAGTTGTTGAAGCAATTGAAGTTTCAGCAAACAAATTCCATGTAGGTGTACAATTCCATCCTGAGTTTAAGAGCCGCCCAAATAAGCCACATCCATTGTTTGCTGCGTTTATCAAAGCAAGCTTGAAGTAGTTCCCTATAAATTTTTTATATAAAGGAGAAAAAAATGTTAGAGAAAAGATTTAAACTCAAAGAGAACAACACTTCTGTAAGGACAGAAATCATCGCTGGTCTCACCACATTCATGACAATGGCTTATATCATTGCCTTGAATCCAAACCTTCTTACTGGTTACGGTGCAGGCGGTCAGGCACTTTGGAATGGTGTATTCCTTGCCACATGTATTTCATCAGCGGTCGCTATGTTTGTTATGGCTTTCCTTGCAAATAAGCCTTTCTGTCTTGCTCCAGGTATGGGACTTAACTCATTCATGGCTATTGTAATCGGCAACCTTGTTGCTATGACTGGTATGGGATATGTAGAGTCATTCCAGGCAATGCTTTGCATCATTCTTATCGAAGGTATTGTATTCTTTATCCTTTCACTTCTCAATATTCGTGAAAAGATTGTAGATGCAATTCCACTTGGCATTCGTCTTGGTATTTCACCAGCTATTGGACTTATGCTTCTTAACATTGGTTTTGGTTCAAATGTTTACATTGCAGATTCAAACTTCAATCAGTATTTTGCAATGAAAGATTTCTTCGGAGCTCTTACAGCTTCATACGCTAAGCAGACAATGACAGATGCTTACCCAGTAATGGTTCTTTCTGTTATTACAATGTTTGTTGGTTTATTTATTATTGTAGTTCTTGCATCAAAGGGCGTTAAGGCTTCAGTTATTATTGGTATGCTTGCTGCATCAGTAATTTACTGGATTGGCGATTTCTTCGTACTTGGCCAGAATCCTTTTGCATCACTTGCAACAGCATCATTTGTTCCTGCATTTGGTGATATGGCTACAACAACACTCTTTAAGTTTAATTTTGCTGGTCTAACTCAGATGGGGTGGTTTACAGCAGTAACACTTGTTATCACATTCTGTATCATTGATATGTTCGATACAATTGGAACATTAGTAGGTACAGCTTCTCGTGCAGGTATGGTTGATAGAGAAGGCAATATGCCAAACATGAAGGAAGCTCTTCTTTCAGATTCTATCGGAACACTTTTCGGTGCTTGCACAGGTACATCAACAGTTACAACATTTATTGAGTCAGCTTCAGGTGTTGAGGCAGGAGGACGTACAGGTCTTACAGCACTTACATGCGGTATTGCATTCCTTCTTTGCATTTTCCTTGCACCTATCGCAGCAATCATTCCAGCAGCTGCAACATCAGCAGCACTCATCTATGTTGGTGTTCTTATGATGACAGGTCTTAAGAAGGTAAACTTTGATGACCTTTCAGTATGTGTACCAGTTACTATCATGCTTATTGCTATGCCTATTTCAGGTTCAATTGGACATGGTATTGGTCTTGCAATGATTTCTTACACAGTAATCAAGGTATTCACAGGCAAGGCAAAGGAAGTATCTGCTCTTACATATGTAATCTCAGTACTTTTCCTTATCAAGTTCTTCTTAGCAGTATAAGAATAATATAGACATTCAAAAGCTAGCTCTAATTACAGAGCTAGCTTTTTTTATTGAAAGTGAATATCTGAGTTTCTATTGACTAACTATAGGGAATGTGGAGTATTATGTAAATAGATTTTGCACAATTGAAAGGAGAGGACTAATGGCAAATATATTTGGGGATAATACTAAGAAACTCGGTTTTGGTTTAATGCGTTTACCAAGATTAGATCCAAATAAAGAGGATTCAATTGATGTAGAGACTCTTAAAAAGATGGTTGATACCTTTATTGAAAGAGGATTTACATATTTTGATACTGCTTGGATGTATTGCGGATTTAAGTCTGAAAATGCCACAAAAGAAGCATTGGTAGATAGATATCCTAGAGATAAATTTACTCTTGCTGACAAACTTCATGCTGGATTCTTCAATAAGGCAGAAGAGATGGATGAAATTTTTAACAAGCAATTGGAAAAGACTGGTGTTTCATATTTTGATTATTATCTTATCCACGATGTAGGAGAGGGACATTATAAAAAATACACAGAGCTTGGCAGTTTTGAATGGCTAGCTAAGAAAAAAGAAGCGGGCCTTGTTAAGCATATGGGCTTTTCTTATCACGATAGAGCTGAGCTCTTAGATAGGATTCTCACAGAGCATCCAGAAGTTGAATTTGTCCAGCTTCAGATAAATTACCTTGATTGGGAAAGCGAAGCTATTCAATCAAGAAAATGCTACGAGGTTTGTGTAAAGCATAATAAGCCAGTAGTTGTTATGGAGCCGGTCAAAGGCGGTACTTTGGCAAATGTACCTGATGCAGTAACGGATTTGTTTAAAAATTACGATGCAAATGCTTCAATTCCATCATGGGCTATTCGTTTCGCAGCGTCTCTTCCAAATGTAAAGATGGTTCTTTCTGGAATGGGAAGTGAGCAGATGCTTCTTGATAACACAGGCTATATGGCTGATTTCAAGCCTCTTACAGAGGAAGAGCAGAAGCTTGTGTTTATGGCAAGAGATATTATTAACGGTGCTATTGCAATTCCATGTACAGCATGTGCTTATTGCGTAGACGGTTGCCCTATGAACATCCCTATCCCAAAGTATTTCTCATTGTATAATGCTGAAAAACAGGAATCAAAGGATAAAGGATTTACTATTCAACGTGAATACTATGAGCGTTTAAATGCAAATTTTGGTAAGGCTAGTGATTGCATTAAATGCGGTAAATGTGAGAATATTTGTCCACAACATCTTCCTATTAGAAAGAATCTAGAACTAGTAGCTGAAATGTTTGAAAGCTAGAAGTCCATAAATATGTACATACCTTCTGATATTATCTTATACATAAGATGATTCAGGAGGTATTTTTTATGAAAAAGAAACTTGATAAAGAATTAATTGTATCGCTGGCAGCTATTTCGTTTATTGTTGCAGTTGGCATTATTTTCTTCTTATTATTTATATTTGATATCCACATTTCTAGTAGTAATGCAGGCGGAGTAATAGGCTCATTCTCAGGGCTTTCTAGCTCAATATGGCTCTTTTTACTTTGCAGAAATTGTTGACTATGTATTGGGGGTTACCTATAATTAAAGTATCTATATATAGTGTATTTATATTAGCGAAAAAGGCTTTTTCACCGATATGATGTACACTGGGTTTTTAAGGAAGGTAATTGATTATGAATAAATTGTTTAAAAGAGCAGTTAGCTTTGCAGCTATAGCTGTAATGGTTTTTGCGTTTAATATTGTTGCAATGGCACAGGGAACTACCACTATTAATGTTTCTAAAAGTTCTGCATCAGTTGGCGATTCTATTACAGTTTCTATAACCGCCACAGAAAGCGGCACAATCACTGTTAAATACACAGCTAGCATGCTTTCTCTTTCTAGCTGCAGTGTTTCAGGTTACACATCAGAGGGCAATGCAGTTTCTTTCTCTGGCAAGCAGGGCGATATCGTATTTTCTGCAGCGGCAGAAGGAACAGCTTCTATCATAGTTTCTTCATCTGCAAATTCAGGTAGCAGTACAACACTTACTATCGGAGGCTCATCAAGCTCTTCATCTACAAGCACAGCAAGTGAATCTACTACAGAAGAAACAACTACAACAGAAGAGACAGTAGAAGAGAATACTGAGACTACAGAAGAAACTACAGAGGAAACTACAGCAACTACTACATCTACAAGTGGAGTAGGTAATCTTAACTCCGATGGTGGATTTGATATCGATGGTGTTGCATATGTTGTTTCAGAGAGATTTTCTGATTCTGATATGCCAGCAGGCTTTTCAAAGACAACTGTTACAATTGGTTCAAGCACATATAGCGAGCCAACAAATGGTAGTCTTACATTGCTTTACTTAAAGCCAGCTGATAACACATCAGGTTCAGGTGTTTTCTATCTTTATAATGCAGAAGCAGGTACTGTTTCACCTTTCTTAATGCTTGGTACAGCAGATAGCTACGTTATTGTTAGTGACAATGGTTCAGCACCTACATCTGCTTTTACAGCAACTACACTTGATGTAAATGGTGGCACAGCTACTGCATACACAATCGATGGAGCAGAGTTTTTCTATGTTTACGGTACAAACCAGGATGGTGCTTCTGGTTGGTTTGTATACGACAGCACATATAAGACTGTTTCAAGAGTTGATGAATCAGCTCTTTCTACTTCAGCATCTACTGATACTACCGAAGAGGTAGAGGAAACAGAAACATCTACCGACAATAATTTATATGTAGAAAAACTCAACTTATATCGCAAAATCATCATGGGGCTTATAGTCCTTTGTGTTGTACTATTATTTATTATTATTAACAAAGCTATTAGAGGTCATGGTGACGACGATGATTTTGATGGCGATGTATTTGCTAAGGCGCCTACTAGATCTTCTCGCAGATTACCTCGTTCTATTGTTTTTGGCGGAAAAGATCGTGACGAAGAAGATGACGAGTACGACGAAGAAGAGTACGAAGAAGAAGAGTACGATGACGATGATGAAGAAGAGTACGATGATTATGATGAAGATGACGAAGATGACGACAGAGATTTCTCTAAGTCAAGATTTGAGTCAGAGTCATACGAGGCTCGTAGAGCATCTAGTCTTAATATGATGGATTTAAATGACCTATAAAAGGAGCAAAAATATGGAATATTCAAGACAAGCAAAACGTGCAATTACAGGGGCATCAAAGCTTTCAAAGTCATTGCAGCATAGCTATGTTGGTACTGAGCATCTCCTTATTTCTATTATTGAGCAGGAGAACTCACTTGCTGCCAAGGTTTTGAATTCTAATGGTGTAGATAAAGCAGCGTTACTTAAGCTTGTGGAGGAGCTTATTTCTCCAGGTGGTGAGATTGCCATTCAAGAAAGAGATGGCTACACACCTAAAATGGAACAATTATTGGAACATGCTAGTGAAGAAGCAGCTAAATGCAATTCTAAGACTATAGGAACAGAGCATCTTTTATTGGCGATGATTCGTATGCAGGATTGCTCTGGTGCACGTCTGCTTAATTCGCTGGATATCAACCCTCACAAACTATTCTCCGAATTAGTAGCCGGTATGGGCGCAGAGGGGGTTGTATACAAAGAAGAGATGCAGGCTATTAACAGCGGTCGCTCTCGCAAAAACGAAGCATCTTACTTGGATCAGTTTTCTAGAGATTTAACAGAGCTTGCTGAAGAAGGAGAACTGGATCCTATAGTTGGTAGAGATTCAGAAATTCAGCGTGTAATTCAAATACTATCTAGACGAGGAAAGAATAATCCTTGTCTTATTGGTGAGCCTGGTGTTGGTAAAACTGCCATTGTTGAAGGCTTAGCAGAAAGAATTGTTGACGGTAATGTTCCTGATTCTGTAAAGGATTTAAGGGTACTTTCCCTTGATTTGTCAGGAATGGTTGCTGGTTCAAAATACCGTGGCGAATTCGAAGAGAGAATAAAAAAGGTTATTGCGGAAGTTATTGAAGAGGGCAATATCCTTTTATTCATAGACGAGATTCATACATTAATAGGTGCTGGTGGAGCTGAAGGAGCTATCGATGCATCTAATATTTTAAAGCCAGCTATGGCTCGTGGCGAGATTCAAATTCTTGGAGCTACTACTATTAATGAATATCGTAAATACGTAGAGAAAGATGCTGCATTAGAAAGACGTTTCCAACCTGTTATGGTAGAAGAGCCTTCTACAGAGGAAACAATTGACATTCTTAAAGGTGTAAGACACTTATATGAAGAGCACCACGGGATTACAATTCCGGACGAAGCTGTTGAGGCGTGCGTACACCTTTCAGAACGCTATATAGCAGATAGATTCTTGCCAGATAAAGCCATTGATTTGATGGATGAAGCAGCTGCTGCTATTAAGCTTAATGACGTAAAGAAAATTACAAAAGATGACAGTTTAGATAAACAAATTGAACAGCTTTCTGAAGACATGGAGAACGCTATTATTAATGGCGATATTGCTCTTGCTAGTTCAATTAAAAAAGAAAAAGATGAGCTTATCTTAAAGAAGGAAGCGGAGCAAAAGAAGCTTAACAGGCGCTCTAAGTCAAAGCCTGTTGTTCTTACAGAAAATGATGTCGCAAAGGTTGTGGCATTATGGACAAAGATTCCTGTTTCTAAATTAACAGAACAGGAGTCAGTTCGACTTCGTAAAATCGAAAGCATTTTACATAAGCGTGTCGTAGGTCAAGAAGAGGCCGTTTCTGCAGTTGCTAGAGCAGTTCGTAGAGGTAGAGTGGGTCTTAAAGAAAAGGGCAGACCAATTGGTTCGTTCTTATTCCTTGGCCCAACAGGTGTTGGTAAAACAGAAATTTCAAAAGCCTTGGCAGAGGCTGTATTTGGCAACGAATCATCAATGATTAGAGTTGATATGAGTGAATATATGGAGAAGCATTCAGTCTCAAAGATGATTGGATCACCTCCAGGATATGTTGGCTATGAGGAAGGCGGCCAGCTATCAGAAAAGGTTCGTCGCAATCCATATTCAGTAATCCTTTTTGATGAGATTGAAAAGGCACATCCTGATGTATTCAATGTTCTTTTACAGATTTTGGATGATGGTCATGTTACAGATTCTCAGGGACGAAAGGTAGACTTTAAGAATACTATTATTATCATGACAAGTAATGCTGGCGCACAGGCAATTATAGAGCCTAAAAAGCTTGGTTTTGCATCAAAAGAGGATGCTAGCAAAGACTACGAGTTTATGAAGAATGGCGTAATGGAAGAGGTAAAGAGAATCTTTAAGCCGGAATTCTTAAACCGTATTGATGAAACAATCGTATTTAGAGCCCTTACAAAGGATGATATGAAAGAAATTGCTGGTTTGCAGGTTAAACAATTTATTGTTAGATGCAAAGAGCAGATGGATATTACAGTTACAATTCCAGCATCAGTTAAGACTTGGATTGTAGATAAAGCATTTGATCCTAAATATGGCGCTCGTCCAATTCGTAGAAAGATACAGACGGCTCTTGAGGATGTAATGGCAGAGGATATTTTAGCAGGCAAAATAAAGCCATCTGATTCAGTAAAAGCAAAGGTTAAAAAAGACGTAGTGGTTTTTGAAAAATGCTAATAATAATTTGTGGGTCTTGTTGTTAAAATGATATTCCTTTGTTATAATCAGAATAAGACAATCTGCAGATAAGCAGTGGCTACAGGAGGAATAAAAATGGCTGTGATTAGTGAGTTGATTCGCAGTGAAGCAGACGGAACTATCAGCTTTGGGGATTATACATTAGCTGATAAGAAGAAGCTCGAAGACTACAAGCACGACGGAGATTTGTACAAGGTTAAGACATTTTCAGATATCACTAAGTTAGAACGTAATGGGATGTTTGTTTATGAATCTGTACCTGGTACAGCTGTAGAAAAGTTCGATTGTACTTCTGATTCTGTTTCGTTTACAGTTGAGGGCAAAGAAGATGCAATGATTACTTTGGAGCTTGAACCAGAGACTAGCTATGATATTACTGTTAATGGCGCAAGTGCAGGTCAGATGAAGACCAATCTTGGCGGTAAGCTTAATCTTTCAGTTGAGCTTGATCCAGGAGTTGCAGTAACAGTTCAGGTTAGTAGAGTTTAATACCGTAATTTAAACTATTATCTTCCCACAAATAAATGTGGGAAGATTTTTTTATTTATAGAAGGAGATATATTATGGCAAATAAAAAGGTTTCAGTATTCTTCTGCCAGGAATGTGGGAATGAAACATCAAAGTGGGCTGGAAAATGCCCATCATGTGGTGCGTGGAATTCTTTAGTAGAAGAGGTCATAGATAAGACGTCTGTTAAAAGTAGAGCAAAAGTATCGGATGTTAAGCCAACAAAGATTATCGATGTTACTGCCTCTAATGAACAGAGAATATCTACAAATATCGAGGAGTTTAACCGCGTATTAGGCGGTGGAATTGTTCCTGGTTCTATGGTTTTAGTTGGCGGAGATCCTGGTATTGGAAAGTCGACACTTTTGCTTCAGACATGTCAAAAGCTTTGTTTGTCTGGTGTAAATGTCATGTATGTTTCTGGTGAGGAATCATTGCAGCAAATAAAAATAAGGGCAGATAGAATTGGCAAGTTTAACGATAAGCTGGATTTATTATGTGAAACAAATCTAGATACTATAAAAGCTGTAGTTGAAAGAGAGATGCCAACTGTTCTTATCATCGATTCTATTCAAACAATGTTTAATGAGTCAGTGGGTTCGGCTCCAGGCTCAGTTTCGCAGGTTAGAGAATCGACTAGTGTCTTAATGGAGATAGCAAAAGGAAAAGGAATAGCTGTCTTCATAGTTGGACATGTTACAAAAGAGGGTACTGTTGCAGGACCTAGAGTTCTTGAACATATGGTAGATACTGTTTTGTATTTTGAAGGAGATAGACACGCATCTTACAGAATACTTCGTGGAGTTAAGAATAGATTTGGGTCTACCAATGAAATAGGCGTTTTTGAAATGAGGGACACCGGCTTAGAACAGGTTAAGAATCCTTCTGCTGTTATGCTAGATGGAAGACCGGAAAATGCTACTGGTTCTATAGTTACATGCTCAATGGAGGGGACAAGACCAATTCTTGTGGAAATACAGTCATTAGTCAGCAAAACTGCTTTTGAAATTCCTAGAAGAATGGCCACAGGATGCGATTACAATAGAGTAAATCTGTTAGTTGCAGTACTTGAAAGAATGAGAGATGCTAAGGCTAACAGATCATGTGGTATATTCTTAGGAAGATCAGACGTTTATGTTAATATAGCCGGTGGAATTAGAATTAATGAACCAGCAATCGATTTAGCTATAGCACTTGCTATATATTCTAGTGAAAAGGATATACCTGTTGACGAAGGAACGATAGTATTTGGTGAGATAGGTTTGTCAGGCGAAGTTAGATCTGTGTCAATGGCAGAGCAGCGAGTTAACGAAGCTAAGAAGCTTGGATTTAAGAGGGTAATAATGCCTATGTCCAATATACATTCTGTGAAAAATATTGATGGGATTATAGTCGTTGGCGTATCAAATATAAAAGAGGCGGTTGATGCTATATCTCGATAATGAAGATGCTTATATGACCTATATATGGGCGTCAAAATAGAATTGATAAAATAATTGGTACAATTCACACAATTATGAGCGTTTGAGTTAAATAGATTTACTTTAAAAAAACACAGAAATTCTGTTGACACGCCCTATTTTAGGTGATATTATAATCGAGCACTGAGGGAAACGAAGTGCTGAATGAAATAAGGAATTGAAAGAATTGTATAAACAATTTTGATTTCCTAAATAGTTCACAAAATAAATAAAAAAGTTGTTGACAAAAAGACAGCATCGTGATAATATAAACGAGTTGCTGCTGAGGGCAACAACAAAGAGAAGATTGATAACTGAACAGTGAAACAAACCTTGAATTAATACAAGTTTTTTGGTAACAAGCAAGCTTGTTACTTACACAACTTTCACTTCGTGAAAATTGTGACTTAAACATGTATCCTTGAAATTCATTTAGTTTCTAAGACGAAACAAAACCTTTATTAAGGGGATATTAATTTCAAAACTTGATTTTGAAATTAATATTCTAGTAAGAATCTTTGATTCTTACATTTACAGTAAACAAGTCAGTTTTATACTGATTCGGAATTAAACTTTTTAACATGAGAGTTTGATCCTGGCTCAGGATGAACGCTGGCGGCGTGCTTAACACATGCAAGTCGAACGAAGCAACTTATTACGATCCCTTCGGGGTGACGA
This sequence comes from Pseudobutyrivibrio sp. LB2011, assembly GCF_000701765.1. Classification (NCBI taxonomy): domain Bacteria; kingdom Bacillati; phylum Bacillota; class Clostridia; order Lachnospirales; family Lachnospiraceae; genus Pseudobutyrivibrio; species Pseudobutyrivibrio sp. LB2011. The sequence goes on along the minus strand of NZ_JNJS01000008.1, from coordinate 166 downwards.
TTTGTTGACTGAGTGGCGGACGGGTGAGTAACGCGTGGGTAACCTACCTTGTACAGGGGGACAACAGTTGGAAACGACTGCTAATACCGCATAAGCGCACAGCTTCGCATGGAGCAGTGTGAAAAGTTTTTCGGTACAAGATGGACCCGCGTCTGATTAGCTAGTT
>NZ_JNJS01000007.1:0-241202 GCF_000701765.1 Pseudobutyrivibrio sp. LB2011 | reverse complement strand
CATATATGCATCAATATCAGCCTCTTTGGAAGAAAGCTCAGTTATGTTGCTGCATTTAGATTTTTTTCCATTGATTGTTGTAGATGTAGGAACCCCAATGGATTCTTTATAAGCTCTGATGCTTGTATCCAGAAAAGTTCCTTTACAACCATATTTTTCCATTGCCTCCGCTCTGGTTAATTCATGGTTATAAATCTGGCGTCCTATGTCTAATTTTTGTTCTTTAGAGTATCGCATATAGCACCTCGCTGTCTTTGATTATGTAAACAAGAATACTTTTATAAATAGATGTTACCTTTATAAAATACAGATGTCTACATAATGCGTGTAGTGTCTACTTTTACGTTACCACTTCATTTCTTTGTTTTGGCGTGTCGTTTCTCCTTCTATCAGACACGCGGATTCTCATTTTTTCTATTTCCGCGTGTTTTTCTCTCTTCTTTTAGACACGCGTTTTCATCATTTTCACTTTTCCGCGTGCTTTTCACCCTTCTAGAAGACACGCAGATTTTCACTTTTCCTACTTTCGCGTGTCGTTGGTCCCTTGCTCCGACACGAAGATTCCTCTATATTCCATTTCTTCGTGTCGAAAATCTCTACCTTCGACACGTAAATAACTTAAATACTCTTTTTTTCGTGTCTATCTGTTCTCTCATCGACACGAAAATCTCAGGATTATTCGTTTCTTCGTGTCTTTCCATCCTTTTGCAGACACGAAAATTCTCCCAACTGTCTTTTTTTCGTGTCTACATACTCTTTTTTTGACACGAAAATCCCGTACTTTTTCAATTCTACGTGTCTTTCCGCTCTTTTTCAGACACGTAAATCTCTGGATTTCTCAATTCTTCGTGTCATTCCGCTTTTTTGTAGACACGAAGATTTAGCCTTTTCTATATTCTTCGTGTCCAAGACCCTTCCCCGAAACTGTTGGCTTTGCCACAGTCCCAGTTTCAAACCTGCTTGACTACCCTGCCAAAGCCTTTACAATGTGCTATACTAGAAATCCTAAAGGGAGGAGGCATCATGAGCAAAATACTTAGACCGCACCACGGTATGTGCTTTCAATTCTATGAGGGAAAGGGATATAGCGAGGATTTCACTGATCATATGGGGCGCATCATTTATGAGATGGAGGAAGATCCAGCTCAGCTGATAACACTGAAGGTTGAAACTGATATCGTCTGCAAGAACTGTCCTAATAATGAATCTGGCATATGCACTTCGCAGGAAAAAGTTCGTAAATACGATAATGAAGTTTTAAAGGCATGCGGAATTTCCAATGGCACCGAGATAAAATACAAGGACTTCATTTCAACTGTAAAAACAAAGATAATTGATACTGGTCTTAGAGCTGAGATTTGTGGCGACTGCGGATGGAATTACATCTGCGAGAAATCCAATAAAGCATAATAAAAAGCAGGTTTACTCTAAAGTGAGAAAACCTGCTTTTTTAATGCAAATAGGAATTATTTTACATTGAATGCCTTGATTCCTGGGTAAACTGCTGCGCCACCGAGCTGCTCTTCGATTCTGAGAAGCTGGTTGTATTTAGCAACACGTTCTGTTCTAGAAGGAGCACCTGTCTTAATCTGGCATGTGTTCAAAGCTACGGCTAAGTCAGCAATTGTTGTATCTTCTGTCTCACCTGAACGGTGTGAAGAAATTGCTGTGTAGCCAGCCTTGTGAGCCATCTTGATAGCCTCAAGTGTCTCTGAAACTGAACCAATCTGGTTGAGCTTAATAAGGATTGAGTTACCGCATCCGTTCTCGATACCCTTTGAAAGACGCTCTGTGTTTGTTACGAAAAGATCATCACCAACAAGCTGAACCTTATCGCCAATCTTAGCTGTCATCTTCTTCCAGCCTTCCCAATCCTCCTCATCAAGACCATCTTCGATAGAGATAATTGGGTACTTGTCTACAAGTGCTGCCCAGTGATCGATAAGCTCGTCTGTTGTAAAGTCCTTGCCTGACTTTGGCTGATGATAGAAGCCCTTGCCTTTTTCTGACTTCCACTCGCTAGATGCAGCATCCATAGCAATCATGAAGTCCTTGCCTGGCTCAAAGCCTGCAGCCTTGATAGCCTTCAAGATAACTTCGATAGCTTCATCATCATTCTTAAGTGAATTTGGAGCGAAACCACCCTCATCACCTACAGCTGTAACATCTCCCATCTCCTTAAGGATTGCCTTAAGTGCGTGGAATACCTCAGCACACCAGCGTAAGCACTCGCTGAATGAAGGAGCGCCAACAGGCATAATCATGAACTCCTGTGTATCAACAGCGCTATCAGCATGAGCACCACCATTCAAAATGTTCATCATTGGAACTGGAAGCTTAGTGCCCTGAATACCACCAAGGAATCTATAAAGAGGAATATCAAGTGATGTAGCTGCTGCTCTACAACAAGCAATTGATGTTGCAAGGATCGCGTTTGCACCAAGGTTTGACTTATCCTTTGTGCCATCTGCCTTAATCATAGCTGCGTCGATTGCATAGATATCAGAGGCATCCATACCGCAAATTGCATCTGCGATAGGTCCGTTGATATTTGCAACTGCCTTTGTAACACCTTTTCCTAAGTATCTGCCTTTATCGCCGTCACGAAGCTCAAGTGCCTCGAACTCTCCTGTAGATGCACCAGAAGGAGCCATTCCGCGTCCAACTGTTCCATCAACAAGTGTGACCTCGCATTCAACAGTAGGATTTCCTCTTGAGTCGAGGATTTCTCTACCAATAACCTTTTCAATTTCTAAGTAATCCATAACTATCCATCCTTTCACATGAATTTGTTTTTTAGAACTCCATATTGTTAAGGCAGGTAGCAGCTGCACTTAACAATACAAAAAGGAGTTCCGCAATGATTTACACATAGTTAGCCCTTACTAACTACAAGTAGATTAACAGAACTCCTTATCATATTCAAGGATATTTAGCTCACATTATTGAGCATTTTTCTCAATAAAAACAACTTCTCCAACATACATGTCGTGCTGGGCCTCATTCTCATAGAACTGCTTTGCAATTTCAGGAATCATGTTTTCTGGCTCAAGTCTCTGGCAAATAAGCTTTCTGCAAACAAGAGTTACTTCAGCTTCCTCAAATGTGATTCCATTTTCTACTTCCTTAGAAGTAAGGCCAGATTCATGAACCTTGTCCATATCACGGCCGGATTTTGAGCCAAGGACGCCCAAAGTCTTTTTGTATTCTTCTGGATAAAAGCTAACAGTGAAATAATCGTTGTCTTTCATAAACTCATTAGTGTAGCGTGATGTTCTAACATAAACTGTAGCAACTGGCTTATTCCAAAGAGTTCCCAGTCCACCCCAGCTAATTGTCATTGTATTAAACTTGTCCTTATCCCCTGCAGTAAGCAACGCCCACTTCTTGTCGTACTGCTCAAAAATGTTTGTATTAAACTCCATAGATAATTATCCTTCCTTTTGTCCAACAAATCCATGAATTTCAAGCACAAAAAAATTATTTGCAAAGCTCAGCAACAATCATATTGATGGCTTTTCCGTCTGCCTTGCCCTTAAGTGCTGGCATGACTTCCTTCATGATTGCGCCCTTGTTCTTAGAAGCAAGCACCTCTGCAAAATTCTCCTGAAGGAATGCGCGAATCTCATCCTCGCTCATCATTGCAGGAGCGTACTCTTTGATTACATCATATCTAAACTGGTACTCTTCCTTTAAATCTGTTCTCTCAGCTGGGCATGTGTCGAGCTGCTCCTTTGCTGTCTTTAATGACTTGAGAATAACCTGATCTACCAAATCATCTGCAATGTTATCTCTAGTGCCAGCGTCGATAGCGGCCTTCTTTACATCAGAAACCAATGAAGAAATGGCATCTTTTCTTGCCTTATCTCTTGCCTTCATTGCTGCAACCATGTCTTTTTGTAATGTTTCAAACTGCATTTTCATTATCCTCCTCTAATCTATTACCTAGATTATAGTCCTTATCAATGCGTAAATCCATGGCGCAATTACAGAAATCTGAAGAAACCACCTTGCCATCTTCTATTCGGATGATGTGATTACAGCAAAGCTCGATTAGCTCTGGATCGTGGGTGGATACTAACACAGTACTTCCGCTGGCTGCCAGCTCCTTCAAAAGCTCAGCCACTTTCACCATATGAGAATAGTCCAAGCCTGATGTAGGCTCATCAAATAAAAGAAGCTTTGCCCCTGCGGCTATGGCAGATGCAATGGCGACACGCTGCTTTTGACCTCCGGATAAAGCCATGGGATGTTTGTCTTTGAATTCAAGCAAGCCCAATCTCTCAAGGATTTCGTTGCATTTTTCGATATCCTTTTCCTTCATAGAAAGCATCACTTCAGCTTCTACACTATCTGTAAAAAGCTGATGATTCACATCCTGCATAACAAGATAGCTGATGTTTATCAAATCCTTGCCACGATACCTTTTATTTCTATAAATGATTTCACCTGTGCAGTCCTTTTCAAGGCCGCATAGACACCGAAGAAATGTGGATTTGCCTGTGCCGTTTCTGCCAATTACACCTATCACGTTTCCCTTAGGCAGAGTTAGCTCCGGTAGATTTAGATTAAGAATATCCCCATCCTCAGCCGATAGCTTTTTCTTTCGGAAAATATATGGCCTTCTTTTATAAGTAAAATAAAAGTTTTTCAGCTTAATAGAATCTCCATAATCGCTAAAATTTCTCAGTGCGCCCAGACCTGAAGATATGTCAGTAAACTTCTCTATATATTTCTCTTCAATTTTCACCGGCCTAAGCTTTAAGCTTCTAATTTTTGAATCCGTAAATGCGAAGAACTCATCTCCATTGTATTCGCCGGCAATCTCCCCATTGTCCATGTAGATAACTCGGTCAAGCAAATCCTTCAAGTACCATAATCTGTGCTCCGAAATTACGATAGTCTTGCCTTCACTCTTCCATTTGAATATTTCATTTTTCAAGTCCTTGATAGCGTCCCAATCCAGATTAGAAGAAGGCTCATCCAGAAGAATAACATTAGGCAAAAGTGCCGACACTGAGCCACAGGCAATCTTTTGTTTTTCGCCGCCTGACAAATCAAAGAGGCTTCGGCCCATGAGCTTTTCCAGGTTCATATCCTTTACGACCATGTCCTGTCGTCTTCTGATTTCATCAGGGTCCAAGCCAATATTCTCAGGTCCAAATACTATTTCACCATCTGTATCAACAGAGAAAAACTGGCTCCTTGGATTTTGAAAGACAGTACCTACCACACCTGCCAAATCATAGAGCTCAGTGTTTTTTATTTCATGTCCATCCACAAGAACTGTACCGCTATAATCACCTGGATAATAGTGAGGAATCAACCCATTTATCAATCTGATAATTGTAGTCTTTCCTGAGCCAGATGCTCCACACAAAAGCACAGTTTCTCCTTGCGTTATGTTAAGAGAAACATTGTTTAATAGGCCTTCCTCTGACCCCTTATATTGAAAACCTACGTCTTTAATTTCGATTATATTCTTCATAATAAAATGTACTTATTCAAAACAAAAATAACTGTTGCGATTGAAAACAAGAGTATCAAAATCCAGTCAAAAACGTGCAACTTAAGCTCCACAACACTGGTTCTTTTAACTTCCCCTCCAAGTCCTCTAGTGATGGCCGCTGCCGACAATTCGTCGCCGATGTTAACGCATGAAAATAACAGGGGAATCATTCTGTATTCAACCATTTTTGCTGCATTGCCTCCTGCCAAAGATATTCCTCTCATCTTCATGGCATCTCTTATAGAACCATATTCCTCTTTGATGGTTGGGAAAAACCTCATGACCACTGCAAGAGAGATGGTGATGCCATCTGGAACATGCATTTTTTGCATCGCCGCCATAAATTCATCTATCTTTGTAGAATGAATTACGTACCAGGCAGTAATGAATGCAGGTAAAAACTGTGCAATAATGCCGCAATAGCCCGTCAGTAGCGCCCTAAGTAGACCAGTTGATTCCGATGATAAGAAATAGAAAGTCAGAATCAACGCACTTATATACAGCGCAAAGAAACGCAATGCGCTTGCATAGCGTTTCTCTGCAATTAAAAGTGCGATAGGCACCATGGTAGTTAGAATTCTAAGGCCCCACAAAAATGGCGTGGTGGCACTCATCATAACAATGGCAGATACCACAAAAATCATATAAATTTTCGTTCGTGGATCCAGCTTGATTTTCATTAAACAATTCCCGCCTTTTCAAAATGTTTCTTTACAACTATTTTTCCAATATAGGAACCAATGTATCCAAAAATAAGGCAAAGGATCAAAAGAACCCATATAGTTTTGCTGTTGATTGCTCTAAGCAAACTGTCTGTGTATTCTGCTGAATAGCCCTCTTCTAGAAGGGATTCTCTATAAGAATTTGCAGTCACAATTACAGGAAAATAATTGGCGCAAATCCAAAGGCAAAATACTGCATAACTAATGGAAATCATTTTGAACTGTTTGTAATCTCCCGCTTTTGCAATAAAGTCAGCAACTACTCCAGCTATGATAATAAGTGGTGCTCCTAAGAACCCCATACCTGTAACAAACATAATGATTGCAATTAATACTGACATAATTGTAATCATTCCAAACTTATCTACCTTGCTGTAGAAAAGCATCATAGGAATTGAGCCAACAATAGGAATCATCACTACATATGACGCTACGATGTATGGGTGAATGAAACCAAGGATGCCACATGCAAACTCCACTACAAATACAATTGCTGTAAAAATTCCTACTGTAATAAAATCCTTTGCTGTCAATTTTTTCTTATCCATTTTCTTCCTCCAAATTAATTACGCAATCTTCCAGCTTACAGCCTTCTTTCGACCGCTAACGAAATTCTTGTAGATGCCATCCACAGCCATGAGCTCGTCGTGCTTGCCCTGCTGGACAATCTTGCCCTTGTCGATGACCAGGATTTGATCTGCGTGTCTAACAGTTTTCAGTCTATGGGCAATCATGATGATTGTCTTTTCTCTAGTAAGATTCTCGATTGCCTCTGTCAATTCCTTCTCGTTTTCAGGATCCACATTGGCTGTTGCCTCGTCCAAAATGATGATTGGTGCATCCTTCATGATAGCTCTAGCAATAGCGATTCGCTGCTTTTCTCCACCTGATAATGTGGCTCCGCCTTCGCCAACCAATGTCTCATATCCATCTGGAAGTGACATGATGAAATCGTGGCAACATGCTTTCTTGGCTGCCGCAATTACCTCATCCATGGAAGCCTCCGGACGGCCAAATCTGATGTTATTTGCAATTGTATCCTCAAACAAATAAACTCGCTGGAAAACAAAGCTGAAATTCTCCATCAGAGAATCGAAGCTGTAGTCCCTTACATCTCTTCCGCCGAGTGTGACCTTGCCGGATTTCACATCCCAAAATCTTGCAATAAGGGATGTCAGCGTGGTCTTGCCACCACCGGATGGGCCAACGATAGCTGTAGTAGTTTTCTCTTTAATATCAAGGGTCACATCGTCGATGATAGTCCTGTCCTCATATGCAAAGCTGACATGATCAAGATGAATGTCGCGGTTTGAAGGCTGAATATCTTCACCATTAATATCCATCTGCTCAACTTCAATAATCTCATTTACCATATCAACGCCTTTTCCAATGATTCTAATAAGGGCTGTGTAAGTTCCTGCCAAATCAAGGGACTCAAAGATGATGAATGCACAAAGCATCATTGTGATGCAGTATGTGAGCTTCATGGTGCCATTCAGATAAAAAGCAATTGATGCGCCTGCAATTACAACTCCCGCAAGCTTACAGATGAGCATCTGCACGCCTACCAAAGGAATAGCTGCAATCTCCGCTTTGATATCAGCCTTTGTTTTTCTTTCGATTGCTTTATTGAGTCTTGCGTTGTTCATGGCGATAATGTTGTAGTTTCTGATTTCTGCAATGCCCTGGATGAACTCAAGAATTACGCCAACCATGTCCTTATCTGACTCAATTTTCTCAGGGGCAACCTTCTCTACGCTCTTATTTGTAAACTGATTGAAGATAAAGAAAATCAGGATAACAGCAATACATATCAAGCCGATTCGCACATCAAAAATAAACATACCAAGGCTAACGATGAGGGTTGTAATTGTGCCCTGCATAACTAATATTATTGCGCGGGTTGCAATGTCTCCTGTCTGTTCCAAAGTGTTGGTGGTGACAGATGTGATATGTCCCAGGCTTGTATCATTAAAATATCCCATTGGCAAATATCTGAGATGCTCGCCAATTTCGATTCGCTTGCCAGCGCAGGTCCTATAGCCGCCTTCTGTAAGAAGCATCTGATAGAACCTATTTATAACCATTTTTCCAACAGTGCTTAAGAGCATAAATCCCATTACAAGTAAAAACGTATTTACGGTAATGTTATTATTCACAATGGCATCAATTGCAAAATAAGCTGCAGGAATTTTCATGCCAGCAAAAAATGCATCGATAACACCTAATGCAATTGATTTATAAAACTTTTTTCTGTTTTCTTCATTACAGAATTTGAAAAATTTCATCAGAATTTTAAGCATGAGCGGCCTCCCTTCTAGCTTCAGAACCCATAACTGAATCCACTCTGTCATCGTCCTTCGACATGGTGTGAGCCTCCCACATATTTCTATAGAGAGGACAATCAGCTAGGAGCTGTGCATGAGTGCCTTCTGCCTCAACATTTCCCTCATTAATAACGAAAATCTTGTCCGCATCAATGATTGTTGAAAGTCTATGAGCAATAACGATAAGTGTCTTGCCCTGTACCAGCTTTGCCACGCTTTCCTGTACCAGCGCTTCGTTTTCTGGGTCCGTATATGCGGTAGCCTCATCCATAATTACAACCGGTGCATCTTTGAGCATTGCTCGTGCTATGCAGATTCTCTGTCGCTCTCCTCCTGATAGATGTCCGCCTGCGCCACCAACAATGGTGTCGTAACCATTTTCAAGGCCAAGGATGAATTCATGGCATCCAGTAGCTTTCGCTGCAGCGATAACCTCTTCATCTGTAGCACCAGCCTTGCCCAGTCTGATATTTTCCATAACGGACATATCAAACAGATAGTTGTCCTGGGCAACATAAGCAATCTGACTTGTGTAATAATCAAGCGGAAGCTCCTTAATATCAACTCCGCCAAAAGTGATGGCGCCTTCATTCACATCCCACAGTGAATCGATGAGACGGGCAATGGTACTCTTGCCTGAGCCAGAAGGTCCCACAAATGCGTTAACCTCACCTTGCTTGATATCCATATTCAGGCCGTGCAAAATTTCCTTATCCTTGTAAGAAAAATGCACATTTCTGAGAGTGATATCAGAGCCCACCGGCTGCTTTGTTAGAGTGTCAGGTCTCACCATATCTTCTCTTTCAATGATTTCTGTAACCTCTCCAAAGATTGCCTGCATTTTCATAATGTCATCCATGTACGAAAAGGCAATCATCAGTGGCCCCATAAGACCTGCCGAAAGAATTACCGATGTGATGAAATCCTCTGGTGTCATGCCACCATTTTTCACTAAAAGTAACCCAATTGGGAGCACTCCAAGAAATGTAGCTGGTGTAAATGCGAAGCTTCCCGCCTGGAACCAGATACACTTTCTCATCCAATTGATGAAGCAATCTGCACCTTCCTTTGCAGCAAGCACGAATTTTTCATAAGAACTTCCGGTCTTACCAAAGGCTTTGATAACCTCGATACCATTGATATATTCAACAGCTGTATCATTCAAATATTTAGTTTTCTGTATCGTATATTCGAATTCACCCTGACTTCGGGCCATCATACCAGCCACAAAACATAAACCGATTGCAACTGAAATGAGATTTGCTAAGCCCATACGCCAGTCCAAAGCAAGAATGTAAATGAACATGACTATAGGCAACAAGATATTTGCTGTAAACTCAGGCACAATATGAGCCAAAGTAGTTTCCATAGAATCAACGCGCTCTACAATAATATTTTTGTAGGCACCACTGTTGTCATCCAAAACCGAACCAAGTGGAATGGTCGAAAGCTTCTTGCAAAGCTGAGTTCTAATCCCGCCCAATACGTTGAATGTGGCAATGTGGGACAATGTTGTAGATGTTGAGTGAAGTGCAACTCTAAGAATCCAACATAACACCATCATCAAAATCAGTGACATGTAATGACTGAAATACATATCCTTTGATAAAAGCATTCCAACAATCTTAGCAATTATCAAATATGGAATAAATGACATGGCTACACCGATAATGGCCAACAGCACACTGCCGATGTAAAAACTTTTCTTTCTCCCTGCAAAATGAATAACCCAGGAGAACGTACTTTTTTTCTTCATAAATTCCTCCTTCTGGCAAACAAGAACAAATTTAGAAACCTAAGAATTTTCTCCAACCTTCCTTAAAGAATCTGGATATGGTATCGCAATAGTGAAGGGCCTGCTCGTATGTGAAATCATGATGAACCATCTCTAGCATTGCTGTGTATTGCGCGCTTAAAAGCAAATGCATCTCATTTTCATCAACTGAATTTACAAGCATACCTCCAGCTTCAAGCTCATCTTTGAAAGCTAGCGTAGCTTCCTGCACCTTTGAGACAATCGTATGAAGATAATTCTCATATTTTGTGCCCTCGCTTTTGCAAAACAAAAGCTTGTGGGCGTCAAAATTATCGTAAATGAGCTTAACGATAATTTTCGCCTGATCCTCATCTTCCCACATGGCATCAACGCCATTTTCTCTAGCAGTGCCCACCTGCCTTGCCTCTTCTGTCTGGCATAATCCTTCCCAAGCACTAACAGCAGGCTCAACTACAGCATCAAAAATCTCCTCTTTGTTGGCATAGTGCCTATACAAAGCGGTGGCTGTGATACCTACTTTACTTGCGATTTTTCTCATGGAGGCATCCTTATAGCCCTTCTCCATGAATTCTTCCATTGCGGCTTTTAAAATTTGTTCCTTAGTTTCTTTGGTTTTCACGTGAATTCCTTTCAAAGTTAACACTGTTAACTTGTTAGTTCCGACTAACATTATAGTTAGGTATAGCTAACTTGTCAAATAGTATCTTAAAAAATTATCATTGCCATAAAAAAAGCGAGGCATTTAGCCTCGCCTTTTTAATATCTGGCCTATTTTCTTCCCATAAGAATTGCGGAGCCGCTCAGGCCCATCCATACTGACTCCCATTTGCTCATGAACATTCCATTTGTTGTATCTACAAGCTTTACTTCTTCATACCCCATATCCTTCAGTTTTTTAACAAAACTTTCCATATCACCATATTTGCTTTTAGACATGATGTCATGAATAGCGAATGTTCCACCCTTCTTAAGAGTTCTCAGTGTCTCTAAAAGAATCGCCTGCCTATCTTTGCTAGGTATATTGTGATAAACATAGTTGCTTGTAACAGCATCAAATGTTTCATCTGGGAAATCAAGAGAACAAGCATCTCCCTGCAAGAATGTGGTATTATTAACGCCCTCAGCTTTTGCATTGTTCTCGCAGAGCGCCTTGCTAAAGGATGCATATTCCTTGCCCCATCTATCGATTCCTGTAATCTCACCCTCAGGATTTTTCTTTGCACATGCAATACTCAGTGCACCGCTTCCACAACCAACATCAAGACATTTTCCGCCTGCTGGAATGCTGATATATGAAGAGACTCCATTAATTATTTGTTTTGACATCTGTCGCTTGCCATCATATGAGAAAGCTCTATACATCAAATACATCCAAATGCTACACAATAAAAATATCACTGTTAGTGCCAAAAAAACTTTTCCCAATGGTGTTCTGTAAAAAGTAAAGTACGTCAGCACAAGAAAAAATACTGATACAGTCTGCACTCCCAGAATCATTCCCTTAGGCATCCAATTTTTGTAATCTGGTTTCATATTACCCTCCACTCTTAAATAGTATTAATGTGATTACATAATACTACTTTTAGTTAGGTATGTCTAACTTTGTCATTTTTTATGTAAAAATGAGCTATGACATGGTTTAAAGGACGATATCTCAAATTCTTTATATATTTTTATATCTATTTAATGGATAATCGACCTCTCTCCCAACTTAAAAGTATTAAAACAGCCTTAATTATATTTTTAATACCTGATTTGTCCTGGCCCACTTATATTCACAATGCCCCCAAGTATTAAATATTTAAATAACTTTGTTTTAATACTTTGAGTTAATCTATTAATACACAGCATGTAGCTTTTATCCATAAATAACAAATCATCGAGTATTAAAATTGAAAAATACTCCCTTTTAATACTTTTAAATTGAAAATAGTATATTTGGGGGCAAAAAACGACCACAAAAAAAGCGAGGCTAAATGCCTCGCCATACAATATTCGAATAATAACAAGGCTAAATGCCTCGCCTAATCAAAATCCTGTTCTACATCAGCAATAGCGCATTTGCCACAAACCTGGCCGACAAATTCTTCCATGTAGAAAAACTCGCCATCAAAATAGGAATCAAATTCCTTAATGGCGCCAGCCAAAGTAAAGGCTTTGCCGCAATCCTTGCATTTTCTCATAAGAGACATGGCCACTTCGTCATCCTCTACTTCATAGTCGTCGTGTTCCATGTCGCCCTCTTCATAGCCTTCCAGCTTATGAGTAGCTAAATATTCATCCGATGGCTTAAGCTCTCCATCTATCTCTGAAAAAAATCCCATAAATATTTATATCTCCATTCTTTCTACATCCAATTATAATCGCCACCGGTAACAGCTAATGAGAGAAGTGCGTCCATACGCTCAACCTCTTCTTCACCTCTAACAACCTGCAAAAGCTTTGCTGTTTCCTTGACCACTGGCATTTCTTCATCTGGTCCAATTTCCATATCTGGCTCCTTGCCACAGTATGGACAAACCAAACTTGGACCAACCTGAACTGATAAAAATCTGTTAGCACATTCTGAGCATTCATAAAAGCCTGCTAATTCTGTGCCGTCTGGAACATAATACATAAAACTAACCTCTCAATCTATTCATGTAATTCTAGTGGTAATCCATCTGGATCAAAAAAGAATGTCATTTTTTTATTTGTAAATTCATCAATCCTGATGGGCTCGCATTCGATTCCAATGGCATTCAATTCATTTACCGTATTTACGATATCATCAACTGCAAACGCTAAATGCCTAAAGCCACAAGCTTCTGGATATGATGGTCTTTTAGGCGGATTTTGAGGTGCAAAAATCTCCAGTTCAGTTGACTCATTTATCCTCAAATCTAGCTTCCAATCGTTCTTCTGAGGCCTAAAATTTTCTCTGATGATTTCAAATCCTAGCTTATTAACATAGAAATCCTTGGACTTTTCATAATCAGAAACGATTATAGCCACATGATGTATCATAGATAAATCCATAATAAACTCTTCCTTCTTTAAATTAATAATATAACGATTATATACTATCTTCTAGAAAATATCCTTCAAAATCCCAAAAGTCTCCCTCACCATATTGTTTGGAAGATACTGGTATTCTGTGAACGCAGCAATGCCTGTCACATCAGCATCTGTGTAGCGCTTTGCAATCATCACTCCTCTGAATACATGGAAATTGTTTGTGACGATGCCTATTTTCATATCAGCTGATACCTCCACAAGATTCATCGCATTGCTGATATTTTGATTAGTATCTCGTGACTCACTTTCAACTATTATTCTATCTTCTGATATGCCTTGTTCAATAAGATATATTTTCCCGCCTTCACCTTCGGAGATGGATTCGTTGACTCCCTGGCCGCCTGTAACAATTACCTTCGTGTCAGGATTACTATTCAAATAATCAACGGCAGAATCAAGCCTTGCCTTATAGACTACACTTGGTCCCCAGTCTTTCATCTGTGCGCCCAGGACAATGATGTAATCTGCACCGTTCTCTCCTTTTGAAAAGAACTGAGTGAGTATACATCCTTGGCATATGATGAAAATACCGATACCAGTGGCTACAATAATTCTGAAAACAAGTCTTATCGCTTTAGGTACTTTGGGCCATAATTTTTTCTTGTCCATCAGATATAGGAAGCCCCAAAATATAGCTGCAAAGACCCATATAATAAATGAAAATGTGCCACTTCCCACCATATATACAGCAATTGAATACAATGCTGAAAGAATGGCAAAAAGTGCATAAACTAATCTTAATTTTCGCATTACTCTTTCCCTTTCGAATTTAAGAAAAAAAGACGTATTCTGTATAAGAAATGTCAATCATTTTTATAAGATTATAATATAAAATTAATGATAATAAAATTGGAGGTAATGGACAATGAGTAAGTATTTTTGCAATCCCATGAATTTGCCATACAAATATAATTATCAAAAGCCTAATATGCCTGGGCTAGGTGATGCAAAGTTAGCAATATACAGAGAGGCTGCAGACCCTATTATGGAATTTTTTAAGGGAAAGTATTACTTATTTCCTTCTATGACAGCAGGATTCTTTGTTAGCGAGAATCTGATAGATTGGGAATATCATAAGCTAGATAAACCTATTCCTATTTTTGACTATGCACCTGATGTTAGAGCGATTGGCGATTATTTATATTTTTGCGCATCAAAGCGTTCTGGCATTTGTAATTTCTATAGATCAAAGGACCCAATTAATGAGCCATTTGAAGAAATAAAAGGTTCATTTGCATTTTGGGATCCTAATCTTTTCTGCGATGATGACGGAAGAATATATTTATATTGGGGTTGCTCTAATATCACTCCGATTTGGGGTGTCGAACTTGATTCAAAGACCATGAAACCTATAGGCCAAAAACAGGTTATGTTTAATATGGATAATAAGAACCGCGGCTATGAGCGAAGTGGAATGGATCACGTCAGTGGTAAAACACCTGAAGGTATAGCTGCAGCTACAGAGGCTATTTTCGCAGATTTAATGAAGATGCCTGAGGAAAATCGCCGTAATGAAGGACTTATCACAGAAGATGATGTCAAACGTCTCGCAAGAGGATTTGCTGGTGACGATCCTTACATTGAGGGAGCTTATATGACTAAGCATAATGGAAAATACTATTTGCAATATGCATGCCCTGCTACCCAAGTTAATGTCTACAATGACGGAGTGCTTGTAAGCGATAATCCTTTGGGGCCTTTTAAATATGCAGCTAATAATCCATTCTCATATAAGCCCGGTGGATTTGCTAATGGAGCTGGACATGGATCTACAGTGGCTGGCTCAGATGGAAAATATTGGCACACTGCATCAATATCAATTTCAGTAAATAACGATATGGAAAGACGTTTGGGGCTTTGGAAAGCAGGTTTTGATAAAGACAATGATTTATATTGTGACCAAATGTATGGAGATTGGCCAATAAATGTTGATGCACCTGCTTTTGCTGATCCAGATTTCATGCTTCTTTCCTATAAAAAGAATGTCACAGTGTCATCTGGTACAAACAAGGAAAATTTAACAAATGAATGTATCAGGGACTGGTGGATTGCTGATACATCAAATAATGAATGGGCACAGGTGGATCTAGGCGAAGTTATGAATGTTCGCATGATTCAGCTTAATTTTGCTGATCAGGATATTATTGATGAAATACCGGCAGATGCAGATAGACTCATCGCTCATGAAATCAGATATATTGACGAGAAACCTCGTGCTACAAAATGGATTTTAGAAGGCTCAATTGACGGCATTAACTATGAAATTCTTTGTGATAAATCAAAATCCGATATAGACCTTGCAAACGATTTTATTGATTTAAAAGAATTTAAATCCTTTAGATATATTAAATTGACTGTGTTGGAAGTTCCATTCAATCAGAAAATAAAAGTCTCTGGAATTCGTATATTCGGTAAAGGTAACGGAAATGCACCACAGCCTGCATCCGGAGTAAAATATGATTACAATAATGAAACCGAAATGGATATGATGGTGAGCTGGGATAATGATTCTGCACTAGGACATAATATTTTATGGGGATATGCTGAAGATAAGCTGTATCACAGTTATATGGTATTTGGCAAAAACAGTCAGAATATAGCCGCACTTGTAAAAGGACAATCAGTATACGCTAGGGTTGATTCGTTTAATGAAGTTGGGATTACAAAAGGGCAAGTTGTAAAGGTTAGATAAATTTAAGGCCAACAGGCGAGGCCACAGCCTCGCCTTCTTTATATACTCTACAACCTGTCCACAGCTTCTTTTAAAATTGCCTTTTCATCAGCTCCGTAGATATCCAGCCCAGTTGCTTTAATCAATTCTATATCCTTTATTCCATAAAAATTTTCTGCTAGGGATTTTATATATCCAAATCCGAATTCTTCCGGAACATAAGTACCACCTGCTGTCATTACGTAATACAGCTTACTTGCTTTGCATAGTCCTTTTGGGATGCCTTCTGGAGTATACTCAAACGTAATACCAAGGACATTGATGTGCTCTATATACTGCTTAAGCACAGCTGGAAATGATAAATCCCAATAAGGTGCTGCGATAACAATTGTCTCTGCCTTTGCAAACTGAAGGGCCAGCGTAAACATTGGATCATCAAACGTACCAGCAGCAATTAGCGAATCTCTTTTCTTTAAGAAAGCCTCATCTGTCTTTGGAAAATCGATATCCTCAAGCTTTACTTCTTCATAATCTCCTAGCTTAGAAAGCAAAGCCTTTGCTAACACTTCTGTTCGCGATTCTTCTCTTACACATGCGTTAATAAATAAAATCATACTCTTATCACTCCCCGTAAAATCTTTCTAATCTGTTTTTCAGTTGCTATAGGATATACTTCCATAATATGCTCAGCTATAGCTTTTCCAGATTCTGCCGGATTCATACTATATAAAGATGCCACATGGTCACGCCCATAGATGTTTTCAGGCTTAGTATATATGGCGATAGGCCAGCCATAGGCTTCGCCTATTTTGTTCTTGCGTTGCCTAAAATCACGTACTGTAAGATATGTCATCATCTGAAGGTCAGTGATTGTACCATCAAAGCCTTTTTCGCCGCCTTTGCCAAAGCCTGCTTTTTGTTTCAATTCATTAGAATATATTTCATCACAGATTTCTAAAACATCCATAACTTTCTTTTGGCGTCTTGAAGCTTTTTCATCATCCCATAAAGCATCAAAATCATAGCCATCACGCCTGTAATTAGCAAAATATGGAAACCATTCCTTTGAAATAAATCCAGCTTTCTTATTAAAAAACTTACCGTAGGCAATGTCACCACGACGTGCTATTATTTCTCTCCATTCCCATGGATCAAGTATTGGATTGCCACTCCACCAATATTCGGGAACTGTGCGCTCTTCTAATGAAAATCCGGGAATTTCATTCTTAAATAGAGGCAGAAATCCGATTTCATTTATATATTCAATTGCTTCATCAACTGTATGTAAACATTCTGGATCATCCCATTCCACTCCATACATTACCCATGTACCATTTTCATTAGGCATTATTTTAATATCCCCCATTCTAACCCATCAAAAAAGCCCTAAGGCAGCCACCTACATCAAAAACATAGCTACAAACTGATAGATTACAAAGCCTGATGGAATCAGCGCCAGTACAGCAGCTATAAGAAGTACTATAACTAAGGTTTTCTTTCTCTTAGATTCACTAAGAGGCTTGCCAGTGTTGGCAAGGACAGCACTGCTGATAATAGCTGTGATAGCTAGGCCAATGAGAAACAATACCACTCCAACAACAGCAAAGAATGCTGCCATCATCAATAATGTTACTAATACAATTCCAATAAATGCCATAATTATCCTCCACTTTAATGAATCATGACTCTATACTATCTCGAATAAGGAAATAAGTCTCGCTGTTGCCGCTAAACCTAAAATAAGGAAGAAAATTGAAATCCTACGGTTCAAATTTCAAATAGGACATTTCACCCGTAGGAAAATGAGAAAAATGACCCCTAGTGTGTATTATCTCAATGAATTTCTATAAATTACAGACAAATTATTAGACTTTCTATAGAATGTGTGTGTTAATTAATAATACCTCAGCCCTGATTACATCAAATCTCCCCAATTCCTACGGTTCAAAATCAAATTTTTAATCAGTTGCCCGTAGGATTTGAAAATCAATCAAAAAGTTATGCCACACTGACATAATAATTCATATAATCAATCTCCCACATTGTTTATTTTCCCTTATAAATCTTCAATATTTCATCGATATATATTTCCAAGTAGGAATCACTACCTTCTATCAACTCGTTTTCCTTAAGAAGCTCAACTATGGCTTTTGCTATTTCTTCAGCAGTAGCTATTACCTTATCTTTCATATTGATACTTCTAGGATTATATGTATTAAATCTCCATGCTGCATCATCGCTTACAGTAGATGCAAGCTTTTTAACAAGCATTGCATACTCGCCCTCATTATCTAGTTCAGATAAAGCTCTGTAAGTCCATTTATAATATGGCGCAAATTTTCTATTAAGCAAAAAGTAAAGCTCCATAGCTGCCTCAAGGCCTTTTGCTCTACAAAGCTCCGCTGCCACAATATCATTTCTAGTCATGCATCTAGAATAATTTACCTGAAGAGCTGCTGAAAACTGATGAAGCTCATTTACTATTCTTCTTCTCCAAATGCTATCTGGGTAGTAGCTTAAAAGAAGATTCCTGAATCTTGTAAATTCACCCAAATCGTCTCTAAAGACCTCTCCATTTGTTGCTGTAGCAAGACAACTATGTTCTAGATTAAGCCAATCATTTTCCGTAAGAATACAGTCTTTAGTGTTGCAATCAATATAAAGAATGTTTGAGTAAAATGACCTTATAGTCATAACCCCTCTTCGCTCTTGAAGTCGTTCTGTAAGCTTTTCACCACCATACTGCATAGCAAGCTCATTATATGCTATAGATAAAAGGCATCCTATTTCATCAAAGTCCTCGTCGGTAATCCATAGACACACGCCAGTACCAAAATCATGATCACGAGACATATAATCATCATAACCAAAACAATCTGAACCTTCGCCAACTATGCCTACCGCTATTCTTGATTCATATTTAGGAAACTTTTCATGTATCATAGGAGCCACTTGATTTTCATAAAACCGGCGACTCTTTTCAAATTCTGCGTTTTGCATTATTTATCCCCTATAAATTGATTGCATTTCTGAATTATTCCTCCACGTCATCTAGCTGAATAATCGAATCTTTCTCTACACCAGTAACAAAGCTATAGCTTTCTATTGATTCAATGAGGGCATCTAACTGCTGGTCATTAATTGTATATTTTATAGACAATGCATATCCAGATATCACATCGTACTTATACATAACCTCAAGATTATAAGCATTACAAAGCTCTTGGATTTGCTCTTCAGTGGTTCCTTCTTCAACCATTACTATCAAAGAAGACATGCTGTATTCCTGAACTGGTTCTTCTAGCTCTGGTACCTCAACCTCTATCTCTTCAGTTGGAGAATAAATTGGTTCATTTAATTCATCTTGCTCAGCATCTTTACATGCCATTAAACCAATTGAAGCAATACATAATGTGATAATAACCAATCTTTTCATACTATTAATCCTCTAGTTAGACGTTCCTATTATCCTAATTCCCCCGAACAATTCTAAAATATGATGGACGTTTCTTCAGATACTTAATTCTCACCCTGCCATGTCTTCGATTATTAGCTTCATGATCAGAAATATATTTGATATATTCCCTGTTGTTAACAGTATATTTAATCTGAATGTCCTTGTATTTCCTGTATTTTCTTGCTGTTCTAGGATGAGAACCGGGAACCACATATTCTTGGTACCTTTCTTCATGTCCTGTAAGTGTAGCATGTGTATATTCCCAATTAGATGCCTTACTTGTATAAATATTCCAGAAAACCACGTACGCGGGAATCACAATCCCTACTACAATTACAACTGCCAGTACAACAATTCTATCAATTAAATCGTCGGTTCTTCGGTATGTAATGTAATCTTCTATGAGTACGTATCCAAATGTCAAAATGGCAAATTCCAAAACAGCTAGCAGTAAAAACGCACATAAATTGCCAAATTTTTTTCCCATATCAACTACTCCTAAATATCATCGTTCTCCATTATTGTACCATTCCTAGCAGGCCCTTTCCTATATTTGCGCCTCAGCTGATTTCATTTCACTACTTGTAAAAGCACAAAGTAATACATCCACGTCATAATCTGGATAATCCTTAGTGAAGCTCTCGTATGCTCTCTTGCATTGTTTAGCTGACTCTCCAGGAGCATCTGCTAAACTACCGCCAAATATTCCTGAACTTATTAAAGGGAACGAAATACTATGAAGACCATTATCCTTAAGAACAACCAGCGAATTGTAATAAGCTTCAAATAATTCCTTAAATGCTTTTGGGGTAGCTCCAAAATTGGGACCTACTGCATGAATTATATATTTACAATTAGTCATGTTAAAAGCTGGAGTAATAGCTGCTTCACCATCATTTAAAGGTGGATTGCATTTATCACAAGCATCGGATAGTTCCCTCATTCCAGCTTTGCTAAAGATAACACCACATATACCACCACCGGCAGCTAAATATCTATTGGCGGCATTAACAACTGCATCAACCTTTTGGTCTGCACATGATCCATTTATCAATTTAAAACTGCTCATAAGACTATTCACCTTCTACTGCTTTTCTACATTTTTCACCTTAAAAGATTTCCTTACAAAAATCTTCTATTTTTTTATCATTATCATCACTAGGCTTGTCCTTTGGATCAATAAGAATAAGTGTAGCAGCAAGCGAATCTATCCCGATGCTCTCCTTCAATTTTCCAAAAGCTTTCTCTGCACCAGCTCCACTTTGACATGCGAATGCTGCAATTCTCTTTTCTTTAATCCCAGGGTTCTCTTTTATAAATGTTCTAAGTGGTGGAGTAATATTGCTAGCCCAAACCGGAAAACCAAATACTATCTGCTCATAAGAAGCTAAATCTATAGAATATGGTTCCAAATCAGGAGTTTCTGCCATAACAGCACTCTTCCCACCCCAGAAGAATTTTGCAAATCCTTTTTCTGGATACTTTTTAACAGGAACTAATCTTAATGTATCAGCGCCTATCTTATCCGCAATTTTTTTAGCAACAAAATCAGTATTTCCCTCATGGGAATAATAAATAATAAGTGTTTTCATGAAAAAATCCCCCTCATCTGCTTTAACGTATTTACGAACTATCTCAAGCCCGCCTATAGGAACGCAGAACTTCTCATCCCTTGGTGGCTGGCATGCCTGATACACTTCCTCTAGGTCGAACCACTCTACACTGTCCAGCTCTTCCTTTTGAATGGTAAGATTATCGATTTCTACCTCCTCGTCATAGACATAGACGAATGCAATTTCATTGTCCTTAAATGGCTTGCCATGGAATTCCTTTTCATACTGAATTGGAAATGTTCCTGCAAATTTCAAATCATCTGGATCCGCCTGGATGCCAAGCTCCTCCGACAATTCTCTAACAGCAGATTCCAATGGCTCATCCCCAGCCTGAATATGCCCAGCTGATGAAGTATCATATCTGCCCGGAAAAGAATCCTTATTCATAGCTCTCTTCTGTAAAAGAACCTCTGTCTTATCTCCATTTTCACGAACCACCCATATGTGTGCTGTTCTATGTCTAATGCCCTCAGCATGCGCCTGCGATCTGGTCACTGTCTCGCCCGTAGGCTGCCCATTTTCATCTACGACGTCAAAAATCTCTTCTGCCATGTTACTCCCACTTCTTCCACACATCAGGCTGATAACCAAGTGTAGACTGCTTTCCATTTCTTACAACTGGAGTCTTGATAATCTGCTGTGATTCAAGAAGCTTCTCCAACTTGTCCTCATCAGCAATATGCTGAAACAAAGTAACAGCATCCTGGTCCTTCGCATTTACGTTAACCATATTTGCAATACCACCATTAGCAGAAGCAACAGATGTAAGCTCACCCTTGCTCATGCCCTTCTCACGCATATCGATGAACTGATATTTGATGCCACGCTCTTTGAAAAAGCGCTCTGCTTTCTTTGTATCGTTGCACTTCTTAGTGCCGAAGATTTGTATGTTCATAAAAATATTATCCGTCCTAGTTTTTATTATTGTACCATTCCTAGCAGGCCGCTCCGCGGCCAGGTCTGCCCGAGCTCCACAGACCACTCGCTAGCGCGAGTAAGGAAGGATTGTAATCGGCTTCGCCGATGGGTATATAAAATATTTATCATCCCTCTGCTAAAATCTTAAGTCCCGCAATTCCAACTACAATAAGAATAACACAAATCACCTGTGGAACCGACAGTTTTTCGTGAAAAAGAAATACCCCAAGCAGTGTCGTTCCAAGGATTCCCATTCCAGTCCACATGACATAGGCAGTACCCAAAGGCAACTGTCTCAGTGCAATTGCTAAAAATACAGCACTGGCTATGTAGCCCACTCCAGTAACAATCGATGGAATCAATACCGTAAATCCGTTAGACATTTTCATTGCCACAGCCCAGGTGATTTCCAACGCTCCAGCAATCAATAGATAAATCCACTTCATATAAAAACCTCCAAAAAATAAAATACGTCATCCTCGGGTAGTTTGATCACCCGTAAAAACTATTACCTCTATATGCTCCTTGCTTTTCAGTTCTCAGTACCAATCTCCCTCCGCACCCTCAATGATCAACATTTATAATAGCGTTCACAATCTATGTACAATCTCATAATAACCCCTTTTAACATAAACTATCAAAACTCCTTAAAAATACTCTTTTTTAATGACTCTCTTCGTTTAGTTAACTTTTTGCAGCTGTCATAATTATTTCATTTACAGCATCCGAAACATCATAATGTAACTGTTCTTCAGGATATTCGTTTAAAGCCGCTATAAATCCTGTCTTCTGGATAATCGCGCGACTCTCAACAAAAGTAAATCCTCTTCGTTTCATTTCTTTATATATTTTTTCAATATATTGGTGTTTTTTATTTTCTAATTCCTGTCGTTTAGAGGTTTTATCTTTATAAGTATTTTTGAATTCTCCTCTATCCTTAGCTTTCAAATAATTTATAAAATTTACTACTTCTGACTGTTGAGACTCAGATAATCCCTTTGCTGTTTCTACTAATTCATCAACCCAATTTTTTATTTCTTTGGCTTTACGGTATTCAATTATTTCTTCGTTAAAGTGCCCGTGCTTTAATTCTTGTGACATTTCCAATGGAACCCCACTTTGTATTATTCTTTCTTCTAATGTTTTGTGTACACCAACTCTTTCTTGAGTGTTTTTTCTATAAAATCCATCTTCAATGTTATCTAAATCCAATATATTAATGCTTTTAGTCCTCTCAGAAGCATATACACCAACATACTGTCCTCTTCTTACTGCAATACTTATTCTATTGATTGTGCCACAGATTGGACATTGGTATTCAAAATCGTAGAAGTAATTTCTATTTCCTCGATCTATATAATCACCTAAGTAGAAATCCTCTAGATGCCTCTCATAATCTTTTGTTTGTTCTATAAATGTAAATGATAAATTACAATGTTTACATTTATAGATGCCATGAAATATATCAAATAAACCCATATATAAATCTCATCCTTCTATTTAAAGTTGTTAACAATTCAAGTACTAAATATCAAACTTTCGTCCCATAGCCTCGTAATATTTATGTTGATATTCTTTAAACTCTTTATCAATCATATCTAATTTTTTAATTTGGCGTTGTCTAGCTAGATTATAATTGTCAAAAATATCATCTTCGCTCAAGATATTATGGTTACCCCAAGAATCTACACCAATAACAGTTGGGAAAACTGATGGGATTTTAAATTTACACACATTTATTCTTAATCGAAAATACTCTTTTTTGAAAAACTTTTCGAATTGTTTCCATTCATTACTGTCATTAATTCTGTACCATTTATAATCATGCTGCATAATTCTCGTGGGAAAAATTTCATTATTATCCTGAGCAAAATCTGGTGGAACTATGGCATTTTTCCATTCGAATGCAGCTAATACTTTTTTATTATCGAGTTGTTTTTCATGGTCGTTAGCTTCAATTTCATCAAAGAATACTTTTCCGTCTTTTGTTCTATAGGCTAAAATTTTTTCCATTTAATATATACCTCTCATTAATTAATACATACACCAAGCTTTAATCCCAAAGATTCCAAAACCATTTACTAAAGAGCTCTAGAGCTCGGTTTTTACAATCATTTCGATAATATCATTATAAGAAAATAGCTATCTAAAAACATTCACCGAATAGTTGAATATAACAAAGCTTAATCAGATTCTGCTTCAACAACGTGTTGAATGATTAGTTTCGCATTTGTTGCTAATATTTATTAAGGAATTACCCAATAGAAATTGCAGGAGGATTTGTTTATGTTTTTCGTCCCAAAAAGATATCGTTATGAAACAAAGCAAAGTGCTGAATTTACTACAAGAATAGTTGTATTTTACAATTTTGTAGACATTCAGCAGATGGTTGAAAATCATGAATGTAATGGCGAATTGTATTTAACTAATAAAGAAGATGCCGAAGAAATTGTTTCTAATGTATGTGGTTATAAAGTTGAACTAGTCGATGAGAAGCTTGAAAAAGTCAATGATAAAGATCTATGGTGTCTCGCTAAACTCCTTGCTTGGACTTTTGAATCTAAAAAAGGAGAACAGATATCAGTTCGATCTGCTTATGAATTTCTTGAGGAAAAGAATATTTTAGCTAGCTATATACAAATGAAGTCTGAATATCGTGTTGTTGTAACTCATAAGTATGAGCATATTGAAGGTAACATTCGTGCGTTAGTTGATAAAAAGCCTATTTCAATGAAAAGTTATATTGAGGGAAAGTATATTGTACCTATTCTTGTTAATGCAGGGGATTATGGAAAAATAATAGATGTAAACACGATTGATGTAGAAGAAAGTCGTTCGATTATTATGATGACAAAATTGGATAATAGGCGTAAGGAAAAAGAATTGAACAAAGAGAAACGCTGATTATACCAAAGAAGTATTTTAAGCACCTAAATATAGAAGTTAAAAATTCAACTATCCATTGCTATTGATTAAAAAATCCATTTGCTAAGATTCTTGTATCAAGAATCGGAGGAATGGTGGATGGAAAATAAAGAAGCATTGGAATTAGCAAATAATTTGATTAGGACTAGAAATACCGGTATAGATAATCAGATCAGTCATTGGTTAGATACTACCTCATTTCATCAGTTCTATGAGGAAATTGAAAAAAGTGTAATAGGGCAACCGGAGCTTAAATTGTTTTTAGCAAATATATGGCATTACTTGCTCTGCTTGAGGGATGGTGCTCCTGTTAATAATAACGTACTTCTTGCTGCACCTTCGGGCTCTGGAAAGACAGAGACTTATAGAGCATTAAGGGCATATTTTGCTAAAAACATACCAGGATTTCCAATATATAGTTTTGACACATCTCAGCTTACAACTACTGGATTTAAGGGCGCAGATGCATCTGAAATACTTGAACCATTAGCATTATCAGGTTTTCAAAAAGCAATGGGAATTGTGTTTTTAGATGAGTTTGATAAAAAAATAATGCCATCATATGCTACTGGCAGAAATGATGTAAACGCCGAAGTGCAAAGCAATCTACTTACGATAGTTGAAGGTGCTGAGGTTAAGGTAAAGAAAGATATTATTGTTAATACTAATAGAGTTATGTTTGTTGGCATGGGTTCCTTTGATAGTTTTAGAAAGAAACGAGAAGATGTTCCCGTTAAAATAGGATTTGGCGCTAATGCTGAAGACAAAAAAGTTGAGCATTATGCTCCTATCACAAAGGAAGATATGCTAGAAGCCGGAGGCACAAACGAGTTTATTGGTAGATTTCCTCTTGTCATTAACTATCAAAAGCTAACACATGAAGCTTTTGATAAAATAATAGATAAACTAGTTGAATCATTGGAAATTTCCTATGGGTGTGAATTAAAAGTTTCTCAAGAAATGAGAGCTGAATTATATAACATGGTAGATTCGAAATTTGGCTGCAGAGCTTTTGAATCACAGCTTAGGACTTTAATTCTTCGAGAATACATGTATGCTTTAACAGAAGAAAAAGAAGATGTTTTGGTAGTCGAAATAAAAGACAAAGCTACAGCTTCTCATCACTGGCGCTATTATACTGATGATGAAATAACCATAATGAATCAATGCTGTATAGAAATGGCTGGTGAAGAAGCTATGGATGATGGGTACGATGATTTCGATAAAAAAACACCATTTGATTAATATTATTATGGTGCTTGAAGTACTAAACTAGTTCATCTCCTAATCTTTAAGCGAAGACAAAAAAAGAAGAAGACACAAGGTCTTCTTCTTTTTCGTTATATGGAGTTATTATATCATCAAGTGAAGCATTATAAAGCTTCATTAATGCAAACATTGTTTCAACCTGTGGATATCCGCTACCATTCTCATATTTATATACGGCTTGGTCAGATTCAAAACCTAAGTAATCTCTCACTTCTCTTACCGAGAGATTGTTTTCTTTTCTTAATCTTCTTAAATTCTGTCCTACTACTTTAATGTCGAAATATGGTCTTTGTTTCATTATTACCTCCCGTTGCTTTAAAAAAATCACAGTTAATAGTAAAGATTCATCGCTTCAACATCAGGCTGAAGCGATGATATTAATTTTTCAGATGCATTTAGGCTGCTGCGAAAAACTCGCCTAAAACCTTCATTTTTGAAGGACTTCTTCGAATATTACGAATAGCTTTGTCCTCGATTTGGCGAATACGCTCTCTTGTGACGCCAAATTCATTGCCAATTTGCTCAAGAGTGTGAGGCTCGTTGAACGGAGTAATGCCATAGCGCATTCTGAGAACTTTTTCTTCGTTTTCCTTTAGACTAGACAATACATCATCGATTGTCTCGATTAACTCGTTAGACTCATAGGCATTCTCTGGATTTAAAGCGTTTTCGTCTTCGATAAGGTCACATAAGGTCGTCTCGCCATCTTCATTTAATACGACATCAAGCGATGCTGTATTAGTTAAAAAGCTTGTTGCCTCTTCTACCTTTTCTACGGAAATGCCTAAGGCTTTTGCAATATCGTAGTTTGAAGGTTCTTTGCTTGAAGTAGTGGCTAGTTCAGCTTGGATTTTTTTAATTTTGGTGAGTAGTTCATTCATATGAACAGGGATACGGATTGTTCTGCTTTGATCTGCAATAGCTCTTGTTATTGCTTGGCGAATCCACCATGTAGCATATGTGCTGAATTTGAAACCAGTAGTAACGTCAAATTTTTCGGCAGCTCTCATTAGTCCAATGCAGCCTTCATTTACTCTCTCCATAAAATCAAGGGAAGAGTATTTTTTGGCTATAGAAATAACGAGACGAATGTTTCGTTCGACTAGTTCTTTTTGAGCCTTATAACCATTTTGAATAAGCTTATTGCGTGCTTCTTCACTAAGGTTAGTGGAATCTTTTTCCGCGGATTTGCCAGCAAGGATAATCATTCCTAAGTCATGCTCCTCTTGTGGAGTAGGGATTGTTGTTTTACCAACATCCTTTAGGAAAAGTTTAACGCTATCAAGTGTGATGTCATCTTCAGCATCGTACATATGCTCATTGAGCTCGATGTCTTCGAGTTCCTTTTCTAAGGATTCGATATCAGAAGCTGTTGGATCCATAAGGATTGCCTCCTTTCCTTCAATATCATTAGCTACTAAATTTACGAATGATTTCATTAAATTACCTCCTAAAAATGCGTAAAAATTTAGAGAATGGTAGTACTGTAGCGTACTTCATTCATTATTATTCCATCCTATATTCAGTTTTTACTACCGCTTAGATGCGGTTATTGGGAAATATTAAATTGAAAAAATAAATAATAGTAATAATATTGAAAAGGAATCCTGCAGGTCCCAATTAAATATTATAAAGAAAAAATATATAGATTAGATTATAGTAGATTTGATTTGCCAATCTTTATTGGCGGCAGGTATCTCTATAGGTTGCCATCTCCTTTCGTAAATCGCATAATTTTTTGTATTAATGTTATAAATAATTTGGCACCCTCAATTTAGGATGTTAATATAACATAACATGCATAAATTACTCCGTCAAGCATTTTTGAAAAAATTTAAAAAAATTTTTATTGGTTTGAATTTGCCCCAAAAACTTGCCTAAGATACTATTTCCAATAATCTTTCACTTACGTTGAAGCCTTGTTCTTTTTGGTATTCTTCCCAGGTCCATATTTTTATTGAATCATATATGTTTAGTGGTCTATGTTTTTTATCTTGCATACGTTTTGCTATGAGTTCATCAGAAAAACCAAGCCCTTTAAGAGCTTCAATAGTCCTTTTGTCATGATTTGAGTAATAAGATTCCCAGTCGATATCATCCCATAGATCTTTGCTTATATTTTCTAAAGCATCTTCTTTAGAATCTGCAATATAAATACCAATGCTATCAAAGGGAATAATATTGTATACAAAAATATTCTTTTTAATTGATGAAAGTTGTTCTGGAGCCATCGTTTTAGAATTCCTTAGTTATAGTCTTAGTCTGATTTAAACTTCACATAATTCATTATAAGGACTCAACTAATCAGTGTCATTCAACACATAGTTGAATTTTGGCTAAAATAAAAAGACTTCATGCTATTTAATACATGAAGTCTTAATACAATCTCAATTATTCAAGAGGACCGTTTTACTAGTAGTCCAGCGAATCGTCCAGTTCTCTTCTATAAATTTCTATTCCCATTTCAATTTCAAGTATCCATTCAAATACTATGACTACTGTTGAAACAACCATAAAAACCACTCCATTTAAAGCTAATAGCTCTAATCCATGTTTAGCAAGAAGTATTGCTATAGTAAGAAGGTTTGAAAGACAAATTGTAAATGCTAGGTAAAGATTGGAACGAGGGACTGTAGTTAGAAAAAACTTGTATCGCTTTAAAGGAGGCATATGTTTTTCTGGTTTAGTCCAATATTCAGTTACCAAATTTTTAGAATCATTTTTATCACAATATGGGCTTTCTTGTTCTATATCAATGTATATATAGAAAATAATAGATTTACGAAGAATTTCTTCTTGTTCTGGCATATATTCAATTTGAGCCATGGTGTTTTCTATAAACCATTTCTCAGGTTGTGACATTTCAGTTACATATTCATAAAACGTTGTTCCCTTAGCATACCAATCATCATAGTCTTTAGAATGGTCTTTTATTGTTACATCATATATTTTAAATTTAGTTTTTTCCATTTGTTATTTCTCCTGTTATATTGTTTATCTTTATTGACTTGATAGTAGTTTTGTTGTTGCATTTTCATAGTAAGATGCTATTCTATCGTAATTGAGCGCCTTTCTTTAATTAGAGGTGTTCATTTAGCCTAAAGGTCGGTTGTTTTAATATTTGTTGAGAGGTGTCTAAATGGATTTATATTTACGCATTCGATATTTGATAATGATAGGTTGTATGCTTTTACCCGCGATTAGCTCGTTAGTATATACACCTGTTAAGGTATATTTGAAACGAATTAGAAGGCATACTAATACTATTTTTGATTACATCATTAATCTTTTCATGCTTATGTCTGGTGTAATTGTTTCAGGCATTGGATTAGCGCAACGTACTCAAAAAATGGAGTGGCTCTGTATTGGCTATTCCGTGTTTGTTATAATTATTTTCATATATGAAATTATTTCATTAAGACAATGCGAAGAAGACCTTGAAGATAAAATATAATATGGTTTAGGCTTTTTATATTATAAAAGTCCAATAAATACTGAATTTTCGTGTTCTGCGATAACCCACAAATTACAGAATACGCTCTATATGGTTGTAAATCATAATCTCTTTATCTGAGCATGGCATATTTTTATGATAGTGCCCAAAGTACCATTTCTTAAAGGCAACATTTTGTTTAATCGATTCTAAATAATTAGTTTGAATATCAGACGCATATTTTCCAAAGCTAAACATAGCCTGTGTGGATGATGCTGCGCAGTGAGTGATAATAAAATCAACTTTGTTATCACAAGCGGACAAGTTTTTTTGGCCTTCTGCCATTTCTTCTTCGCTGGCCAACTCCTCTTTCCACCAGCTAATACGATTAATCCTATATGAAATCCACTCTCTATCAAGATATTTTTTGCGTTTTTGATAATCAGGATCAGTAGGTTCAAGAATGCCTCCATCTACATCATGGCTACTGGCACCACCAAAGGCAAAGAATGAAGAACCTTCAATATCATATATTTGACCACGCATAAGATGTATTACGGAACTTCTAATCTTATGTACTTTCCCTCCATGCCACTCTTCTACTAAATATGAATTTAATCTATCAAAGTTTTCATGGTTTCCATCAACAAATAATGTGGTAAAAGGCTTATCTTCAAGCCAGTCCATTAAATACGTTTCTTCTTTAGACTCAGTAGCTACATTCCAAACGCCCCCAAAGTCACCGCAAATAATGACATAATCGTCTTTTGTCATTTCTTTTTGAATAGGAAAATTTTTGGTGTTAAATTTACTAAAATCGCTATGACAATCTCCAGTTATAAAAACCACTGTTAGTCTCCTTTATAAACTATTTGTTGCTCTAAGCATTCTTTTTGAAATTCTGCATTATTCCGCATATTTTTTTTCAGCTTCAAGTAGTAATACCCGATTTAATGGATCTTATTTTTTCATGTCCTAATCCGATAAAAGTCTTTTTAAAAAATAATCTCTGTTATTAATAAACATTTCTGTTACTTGATAGCTTTCGGTTTCTTCATATGGAATTCGATGAATGTGACCTTCATCAAACGAAATAATGTCAGCATCTGGCAAACCCAGTACAATCGGTGAATGAGTAATAATGATGAATTGCGAGCCCACGTCCACCATCTGCTTTATATGAACAAGTAGACTTAGCTGGCGCTGTGGAGACAATGCTGCTTCTGGTTCATCCATAAGATAAAGGCCTGCGCCATTATATTTATTAAAAAAGCTCCAAAAGCTTTCTCCATGTGATTGCGCATGAAGAGTTTTTCCATTGTATATGAGCCCATATTCTTCTGCTTTAGTAGATAGATTAAAGAAACTTTCGGCTCTAAAGAAATATCCAAAGTATGCTTTCCCACTTCTAGATAATCTAGTATGACTTCCAAGTTCTGATATATCTTCATAAGTTGAAAAGCGAAAATTTATAGTTCCACCTTCTGGATTAAATCCATATGCATCTGCTATAGCTTCAAGAGCAGTAGATTTACCTGAGCCATTTTCGCCTACAAAAAAGGTAACATTCTTTTGAAAGTCGATATAATCAGCGCCACGAACAGCAGGAATATTGTTTAAATACGAGTTCTCTTCTATTTCATCCCATCTAAAATTAGCAGAATTGATAAACAAGCGATTATACATTAGTTTTTCCCTCTCATAAAAACATTTTGCTTTAGTATAAGAATAACATTTGAAAGCTTAATATACACTCAACAAGTAGTTGAATTTTAGATAGTCTAGAATGCAACTATTTCAACTACACGTTGCTATATTGAATCTAGGTTTAAGCATATAATTAATATATCAAACATTGGAAGGTATATATGAAATATAGATATCCAGCAATAATCTATGAAGAAGCAAAAGATATATATTTTGTAGAATTCCCCGATATTGAAGGGGCTTTTACGTCTGGTGATAGTTTAGCAAATGCGATAGCTAAGGCAGAGGATATTCTTTCAATTCAATTAAATGCGTTAATAACAGAAGGCAAGAAATTGCCAAAGCCTTCAGCTAAAGATGATATTGTTCCTAAATATAGTTATGACTATCAAATCATCATTATTGATAGCTACGAGCCAGAAAACTACTGGAATAATCTTCCATTTAAAAGCAGGTTAATTAATGCGTGGCTGTCTATCAAAAATCGCCTTTTACATTAACGTAATTATATTAAACTATCCGTTGATTGTTGGAACCTCTAGCTTTTATTAGAATTCTTAGTAGTGATAGAAATGGAGGTATATAACGATGATTGATATTCAAAACAAGCTTACTTACATAAGACAACTTACTAATTTATCCCTTGAAGAGCTATCGAATATCTTTAATATTCCTCTTGTCGAATTGTCTGATTGGCAGGAAAAGCCAGATACTTTTCCTTCATACATATTTTACATGCTTATGAGTGCACTTTGTAATGAGGGGTATATTAAAGAGCCACCAATAATAGTTTGTGACCCTCGATATATGTATCCTGAAGGAGATGAAGCCTCAGCAAGTATTATTGATATTAAAGAATGGAAAACACAATATCCTAATTATATAGCTCTTGTAAAGTTATTAGATTGTGGAACCCATGCTCTCCTTTTAGAGCGCTGTGACATAACAAGAAGAAGTAGGCTTGAAAGTCATAAGAACGTTCAATATGAGGATGATGCCACAGTTGTAATCATTTAATCTTAAATTTTAGAAAGGACCTTTTTTCTATGATGGAATTATTAACTGTTAAAAATATAAGAGAATGCACTAACCTTTCTAGAGAGGAGCTTGCCTTCAGATACCAAATTCCTCTAGATCTACTTGAGGCTTGGGAAGAAGGTACAAAGGAGCCTCCAGCGTATTTATATAATATATTTTTAAGTGCACTAGATTACGATGATTATTTGGATTACTCTCCTATTTCAACAAATATGGTTAGTCCTGTCTTTAATAATAATTCAATCATTAATCCAATTGAATGGAAAACAAAGCATCCACACTTTAATGGATTTATAAAAAAGCTTGATTGTGGCTGCCATGCAAAGCTTCTGGCAGTTGAGCCAACTAGAAAAGATGGTACAACTCGTATATGTGAATATACTAAATTTTCTAATGATAATAACTACGATTTAATTTGAGCAGCCATAAAAAGCTGTTTTTTCAACAATACGATGAATGAAAAAACATACTTTGAATGCTAGAGTTTATGTAAAAGTAAAGGGAGGACAATTCTATGACGCCAGGCGAAGGAATTATGGTTGAAGCCCGTACGCAGGGATATATTTTAAGTGTTAGCTTCTTTTTAGTTAATAGTATTTTTAATGAAAACAAAAAAGCTAATATGAATCCAGCGGATAGAATCTCGCTTCAAAAAAAATGTGAGGAAGAATTTAATTCATTGCTTCCGGATGCACCACAAGATTTTATAGATGATATTTTAAAGATAGGTTCCATTGATGCATTACAAATACACGACGTTATTGAGAAAATATACTACAAATATCTATCATATTTGGAAAATACTCCTCTTTATGAGGAAGCATATAAGGCTGCTTTGGATTATTTGCATGAGAACCAAAAAATAGAAGGATATTCTGCGATATTAGAATGGTTATCAGGCATAAAATCACCTAATTGCGCTGATTCCGACTTAACTATATGTATCCGAGTATCAAATACGCTGGATAAACAAGCCGATGTTTCATTGCTACCTTCGGTAGATACCAAGACACGTGTGGCTGTTGCTGAGAAATTAATAAATGATGACAAAATCATTACTCTTGATACAGAAGCGTCCATTGATTCAATAGCAAAAAAGTTGGTTGCTGAAGAAACAGACGACTATAGAATATATAAATTTAATAGCTTTTATATTCGATTTAGAAATCATATGGACTATGAAATATTTGAGATTGTTAATATAGATACAACCAAGCTATGGTATGTTATGAAAAATAATCTTGGGGAAGAAATTCTTCAGTATTTCACAATCAATGACAATAATGAACTTTTTCCAGAGTAGAAATTGCGACAAATTATGTTGCTATGGATATATAACGGGTGTTACATCACAAGGGCTAACTATTGAAGAGGCCGCGCATAATTTGTTCGAGGCAATTGAGCCGTATTCTACGGATGAAGTCAACAATATGCCGTGTAGTCTAACTACGATTTATGAAGATAAAAAGGGAGATAGCATGAAACGTGAATTGAAAATTCATTTAAATTATACGGAAGGTCCAATATTAGAACTTGGAAAAACCGGCATTGATATTGTAGATAATGATTTAATCCTAAAAAAATGGCTAAAAGAAGCAGCAAGTCTTTGCCCTGTAACTGCCTATGATGAAAACGGGCTATTAGATTGCAAAATCTATGAAACAATAAAGCCTAAATTAGCAGCATACATTTGGAAAATTAGCACACGTCTAGATGAGCTTACTAATGGGGATTTGGGGGCACTAAATGATTATGATGGGTTATTAAAGGTAGATAATCCGTTTGAATATGCTTTGTACAATGATTCCGACGATGAGATTCCTGAGGTTATCGAGGGGGAACTCGTAGTTTGGCCTAGCCCAGAATCGCCAATGGTCAATCTACTAGTAGGGGATATTTGGTCATTTATTTCTCAGGAGATTGATAATCTTAAGCTTGAGTATGAAGTCTTTGGAAGAATTGGATTATGTTGTTACAGCATTTTACAAGAAAATCCTAAGGCAAATTACTTTGTACCAACTATAATGTGCGTACATAAAGGGTTTATAGACACTCAAGAAGGCATTAACACTACCCCTATATTTGTCGTTGAGGTTGTAAAAAGCAAAGTACAGAAAGAATATGTATTGAAGAAGCTGTCAATATATAAAAAAATGGGCGTTGAGGTATGGATAGTTGATGTAGTTAATAATAACTTGGCGCATTATGTATCGAATAACAACGAATTACAAAGTTTAAAAATATCTTTAGCTGAATACCTGCGTAATAAGATATAAAAGGGTCTATATAACAATACACTCAGCGTACTGCTGAGTGTATTGTTGAGCCTTTTAACTTTCTAATGTTTCTTTAATTGTAGCTAATCTTATTTAAATAAGCTTGTTTGCTTCTTTTGCATTATCTAGTAAGATCATTTATTCAGAATCAACTAACTCTAGGAATATTGGATTTATATGCTCATGATCAAATGAATCTGGCTTAGCTGTAATGATAATAGATGCATCGGACCAATCACTGAGTTTCCTTTTTTTAGGGTCATTTATGAAGGCATTCCATTGATTTTGCGAAGTTAAAACAGTATATACTTGCTCTTTATTGTAATGACTTTCTATTGCTAATTTAACCTTATTGCCCTCTTCAAATGGATTAGGTACTTCTATAAATCTATACTCAAAGCGGTTTGGTTCCATCCCTTCTATATTAAGAGCCTGTTCTGCTGATGTTTCAGAAGAAAAGTATCTTATTAAACATCCTTTTGCATCAAAGGTTAATCCTGCTACAGGCGGAATATAATAATTTGGTGGAAGTGTTTCCTCTTTAACAGCCGGTTCACCTCCTGTTAGTAGAGATGATTCTATTGAGCGTATTGTTGCAGGCTTTGAATCTTCATATTGCACAGCATGCTTTTCAATAGTAAATTCTTCGATATATCTACAGCCTGTCTTATATGCAATGATAAAGCTATCACAAACAGCAGCTATTGCCTCTCCATCAATTAATACGACATATGTATATCCATCACTATCGTTACAGAATAATTCAAAAGCCATATTATCGTAGGCAAGACGCTCTTTTATTTCACAAAAAAGCTTTTTATCTAAAGTATCAAGCCCCAATAGTTCTAAAATTGTGTGCTTTTGAGATATAGTATCCATACTGTTATAAATGATAGTGGCCCATTCAGAATCACTAAAATCCCATTTTTGTTGCTGAATAAAGCTTTGTACAGTAGCAGATGGTATATAGCGATTAATTAACCAATCTTTATCCCGAAATCCATATAGTGCCTCTCGATAAAATTCGCTGTTAGTTAGTATGTTTTCCTTAAAAAACTCATAATCTGACAGTAAGACTTCCGTTGCTCCTTCTAGTTTGTTAATTATTATGCCGGTAGGTACATTAGAATAATTTTTGCCTGTAAGTAGTACTTCTTGGCATTTTTCAAAATCTACTAATCCTACCACACAATTGGACCATAAAACTCTAGCGCTGTTATTGATAAATTCAAGTATTACACCACTTATATTGGCATCTGAATCAAATACTTCATCGTAGAGCTTTGCTTTTTTGAGACCATTTGTATTATTAAATGTACTTACGTTCATAGCACTTCCTTATATGAATTTGATTAATCTATTTTACTCTCATTGATGAGCATTTCTTTTATTTTCAACAATTCTTGATTTCTACAGTATAATGAATACTCTCTAGAGGCTTTTATATACTTGTCTCGATAATCTTCCTCTTTAGGATATTTTTTAGGGCGTTTCCGTTTCCATCCCATTTCCTTTTCAAAATCTTCAAATGACTTGTAAGATTTTAATTTCTCTGGATTATGTATATCATTAATAGCTTCTTCAAGAGACTGTTCAAGTTCATTTTTCTCTTTTATATGTTTAGCTTCATCAAATCCAAAGAAAGACATTGTATGTATGAAATCCACTACCACACTCATTAGATGTAATTGTGTTAGCTCGGTACCGGCAACATAAAAATTAAGCATCTCTTCCCAGGGAGTGAATTCATAGGCATAAGTTTTGACTTCATCTACATCGTTTGAATTTAATAATTCATCTATATAAACAAGCTCTGTATCGGTACTTCTATTTTCATCTATATTGTTTTTTGTAGCAAATAAAACGGCCTCTTTCGTTGTTTTTACTGTGCCATGAGTTTTTATGTTAGAGAGAAAATCCTGAAATACAGTGGATATTTTTTGCTTTATTTCAGAGATAGTGACATCATCATTTTCCAATTCATGAATATTAATTGGAAAGGTGTATAAGTATACTTTTTCAATATCTTGTGGGTCAAGCTCTTTTATCATCTGCTGAATTGTTTTCATTATTTTTAATCCTCTCAACGATGTTTAATACTAGAGTATTTGTTTGTTCATCTTTAGCCAGCTCATCTTCCACCCTGTTTACTGCATGGATTATAACGCTGTGATCTCTGCCGCCGAAGGCTTGTCCTATAGCCTGATAATAACTATCTGTATACTTTTTGCATATATAAATGGCAATTTGTCTAGCTCGTACCACTAAAGATGACCTATTATTGGATTCAATTTGTTCTGTAGTTAAATTGAAATAATCACTAACAACTCTTTTGATATTTTCGATGGTAAAGCCTTCATTTGTCGCCTGAACATCGGTATCAGCAGCCGTATTTGATAAAACATCAATGATTTTTGCAAACTCAACTGGGGTGATAATTTCTTCATCTATAAGATTTGTAAATGCTTTTATTTTTTCTTTTGTAATCATGATTTTATAATCCTTTGCCTTTATCTGTTTAATTGAAATTAAAGGGCCCACAATAAGTGGGCTCTTAATAAAGATAGCCTGAGCTTTCGCTATTAATCCAAAGGGCTGCTTGTTTTCTATATGTTTAGCTTAGCATCCACAAAATATGTTGTCATTAAACGTGTTGTTGAATTATTTTTAAGGCGAAATAATCACATTGTTTTTTTCTCCATAACCATTCTCTTTTGATACAAATGTCCAATCATATGTGGCATTGGGGCTCTGTTTTTTATCCTTATAATCATTAAAAACAGTATTTACATTTTTTGTAATAATCCAATCTAATGCCATTCTATCCCCATTTTTAAAAACAAAGCTATAATAGCCATTTAAAAATCTTGGTCCATATACTTTATCATTAATTGAAAGCTTTTTTTGTAGTGCTGTTCCAGTTATATTAAAATCGCCCAAACAGATATATCTTTCCTGATTGAATAAGTGTTTTTTCAAAAAGCAATACCAATAGCTGCACATACCACTGCCACAACTAAAAAGTCTTTTGGAGTGACGGGAGCATTTCCGTCAATACCCAATACGCTTAATATCTTATTAACTACTAATGAGATTTTACTTACTAACATAATTCTTAATCCTCCAAAATCTAAATCTTATATTTCTTAAACTAGACATCCAAAAGGTTTATAAATGTAGCTACCCTCTAATCCCCACACTGTTGTATTTGAGACAGTGCCTTCTTCTTGCCCTTTATAGGCTTCTTCAAACATATTCATGCGACTGTCAATCATATCTACTAAATGAAGCATTTCTGCCTCAGGAATAGCTGGTGTTACAACGGCACCCCATTCAAGTTTTCCGTGATGTGAAGCAAGCAAATGCTGTAGCAATTCTATCCTTGAAGGATCATAGTTTCCTTTTCTGGCTTCTTCATCAATCATCTTTATGCCAATAATTGCATGGTCCAAAAGTCTGCCTGTTACTGACATTTGGGTATCCCCAATTTCTGATGTTAGATAGCAGGTAATCTTTCCAATATCATGTAATGCTGTTCCACATATTAATAACTCTTTATCTAGAGAATTATATGTTTCGCATGCATTGACAGCAAGAGATACCATTCTGACAGTGTGAAATAATAATCCACCAATGAAATTATGATGCATTTTAACTGCCGCTGAAGAATAAATAAATGCACCTTTGTTATCTTCTAAAAGCTTTAATGTTAACTTGGCTATACTAGTAATATCTCCTTCGTTGGTAGGATTTGAATCAACCGCCCTTACAGAGTTTAAAATGAAATTATATGCTTTTTCAAAATCTCTGATTGGTGCTATTTTTCTAAAGCAGTCAGCTGTTATCGATGGATCATCATTTAATCTGTAGCCATGTTGATTGTAGTATTTGCCATCGATTGTAAGTAAAACTTTTAAAATACTACCCACCACGATGCCTTTTGCCTCAATTGATTCTACATATTCGTCCCAAAAGCTTACGTTAATTTTTTGTATTCCATCGAAAAACTCTATGATTACAAATGGGGCTCCATCTGATTTTTTGAACTTTTGATTGTAACCTATAACAATAAGTGGAATTTCTTTTGCTACCTCCCCTTTTTTTATCTCATTTATCTTCATTAATTCCATATCTAAAGTCCTTTCTTATATTTCTTAGTATTTATAAGTGTGATCGTTACTTTAATATAATAATTCCTAAATTCATAAATTTGTTAAACGGATAGTTGAATTTTGGTTTTTTAGTTGCAACGGTAATAATAAAACAAAGCTCGCTCATTTTAGAAATAAACTTTTCTACGCCTAGATTTAAACCATTGTGTTTTTCAACTACAGGATGAATGATTACTTATCGCTACAATGCTAGAATATTAAGTAAGTTATACAAATGTTTGTCAAATATATGGAGAGAATTAGATGAATCAAGAAATAGAAATTATAAAAAAATGGTGTAAAGAAATGGGCCATTCAGAGGCAGAAACCCAGGATTTATTAAATCATATACAAGGACACGCTCAGCAGTCAGATGTGCCAGAGGATTTAACCACTGTTTACGCTTATAAAGATGAGTTAGATATTGCTGACTTTGCACTTTATAAAGACAATATTAGTGGCAAATATGAATTGTTTTGTGAGGAGCTTTTATGGTTTGATTCAAAGAAAGGCGCAAACGCTTTTCTATTAGACATTTTTAAGGAATTTACTACATGGATGCATATTAATAACTATAGTACTGTATTTGATTTTGATTACCTGGATATATTTAAGCCTTTAGATGTCTTTAATACTAAATACGATTCTGTTACAGACGCATATAACAGCTTTAGAAGGCTTATTTATGGTTTTACCATGGATGGTGATGACTACTCTGCTGAAAAAATAGAGATAATCAGCAATATCTTAGGACTTGTATCACAAGATGAGACTATTGAAATGTCTGATAAAGTCAAAATTGAACAGTTCTTATACCAACTTGATAACGAGGATTTAGTCGAGTTATCTAAAAATATTAAAGATAATGGTCTATCTGCTCTTTTGTCTGTAGTACTATCAAAACTTAACTAGAATAGAGGACACATGTTATGAACAAATATCAAGAACAATTTCAACAACCCTATACAAAGGAATCTGCGCAATTAGAACTAATAGAGCTTTACTCATGGCTAATGAATAATGACAGGGAGAATGATGCTCTAGCTATTATGAAACCACAAAACTCCGACATCAGAAAACACCTGATGATAGAATATGATCTACATAGGGAATTGGAGGATCTATTAGAAAATCCTGCTCTTAATGATACAAGAATACTTAAGCATCCCCTAGCCACAATGGAAATGCTCACCAGTACAGGGAATTATCAATCTCTTCTTTTTCTTCTTCCAGAGATTGCTCAATGGGAAGCAAATGGTGAGGAAGTCAGCATGGAAAGGGTTAAACATCTATTAATTTCAGCCAATGGTTTATATGGGAAATTGGACAAGCTAAAAGAAAATCCTTTTTACCATAGGCTTTTAAATGTAAACGATACATACTTTGGCTTTATTATGGGCGTTTTAACATATACGCAAAAATCTGCAGCACGACAGGCCTCTGTAGAGAAATTTATGGAAGATAATCCAGATGCTCTATCATCTGATATTTTAGAGTTTATTAGTAATCAACCAGATTTTTTTTGAGTTAAAGGCTCCGCTAAGCTAAAAGGGAGCCTTTGAATTATTGATTGGTTCAGTCATAAAATCTGCCAATTCAAGCTGCTGAAATACACCATTACTTGAATTAGCTTTGACAAAATCCAGTAATTCCTTAAAATTATTAAGCTGTATGGCCTTCATTTCTCTAATTGCAAATTCATTACCTGTGCTTTTGCATATAACACCGATTGG
Organism: Pseudobutyrivibrio sp. LB2011; assembly: GCF_000701765.1. Lineage (NCBI taxonomy): Bacteria > Bacillati > Bacillota > Clostridia > Lachnospirales > Lachnospiraceae > Pseudobutyrivibrio > Pseudobutyrivibrio sp. LB2011. The sequence goes on along the minus strand of NZ_JNJS01000007.1, from coordinate 200,619 downwards.
TTTTTGGCATTTATAGGCTGCTTTAATGGTATGCATTGTTCCACCCTCTTTTTCGCATGTAACAACACATACTTTGCTTGCAAGTTCTGCCTGCAATGAATCTCTTTCTACAAATCTTATTTTATTAGGCTTAGTTCCTATTGGGTATGTACTTATGATGCAGCCACCATTGTTTAAAATATCAAATGCTAAATTCGTGCATGACTTAGGGTAAATGGAATCGAGGCCGCCCGCCATTATTACTATAGTTTTTCCGTGTTCTTCTATGGCGCCTTCTAATGCAGCCTTGTCTGTACCTAAAGCCAGACCATTTAAGACAACATATCCATGCCTTGCTAAGAATCTACCAGTGTTTTTTGCAATAATTCTTTCATTGCTGTTAATTTCGCGTTTACCAATTACAGCTACTATGTCCTTATCTAATAAGGATATATCCCCTAGATAATATAGCGTTAATTGGTTTCTAGTAATTGTTTTAATCTCACTCATCGCAAATACCTTTTTATTATCATTCGTTAGGACAATACCTGCATTATGCAACATTTTTTTCTGGCTTATATATGTGGCTATTATTTAAACCAAAAACCTTATTATCTGAAACTGTGCCAAATTCCTGACCTTCGTAAGCTACTTCAAACATATTTATGCGGCTATCAATCATATCTATCATATGAAGCATCATGGCCTCTGGTACAGCAGGTGTTGTAATCGCACCCCATTCAAGCTGACCGTGATGTGATGCAACTAGATGCTTTAATAGCATAATTCTTTCTTTATCATAATCATAAATGCATAGCGCTTCTTCGATAATACGCAGCCCCTCTGTAGAATGATCCAAAAGCCTTCCAGTAACAGTAATATCAGCACTTCCATCATCATATGTCTCATAACAAGTAATCTTTCCTATATCATGAAGGGCTGCACCACATACCAAAAGTTCTTGATCTAACTCAGTATAAGTCTTACATACATCCATTGCTAGCTTGACCATTCTATAAGTATGGTACAGTAGACCACCAATATAATTATGGTGCATTGAAACAGCAGCCGAAGATGTCTTAAATGCATTCTCATAAAGCATAAGAATGTTAGTTGTAAGATGGGCAAGTGTTACTGTATCGCCCTTATAATGAGGATCGGTATCTATAGAAGCTATAATTTTAAGAAGTTGGCTAAATACCTCGTCCCGACTAATTGGGGCTACCTTTCTAAAATTATCAGAAGTATTTGCTGGGTCATCATTTAGCTCCCAATCTTCAACATTAAAATACTTTCCTTTCTTTCTAAGGGTAATTCTTATAACTGAGCCTTCAACAAAACCAAGTTCTGCATTAGTTACGTCAAAGATATTAACTGTTGTTGAGCAATTGCCATCTAATAGCTCTACGCTAACATATGGTGTCCCTATGGAAGAAATCTTTACATCACTAATCTTTGTAACCAAAAGAGTAAACTCCATAGCAGCGCCTTCTTCTCTGAGTTCATATAGTCTTTTTATATTCTTATTTTCCATTCTTTAAATCCTTTCAATACAGTCATTAGTAAGCTCTTTTTACTAGTTTTTATAATTCCGTTAAAACCAGCATATCTTCTATTTGACAATCCATAAGCTTTGCCAAAAGTATCAGATTATCTAATGATGGGACCGTCTTTCCCTTGCCCGTCCATTTGTATACTGCTTGTATGCTATCAAGCTGCAGCTCTCTTTGGATAATTCTTGGAGTTAGCCCCTTGTCCTCAAACATTTCAGCTAAACGTTTTTTAGTTGCTTCGATATCTATTACTCTAAGACTCATACAATGGCCTCCTTTCCATAATTTCTACTGCTTGGCACAAACAAAATGTTTGTGCTTGCCTATTACACATAGAATTATAGAAAGAAAAAGGAGCGGTTTTGTTGCCACATTGGCAACAAATCCACTCCCAAAATATATTATTTAAAAACTATGCAACAGCATTATTTCCTAATATAAGCATGTTACTATCGAAAAGATATTCATTAATCTCCGCTATATCATATACTCCACGTTTTAAACAAAATCTGAAAACGTTTTCTCTTCTTTTCTCAGCTTCTGTAAGCTGATAGTCTGTATATATTGCTTTATCACAAGAAATAAAAAACTCTTCAGCTTCCTCCCAGCTTAATCTTAGCCCCAAGGAAAGCGCAAATAGTGTATCACGACTAATTCCTCGTGTTGCTTTTTTTGCTCTAGAAATAGTATCTCGATTAAGATTGCACCTTTCAGCTACCTTAGAATCGTTTTTCAGATTACAGCGTTCTTTATACTTTTCATATAAATCCTCAAACGAAGGAAACTCATCGTCTGTTTCATTAAAGCTAAAATCACTCAGGGATTTATATTGCATCCTGCAATATTGATAGACAATATAATCTACAGCAGAACTATTTTTTCTTTTCTCCGCTTTCTTTTTTACCGCATTTATTTGCTCCTGTTCTTTTCGTTTGTTTTCGACCTGAAGGCGCATTATTTCAGCATTCATGCTAATTTCATGATCTTCAGGCATGTTTTTCATAAAAGACAAATATTGCTTATATATTTCCTCGATATTATCAGGATATGTATGTGTTTCTATGTAAAACTCAAGACTTTTTCTATCATAACGATTTCCAGATGATAACCTTTTTCTAAGAAATATACGGATGTCTATACTATTATCCTCTTCATAGTCTTTACAGACTTCTTCTGCTATGTCTTTTGCTAAATCATACTGAAAGCCTTGCATTCCTGAAGATAATAGAGGAAAAAAGATAATGCGGCTTCCCATTTGTTTGGCAAGTTCTATAGAATCTCTATAACATTTAGCTAATAATTCTTTTTCATCATGTTTTCCATCAATCCACTTAGGTGATGCACAATGAAAAATATAATTGGCATCATAATTAAACGCTGGAGTAACCTTCACTTCACCGTATTTAAGTTCACCTATCTCTTGTCTAGCTTTAAGTAATTCTTCGGCACCAGCTCTTTTATATATTTCTTTATCTATGCCATTTCCAATAACAGGCTTAGGATTAGCAGGCATTACTATAACATTTGTATTTTGTGTAAAAATATCTCCATAAACAAATTTATACATATCTATTCTTTACCTTCCTCTAAAAACTTTTGAAACTCTTCATAGTATAAAAGCAATCGCTTATCATTATCTGAAAGAAGCTGCCCTTTATCATTTAAGCATGGAATTATCTCTGTTTCCAGTATTTCTTTACTTTTTAAAGGAAGTCATTGGTCCTCCTCAACATATTTCTCTAAAATTGAAAAAAGTTCTTTAGATGACCACGTATCTTTACTAAAAAGGCCATAATTACGTGTTGAAATAGTAAGCCACCGTCCCAATGAATCATTCTCAATTAAGTCATTTTGTTCTGAGGTATTTACTAAATACTCTGACATCGTATCTTCCCATTTTTCAAGACCTTCTATGATATAATCTAGATAATCGAAATCAGGTCTATCCTTTTTAGAATCATATTCAGAAAGATATTCTTCATATTCTTCATTAATTGTTGATAGAAATCTAAGCACCCCCTCTACACCAAGCTTTTCCTTTAAAATCGACATTCCTTGTCGTCTGATTGTTCTTTCATCCTCGCTATATATATATTTCATACATTGTATCCCTCTCTATGAAATTTTCCTCTTATAACTGTAAATATCTTTATCATAACGTTCTAGTTCCTTTGCTCGAACTAAAAGAAGATGCCTGCTATCTTCACTTAAATTGTCAAATATTTCATCAAGCATCCTCTTTTGTCTGTCTTTAACGCTGCCATCATAATTTAATCCCAAAAGTTCTTCCTTACGACACCCAAGTATCTCGCACATTCGTTCTATTATTGCGGGTTTTGGCATGGTACGGCCACTCTCATAAGTAGACAAAGTTACATTTGATATATTAAGAAGTCTAGCAAAATCCTTTTGAGTAAGGGTCTTCTTTTCACGTTTCCCCTTAATATTTTCACCAACAATTTCTTTCCTTGTTCTCATAGCATACTATCCTTGTCTTTTAGTGTATAAAAAATTTAAAGAACCCAATAATTCCATATATAATCTGTATTTATCTTCTTGCGTCTATGTTGTGATTTTACACCCTTTTCAATAAGCATTTTTTCTGTAAGACAAATAGCTTGGAGTTTTTCCTCTGTAACAGCATCCAATTCTTTTTTATAATCCTTTTGCCTTTTCAGCTCCTCAACAATTAATAAGAGATTTGTCATTACACTAATGTTACTATCTTCGCCCTCTACAATTTTTACAAATATTTCAGATTCCTCTAGCGTATTGTATATTAATGGTTTTGTTAGATTTCCTGTGCACAGGGAATAGTATCGTACAATTTCATGTTCTAAATAGTTCTTTTTACGATATTCGTCCTTAATTTCAGAGACTGTAATCATATAACCTAATACCCATATTATTACGCCTATCACAAACACTATTAATATTACTATTATTGTCATTGTTTCCATTGTTTCATTCATAATAACTAATCTCCTACTATTGTTCTTATCAAATCCATGTACTGAGGATAGTTCTCTTTTATCACCTTTATCAATCTTTCAAAATATAAACTAAAGCTCTCTTGAGTGTGCCTAAAGTCTTTATCCCACATCTTTTTAGGAAGAGATTTTTGAATTTTATATTCTAGCGCACTAAATGGAGTGTCTGTGGATGGATTAAGTGCCATCCTATATCCTAGTGTAAAAATTGCTATGTAGTTATAGCATATATTTTGGGTTGAACCAAAAAATATTCCTGGGCGCACATAAATATTAAGTAGCCATTTTAGATAGTTCCTACAGGTATCGTCAGGAGTGGTACTTTCTATCTTTGGAAGTATTTCTTTATTTTCATCATCGAAACTTAAATCGTACTCAGATGTTAAATGTAACTTTTTCTCCATTGCTATTTTCCTCGTGTAGCTTTTTCTTATATGTTTAATTCTAAAGCAAAATAGTAAGGAAGCTATTCAACGGATAGTTGAATAACTCCATGTTTATCACTTATTTGCTCAAAACAACTTGTGAAGACTGTTTTTCATAAAGCCATGCTTTAATACTATTAATAAACGTTCTTAAAAATGATTGATTAGACTGCAAGCATGAATTTTCTTCTTTTAGCTTTTCAATCACATCTTTATTATTCTCCAACTGCTCTTTAAGCTCTGCTACTGTAGTCTCCTCAGTTTTTAGCTGACTTTCAAGATGATCTTTATGTTTTACCAATCTGTCATACATATCATACTTGTTTTTTATATCACTATATTTATCAATTGGTATTTTGAGGCACATATGAGTTCTACCAATAGCATCTGCTGTAGTGTTTTTCTCGCGTGGAACAAACTGAACAGTTACAGACTCGAAAAGCTCTGCTATTCGTATATTCTTCTTCTCCTCTTGCCAAGTCTGCATAGCACCTTTATTATCGGTAAAAATCTTAATATTACCCTTAAAGTCATAATCAAACGCAGCTATCATCATGACTTTACCTATTGCTGTTTTTGTAACCTTTTCGGTATGTTGCATTTCAGGAACATACTCTACCCCCGAGGCAATAGTAATAGCTGGTGTGATTTGCGATTCATCATCTAATAAACCTTTGCATATCAGGTAACTATAGCTACCAGCATTCCCTGGGAGACCATTTTCATTCCAAGCTACGGTATGGATTGATTCATCTATAAAAATTGTTCTATAGGTATCATTTAGCCTGATTCTTTCCTCTTCATCCTTAATACATTTACAAGGAGTAAGCTCTAAATTATTTATAACTGCTCGGGTTGCAGGCTTTAATAACTTACCTTTGCAGTAAGGACAATCCTTTTTATGATATTTTTTGCCAGTTTCAGAAATATATAAAATATTTGTTTTACCTACCGACGTAAAAGTTATATTCTCATTTAGTATCTTTTTTATTACCTCAACTGCAGAAAAATGAAGTAATTGCTTAAAATAATTATTGCCTACGAAAAGAGAATCAATATCAAATCGCTCGCCACCAAGCTCTTGAGTTCTAAAATTAGAAACCATCGTGGCTTCATTTCTCGCAATAGAATGAACTAACTGATCCATTTTATTGGCAAGGCAGGCTGATACTAACTCTGGATGGCGATTTTTAATCGTCGAGTAGCTAAAAAACATTAGTTTTGCTTTTTTCAAATATTTGTTGATTTCTGCCTGTGGTAAGTTCATTTCATCTAAATATAGAAGATGCGTCGGAACTCTGTTTAAAAATCCCTTTAACTGTTCAGTGTCGGCTTTTGTTTTACCCTTATTATTGGTTTTCTTAGCTGACTTCCCAAGTTTGATGTATAATTCATACAGAATATCTTCATCAGCCCTTGCCATAACAAGACCTCCTTGTCTTATTTTTTATATACAATGATGTCATCTACCTTGCATTCAAAAAGCTGTGCTAGAAGCACTAAATTCTCTGTTGATGGAATGTAGCTACGATTTCTACCAATCCACTTATAAACAGCCTGAACGCTACCTAAATGTAGTGCTTCTTTAATCTGAAGCGGTGTAATGTTTCTTTCTTCCATCAGGGCTTTTATATTTTTGCAAGTCTTTTGCTCGTCGATGGGACAAAGCTTATTCTTGTTTTCCAACAGTATCATCCTCCTGATCAATAGGTACTTTATGCATAGAAAGTATTGCCCTTAATAATAAATAAGCGGTACCGTTATACATATCTTCGTCATCAAAGCAATCTATTATTCCATTAAGAATAACAAAGAGGGCTGTCGAAAGAGCTGGTCTTGCTATTAGCATCCAATAGGCACCTCCTACTCTCATAATCTCTGCTGCTTCATTAGCCAGTTCCTTTAGTTTATCGTTTTGGATAGACTCATATATAAGTACGGTTCTTATAGCACTATCTTCGTTATTTGCCTTATTAAGAAGATCATCCATTTCTTTACGGTTATATTTAGAATTTGCTAATGATTTTAATTCCTCCAACATCTCAATGGCTAAGCGAGCAACCTTTTCTAAATCTTCATCGCTAATTTCAACAAAGAATACTTCATCTCTATATGGCACTTTATACGTACAATCTCCGTTTTCGGCAGTTTTGGTTTTCATATCTTGTAACGCACAACACAATAGTTGTTTTAGTTCATTCTTTTCTTCTGGTGTTAACATTTTTGCTTCCATTTTTGTTACCTCCTAAATAACTATCCGTTTTGTATATATAAAGTGTAATTTATAAAATTTGAAAAAGCATTAAACGGATGGTTGAATTCAAGAATATGTATTTTTTTTACATAATGCAACAGCCCTAAAGTTACTAAAACTTTAGGGCTGATTTTTGAAAATTTTATAGGATTAAATTTATAAATGTCAATGAATTTTTTTTACCTCTGAGGATGCGGACGTTTTCCTGGACTAAGCAATTAATCCAAGACTACGTCTATATTCAAGTGGACTCATAGCGCCAAGTGACTAGCTTCACAAGCTTGTCCTCATCTGCAATATGCTGAAACAAAGCAACAGCATCCTTGTCCTTCGCATTTACGTTAACCATATTTGCGATACCACCATTAGCAGAAGCAACAGATGTTAGCTCACCCTTGCTCATGCCTTTTTCTTTCATATCGATAAACTGATATTTGATGCCACGCTCTTTGAAAAAGCGTTCTGCTTTCTTTGTATCGTTGCACTTCTTGGTGCCAAAGATTTGTATGTTCATAAAAATATTATCCGTCCTAGTTTTTATTATTGTACTATTCCTAGCAGGCCCTTCCAGGGCCAGGTCTGCCCAAGCTCCACAGACCACTCGCTATCGCGAGTAAGGAAGAATTGTAATCGGCTTCGTCGATGGAACTCTATAAAAAGTGCTGCAGGGCAAGCCTGCAGCTAATGTATAAGAGCGGGCAAGCTTCGCTTCAACCCGCGAATCGAGATTAGGCCTCCACAATGTGGAGGGAGTTTGAGTAATTGTACATAGGCAACTACCTCCTTTTCCTAATATCGATTCTATTATAGGTTATGTGTTAAGTGGCAACAAGCGATTTATTGCCTTTCCACAAGCATATATAATTATATAATCTAACTTTTTAATCAGTTGGCCCAAATGTAATATTATCGCAACAGAACTCGAAACAAATACACCTTGAAGAAATACTATATCTACCATAAGTTCCTTTTATTAATTTAAAGCTTAGATACCGGTACATTTGAATGTGTACTATCGCTCATGGACACGATTTTATAAAAATACTCCAACAATCTTGAAGTACGTTTATCAAAGAAATCATTTTTAGGAACTGTAAACCCATGCACATTTGTTGTTTTATTTGCATCAAATAGTTTCTCGATTTCATTAATCAACCAATGTGGTGTACAATTTTTCTTATAATAATCTATACCTTCAACCATCGGTGGGTTCTGTTTTTTTACATTGTTTGTACGATCCAAAATCATCATATTAGCAATGCTATTAATTTCATTCAACCTAGTTTTATCATCATATTTATAAAACTCTTTTTCTCGTCCTGTATGTTTAGTCTCCCCCTCAATGTGATCTAAATCCTGACTCAATACAGCCGGTGGGAATGTAACTGCTGTGGTTTTATTATACGTAAGCTCAGCATCAGTTTTGGTTTTCGATGAAACGTACGAATATTTAAGCATAAGATGGAAAAATAGCAACTTAATTTTCTGCTTTTCCTTCACATTTTTTCTGTACGTCCAAGTTGACGCCCATTCTTCAAAACACTTCTTAAGTTCAGCTTGCTGCGTCGGTGTTATTGCAACGCATGCAGCAGTTGTAGAAACAGTTCCAACATTTTTTTTCTTTCTATTTTGGATGATTGCATCTGTAAACGTCTTAGGAAATGTGTAGTCTTCAGCTAAAATAGTTGTTTTCCATACTACATTCGCTTCTTCCCATAAAGTATTATGTTTTTTGATACATATATCCTCATCAAATATCTCATCCAGATAATCTGAATATTTCAAAGTGTGACAGTTCACTTCATAATTAAACAAAATATCGCAAACGATGGCTGCTCCTATAGCTTTATAATCTAACTGTAATAATAAAGCCAACGTACGTTTAACAATAGAATCTTTTGGTGCATTTTCAGTTTTAAATGCAATATTTTTAAATGAACCGCCACTAACATAATGAATTGTTTCTGCAACTAATTTAAAAACATTAAAATCTGATTCTATATCTGAAGCACTATATTTTGAATTCGAACAATAATCAGAAAGATATGCATCAATAGCTTTAGTAAGAGAATCATTCTTTTTTATATCAGTTTTGCCTGTTATGTAAACAGTAGAACAATATGCTATCCAAAAACGTTCCTCTTTTTCATATTTATTTAGGCTCTCAACCCAAACTTTGTCCAAATCTTTTAATTTACAGTTTATATTACGTTTGCCCTCTCCTGATTTTTTGACATAATACTTATAAAAGTAATCCTTCATTAACTCCAAATCTGAAACACCTTCTGATCTATCATTCAGAGTTTCAAACAACTTATATGCATCATCAGCCTTAGTAGTGATTATTTCACATACATTTAATTTATTAATAAGTTCATCTAACAAATTAATATACACCCTAATAACATCTTCCGGATTAGTACTAGGCTCATACTTTTGCTGATAATCTGACAATCCCGCTAATATATCAATTGCTCTATTTGCAAATGGCCACTCTTCTTCGTCATCATATGGAATAAGCTGCCAATCAGGGCTCATCGTATTTGAATAAATGATTACTATACTTTTTAAGGCTTCCCTTAAGCTTTCAGTATACTCTTCATATGAATAATCTAAGCAAAATTTTTCTTTTTCTAAAAACTTTTCATTTGTAACAACACACTCATTATAATACGTCTCAATATCGCTCAAATCTTTTTTTGCCGGAAGACCTACCGCCTTACGATATGTCTTTGTTATTTTTTCAATTTCTTTTTTATCCCATGCAGCAGCGCCATGTGCATCTATAATCTGATACAACTTAACCTTCATTGTATTCATCTTTGACGCATTCTTTTTTCCAACAAAACTATTATAACAAGAAATCATCATTTCCATTTCCTGCTTTATATTTGAGGGATTAAACTGAATCATTTCATCAATTCTGCACCTAAGCAAACAGAATTTTAAATAATTCATAAGATATATTGTAGTTAAACGTTGTTGTCCATCAACCACTTCAAATTCCGCTTGTTTTTGGTCATCTTTCTTTTCTACAAGTACAACCGCTCCCAAAAAGTACTGTTTAGCCTTTTCTTTATCATCTTTATCTGATGCTGCGTGTGCTCTATTCTCAATATAATCACTAAACAGCTTATCTATCATTTCCGTTTTCCAACGATATGGTCGCTGATAAAAAGTAATGTCTAAAACTAACTGCTTAGTATCCTTTGAACCATTTTTTATAATATCTCCTATACTTTCAATTTTTGATTTCTCAAGATTCATCTTCTTATTCCCCTTCCAAATTGTTATATTTTTTCATTTTGAACTGACTCATAGGCTTAATAGTTAAAATATGCCATTTCCCCATAACTCCCTTTATTGCAGGTTTAAATAATATGCCTTTATTCTTCGAATCCATTTTCTGTACTTCCTTTCTCCATTCTTTTGGAAATTTTTATCTGAGGATTTATCAAGTCTATAAGCTTTTTCTTTAATTCATTGACATGGCTAGTATAACCATCTATATAGTATGATACATACAAATACTTTTCATATTCCGCAAACAAACTGCGAATCTCAGGATTATGTAAATACGAGCTTAATCTTGTTTGCACAAAATCTTCCAAAGCATCACGGACGCTTGTTGTAGTACCATCAACAAACATTAAAAATTCATAGTTTACTAATGGCACTTTCTCTGAATCTGGTTTAATCAAACACATAAACACCCCAGAATTTTCTTTCACAGTTTTTAATAATGGATTCACGTTTCCGTCATCTTGGAAAAATTTTACAGTCCTCCACTTTTTTTCTCAAACCTAAAACTAGTTTCGAATGTCTCCCATTTATTTTTATCAATACAAAACGTATCATATCTAGCTTTTCCCACCTCAGAAAAAAGCATATTTTTCACAAAATCAATTGACCCTTTGGCTTCCATATTCTAATCACCTATACTCATTAAAGATTTCCGTCTTTGCTGTCCTTTCTACATATTATTATTGATTAAGTCACCGGAACTCTATATTTTAATCTTAACTTTCTCATAGCTCTGCTCTCAATCTGACGAATTCTTTCCCTTGTGACTCCAAAAGCATTCCCTACTGCTTCAAGTGTCTTTGGTTCATCGTCATCCAAACCATATCGCATCATAACAACATCACGTTCTCTTTCATTAAGGCAAGAATCTAATATATCCCTGATTGAAGAAGCTTTTTCATCTGCAATTATCTTATCTGTGATATCTTCTTCGCCAACAAAAACATCAAAAACAGGCAAATACGGAAGTATATGATTATAATTATATTTTCCATTGGCCATTTGCTCATATTCAGCCTGAAAAAACATTGAAAACGCGTCATCTAGCGCGTTATAAATATCATCCAAAAAATCTTCTTTTGACTGATTCTCTATTATTAACTGATCCATATTTGCAACAGCATCAAATCCTATTTCGGTTTCATTCAAGCCGTTAACTGTCGCTAAAAACTGTTCTTTATAATGAACTGGGAATCGAAATAACGTTCCTTTTACAATGCAATCTCTATTCATCACTTGTCTTGCCCAAAGCGGAAAATATGATACAAAACTATCAGGGCTAGTAACATCATATTTCCCAATAGCATTTATCAATCCAATAACCGCGTTCTGAAAGCAATCTTCAAAATCACAATAATAAGTATTTGAAAAATCAAACGCGTTTTTTAGTAATGTTCTCAAATACATAAGGATTAATCTGTCTCTTGCAAAGCTATTTCCTGCTTGCGCCTCACCTATTAACGTCCTCCATTCTTTATGTTGTGGAGGTAAAATAGCTTTAACCTGATCTACTAAATTCTCACAAGAAGGATATTCCCTTTTTATAGACTCAAAAATCTCATCATAATCTAACTGACTACGATCATATATATCATCTGTGTCAGAATCGTCTTCAACTCTGTTAGGATCATACTCTCTAAATATTACATTTCTTTTTAATAATCTATCGCATACTACGTCAATCTCGGCCAAGTCCAAATCATGATCAACGCAGCAGTCTATTACCTCATCTTCTAAAAGATATCCCCGCTCATTATATCTTTGCACAAGGCTGTGTTCAACAGACGCAATTATATCTCTATCTGCCATATTTCAACCTATTTAATTATTATCGTTTTGCAAGTTTACATAGTTCATCAATACGGTTCGCGTCAATAGTCTGATTGTAACGTTCATCCATATCCTCCATAAAATCATACAGATTACTCATGTAGCCTTCAGCACTACTTGCGTTTCCAATAATCTTTTCATACAAAACATCCACACCACCTAATACATAAGATTCAAATAACTTCTCATCTTCAGCAGCTTCATCTGTATTATAAAGACGAAATGCTTTATCAATACGCCTCTCAAGTTCAGGCTCATAATTTTTATCAAGCAACATAATTAACCTGTAATTGAATGCTAAATCATCTTTATTACCAATCAACTGTTCCGGAAATATCTTAGTCGGCTTCTGGTCACCATCATTATTACTTTCCGCTCTTCTTTGATATAGGAAACCAACTATTGGAGCCATCATATATACATCTAAATTACGCTTAAAAATGGAATTCTTATCATCAAATTTAGCAGTAAGCTTCACCACCTTATCAGCATGTGTGCCCCTAAACGAATACTCTTTATCAAACATGTCATCTACCTCCCAACAAGCTCAGTTTCAAACTCATTGTGCTTTTCAAATTTATAACGAGTACCTACCTTTTTACCCATATGCTCTTCAGCAATTTCACCATCAGTATCCTTTATAAAGATGATTACTTGCTCTGCAACTTTAGGTAAAACGTCACAAACCGTTTGAATTCTAGTCTTATCAAATGCAGATAATGGAGCATCCATAACCAGTGGATATGCTTCCGTTGTAAGCATCGAGTTTTCCTCGTTATTATTCTCTCTAGCCATCTTGATAACGCCAGCAATAAAAGCAAATATAACAGAAATACTCTGAGCAGTAGATGTTTCTACATCTCCTGAATAACCTTCAAAGTCATCAACCATAATCTGAATATTATATTTTTCATCAATAGCAAGAGAAAAACCTCCATTGTAGATATTTTTAAATATCTCATTAACGGTCTTTTCAAGCTGCTCACGAGTCTCCGTCTCTTTTTCTTTATATATCTGTGATAAATACTGATACATATAAGTAGCATACGCTTGGAAACAAGCAATACGCTTATTATTGTCGTCCTTTAAAACAAGTTCGTTTATTTGAGTCTCATAACGCTCTCGCTTCGTTTTTAGTCCACCCTTTTCTTCAATAAGGTTTTCTTTTTCTCTTATAAGCTTCTTTGCTTCTCCATTATAGAAGGTGTATTTTTTCTGTAATTCACCAACATTAAGCATACCTTCAAGCTTTTTATTAATCGTTTCGATATCAGATACTATATCCGCATAATCTGTATCAAAATTGCGTAACTCACTATATTGTGTAGACATAATATCAAATGTATCCGCAGCCGCTCTATTTTTCATCTCACATTCACGAACAAACTGTCCTATCAAAGTGCCGATGCTCTTTGGCGGAATATAATCTAGTACCTTATTCAATTCAACATATGCTGGATTACCGAATTCAATTGGCGCACCACAAATACAAGTTTTTCTCTTAATTAGATATTCAATTGTTCTTGCATGAATATCCGGTATCCCAGTATCTAATTTTTCTGCAGACGCAAGCTCTTCGAGTGCATCATTAATCATCTTTGTTGCCATCCAAGAAGCACCACGACGATTAAACACATCAATCAAACCTGACGTGTTCTTAATTTTACTTGTCTTTAAGCCATTTAATTTGGCATTCAATCGGCTTCTTTCCTGCGCAAGTTTCTCGCTATCCTTGTTTTCTTGAATTTTAATTTCGAATTCTTCAGCCTTTTCCTCCGCAAGAACTCTCTCATCATCGATTTCTGACAATCTATCCTCTATTGCATCAATTCGTGCATCATATTTATCTATTTCTGCACGATACTGTGCAATAGTTGAATCGCTTTTTGAATCATACTGATTTGCATAGCTCTTAATAACGGTGTTTTGAGAACGACCATTTAAATGATCTAATGCTGCAGTAAACGCACTGAGACCTAGCAAGCCTTTTACAGCCTCTGCAAACTCTTGACTCTTTCCTTTACGAATCTCTTTACTCATATTCCCGATTCGCTCACCGTCGAAGAAGAAATATCGAGACAATTCCTTTGGAAGAATTTCTTTCATTCTTAATTCAGTCTCATTATCTCTAACAAATTCCTGCTGTCCGTCTTTTCCTTTATATGCCATCTTAAACACAGGATTATTAGGACGTTTTAATTCGCCAACACTATCTGTTGTATATTTCTGCTCGCGAATCATCGTATAATCAAAATCTGCATGTAAAACAGCTAACTCGACTCGAACAGTAGCCTCATTATTAGGGCCCATTTCTCTAGCAACAGCCTTATTCAGAACAACCTTGTCATCAAAATCTGTATCACCATATAAACACCATGTAAATGCCTGGGCAAGAGTTGTTTTACCCGAACCATTCTCTCCCATGATAATGGTTACATTTTTTTCTGAATCCGTAGAAAACTCAATTGACTGGGTTTCTTTAAATTGACGGAAGTTAGTTAATTTCATTGATTTTAATAACATTCCACTTCCTCCTCAATCATTTTTTTAATCTTGTCTACCATAGCACCTGGACCCAATTCCTTGGTACTAAGATTCCTTTTTTCCTTAACAATAACTCTTTTTATAAGGCGTTGCGCTTTTTCAACATCGATCTCAATTCCATTTACATTTTCTACTTTTTCATTCGCCATAAGAATAAACCTCCTCGAAATCCAAAGCGTAATCTTGAATATTGTACGCTTCCTTAATCTCATCCAATACAGTTATAGCCGAAACCTTATTCATTGCTAATCTTGCAAATTCTTCTGCTCGACATAATTCATTTTTTACAAGACTAAGTTCCCTCTTCATTTGTTCCTCAGTTAGCATAGGGACTTCATCTAATGGCCTAGGCAATGTAATAAAGTCATATATTTCAGCAAACTCTTTTTTCTCAGCCAACCTAAGTACTCGGCCTCGTCTTTGTATGTACTCTTTTGGATTTGTAGTGCTTGCCAGTATAAAAGCTACTTTAATCTTCGGAATGTTTACGCCTTCATCAAGACACTTAATAGCAATTAATGCCTGTAAGTTTTCTCCCTTTGAAAATTCCTGCTTTAGTACTTCCCTTTCTTCAACATCTTCTCTTGATGTAAATTGAGAGACCTTCATATGCATTTGATTTCCAAGTAAATCAGTCACCATATCGATTTGTCTGATATCATCTTCATCAACATCCGTAGAATCTTTGTCAACTTCGAGCACTTTTGTCGCACCGCAATATACCAGCAAATAGTTATCATTCCTATATGGCTGTATATATTCTTTCAATGCATCTATCTTAGCAATAGCTCCCGCAACAACCCGTGCTCTTTTAAGGGCGAGTTTTTTCCCATTCTCTGAGAGTTTAATCTTTCCACTTCTGCCTTTAATTAAACACTTTGCTATCTGTCGGGATAAATCTTCATGTAATTCTCGTTCAGTATCTGACAAAGATACTATCACTGGGTAATACTTATAAGGAGTAAGCTTCTTTTCATCAATCGCACGTTCAAGATCATATTCTATACATTTAGTGCCAAAATAATCATATAAGGCTTGAGTTCCCTCTGGATCGCCATGCCTATCAAGCGTAGCTGATAATGCAAGTCGATAGTTAAATTTTTCTGACATCAATTTTCTTAAATTGTCTGCGCCAAAATTGTGTGCTTCGTCAACAAGTAATAATGCGTTGCCCTTTATCTTATTAATCTGTTCTTGTACATAATCCTTTGAAAATGTTGCATTTGTTGTTACAAAGCAAAAAAACTCTCTTTTCTTCACGTGTAACTTTTGATCACGTACTGCATTTTTTAGTCTATCCTTCCAATCTTTTTGCTTTGAATCCCCATACCCAATTATCGGATTAATATTAAACTTTACAATATCTTCAACCCACTGCTCTACCAAGTGCTGGTATGGACAACAGATAATAACAGCAAGTTTATCATCAACTGCTTCAGACAATCTTGCAACAGCGCCTAACCCTGTAAAAGTTTTTCCAGTACCTGTAGCCATATCAAAGATTCCTTGATAGCCATTTTTTTCCCAATTATCAATAGCCTCTACTTGATAGTTATGTAGGTTGAAACCTTCAGGTAAACGCGCGCCATATATTTCATCCTCAGTTTTTTGATTATCTGTTTCTTCTACTATCTCTAAATCTATTTCTTCTTCTGATATTTCTTCGTAATCCTCTTTTTTTCGCATATATTTATTGCGAATTTCCTCTTTTATTTCTGGAAATTCACATGTTAAGACACCATTTTCGGTTCCATTCCATATAGCTTCGAAAACAGCCTTTTTTTGTTCTATTCTTTCTTTCTCGTCTAGACTCTTCCAAGAGCAAAAAACATCTATCGCCTCATAATTAGCTTCCATCGCAGTAACTGATTCATTCATCGATCCCGAAAAAGCAATATCATTTCCTTCTCCGTCCATGAAAATTCCCATTTTTTCATGGTATATTCCATATTTATTACTTTTCTTTGTAAGAGCAATTCGAATATCCAACCGATTATCTGCAATAAGATTAGCAAGAAGATTCAATCTCTTAGAATACTTATAATTATCTGGATTTTCCAACTCTCTTGATAACGCATTCGCGATTACATCTTCCCTTTTTTTATATCCCTCTTCGATTGCAGTAATATCCTCTTGGCTTAACACTGGAGATGCAATCAGCCTCATATTTCCGCCATTCTTAATAAATGGCAATAGACCAGTCGCAATATTCGCTAAGCCAGAAGAAGAAAAAAAACCAACTGCACGATCATATGTCTTCGACAAACGTAAAATAGGTTTATAAAAATCCTCCGAAACGGAATCATTTGATGTTCGGTATTCATTTTTCAAAGTCAATTCCGTAAAACCCATATTCCCACCTACTCACATAATTCTTCTATTGCTTTTACCAATTCATCTATATCATTCTTCGAATTGTATTTACCAATTCCAATCCTGACTGTACCCGTAAATTTCTTATCATTCAAAAAATCATGAATGAACGGTGCGCAGTGATATCCGGTTCTAACAGCTATATCAAAATCTTCATCCAGAATTACGCCTAAATCTTCTGCTTTATATCCATCTAGATTCAACGATAAGATAGCAATACGCGACTGCTCTACTGGCAAATACATTGTAATCTTCTCATTGTCTGATAAACATGATATCAAATACTCCAGTAACACTTTTTCCGGACATGTTTCCAACTCTATATGAGCCTCCTCAATCGCAACCTTCAGTGCTGCAATTGCAACAATATTAGAGCTTGCCGACTCATATTTATTTGGAGATGCTTTAGGCATTTCTAAATTTAAGGAATCACTCCCTGTACCACCCACAATGTACTCATTTAAAGGAACACTATTTACATCAATAAAACCACCAATACCTAATGGTCCATATAATGCCTTATGCCCTGCAAATGCTACAAAATCCACTTTGCACTTTAGAATATCAATATCAATCAAACCAAGTGCTTGAGCCGTGTCTAAAACTGTTATAGCCTTATACTCTTTTGCTACATTAAAAACGTCTAAATATGGCAGAATATATCCCGTAACATTACTTATCGCTGTACAGCATACACATTTCGGATTTTTAGACGAAAATGCGTATTTTACCTTTTCAATATCAATTTCTAATGTATCCTCTTTTACAGGTAAAAGTTCTATTATTGCTCCCGTTCGTTTACTGATGAGACTTGCCGTTCTTGCAACTGCATTATGTTCATAAGGCGATAAATATATATAGTCTCCTTTTGAAAACTCAATTCCATTCAGAACTTCATTTAATGCAATAGTTATGGATGCCGTAAATACAACACTTTCATTTCCTCTACCATGTACTAATTTAAGAAGAGCTTTTTTTGTATCATCTATGAGTTTTGAGCATTCTTTTGCAACTTTGTAAGATCCTCTTCCAGCATTAAACGCCAAATTTCTATTAGCATTATCCAGCGCCTGGTATACTGCTTCAGATTTAGGATAAGTTGTTGCAGCATTATCAAGATAAATCATTGATAGACATCTCCTATCTTAATTGCTTTTCAATCATTTCAAGCAATATTGCCACTTTTTCATTTACAGTTAAATCATTAAAGTCTTCCAATGTATCAGATAAGATATTCTTCATTATTGCGCCTGTTCCTTCAGAGACAGGTTCGTAATAACACTTAATTTCTTCACCGTTTTTACTAATAAACTTCAATTCACAATTTCCGTCATTTTTCGCAGAATCATCAAGCGTTTCTATCTCATCTTTTATTAATTTTAATTCGTCAATATATTTTTCCAATGACGCATCATTCCATGTGTCAATATACATTTCTGTTACTGCATGTATGACTTTTTTTACTATTTCCGAATCATCAAAAGCCTGATTTTCTTCGATACAACGCATAAACGCAGTAATTTTATTTGAATGTAATCCTTGCTTAGCAAAATCACTTTGTCTCTGATACCACTCTTGCAGAGTATGATTCAGATTCTGTTTAGCCTTATCATCAAAAACTAAAATTGATTGACGAGCCGCCTCTCCAGTAATCCACTCAAGATATCCGTTTAAGTACATTTTCATAGCAGATACATATTTGACTATCTTTTTATAATTTGTTGTACCAAATATCTTTGGCAAATCTATGAAGAGTATTTCATATGGATTTGCTTCAACATTTTGAAGAAGATTCTTAACCTTAGGAATTGATTTTAATATCAATTCATCATTAACATATATATTTTGGTCCTTAATATTCTTCGTAGCTTGTGGCAATGCTCTAAACCAACGTTGCATTCCAACAACAAGATTCTCTATTCTTGAATCCGATTTGCGGCTCTTTTCTTGAACCACAAATAGCTTGGTTAAATCAGATATATATGCTTCCTTTTTAATATCCTCCAGGGAAATGAAAATACTATAATCATCTGGCGTCTCGCACATATTCAATATAATATCCGAATTTAAAGGAACTTCTTTATCCCCAAAATAGATAACAATATCTTCATTTCTTTCCGCAAGAAAGTACGCTAAATAAAGAGGAATCACAGCCCCTCTCATTGCTATAGGTGCTGTAGTCAGCCTCTTTATCAGCTCGCTAACGCTTTTTTTATTATCTCCAGCTTCAGATATGAAGTTTCTAAAAATATAAACAACTGGTTCTACTTTATCCGCATACTTGCCATCTCTGATGCCAGTTCCTGCAAATACTGCACGATATATTGTCGCTTCTGCACTTGTACCAGTCATGTATTTATCTGTGTCTTCACCATTAATTAAATCTTCGATTATGGTTTTTCTAGCTTTTTTAATCTGAGGCGTAGACAAAGCTTCCCTATTAATTAATTCATGATTGATTCTAATAGAGTCCGGATAAACGGAAAATGCAACAGCATCTGCCACAGAAGAAAGGCTCTTTTCTGATTCAACATGAAGTTTTCCTTTTTCAAAATAGTATACTTTTCTTCCACTTTGTGGGCCAAAGCAATTGTTTAAAAATATAAGAATCTCTTTTTCAAGATCTTCCTGAATTACCGGTATTTCTTTTTCAAGTACTTCAAAACCATCTCGTCTAAAAAATTCAGGATCACCTTTGATATCTTGAAGAACTTCATATTCCTGCACTTGATCAGACAATTCAAAAGACTTATTTCCAAGTAAAACTATAAGATTCTGAACACTGGCATTCTTTACCTTACGCTCTATCTGACCCGCATAATCTTCGTCATTTTCCGCATATAATGCAACAATTTTTCCATCACAAAAAGCCCCGTCGCTAGTTATAACGGAGAGGTCATTTATTGAGAGGAATGTTTCCACATCCATATACTCATAACGGAAATATCTTGTCATGGCATAGCTGTAATTATATCTCTTTGGCAAGATATACTGTGTTTCTGAAATATCTGAGAAAACTCTATTTGAGTTCGGCTTACTTGCTCTTAAATCTTTTCTCTTCTTAATTTCAGTTTTTAGCTCTGATGTCGCTCTTGTCTTAAATACATAACAATTAGTTGAACCTTTTTTATAAATCAATCCATTTGCTTCAAGTGCACTAACCGTTCCTTCAATATCTGGAACCCCGGAAGCCAAACGTAAGCTATCAATATCAGCAGGAAGTTCATCTGGCTTGTTAACTATGTTTATAACAGCAAGAGTCTTAATCAATTGTCTTTTATGTCTATCACTGACTTGCGCCAAAGCATATTCCGCATTTAACCATTCATTATGAATAAACTCATTAGAAATATCCTTCTTAAACATGTTTTTAAAGTAGTCGTAAATAAGGTCAGCATTAATAATCCATTCTTTTCCAGGTTTAGAAGACAGAACATACTTCGCCATACTATGCTGTTCTTCTTTGGAAATGAATGTAAATAATGTTCTCTCATTCTGGGCAACTTTTTCACTTATATTAAGCAAAAGATATGCACTGGTTGGTGTTAATGGATAGCATCCATCCATAACAGTTTTATTGAAATCTTCTTTTGTAAATGTAGAAGAAAATGGTAATAACCCAAAGAAGTCCTTTGCCCTTTCTGCATTTACATACTTTTGGTATTGTCTTTCTTTTCTAATTTCATCTTTCTTGAATATTGCACTCTCAATAAGCTCATAATTATTCTTTGTAGAAGTTACAAAGAATACTTCTTTTATTCTTCCTTCAATACCAGTAAAAGAATTGATAATATCCGAAGATAAATACTTACCATATTCTTTGATGCTTTTATGCGCAATCATTGTAAAAAATGTTTTTGTACTTTTAGATGAATTTGCCAACTCACAAACATCCTGTATCAGTTTCATGTTATTACCAGAGTGCGCTTTGTCTTGACCTTCTATAAATTTACTAAACTCATCAAATACAACATAAAGACCCGAATAACCTTTTGTCTCAACAAGCTTATCTGCAATATTTTTATACATTGGTAAAACTTCGGCATTAACAAGCGGATTAAAAATTCCGCCTGATGTTAAATCAGGATAAATATCCTTAAAAACTTCAAGAGCATCTGCATCACAATTCATTAGCTGCATATGCATATTACGCTCGGAGATTTTTCGCTCTTTTAAAGCTGAAATGTATTTTTCATATGTATCTGGATAATCACTTTTCCATCTATCAATCGTTGCTATTGCATGTGTATAATACGTTTCTGGCGTAAGTTCAGTTAAGCCCTCTCTTCTCAATGCATCGTTTAGCCCAACCATAAACGCTTGATTAAGATCCCCCTGTGTACTCATTATAAGAACTGGAAGGAATCGAGTTTTAGTCTTTATAATTGTGTCTATCTTCTTAGCCGTTTCTATATCTGTTTTCGCAACTCGTTTTGACAATCCTTGTAACAATGCAACATTGTCCTTATCATTCTTATCCATCGAAAGAATTGCTAGCATAAGAAGTAATAAGTGAGATTTTCCTTTTCCATAAGGGCCCACTAATAATGTTGCATGCTGTCTGTTATTTTCAACGGCAGATAAATACTGTGTTAAAATGTCTACAGATGATTTTGTAGGCAAATAACTATTTATTTTTTCCTGTTTATTTAAATCTAAATAAAGATTCACTGAATCCCTAAAATCGCTATTAAAGCTGATGTAATCATTCATATTTGGCATATTTTTACCTGCCTTTATAGTATTCTTCTATAACTTTTTCAGACTCTATCATTTCATCTGGGTATATCAAATCCAACCCCGCTGTTCTATCCACTCTTATATATCCAGCAGAATCCAATCGGTCTAAAATATTATTCACCGTAACTCGATTTAATTGATAAATATGTTTAGCCGTATCAGCTATAACATCAATACTTATTGATTTCTTCCCATTCAACAAGCTAGATAACTCATATAGAATTATATAGTCACTAAATTTTCTCAAATCAGGTTGTTGTCGAACATAACGATTTCCATCCTTCTTTATTAATCCAAGTTCAACCAAAGGACATACATTTTTATCTTCTGGATCTTCATCTTTTTTTTCACGACTATACATATTCAATAAAACATCTATGTCATCAGCCAAAGACTTATCCGGAAATTCCTTATCTGCAAGCAACAATAATTCTCTTTTAACCGGTTCGAATATTTCTTCTTTTGAAAAATCCTCAGCATCAACATTATTAAAAAAAACGTACCACGTAGTTGCTCTATCACTATTTTTTGCGATACGTGAATGCAGTAACCATAACGTAAAATCATCTTCAAGATACAAATCATTATCAAGAATGATTTCGCCAAACTTGTTTAGCCTTACTCCAGTTCTATTATCTTCATCAAGTAAGTCAAACGCCTGCATCCAATATCTTATTGACTTGACCATATTAGTTCCCACACCAAGCTTATCAGCGCCATCATTTCCCGAAAAAAGATGATCATCTTCGGATACACCTCTAATTCCTTTAGTGAGCCAACCTTCTCGTAGAACAAACTTCTCATGTCCTTTAATCTTCATCTAAATTTCCTCTCTTAATGCACAGAACCTTTCTCATATAACATCCCGCTGTAAAATGATCCACACAATGCCCGCATCTCACGCACTTTTCATCATCGATTTGATAAACAAGATCCTGCTCGTCATCTTCTCTTTCAAATGTGTGCACTGTAATAGCATTATGTTTACAAACACTCGCACATGCTTTGCAACCGAGACACATCTGATATTTAGTCAACTGACATTTAATTTTTCCTTCTGCAGCCGCTAAATTATTTGCTCTAGCTATATTTGTCTTCTTAATAGTTACTTTTAACCGATTTGTACCTATGCGTCCTTGTAATACAAGAACCACTTCACCATTAGCATCAAGCACATATACTTCTCCGAGGCGTTTATTTCCTAATTCTTTATTTATGTATCCAAATGGTTTAAATAACTCGTACAAATCATCCGTAATAAGATTTTGCAATTCATAATTGAATGCATTATCTTCAGTGGCACAAGGTTCGAATTTTATAATCGAAGTATTAGCTATTTCTAATCCTTGCCCCCCTTGACGTGCCTTCCACGCTCCCGAATCTACATACTCTTCTGCATCAGGTTTTCCTACTTTCTTAGCAAAGCCAACTAGCATGTTTCTCCAGTGTTCATACTTATCAAACATATGAACTTTAGACAAAAACTCAGACCATGCGCCATTATTAGGACAACACCAACACCCCACTCTTGAATATCCCAGCTTATAAGCCTCGTTAAAATCGATTCCAGTAGTTAAAATGTATAACCATATATCAAAATCAATCCATTCAATTATTGGAGAAACAACTGTCTGCTTCGTAATCTTTGGGCTTTCACTTTCCCTATCATATTTACTTCTAGATGCCGACTCACTTTTTCTAATACCGTAAAATGTAAGGATATTCGTTTTATCGCCAAAAACTTGCTCCAGTTTTTTCGTTATTGCGCCTGTTTTAAAAACTGTACAACACCATCTCATAACGCGACTAGGAGGTCCTACCGTTTCACACAAGTCTTCAAAATTCTTTTCATAATTTTTAGCACGAAGCACCCTATGTGATTCCGCAAACCGACATCGATAGGCCTCAGTTGACTCAAACTCTAAAGTCGTGTCTCCATAAATATGAGTAACTCTATTTGTTGAATAAGCTTTTGTAACCAAATCTGAAGTTACCGTTGAATCTTTTCCTCCACTAAAAGAAACAAACATATCATCCAATGAATATTCATCTTGAAAGCTCTGAATATAATTTATTGCCTCATCTGTAATTGCAAAATATCGATCTTTGTTAACCTCAACAAATCTTTGAACCATACTATCAATGTATGTTCTATTAATATCAGGCAATAGTTTTTCATATTTCTCTTTTATTATCTTAATTTCAGAAAGGGGCAGAGCATTAACTTCTTTAATAACTAACTCTTTTTTTACCCCGTCTATGAAATATCCGCTGCTACTATTCCATACTGAATGGTTATCCAATTCCAACGGATTCTCATATCCCCATAAAATACCTAATAAGAGTTTTTCCTCAGGAAAAACAGGTCGCAAATCTGTTGCAACATACTTGCATTTTGAATGACAATATGAACATTCCGGTTCAAAGGAAGGAACATTGCATTCATCGCACCAATATATCGTAGTGTAAACTATTGGCCGCGCGTAACATCCTGGTTTTGAACACTTCTCACCATACACAGGCACATTATGTACTGGACAAATCTTTTCTAACATATAATTCTCTTAGCGATTACTATCGCAATCCTTTTCTATTTCTACTACATCCTCAATTTGACAGTCTAAAATCTCACAGATTCTTTCAATTGTTGTAAGGGTAACTGCCTCGCCATTTGTCATTTTAGCCATAGTACTACTGCTAATACGAGCTTTTTGACGCAATTCAGTCTTATTCATTCCTTTATCAATCAATGTCTTCCATAATTTTTTATACGAAACCGCCATATAGAATCCTCTAAACGCCCTTTTTATTAGGGCAAAACGTTAAAAAGTACCAACATTAAATGTATCATAGGACAACCCTTTTGTAAACTAAATGTTCGATTTTTCAAACATTCAATAAAGTGATTTGAATCTCTAACCCAAGACCTCCAGTTCTTCTTTATTTATTTGAGTCTTTATAATATTCTCTCGCACATATTATAGTTGTGTCATCATTAATAGAAAGGTTTTTTATATCAATAAAATTCAATTTAACACCATTTTCATTGCAATGAAGATAATCTCTGATTTTATCATGACCAAAAATATTTATAAGATTTCCCATTGCAGATTTATAGCCGCTAAAACCATAACAATAAACATTAATCTTATCAGCTTTTTCTATATAACTTCGAAAAATCGAAGAATCATTCTTATCTAGAGAGCAACCAATAAATGAAACTGTTAAGGATTCATAATGATTTGCATCAGTTATAGAAGCAAAATCATCCGATTCTGTTAAATAATCCAAATATGAGCAATCTCCCACTTTAAATAATCTCTGAAATCTTTTACTAAAATTAACAAAGTCGCTATCATCATCATCAATTAAATCAGTACCGAAAACTATATTCTTATAAAATGTTGAACCATGAATATGTGAGCAACTTGAATCTGATATTTTTTCAAAATAGTTACGTTCTGTACTTGTATAATTAAATGAAATAATTCTATTAGGATTAATATCATTAATCCACTTGTATTTTTCTATATTACGTCTCTCAACAAATTCTTTTAAATATAACGTAAATGCAGTGATAAAATCATCTAAATCATCTTCCATTTTTTTTATAATTTTCGCTTTTAGAATCCCATAATTTGCATCAAAATAAGAATTTCTAATTAAAAATGAATATTCATCCCTTTCATCAAAAAACTCCGGCCACAACAACATCATCGCCCGCTCTTTATAAGAATCAAATGATATTGATGCCTCCCAATCATCTTCTGTACACCAAACCATTCTTACATCTTTACAAAAAACTTCTTTCATTAATTTGATTGCAGGAAGCATTTCATTTTCGAAATCAATCCACCCCTGAATATCAGCATTACAGTTAGCATAGTAATTAGCCCAAGAATTATCTTTTAATAGCTCATAAATCTTATGAGCAGATGAGCCTTCAATCGATTCGTCTAAAAATATCTCATCAAAAATGTGACTATCATTATCTTGTGTATTCTTATTATCTATAAAACGTGAAATAGCATTATTAAACTCAGTTATATTTTGAAGTATCAATAAAAAATCTTTATAAGAAGTTTTCAATCCATGGTATAAATCAAAACCATTTCCAAGAAATAAGACATGCATAATAAAATAAATCCTCCCAACACAATTTATACAAAACAGTATATCATAACATCGTATTCCCTATTATGTTCAGATTCTACATTTATTGATAAAATTTCTAGAAATCTCCATCCATCACACACTCACTATAATAAGGACACACTAAACAATTTTTTCCACATCCTCTTTTATAAATTCTCCGTTTTCTCTGTAACCAAAAAATCAATCTCTTCATGAACATCCTTCTCCCCCTTTTGTGCTATAGCGCATTTCATATAGCTTATAATCACAACGATTCAAGATTATCGTCTCTTCCACCGGGTCTCCCATGGTCCAATAATAATCACCATCATAATAAAAATAGATATGTTCATATCCTCCAAACAAAGCTGGAAAACCAAAATTCCGTATATACGTTACAATTTCAGGAAATTCCAACATATCGTTTTTATCTAGCTTGTCCTTAACTATATACTCATGCGGTGCTCTATCAGCATATGTTTTTGCAAATATCCAGTCTTGTCTATTTATAAATTCAGCAAAATCTTTTTTCTCCATAGTTAAACCTCATAATCCTAGTATCTTACTAATATCACTATATCAAAGCATGCCGCGGTTTATAGGACAGCTCAGGCCCGCTATTTTACTGACTTTTCACAGTAAACTCGTCTAAAAAAAGCAGCTCATCGCTGCTTTTAATCTAAACTATATTTTAGGCTTCAAACTTAAATTCAAACCCATTTCTTTTAATGTCATCAACTATTCCCGCATTCATCCTACGCTCTTGTTCATCTATCATTATATCAACCAATTCTTGTTGATCCTCTGTTAAACAATCATAGCGCTTGTCCATCATTGCACATATTAAGTCATCTAAAATAGATTCCTCCATACAATCCATAGCAACCATTTGCATCAAAGTAAAATGATTTCCAGCTGCAAATAAATCCTCTCGGCTACATACTATTCTATCCATTCACGTACCTCTATTCGCGAGATAGTACCATGAAGCGGTGTTTAAACCGTTAATAATCCATGAACAATCTATATATGATGATTAGTAGTTAGAAAGAAAAGCTTCCGCTTCAGCATGCATTTTTTCAACAACTGCTTCTGGACCAGTAACCTTTACATCACTGCCTAATCCAAATATCCACCCAAAGAACTGCGAACTAATAGCAACATCAACCGCTATCATGCTTCTATTGTTTCCAGCCGGTCTTATAGCTATATCCTTGCCAAATCTATCAATAAAGATTCCCACCTTATCGTTAGGAAATTCAATATGTACCTTTTTAATTTCACCACCAAACATTGAAAAGTTCTCAAGGGCATATGTAGTCATATCAAAATTTTTAAAATGTTCCTCCCCATCTCGCTTTTTGTCAACAACGGAAAGCTTCATCATCTTATCTACACGATAATGCTTTACCTTACCAGCCTCTGAATCATAAGCTACTAGATAATAATTTTCATTAGCCCAAGTAAGAGACCATGGACTAACTTTATACTTTGCACCATTCTTACGAGGTACTAGCTTTTTTTCTAATGACCAATCACAATAAATAAACTCAATCTGCTTATTATCAGCAATTGCAGTATGCAATGAATCTACCGTGTAGTAAGTACTCTCATTCATTGTTTTAATACGGTCATTAACGTACACCTGACGTTGCAACTTGCTCGCTTCATACCTACTAACGTAACTTTTCATTTTATCTATTAATTCTTTAGACTTGTGCTGAGAAATGAATTTGGAAGATTGAATAGCATCGATTAAAAGTTTCACTTCAGCCAATTCAAACTTTCGCTGACCAACATGATAATAAGTCTCGCGCCCTACCTGTTCCTTTATTACCTCTATTCCCAGATATTCATTCATGCAGAAAAAATCATCATAAAGACTCTTTCGCTCTGAAGTTATATCATATTTACGAAGCTTATCCATAATTTGCTGAAGAGTAAGCCAATGCTCATCGTCAGTCTCTTCCTGCATTATCTTACAAAGATAGCTTAACTTTAACTTCTGATTTGACCCTTTAGACATAAATAATCCCTCCTGGATAATACTCACATTAATTTGAGTATACCACAGGAGGGATATTTATTGGTCTAAATTATAATAACATTCAAACTAATTATATTACCTGTAATCTTTTATTATAATCCGTTACTAACCTATAGTCTGAATTATATGACTTCCTCTACTACTTTCTTCAACTTTAAGCTTTGTAGGTATTCTATCTTGAAGTAGCTGAACATGTGATATGATTCCTACAAGACCATTTGCTTCCTGAATACTATTAAGTACGTTCATAGCATCACCTATCGAATCCTCATCTAATGAGCCAAAACCTTCATCTATAAATAGTGCCTCAATCTTAATACCACTTTTTTGAGCCACGGTAGACATTCCTATCGAAAGGGCTAATGAAGCCAAAAACTTTTCGCCTCCTGATAAAGTACTTACAAATCTACCCTCATGGTCCTCACTATTCTTATCGAAAACTTTAAGATCAAGACCTCTTTTATTTGTACCCTGAGCTTTTTCATCGGATCTATACAAACGATATCTACCACCATGAACCATTTCTAACATTTTATTAGCGGCTGCCACAACAGATGAAAACATTATACCCAAAACATATCGCTGTAATCCTGTACCTGTATCACCTCTAAGTTTTTTAGCAAAAACAAAATCCTCCTCAGCTTCACGAATCTTCGCTTCGATACCTTTCCCTTCTGCTTCAAGCATCTTGTATTTTTTAGTCAATCGCTCAATATCAGAATTTAGAACTGCTCTTTTTTCTTTATAATTCGTCTTAGAATCATTCAACTCTTCAAGAACTCTTTCACACTCCGCCTCATTAGGTACTTCTTTTCCTTTTAGTTCTTTTGAGATATCCTTAAGATTATCTTTAGCTGCCTTAAGGTTTGTATCATAATCCGTAATTTTCTGCTTAATTTTTGATAATGTTTCCTCATCTAGTAAAACAGCCTCAACCTCATCAACTGATTCGAATCTATTAGCTATCAATCCTTCTTCGACAGCCTTTTGTGCACTATCGTAAATCACTTGAGCTTTTTGTGTTTCTTCGGTAGCTGGTTCAATCTTGGCATTAGCATCCATATAATCATTATTCGCCTTCTGTTTCTTCTCTTCTAACTGTTTTTTTTGCTCCTCAAACAAGCAAATATCTTCATCCAATTGCACTATTGACTTATTTAATTCGCTCAAATCTGATATTCCATCAATAAGATTCTTCTTTATATCATCAACCCTAGATTCTAGCACAGCTACATCTTTGTGCCTTTCACCTACCACCTTAAGTTTTGAATCATATTCTTTCTTTGCATTCTCATGTTTGTAAGTTGCGTCCTGCAATTCACTATACTTTAGGTCAACTTCATTCTTTTTTTCGTCTACCATCTCTTTTGTAACACTATTATCTGCTTTAACAGCTTTTTGAGGATGTATGGTACTTCCGCATACTGGGCAAGGCTTTCCCTTCTCCAATTTTTCTGCAAGTTCTCCTGTAATGCCGGCCAAATATTTTTCTAGCATCATCGAGTGAGATTCATTAAGTTCAATATATTGATTTCGAATCTTGATAATCTTTTCTGAAAGAGAGTCTAATATTGTCTTTTTTTCTCTCTCTTCATCCATAGCCTTCTTTTCTTCAAGCTTCATAGCGTTCAGCTCGTCTATTGCAGACTCTATGCCTTCATACTCTGAACGCTTATTCTCATAGCTTATCTTTAATGATTTTTTTAATTCAAGTTCCTTTTCCTGTTTAAGATGTTCCCGCAATTCAAGCTCTACATTATCAGCATTCTTTTTTGCTTCAAGTGCATTATTTCTAACAGACTTTTCATTATTCTTCCTATTGTTTAACTCTTGAGAAGTTTTATTTTCAACTTCAATTAATACTCTAACTTTTTCCGCTCTATTTGCATCTTGAATTTGCTTTTCCCATTCTTTTCTATCACTGGATTGAGATTTAAGAATTTCTATTCTATTTTCTGCCTTATGTAAATCTCCAAATCGCTTTGCTAAAATCAAAGCATCTTGTTTTTCCTTAATTAATTTATCATAATCAGTAACCTTATATTCTTCATCGATTTCCAATAGTTCTTTTTCCTTATGAGAAATCACCAAGGATAAATCGTATATAGTTTCACAATGTTCTTCCTTTAAACTATTACCTATTTTTTCTTTTATCCCCTTCAGGTTTTCTCTTCGTTCAACAATAGAATTGTATAATTGTTCTGCTATCAATTGCCATTTTTCTTCACCAAAGATACTAGTAAGTATTTTTTCCTTTTCATCAGAATTTGATGTAAGTAGCTTTTCGAACTGACCCTGAGGCAATACAATGACCTGTCTAAACTGCTCGTATTCAAGCCCTATTATCTCCACTGCCTTTTCATTTAATGCTTTTTCTTTAGCATTTTCTAGCATAGTTCTCCATATTCCATCTTCATCTTTCTTCATAAGGCTGTATGCTGGAGATAGATTTTTTCTCTTTCTTTCAAGTCTACGCTCAAAAAGATATATATCACCATGAATTTCGAATTCAAATTTGACATACGTTGTTTTGTCAAATTCTGCATTCGTACAACGCATAGCTTCAAAATCATCTCTTCCATGACCACTGCTTTTCCCGTAAAGAGCAAAGGTCATAGCATCCAATATCATAGTTTTTCCCATTCCTGTTTTACCACAAATAAGAAATAAACCTTTTTCAGATATATCTTTGAAATCAACTATTTCATGTCCTGCGTATGGTCCAAAAGCCTGGAACTCTATTTTTAAAGGCCTCATGCTTCGGTCACCTCCTTTTCATATCTATTTAGAGCCTGCTTGAAAAGACTAATCATGTGTTCACTAGGCGATTCTTCAAAAATATCCTGACAATATCTTTTAAATACTGATTCAGGGTCAGTATCAGCATTTTCAAATTCTTCAATCGTCATAGTTATTTTTCCATCCTCACGATCAAATCCTTTACTTGATATTTCTAAAAGATTTCTGTATTTTTCTCTGAAAGCTGCTATTGAATCCATACCAACATAACAATCTGTAACCTCTAATCTAACATAACCATTTAATACATCTTCTGGGTAATCTGCGTTCATTAATTCATCATATGTGCCAGAAAGGGTTACTCTTTTGTGCAGCTGCGGAACAGAAATTATCTTCTGTTCCCACGTATCTGAATCAATAATTGTTACACTTTTATCTTGTTTTTCTTCTTTACCAAACGAATAAACCATTGGTGTACCACTATATCTAATATTTTTATTAATCTGCTGTGGTCCGTGAAGATGTCCTAACGCAACATAATCAAAACCATCAAATAAATATGATCCTACCATTGTAGCTTTCCCAACTTCCGCAGCCCTGTCACTTACCGAGGTTTCTGCATTAACAATAAAAGCATGCGATACTAAAATATTTTTATGTCCTGGAACAAAGTGTGCTCTATAGTCATCTAAAACTATTTTATATGCATCCTCCATTGAATTAATGTTTTCTGCTTCACTTACATATATTGACTTCACTTTATCTGTGGAAATCCAAGGAAGCATATATATATCAACATTACCATTATTAACGACAAAAGGCTTTGATTCTAATGCTCCTGCTATATATAATCCACTCTTTTTAAGCAGCTCGCTACATTGAGATATTCTTTCTGCGCCATCATGATTGCCAGCTATTGCATATACGGGGATATTTAATGCTCCGCAAATATATGTCATCACCTCATCATAAATTTGCAACGCTTCTTGTGACGCAATACTCTTATCAAAAATATCACCGGCCAAAAGTATTCCATCGACTCTCTCATCCACAGCGATTTTACATATTTTGTCTATAACAAATTTCTGGTCAAGTCCGTATGAGATACCACCTCTAAAAGTCATCCCTAAATGCCAGTCCGAAGTATGTAATAATTTCATTTTTTCCCCTTTCCTACCACTTTTAATATATTCACTTTATTTAGGTATATTTGTAGAAATTCATATATATATGTAATACAAGTATTCTTTTCACTTTACAAAAAGAATAAATTGTTTTCCATCCGTCCACTTGGAACATACTCATAGTTCTTGCATATCTTATCAGCGTATGAAGTAGTTATCGGTAGCCTGAGTTTATTTGTAGACCCAACATGCAATTGAGTCAAATATAGCACCTGTTGAATTGCATCAAGCATACTAATATTTCCGCAATTCTTTTCAATAATCAAAGGATTTGGTGAACCCTTTTTATTTTTTAATATCGTGGTAACAAGATATGCCATATTTTCGTTATATAAACATGCACCAGCCATTAGATTCATATCACATAGTAGATGCTGATTACCATCCTCATCCGTATATACGAAGAATGCGACCTTCTCATGCAGATGATATCCAAAATCCTGATTAGGCTCATTTAAAAGTTTTCCGCTAATGACTTTATCTCCAAGTTCTTCAATACGTACCCAGACTCGTTCTGGCTGCAAGCCTTCTTTCAAGAGCACAACCTGAACATCATCTATGCATTCTTCATGTCTAAAAGAATCAAGAAAATCAAATCTACGGCTCTTGGAAACATTCTCATTTTCTGCATAGGTTTCCAAGCTAGAAATCTTGTCCTTGAAAAGCTCCATATATTCATCGTAAACATCTTCATAAAAAAAACACTCACACTCTTTTACCGCATCAGCTCTTAGCTTATACGTGATATCATTTGGCAAATCAAAAAACTTAAAACTGCCTTCATCTTCTTGCTGTGCTATCGAAAGAATCTCAAAGGTAAATCCTGTCTCGTAGTTAACATAACCATAGACAAGAACACCATCAAACACTTCGTCTACATCCAAATCAGCCAGAATATCCATTATGTTGTCATTGTTAAGCAATATACTAAAGTTCTTATAAAATGGCTTAAAACCTAATTCTGAATAATTCATTTATAGTCCCCCATTTTTTAACTAATTTGAATTTAATCCAAACTCTCGAGTTAAAAACCTTTGTTTATAGTAATTCTCAGTAGCTATAACATCATCCACTGGTGTTTTCTTTGGAAGAATTCTTAATAAAAAGTATTTGAACTGTTTAAAGTATTCTTCTCCATTAGCCTCATATAATTTTATGAGCTCTTCATTTCCTCCATGGCAAGTATTAGCATAGCTTGACCATCTAGAAAAAATAGCATCTTCGCCATAAGCACTTCCGATATACTGCTTACCAGTGTTTCCATCTATAATCATATATACGCCTTTTACTGTAGATAATGGTTTGTAATAATCAGCGTACTTATTAGCAACAACTTCTCTAAGCTCATCAAAGGTCAATTCAACTGACTCATAGTCTATGAATGGAGCAACAGTTCTTTCACTCTCTGGTGCATAGATGTTTTCAACTTCAAAATCCTTTAAATTGCTGGAGTAAAAAGAAAAACGAGTCTTTTTGTATAGTACCAATCTTTTAGAATAATCGTCTAACTTGAGCGGTACTCTTATGTACGAATAAGTATCTGTTGCTTCATCGTACCCTGTAAGCCTGATAGCAAAACGATATATGTTTCTATATCCATCTATACCTGAACCAATTAGATAGAGAGTGTTATAATCAGCACCTCTAATATGTTTAGGCGGGATTATTAAATCATTGTCACCGATATAATCTTTCTCGATATCCTTTCCATACCACCAGTACTGAATTCGTTTTATATCTGGATTTGTCTCAGATATATTCTCAATATCTATTAGATTCTGTAGTGTAATCATTTAATGCCTCCCAATATTTATTACCCATATAATTAATAATTTTAGCATAAATCCGAGCAGTATACTTCAATCTGGCTTATACTTCTGATTGCTTCCAAAACATATTTCCGTCCTTGATTTGATAGTCATCAGTTTTACACCTATTAAGAATTATAGTCTCCTCGATTGGTTCTCCCATGGTCCAATAATAGTGGCCATCAAATTCAAAATATATATGTTGTTTACCTGCAAACTTGCAAGTAAACCCGTAGTCTCTAATGAATTCTACAAACCAAACAAAGTCCTCTTTTCCTTCTTCATCTAGCTTATCTTTTACGTAATATTCATGAGGTGCAAAATCTGCATATGTTTTAGCAAAGGTCCAAGAATACTTTGAAACAAACTCTTGAATCCTATCAATATCATCTTTAAGTAAAATCTCTAACATCTCTTTTGAAAAATATTCTTTTGGTTCAACATATTTCAGCTCCATTCCAAGACCTCCCAATTGTTTTTACCGCTTTGTAAGTAGAATATCTACAACCTAAACCAGTTCTTTAATCCAATCTATTCTTGGTATCACAGCCAGCCATTCTTCTGGAATATCATCCATTCCATAATAAGCTCCAGCCAATCCACCAGCGACAGCACCTACAGTATCTGTATCATCTCCAAGATTAACTGCCTTTAAGACACATTCAGCATAAGAATCCGCATTTACGAAACACCATATTGCTGCTTCTAAAGTATCAACAACATAGCCGCTACTCTTAATTGCCTCCTCTGAAAGCTTCTTAAATGAATCAAAATCCCAGATTCTATTGTATGATTTCATTTCTCCTCGGATCAGTCCATCTGATTCCTTAAATGTTAAATACTGCTTCGTCCAAGCTATACTTTGCTTTACAATATCATCCTTATCACCAGCAACTGCTAAAATATCAGCAACTAACTTACTATAAATAAAACAAGCTAGCTTGCTGCGTGGATGAGCATGAGTAAGTGATGACATATCATAAACATATTGCACGTCGGATACATTCTCTCCAGCTAAAGCTTCCCTATGATGCAAAGCTGTAGGCATGGCTCTCATTAATGAACCGTTACCGTTATCCCACTCAGTGATTCCTCCACTTAATAATGGTTCGGCCCCCTTACCATATCTAATCAAAGCTCTCGCAGTAGCCACACCATTATCAAAGTTCTCACCATAAGGCGTGTACTCACCATACATAAGCCAATTTGTAAATTTATCCATAAGCTTACTGTAATCAGGTTCCCCATCACCAGCTTCCTTATACCATTCCAATGTAGCTATGGTCATGCTAGAATCATCAGACCATGTACCTGCAGGTTGATTATGTGTGCCATAGGCACGCATGCTTGTTACAGGGTCTTCTCGTCTTTCTTCTCGACTAGTAAACTCTACTGGCACACCAAGAGCATCACCAATTACAACACCCATTATTGCTGAATGATTATTTCCTTTAGACATATGAATACCTCCTACACTAGCTCCGCCAACTCTTTCTTAGCTAACAAAGCATAATCATCTACATCAGCATACTCTCCAGCAACTTCTATTGCCTTTGACAAGAAAAAGCTAGCATCATCTTCATTTATGTCAACTCGCTGGCCATACTTAAACATCTGCCCGATTCTACATAAGGATAAAGCATTAGGTACATTTGAGTACTCAATTGACAGCCAGAAGAATATCCATGCCATTTCATAATCAGGCTCCCCCGCGATTCCCTTATAATAGGTCTCACCAATCATATCAAAGCCAAATGTATCGCCCATCATTGCGCCTCTAAGATAACATTTCAACGCCGACTTCAAATCTTCCTCATTCTTAAGGTTTTCAATTATATAATCACCTTTTTTAATCCAGCCTACACTTGAAGATTCATCAACAAGCCTATCTATAAATGTCGCCTTAAGCATTCTAATCATTTCTGTGTCATTTGAATCAGCTGTAAGCAGCGTCAAATAATTGAGCATCTCCTTTGTTGCATCAATATCACCTTCAGCTGCTAACTTAAACACATTATAAAATTCTTTGTAATCGTCGAAATAAATCATTTGCTACCTCCTCAAACTCTCCATATACTCTAAAATCTCATCTCTAGAATCCATTGTCTTCACAGCCTTAATCATTTTATCGATTGTCTTATTATATTGCTGCTGTGTAACAAAATTATTTTTATAATAATTGTATTTTGATGTTCTGTTACGTTGTGCTCGTCTAAGCCTACGTTTCACTTTAACAACAGCCATGCCAACAAAGCCCCATCTATTAACTAAGGCTTTGTTTTTCCTCTTACATTTCACGGCTTCAATATGTTTCTCATATGAATACTCATGTATATATTCAAAAATAACCATAAGTGATTCGCTTCTAACATTTTGATCATGATAACCGTCTGTAAGGCTTCTGCCAGACTCTACCAACTTATAGTTATTATGAAATAATGTATAAACATCTCCATATTTACGAATAACCCAAGAGTCTTCCTTCGCAAACACCTTAAGTGTTCTCTGATCAAGCATTTCAAACAAGAATCCATATTCTTCAACCAGCTTTTCGAGTTGCTTATCGGTTAATGCATTAGGTGTGAAGAAATGATTATCAATCGCTCTAACTTGATTTGGATTAATGGAAGTCGCTTTTCTCATTAACAATCTTCTTTGACATTTATCACATGCACACAAATTCTCAGGTTTCTGACTAGATGCCCTAAGATCCTTCGCATCGATAAACTTTACGGCAAAGCAATCTCTATCATGGTACCTATTTCCCTGTACAGCATAAAAGTAAAGATTCTCATTATTAGATAGTAGTTCATCCCTCGCGCTTAACATTTTTTGCTCTTGCTGACTCAATTCCATCATCGAATATACAACCCTATCATTTTTAATAGAGACTGTACTTCCCTGTCGATATAGTCCAGAAAGATCCACTAAATCCTCTGGTCTACTTATGTGGCAATCAATCGATTGTTCCTTTTGCTGCTGAATGCTTTTATTAATACTCGCCTTAAGATATCTCCAAGTCGAATCAAAAGAATCAATTGGCATGTATACTATATTATCTCTAGTGTTTACCGAAACAATTGTTAGCTTTACATGTCCCATCCCTTTAGAATTAATAAACACCAAATATCTATTAGAAATGTATCTTCGTATATGCGAATAATCACTAAACTTCTTTACCGATCGAGGAATAACCATGATGGTATAGTCTAGCAAATCTTCTGGCCACAACACTTCAAATATATCTGGTCTCTCCTGAACCAACGCTTCCACTTTTGAAGCATATAAAACTTTCTCACTCATCGCTTGCATAACCATTAACTCCTCCAAATCTTTTTCTGATTTTATAATAAAAAATGAGATGTACTTTAAAAAGCACACCTCACAAACGTTGATTTTATGCAGTTTTCAGCCATTATAGTTCCTTAAAAATCTCATTATCCTTATCAAAGAATACCCCGTCGCCTTCGTTGATATCCTTGGCCAGCAGCTCTGCGTCTGCCATCTCCATATCAATCTCCTGTCCAGCCTCGTCACGTAATCTAAGCACTACCTGCAACTGAACACCCTCAGGGCGCTCTTCGCAACCAAAGTCTGCCTCCTGAATTTTCTTTACAATGTACTTCAAGCCAATGTCCCTTCTTTCTAACTTATTTTCCCCATTATTTTTTAGTCGGAGTGACATGATTTGAACACGCAGCCCCTACATCCCGAATGTAGTGCTCTACCATCTGAGCCACACCCCGAAAAACATCTCTCATAATTCTATCATAACCAGTATGAGAATACTTAAATAAAAAAAGAGTAATGAGAATACCACAGAGTACATTGTCCTGCACTGTGCTTTTACTCATTACTCTATAGAGTAGGCTCCTACGACCAAAAGGCTCCAATTGCCCGTGGTGGTTCAGGAAAATGCGTACGTGGGGAACCAAGCTCTGTATCCCCCTGCGGGGCCACGCCTTGCATTTTCATTTGAATAATCTATTTACTGAGCTACAATTGCCTTTCATTAGATTATACTTTAGCCTTCTCTTTTTATATCACATTAATTATTTAATATGGTCGCCTCAGAAGCGACATTAATCACTTTATCATTACATTCTTTCCCCATGGCGCAACTTCATCACCTGTTAAAAGCCAAAGTACTGGTATACCTCTAGCTATTGACTCCTTTGGATATAAACCTTCGCCATCAGTAATGATTACTATGCTAGTAGGTATAGATTCATATCTGTTTTCAAAAATATAATTAAAGATACACTCGTAATTAGTTCCCCCTCCTCCATAAGGTTTTAGTTTTGTAATATCATCAACAACACTAAACTTTTTAGATCGATAAACTGTCGTATCGAAAAATGCCACTTCACCTTCTAAAATACCATCAAATTGCTCTACGGCCTGACATATTTCATCATAAGCCATTCCCATTATTTCATCCGAAATCGAACCAGATGTATCAACCATAAAAAGTATATTTCTAACAGCCTCTCGATTAACATTATATTCAGGTAAGAAAAAATCATTTTGTACCCTTCGATCTGGTGGAGTAAATGAATAGTCAAAAACCTCTTCTTGGATAAAAGCATCAAGCAAAATCTTCCAATCAAGATTCTCAGCTCGCATTCTAGTCCATTTTCTATCCATAGAATCGTCCTCAATCATAAGCTGCATTTCTTTTAAACTTTGACGTAAATTGTTAATTGCTGTTGTCGCTTTTGAACTATTGCGTCTTCTAACAAATATCTTTTGTTCCTCTACTTTAATCGCTACTTTTACATCAGCGCCTTTCTTCTTTTTGGAGAATTCCTCTTTAGTAAAATTAAAATCACCACCAAATGTTGGACCATCATATCTTAAATCATCTGGATCATTATCTAATGGACTTAATATTAAAGTACAGTTAGTTATATCAATAGATTTTTTGTCCCAATATGTATCAGAATCAATCATGAATTGCCGCCTTTTACCAGGAGACATTGTTGACGGGTCAAATGGGACGCATTTAATAGCTTCTATAGAAGAAATATCATACCCTTTTACCGTAGGAATAAACGTTTCATACCGTATTTTGCCAATGTTTGAAAGTTTCTCATAATTCCACCCCATCTGATTTAAGTGTCCATTAGCAACTATATCCGCAGCCAAATGATATCTATCGCCCCAATAATAAGACGGCCTGAATATATGCCCTAATTGAATGTGCATCAGTTGATGGCACATAATAAAATCTAATTCTTTAGGCCCTAGTTTTTCTAACCAATCAGGGTTAAAGATAATACAATCACCATTTGTCGAAATACGCCAAATATCCTTTGTCGCAAAATAAGACATGCTATACATTCCAATAGCAAAATCATCATACATATGATTCAATCTATATCTACATTCTTGTAATTGACGCTTTAATCTACGAACTCTACGTTCTAGCATTTTAATCCATCCCTCACTGCAGTTTGAAAGACACTATTATCTTTTACAATTTCTCTTAATTCGGGAATTCTATAGTAATCCTGTAGTAATCTTCCTCTAAATGACCAAGGCATTTTACATGAATAATCGATTGAATTATCCACCAAATCCTTTTCTGGACATTTTCTTGCATAATCAACCATCATTGACTTCAATGCAATTTGTAATTCTTTTTCTTTTGGCAAATCCCCAATTCCTTCGCGAAAGATTTGTTCAATCAATGGGATTCCTGTAAATATCTCTGTCCACGTTCTAAAATTATTAGCAGAGTTTTCACCTATACATCCAACAATCAATGGAAATACTTGATTTATGTCTTCGCAAACATATCTCAAAATATTACTAACCATTTCCCACGATCTTGGCGTTGCAAAAGCAATCTCATCATTTTCAAATCCAGATAAGGCTGTACTGTTATATTCAATATATCCTGCAACATATGGATGAATTGCATTTTTAACAGCCCAATCATGCCACGCATTGATATCTTCTTTTATTTCCAAATGGCACAATCTATTGGCTAGTGCCTTAGGCATATTATAGGCAACTGATCTGTCTGTAACTCTATTTCCAGCTGCTATAACAATACAATTTTCTGGGAGTTTATGTTCACCAATAGTTCTATCAAGAGTAATTTGATAAGCCGCAGCTTGAACTGACGTAGGCGCAGCAGTTATTTCATCTAAAAATAAGATATTCACTACCTCATCGGAAGTATCCATTTGAAATATCTGTGGCTTTAACCATACCGCCAATGTTTTATCTTCATTAGCCGTTGGAATTCCTCTTAAATCAACAGGATTAAATAACAACAATCTTACATCTGTTATCCTTACTTCCTTTTCAGTCTTTCGTTCTATCTCTCTAGCAATTTCTCTTACACCTTGTGATTTACCAACTCCAGGTGGTCCCCATAGCATCACTGATGGAAATTCTTTAAATGGAATTCTTCCAAAGATTAATGATGTATATACATTGGAAAGCATCTTCACCATCTCGTTTACATTTATTGTTCTTAATCCGTTATTCAAATCGTTTCCTCCTAATCTCACTCTTGTGAATTTGATTTGATAATTCATGTATGATAATCATAAATCCAAAGCTGTACTATAAAACTCTCTAAATAAAAAGAGTTGACCGCGCCACGTTGGCCTCTGTCACCAATAGGTAATGGGCCTGGCAGCATTGCCAACTCTTTTTGACGATAGCGAAGCGCAAGCTTCCCCAACTTTCACATTGGCTCTATCATCATTATGTTCCCCTCAAGTGCCGATGCATTAAGCCCCTGGTGCTACGCCCAAAACGAACTTGAGTCCGAACTCAAATTGTATTAGATGCACCTTCAGTTTGTGATAACTGCAAGTCTCCTTTTAGTCTTACATTATCAACAGTGACTGAAGTACATACTTCTCAATACTTTGCTGTACGCATCTATACATACTAAGCCACAATAGCTTGGTATCTTTCTGAATTTACAATTTCAAGCATAAAATCATATGGATCAACACTATCACACATAACCTGTTCGAAAAGTCTTGCATTACATCCACTAACAAGTGTTACTCCTTGTTCATTCATAGTGACTGGTAACTGTTGTTTTCTACTTGCGACATTCCAAAATACAATTTTGGGAAGCTCATAAC
Organism: Pseudobutyrivibrio sp. LB2011; assembly: GCF_000701765.1. Classification (NCBI taxonomy): domain Bacteria; kingdom Bacillati; phylum Bacillota; class Clostridia; order Lachnospirales; family Lachnospiraceae; genus Pseudobutyrivibrio; species Pseudobutyrivibrio sp. LB2011. The sequence goes on along the minus strand of NZ_JNJS01000007.1, from coordinate 159,601 downwards.
CAGCATTTTTATATTTCAATTTAGCACTTTCAAATATAGGTAAATCCGCGTTTTCTACACCTTCATTAAACTCCATATCTGAAACTATAAAAATTCTACTTGGCAAATCCTCTGCAGGTACTTTATTGTTTGTAGCTGTATCTAGTATTAAATCAAACACAGCCTCCATATTGGTATCAGCAACCTCGTTGTATGTAGCAATAAATTTAAGTCTTTCTTGTAAAGTACTACCCTTAATTTCAATCAACTGCGGTGTCGTAGAAAATAAAATGAAATGATTTCTAAACTCTCCTTTTGTTCGCTCTGCAAAATACAATCCAAGCGAAGTTGCAACAGTCATAGGAAGAGGATTTCCAGGTGAGTTCCAAAGCATAGAACCTGATGTATCAATAACTACAAGCGCATTTGTATCATCAGTATAATCAGGCAAAGCATTCCATGTTGTATTTAGAGAAAAAGCTTCTTCATCTGACACAGGTTGAAACCATCTATTATATCCATAAAATGGTGCTACTATTTCATATGGCATCAAAGTACTAGTATTCATTTTCTTTTCACCAGAATTGACCTTATTTAGATAGTCACCATACCTTTCACTATCGTGAGAAAAGAATGCATTACGATATTTAAGTGCAGCTTTACTTGGCACTTTCTCATAATCAAATGTATAGTCCTCTTCGCGCAAGAAGTTCTCAACAATTTCAATTCGCTTTCTAAGCATAGAAAGAATTTTACGATAATCCTTTTCATGCATACCAAATTTTTTAGCTAATCTTCTTCCTAAACGCACCTTCTCTGAATTGCTTGTATTAATAGATGGCAACCACTTTGCACAAAGGGATATTGGCTCATCATTATGAGCTTTTTCCAAATCAGATAACAATTGATTTTTCAAGTATTTAACTGCTGCTGCCTCACATGGTGTATCCATCATTTCAAGAAGATCATCAAATCTTCCGTAGTTTGCAATCCATTCGATATTCTTTTTTACTGACTCTGGGTGATTCACACAAAGATATTTTAAAATTACTCTGAAGAATTTTCTTTCACCGAGGCCACCTCTAATATCACGTGCATAGAATAAAATCTTCATCGCAATGTCTGGGTTCTCAGCATAAGCTCTAATAAATCTATCAATGATTTCTTGCTCCTTCGCGCCTCTTAATGCTCCACAGGTTGCAAATAGATCAAGACAATTACTCATTGATGATGAATATGTCACTGCGCCATTCTCAGTAAAAGTTTTGTTAGATTCTTTTTTTAATTCCTTTAACATAATCTGTTCCTCCTTTTTTAGCTAGATAATCTAGACGCCTCTCAGCCACGATTATTTCGTAGCTTCCCAGTGCTTCTCTTCGAAGTTTGGTAGGAGATAACTAATTGCTGTTCGCGTCTTATCTGCTCCAAGATGCAGCCTGGGTATAAGCCAGGTGATTCTCAAAGGAATCCAATGGTATATCCAATCTCTTGTTAAATTGCTGTTAGCATCTTTCTGAGTTTCAGATTAAATTATCTAGATACATTGATAATCGCTACCGGGCGCTAATCCGGCTACCTTCCTGGCCCTGAACCAGGTGCTCAGCTAATTGAGCCAAACGTAAATCATCTGTTCTTATGTTTGCTGTATGTATCTACGTTAAATCAAGTTCCCTTGATTCATTTACATAATACTTCGTGCATAAAGAAAAAAGGTCGCCCCAAAGGCGACCTCAATAAATTAATTTGAAAGTGGATCCAATCCATAATCAAATAATACAATATCAATTTTTAAAACATTGTAATCCTCATGCTCAATGAAATACTTTACAACCTGATCAGTTTGAGAAATTGGAGAAAAAGCATATCCCGCAAACTTTAGTAATTCCTCTGCTTCTTTAAAATTCAGTTTCAATCCAACAGCTATTGCTAAAACTTTTTCCTTAGAAGGTTTAATTTGATCATTAAGCAATTTAGAAAAATACTGCTTTCTAATATTAGCGGCAGCATAAACCTCGGAATTCTTTAAGCCTTTCTTTGCTATCAGTTCACGCAAACGACTGGCAAAAGTTTCTTTGTAGATATCCTGAATAACATTATCAAGAGAATCATTTAAATCAACTTTAATTGACTTTCGTGAATCTGGGGTATCAGCCTCTCTTTCCCAACCGTACTCGTCCTCATTTCTAGCTTGAACGTATTCATTATCTATAAAGCTTTGTACTGCTTCTCCTAGCTCTCCAGAAATCTTTAGCGTATCTTCTTCAAAGACAACTAAAATGATTTCCATCTCGTGTTCTTCAAAAAATCTAGTAAAGGCATCTACTGCAATTTCCATTCCTAGCTTTCTAGGAAATCCATAATTACCTGTGGATAATAACGGAAAAGCAATTGATTCACAACCATACTTATATGCAAGTAATAAGGCATTATCATAGCAGTTTTTTAACAGCTCTATTTCACTCTCTGTACCACCATTCCACCATGTCCCTACAGCATGAATTACATATTTAGCATTGAGATTAAAGGCTGGTGATATAGCAGCTTCTCCTCTTTCAATTTCCCCAATCTTTTCTCTGGCCGCAAATAACTCATCTCTACCTGCCGCATTATATATGGCAGTATCCACTCCTGAACCAATTCTGACATGAGGACTAGCTGTATTAACTATTGCATCTGCTTTTACTTTTGTAATATCGTTTCTGATTATTCTAAATGACATAATATTCGCCTCATATCGCTTATTTTATTAAATGATATCTCTATAATCTTGTCCTCTTAGTATATAGCATTCCTTTTACTCTAATGAAAAAACATCTTTTCGCCTCATTGCATTGGAAAACTCATCAAATGTAACATGTTGTAATGATATTCCTGCCTGATTTGCAAACTTAACAATCGCATTTAAAGCTTCATCATAATTCTCGCCCGTTTCCAAATTATAATTAAATGTCTCAAGGAATTCCTTCATCATCTGTTTTTGATTCAAATCTATCTGCTCAATTTCAGATTTAATTTTTATTTCATATTCCTCTATTTGTTTTTTACTTTCAATTAGGATAGCATTAAGTCTATCGTTTTCTTCCGCTTGTAGATTTGCATTTTTTATTATTTCCCTAGTTGCTGTGAATACATAGCTTGCAGTTGTGTATACAGCAAAAGGTACAAGTGGATTAACAGCCCTTCCCATTACTTCCTTTACTGCTCTTGAAAAGAAAATAGTAATAGTAGATTTAGCTGTTGTATCCACTATTTTTTCTTTTAATTCTTTTTCATTTATTTCACCCTTAGCATATGCCAATAAAGCAACACCGCCATCAATCATCCCTCCAGCCATAACCGTCGAGGCTGTTGCATCGCTTAACAAAGCACTTCCAGCTTTGATACCTTTATATCTAATTGAAGTACTAAGCACACCTGTGGCGGCACCTCTAGCCGCACCCTTTACAGCATCAGAACTAACAGCCCCTATAGCTTCCCCTAATGATTTCTCATCTTTAAAAACTGCAGCCATATTACTAATGCCTGAAACTACCCCCGTCATTACAAATGAAGCTTTTGCCATATTTGTAGCATTAGCCTTCATTTCTGCTCGTACAGCTTTTTTCTCAAATTGCATTGCAAATTTTTCTGGTGAATCATAGGCCCTCTTAACTTCTTTTAACGTTGTTCCACCAGAACTGACATTTTCATGGTTTAATTCGTCTGTTAGATTATCATATGTATCCTTATATTGTCTTTGATGTAAATTTCCATCTATTTCAGAGCGATTCTTTGCTATTTCCTTAGACTTCTCTAATAAAGTTGTTTCTTTACCAGTTGCTTTATCAATGTAGTGCTCCTCTTTACGAATCAACCTCTGCATTCCTGTATATTTTTCTTTGCTTTGCATAAAAACTGAATCGGCAGCAGCATTTTTTGAATCACTAAATTTAGCCTGAACTTCTCTTACTACATTTCCGTTATCGCGAATAAGTATATCAGCGGCAGCATGAGGATCTTCAATGTCGGTGACAAATGCATTTAAATTTGAACCTTTACTAGCCGCATCTACATTAAATTTGGCTGCTTCTATATATTCGAACAAATTTCCTTTAGCAAAAGTAAAATCTTTATTCTGGACTGTGGGACTAAAAGCTTCAGCTCTAAAATTTTTCATACCTTCAACAGCTGAATTTGTGGCATTTTGCATGTTCTGAGACATAAATCCACCAGTCAAAATACCAGCTTCTTTTGCTGCATCACTAGCAGTCTTTTTAAACACTGACATTAATCACACCACCTATCCTAATATCTCAACTAAAATAACAATCAATAGTGCAAATGCAATCCTAATACATCTCCAGAAAAATAGTCTATTATTAGAAAAATCTTTAAACTTATAGAATATTGGCCACGATACAATAGCACCTGCTATCCCTATTAGCCATAGCATTTTGCCTACTAAAAGCTGATAAAATGTAAAAATAATACATGCAACAGAAATAATGAATCCTAAATACAACATTACGTCGGCATTATTCTTCCATAAAAGATTAACTACTGTTATATCATCGGCATTATTGTTTTTTAATGTATCTTTCTTTATTTTTCTGTACTCCCTACAAGCTGTATCAGCAACAATAGAGGTGTCATCCATATCTCCACCATTTTGTTCAGCAAGCATGCATGACGCTAAAATTGTATACTGCATTTTGGCAATCTCAAATGACATCTCAAAAACATTTTTCTCTTCATTTTTAAGCAACGAATACTCTATCATACTTGTTGTATTATATTTTTTTTCAATAGCTTCTATCTCGTTTAGGAATCTAGCCTGTACTTTATTAAGTCTACTAATTGAGGAAATAATCTTTTTACATTTTTTCGTAGTAGCATCAAATTCACCAATAGCTTTATTTATCTTGGCCTCAAGACTCTTCACTTCTTGATTTATTTCAATCGCCTGCGCCAGATTTTCTCTTCCAGTAATTCCTTGAACCATTTCCCCTACAGCAGAAATATATCCTTCGGTAACAGTTCCGAATGTCATATTCTCTGCCAGTGTTTTATCTAGCTCTCCTGTAAACCATAGAGACATATCGTGTCTATGTACTTCTTGCATAGGATTTTCATTATTTTTAATTTGTGCTAATTCTCCTAAAAAGTCTTCACCTCCAAATAAAGCTACTTCAACAAAACCTGTCGAATTCAAAGTGTCTAATCCTTCAAGTTCCATATGATTAATATACGATAAAACATTTTCGCAGCTTTCAAATATAAACTCGATTGGTATATCAGTAACTGAATATGGGTAGCAACTGTTAACACTTATATTTTCAAAATGAGTTAATGCATCCATAAATGGAGCAAAAGTTTCTTTCCAAAGATAGACTCTTTTTCGTCCTATTGTTTCCAATTTCTTTGTGGTTTTTTGTTTCTTTTTATAAAACTTATTAGAGACTTTATCAAATAATTTCTTTGCTTCTTCGAGCAAATTTTTAATCTTCTTTTGCTCCTCTTCTAACTCATTTGATTGGTTTGAAATCTGAGACAAATCTAGTTTAGCCTTTTGTAAGAGTTGTCTTGACTTTGGATCTAACTCACCATCCTTATTTAAAAGAGGCACCGATAAAATATTGTAATATAATTGAGCCAATAGCCACGACAAATGTAGTGTTTTTTGCTCCACTTCAGAAAGTTCATCAAACTCTATTTTCCCATCACTTCCTCTTTGATGCTTAGAAGCAATACTATTCATCTTTGATATGTATGTAGAAAATAATACTGATAGTTCTGAAATAAACTCTATATAGTTATTTGAAACAGATTCTATTCCTTGCATACACGAACTGGCGATATTCATCTTAGATACAGCTAACTCTGCTTCTGCATGAACTTTTTTTGCCTCTGCTAATTTAGCCTTACCTTGAGCGCCCGCAATCATGCCACCAGCTATTGCAATTGCGCCAATAACAACACCTCCTAGAACAACAGTACCTCCAGCTATTCCCATTCCTCCTGATGCAAGTGAGCCTCCCCCAAACCATGCTAGTGTTGCATTCTTTTTTGCAATTCCATTTAATGTTGATATCGCTGTTCCTGTAGAGGCATGGGCAAGCATAGCAACACCGCCATATGTTGCAACTCCAACCAAAGCTCCTGTTCCTACTGCTAGTGTTCCAGCCTTTATTATCTCACTAGCGTTGTAAGTAGCATTTTGCATATTTACAACAAGTTCATTAGGCTTCTCATTTTTTCCAATAAAATCATAGTTATCATCATTTTTGCAGACCATCTGAACATTATTAAACGCGCCGAATGAATCTAGAAATATAGTCATGTCCTTCGAATAAGCATTTACTTTTTTTCTACCTAATGTTTCTAGGCTTTTGGTCGTGCTTTTCTTTTGGCTATCGAATTTAGTTTTAGCATTATCATAAATAAGTTGAGCATCATCTAATAATTCCTTTATTTCTTCTGAATGTGTTATCCCCTCAAATATCCCCATTTAACCACATCTCCTAATTGTAATTTATTAATATAATAACACACGAGTGAAATCGAAGGTTATATTTATAAGCGAAATAACAATGAATTAATTCATAAGCAAATAACAATCCTCCGCGGGCCGCGATAATGAATTTTTTATAGAGAAGAACTTTTTCTAACGCTAGTGCTATTACTATATCTGCAAATCCATTTTCTACCTTATAAAGGAACTCTGCCTGCACATCCACATCTGGCGAATACTCAAACAGCTGCTCTCTATATTCATTCTCGATGGCTGCATGCTTTATTCTAATTCAAGATTTTTTATTTTTCGAAAAAAGAAAAGACTAGTAATTGAGGGCTCTCCCAAATCACTAGCCTATGTAAAATTCTATTATTTTCAAATTGACTTTTTGCAATAATAATATGAAAAATACAATTATAATCTCCCCTTATGATAATACCACAACAAATGATCAAATCCGTTTCTACTAATTTCAACGCCGGAAGCTTTCCTGATTGTATCAACAGCCTCTCGATACTCTTTATAATCATCTAAATCATATTTCTTTTCTATATTGTAATACCCTAAGTACCAAGGTAAAACCGTTTTAAGAATATTGTCATAAATCGAATAATTATCTTGGTACTCAGTATTTTCATAAACATAAAAACACGCGTAATGACAAAACTTGCTAGCAAAAGAAGGGTTTTTTCTAGCATTTTTCTCTGCCGATGTTTTATCTGCTATAATCCGTATTAACTTCATATCCTCATAATCGGGATTTTTAAGACATTTCAGCAATTCATCACGATTAAAATCTATTATTCGGGCTGCTATCTCTTTCCTGCCACATCCATCCGAATTTAAGTGAGTACTGTTCTCCCTATCCACTGCCTCAACAGCACCAATAATAATCTCATCATATGAATATGATACTTCTTTTATATTCCCTAAGAGCACATTCTTTAATTGTGTCATCCAGAATGCTGAGGAACCACCATACTTAATTTCATTTTTACGGTTATATTCTGGTCTTGCAGTTTTATTTGTTGAATGGATATATGCCGAATCATTAAGAATCATAGCTTCCACAATCGCCACATTGTCTCTCGTCAATTTGGCTAGTTTTTTTTCATGAAATGAAACTTCTTCAATCATTTTTTTCTTTGCTTCTTCGAGCTCTAAACTTATTGTGTTTGTCATAGTTATTTACCACCTCAAAAGTAACCACATATATAAAATACTGCTTTCTGATGATAGTTAAAATAATAGACCAGTATTGGCTTTATATCTCCAACGTCCCATGAATCGCTGGCTTATGTATATTTTGACTATACAAAAGAATTTGCTATTTATTTGAATGAGAAGATGCCACCATTGCAGAAAACAACTGCAACGCAATATCATCTTCTAATTCTGGTGAAATATCAAGTACATAAAGATTTCTTATCTGTAACGAATTAACACCATTAATTGAAAGTACTTGTTCTTTATTCTGATTAAATACTTTAAACCTACTATTTACTACATTCCGTGTAGCAGACCACTTTTGTCCAAAAATCTTGATATTATATTGTTTATCTAACTTAATACCTTTAAATGCTGTTTTAATCTCACCAATCGTCCTCCCATTTTTTTCCATAGAATAACTATGTGGATCGTTTTCATGAACAATTGGAGCTCTCATTGCTAAGAGTTTCTCATTTACAGAGGCTATTTCATTCTCATCAGAATCCAGTATTCCAATATGATAACACTTTGCTACAGTGCTTTCTTTACCTTTTGAGCTATAAAGCTTTTCACCAGAATTATTATAGAAATCGTATACTATTCCTTTTATATGCCACGATTCTAGAAGTAATCCTGTCTTCATTGTTCCGCCTTTATATCCATATGCAACTAACTTCTTATTCTGTGGATTCTCATCTAAAAGTTTATTGATATCTCTATTACCAAGTAGATTACTAATATAATTATGTGGAAGAGCCTTTGCTTGTTCTACAATTGATTTTCTTCCAAAATCTTCTATTTTTCTTTCAACCGACTCAAGCCTTTCTTCGATTCCATTTATCTTGTAATCTATCTTTTCTTCATCAATATTACTTATCTTCTCATCTATTTTTGAGACGCCCTTTTTTAGACCTTCTTTAACTTTAGGAACATGATCGAGGCCATCTTCTACTTTATAAATAACAAACCCCGTAACTTCTGCAAATAATTCACCTTTTAAACTCATACTTTTCTCCTCAAGAGACTGTAATTTCCGTCCCATTTATAAACTCATTTAATTCTCGACCTAAATAGTCAATGCTGTTATCCAAAAACGCAATTCTTAATTCAAAATAAAAAAATCCCACGTCTAGCTAAAAGTTCTTTATCTTTATCTCTAATTAGAGGGGATATGATTTTTCTATAGGTCTCAAACGTATCTAGCACCTTAGTCATATTATAATCAAGCCAAGCAGAATTCATTAGTTTCTTCAAATCTAAAGTAATATCATCATTAAATCTTGAAAATAATTCATCTTCATTAATGTCTATATAATCAATCGAGTAGCTTTTACATATCGAGACAAAGCCAAGATAATTAAATAACATACCAATAATAGTTCTGGCAGTTTCCATATTTGTAGGAACGCTCATCTTATTTATATATTCAATAAATAGAGATTTTCTATCCTTAATATAATCAGTTACAGTATTAAAATCAGCACATTTATTATTCATGGAAAAATGAAAACTATCTAAATTAATCGAATTTGCTCCTACAAGGTCCAATAATTGAATTTGTGCCGCATGATATTCTGAATAACCATGTAATAAAAAATTACTACGGCGATTTTTTCCTTCATAATATTCATCATCTAGAATATGTGTGAATTCATGAAACATCGTACTTCTACTCAACTCAATATTATCAGGGATTATTAAGACCTGCTCCATTCCATCAAAATCGTAATACGCCTGAGCTTTAACAATAGTTTTTTGAGAATCACGATGGATTTTTTCAATTCGATACTCAGGAAATGAATCAATTTCCATAAACTTACAATACTCTTGTTCAAAATCATAGATTCTTTTCTCTAATGTTGTCTCATTATTCATAGAATTCACCTCTTCTCAACGTAAACTATTATATCGCAATTACGAATTGAAGAGGTGTGTTTTTTTAATATTAGGGCCTATGAATAACCCGTTAAATATCTCCTAGCAAGCTATTCTTTACAAAAAATATATCCATGATATTATTTTAATTACAACTACAAGTTTTTTGGAGGTAGAAGAATTCGTCCACGTCTACACGCCGATGGTTTGACAGGAGGTAACTCCAAGAGATGCGGGAACTATTGGACGCCCGCCCAAAATCCTTGTTGCTTGTTATAAATAATCACGCCCAAGAGGTTTCTCTTGGGCGTTTTTCATGTCTAATTGTTCCTTATATATTTACACTTCGGATAATTAAAACATCCGTAAAATTGATTGCCTGCATAGATCCCTTTTTTAGCTTGTCTTAATACCAACGTTCCTCCACAACGTGGACACTTTTCCCCTTGTTGTTTTTCATATATCTTTTGAACATGAGCTCTTTTCGCTTCAGTAGTAGCACCCGTCAATGGCAAAAGCCTATTGTAGTACCTTTCTACTTCTTCCCTAGTATATCTTGTAGGTGTTGCATCCCATATATTCTTTATTAATTTCTTAAGATTGTTCTCATAACAAACATAAACATTATCCGCATTTACATTCTTTAATTCACAGTTGCTGCCAAATACAATAATCGATATCGCAGATATATCTCCTAAATAATGTTTTAAAGCTTTAATATGAGAATTGTTCTGCCAAACAGGATTATAAAACTTATACTTATTAACCTTACTACGGCCAAACCAAGAACTTCCACCATAAAGTGTACTGGTCCACTCGTTCCTTCGATCATCGCCAAAAATATATCCGCTATAATTTTTACTCTCAATGACAAAGAATCCCTTGCATGTTATATATAGCAAATCTATTTCCGAAGTAGAGCCATCTTCTCTAGGAACATAAATATTCTTTAGGCAATAGCCCTCGTATCCCCAAAAATTTATGCTATAAAGGTCCTTTGCGATTTCCTTTTCACCTTTTTTACCAATGGCTTCAGGGGTGCTATTTATTGCGCTAAGAACAGATATTAAAATAAAAACTACAATGAAAATTAATACTCCCATATATATTTCTCCATGCTTTCTAAACGCAAAAAGACCACCTATTGGTAGTCTTTAATACTCAGAATCATCTCCTGCGCAATTTCCCTAGCTTTCTTTGGAAGCATTCGTTCCTTATATGCCAGATATTCTTCCACATCAGTGGTTTCAATCTTGCCCTCTCTCAGCGCTGCTCGCAGCGACATATATAATCCGAAGTATTCATTTGCAGCTTCTTGATCATCTTTAACTGGTACCATAGCATCCATAGCTCACCCCTCCATGGATGTATAATAGCACCAGCCTGTGATTAAAGCGTTAAATGTTTCATCCTCCAATCAAAATCATATTTCTTAATTATCTTTCAAATAGCTCTAGCAATCTCATCTTGCCCTCAGCCCCCTTTGAATAAGGATGCTCTCGCAGTGATAAGTTGCCTTTTGTTTTTCCGTATAAAACGGTGGATGAATGAGTGAACTCTCTAAATCCAGCATGGCCGTGGTACGCTCCCATTCCCGAATGGCCCACGCCATTAAATGGCACCCCCTTTACCATCAAGTGAACACACACTTCGTTTAGACATCCACCGCCATATTGCATGGTCGCAAACATGCGCTTAGCCCATCTTTTATTTCGTGTGAAAATGTATAGTGAAAGTCCATGCTCTCTTCTTGAGATTTCTTCAATCAACTCATCAATCTTGTCATCCTCGTATGGGACGATTGGAAGCAGTGGATTGAATAATTCGTGATTAACAATCTTTTCGTTGGTGGTCACTGGGTAGATGATGGTTGGCTCAAATTTTTGGGTCTCGCGATTACCCTTTCCACCAAAAAGAATTCTATCTTCATATTCTTTTGCTTCTGCTACGCATTTATCATAAGCTCCTACTGTAATCAGCTTTGGATACTCTGGATTTGTTAAAGGGTCATTCCCCAAGCTTTTATTAAAGGCTGCTTTCAGCTCTTTTATAAAATCATCAGCAATTTCTTTTGCAACGGCAACCTGATTGATGTTGATGCAAATTTGGCCGCTGTTAAGAGCTTTGAAGAATGCAATCTTTCACCGCTACCTTTGGAGAACCAGTGTAAAAGATTTTATCAAAGCGCTCTTCCAAGCAGAAGTCAGCTACATCATGGCCGCCGTCAATAACTGTAATGTAGTTAGATGGGAAGGTTTCGGCCACCATCTTTTTAAGCAAGGCTGTGCAATGGGCACTCTTTGAGCTGGCCTTGATGACAGCAGTATTTCCGCCTGCTATAGCTGGGATTAAAACGCCCAGCGATAGTAAGAATGGAAAATTGAAAGGGCTGATGATTAACGTATTTCCGTAAGGCATTTTATAAACATTTGTGATAATACTTGGGAAACATGCCAATCCACTAAAATGAATTTCAGGCCTTGCCCATTTCTTTAAGCCTGCAATAGTTTCATTTATCTCTAAAATGATACTGCCGATATCGCAGAAATAAGCCTCCACATAGTGGCGCCCCAAATCCTTTTCAAGGGCCTCTTCCATTTCCTTTTCATGAGAAATAACCATCGCCTTTAGCTTTTTAAGAGCATCAATGCGATAGCTTAAATCTAAAGTTGTATTGGTTTTAAAGAAAGCACGTTGTGATTCAACAATTGCTTTGATTTCTTCTCTGGAATTCATAGGCCCTCCTCTGCATAATTAACTATAGTGAGTATAACATAGACTGATATGATAAAATTTTAATATTTGCCTTATTGGGACATTTTTACTATTATGAGTATATATCTAGTGGGGGGATTATATTATGAATCCGATAGGAATGATTTTCGGTTATTCAATATTTTACTTTATACCAGTATTAATAATAACTGGGATTCTTCATTTTACATGGAAATCTACAAAGTTAAAATTCTTCTTATGGGTCAAGCGAATAATATTTTGGCCTTGTTTTCTTATATTTTTATTATTCTTTGGATTTAGCGGATTCTATATTGCCAAGGATATAGTTACAAAAATCCCTTATCGAGAGCATGTTTCCGGTGATGAAATAACATTATCATTTAAAGCCTCTATGTCTGGAGGGCAATATTACGATTATTTCATTTCTCAAGATGACTTGGTTTTAGAGGAAATAGAACATTTTTCTTTCGGGCTTTCTCTAAATGAAATAAGTGGTGTAAAACTAAGAGCGCTAAAGCCAGGAAAGGCTGTGGTTGTATTAACTTATGGCTCTGCGGGAGGCGGTTCTTTATCACGGGTTTATATATATGATGTAAACGTTGATGATTCAATGGATATCAGCTATGAAAAACAATTATTTTATATTAATTGGGATGATCGTAAAGAAACAGTTGAAAATATAAGACAAATGTTAATTGATGATTACGGCTGTACCCCTGAAGAAATCGAAATAATTCATACTGATTAATTATAAATAAAAGAAGGACTCTGATTACTCAGAGTCCTCTGCTACATCAAGATTCAAATCAGACGTGTAATTGTTCAAAACGCTTATGTATCCTAATCGTATATACGATAGTAATAACAAGGCATATAAACCATATAACAAAAAATATAAATTCAAATGCTATAAAACTGAGTAGTACATCTACAAATGCATTAAAACCATAAATCTTTTCATCACTATTGAATCCATGATATGTTCCATTAAAAAATGCAATTATGCAATGCTTCATTACATAAGCCGCTGGGACAATTGTGATAACCCACAGTAAACCTTGAATTATACGCTGTATTCTTTTTTTCATAATCACTACCTCTTTATTAATATTTACCAATTCTCTTTCCCATCCTCAAGCTGTGCCATGATAAAAGTCTCTAAATCATCTGCCTCAGGATAAACTTCACAGTTATCACAACCCCAATTAACAATCTTGCCTGTTTCATTGTCTAAGCAAAACCCTAATTCTCCATCGCCATCTAGAAAAAGGTACTTATCTTCCAACCCCATCTCCCTAAATCGTAATGTATTCTCTACAACACGAGAGTTACCACTTTTGCCACATGCTGCAATCTCGACACCGTATCCCATCAGCATACCGTATTTACGGATAAACTCCTTAAATTCTTCTCTAAAACTCAGCTCTAGCGAGTTTTCTAATTCTGCAATCTTATCATCTCCCCAGCCGCCTGTAACAAGCATTTCATCTGAGTTTTCATCAATAAACTCATCTAATTTTTCAAACATAATTATCCTCTCCTTAAAATTACCATTCTTCTATATAACAATATAACAGATTACTGCTAAAAAAAGAAAAGGACTCTCAGAGTCCTTTTCTTTAAAAAGATATTTGGCTACCGTCGCCTCTATAGCATCTCTTTTGACCCAAAGGGTGCGTGGTTGCAACGAAATTTACCACCTCAAATATCAATATAATAATTCATTATGCTATCAAACTTCACCAACATCAAGCACTTTTCTTGTTTTTATCTCAACACCATTTTCAACCCTGGTTGTCTCCAAATACCTGATACCATTAATCACTACAACTTCCACAGTAGTTTCATCCTCCGAATTAGAAGAACCAGATGAACCAGAAGCTCCGCCTTCTGCATTGGCTCCTTGATTCTCTTCAACTGCCGCTGTTTCGGTAGCAGATATTTCGCTTACCCCTCTAGCTTTCTGAACCAGATTTGCCACAACATCACTCATATTTTCCACAGTAGGAACACCAAGCGCAACAGCACCATCATTCATAGCTGTAGCAAGAGTGCTCATATTTTCTTCATCAGATAAATCTTCCAAGGACAAGCCTAACCTATCCATAGTCATTTGGATACTATCCGCATTTGCTCTAAAAGCCTGGCTTAGATCTACCATCCTTCCATCTGATCCATAATTTGAACTAGGAATAACAGCCTCAGCATTATTTACACTAGGGATGTAGAAATCTTTATCAGATACACTTGTGTCAGTATTAAGATTTTGGGTTACATCTGATTGCGTTGGAAGTTGAACCATTCCAAGCGATGAAATTCTGTCTAGATAACTTTGAAGATTAATTGCCATAGTATTGCCTTTCTGGATTTACCTCAAGCCTTCCGTGGCAACTCAATTGTTGAATCCTTCAACAATCACCTTATTAAATTATAAAACCTCAGATTTCAGTTTGCAACGTTACAAAATCAACCCCTACAAGTTAACTAGCAGCCCTTTTTGCCTGCTTTATGATCCTCGATAGAACAAGAAGATGTACCATCGTATTCAACAAGTCCGGCATCTGCTGGATCAAGGCTGATTCTTCCATCCTCAAATACAAAACATGGAATTCCTATATCTCCAATTTCCTTTGAATGGTCAAACTCAGGTCTGTTATCTCTCATATCCATAAACTCATGCATATTTTGAACATGCTGACCTATATCTATATATTTATACTGATCTTCCTTTCCCTGAATCTGTGGCTGCAAAAAGTCACAGTAAGGGCATGTGTGCATTCCATATATCTTAATCATAGTATGTCCTCCTATTAAAAAAATTTATAAATGCATTATACACTTAATTGGGTAAAATAAAAAACTCATCGCACCTTCTACAGTTTATTTTGACCTTAATGCCATTATCACTGTACAAAAATATTTTCAAATTTGGCCTCATACAGTTTTTTCCTCTATAATTATAATAATCACTGTACTATCAGTTATTAGAAGCTAAAAAATCCATCCAATATTGCTAAAACAAAAGTTATCTAATATATTTATACAGTTATTATCACATCATCATTAAAAATAACTGTATGTAGACATTTCCTATTACAGTGTTTTTTTCACTTATTCCCATAAACACTGTATATACAGAATTCTGGCTGAAATAGAAAGAGACTTCTGCCGTCTCCATCAGAAGTCTCCATAACTAAATTGTGCCGTCAGTGACGGCACAATTCAATCTTTATTTCTCACTAATCTTATTCCACTCATATGCTCAATCCAAATCCCCACAGCAAAGTAATTATCACACAACAATGAAAGTTAGCGGGCTGACAGACTTACTGCGATAAAAAAATGAAGATTTTCACTAGATTTTATCACATGAAGTCTCGGAAGCCGCATGCTGTCGTTGGTTTGTGATAAAAACATGAGGATTTCGGCTGATTTTTATCACAAGAAGTCTCAGCAGCCCCTCGTCTTCGTTCACTTGTGATAAATCCTAAGTCAAATCAGCCCAAATTTATCACATCCCAACGTAACTTAGCCAGCTGACAGGCTTCTTGTGATAAAACAAATAATAAATGTTGGAATAGCCATATATGTTGGCATCCTATCTCACGTCCTTTTTATAAACAACTCCATATCCACACAATTCCAGATGCCGATTGGCATCTTGCACTCTCTTCTTGCATACTCCGTAAACCCTGCCGCTTCATAACAATGCCTTGCGCTCTCATTATTCTCGAATACTCCCAGGTCAATTCTTGTGGCGGTCAGATTTTCCTTTACATACTCTATTCCAAGCTTTAGCAGCTCTTTTCCGTATCCCTTTCCCCGAAACTCAGGACTCACAATTACAAAACCAAATCGAACAGAACTGTCATCGTCATCTCTCGGATACCTTATGATGAAATGTCCAATAATATCCTCATTATCATCCACTGCAGTGAGAGGAATGAATCTCCCCATTTCAAGCTGAGAGTCATAATTATCATTAATATCTTCGCCTGAAAGCGGATACTTATTAAATCTGTCAGCAGACCATTTGTATAATTCCTCCTCCGATCTGAGCCACCCAGTTATTATCTGAGCATCTTCTTTTTTGAAATCTCTCAATATCATCATTATCTACTCTCCATCCTCCTGAATTTATTTTATTAAATATTTACGAAATAAACAATGATGGAGCATTTGCAGCCTGCGATGAGACCTTTGCAGCAATAATATCGTATTTACGAAATAAATAAAAAACTTCTGCCGTTTACGACAGAAGTCTCCATAACTAAATGGTGCCGTCAATGTCGGCACAATTCAATCTTTATTTCTCCGAAATCTCATTCCACTCATAAGCTCAATCCAAATCCTCACAGCAAAGTAATTATCACAACCCAACGTAAGATAGCGGGCTGGACAGACTTGCTGCGATAAAAAAATGAAGATTTTCACTAGTTTTTATCACATGAAGTCTCGGAAGCCGCATGCTGTCGTTGGTTTGTGATAAAAATTTAAGGATTTCGGCTAATTTTTATCACAAGAAGTCTCAGCAGCCCCTTATCTTCGTTCACTTGTGATAAATCCTAAGTCATATCAGCCAAAATTTATCACAGTCCAACGAAAGTTAGCGGGCTGACAGGCTTCTTGTGATAAAACAAAAGTGCCGACACCAAAAGGCACCAGCACTTAAATCAACTCAATCTTTATTTTTCACTAATCTTATTCCACTCATAAGGTGTATTCTGGTAAACGTAATAATTGAGCCAGTTCGAATACAAGATATTACCGTGGCTTCGCCACTGAAGCAGAGGCTTCTGCTCTGGGTCGTCGTCTGGGTAGTAGTTTTCTGGCATGGCGATTTCAAGGCCTTTGCCCAAGTCGCGCTTGTATTCGCTGTCCAGTGTGTAGCGGTCGTACTCAGGGTGGCCCATCACGAAGATGTTGCTGCCATCCTTAGACATGCACAGGAATACCCCGGCTTCCTCGCCCTTTGCACACACTACCAAATCCTCGCAAGCTTCGATATCCTCGGTGCGCACGCCTGTGTGGCGGCTGTGTGGTGCATAGAAAACATCGTCAAAGCCACGTACAAGTGGTATCTTGCGGTTCAAAACTCGGTGTGGGAACACGCCAAATTTCTTTTCGTCCAAATCGTATTTATCGATACCGTATCTGTAGTAAAGCCCCGCCTGGCATCCCCAGCACAGATGCAGTGTGGAAGTCACATGTGTCTTTGTCCACTCAAAGATTTTGCACATCTCATCCCAGTATTCCACCTCTTCAAAAGGCATCTGCTCAAGTGGCGCCCCTGTAATGATAAGTCCATCGAAATATCTGTCGTAAACATCTTCTATCTTTTCATAGAAGTTGTTCAGATGAGTCTTGCTTGTGTTCTTGCTTTCGTGGCTTCCCACAGTCAGGAAAGTCACATCCACCTGCAAAGGTGTGTTTGAAAGAGAACGTAACAACTGAAGCTCTGTGGCTTCTTTTAATGGCATCAGATTAAGAATCCCAATACTGATAGGTCTGATGTCCTGGTGGGTAGAACGATTTTCGTCCATGACGAAAATATTCTCATGCTCAAGTATTGCCTTTGCAGGTAGATCGTTTTGTGTTCTGATTGGCATACCTATTATTCTCCTCTGTTATTATTAAAAAATCCTTCTCAATTTATAATTTCTAATAATAACACAACCTACCTTCTTGCGCCATGCATCAATTGTTTATTCTTGTACATTCTTTCATCTGCCAGCAGATATACCGAATTGGCATCCTTGCCCTCGCATTCATGGCGATACGCATATCCGATAGCTGCACTTCGATTGATGATTGGGTCCTTTTCGTTGAGAGTCGCAAGTGCATGCTTCATTCTATCTATCAGATAATCCACCTGTGACATGCTTTCTCCGGTAAGAATGACTACGAACTCATCGCCACCTATTCTGGCAATGAAGCCTTCTTTGCCAAAGCAATTTCCCAGCTCGCCGGCAAATTCAAAAAGATATTTATCTCCCATCAAATGTCCCTGATTGTCATTTACTTCCTTCAATCCATTTAAATCAATGCTGACGATACAATAATCATCCTCTTTTTCTGATAAAGATTTAATGTACTTCTCATACTTTGATCTATTTGCAATGCCTGTAAGCTCATCTGCATATGCCAAATGCGCCAGAGATTCGTACTCTTTCTTTCTAGCGATTGACTCTGAAATGAAGATATTGTAGTTCACCAGAGTTGCAAATACCATGCTGATTGCCCCAAGAGGCACAGCCTTTTTCGAAAGCATTATCTGCTTTGAATATCCCAGCACTTCCATGTAATAGAAGAAAATATTAAAGATAAAGGATATGGCCAGCATAGCCTGTCCCATAATCTGTATATACTGTGGCTGTGTTATCAGATTTGAGCCTGCATCCTTAACTAGAATCATTACAAACATGAATACTATCAGAACCATGGCGTCTATCTGATAAATAAACAGATACTGATTAATGTGAGCAATACCTGCAAAATGCAATCCTATCAAAACCAAAGGAATGATTGCTCCGATTGTTAGGAAGAACTGGAACAAAGTCTTATGAAGATAATTTCTCATAGACCCCATTACCAAATACATCAGTGGTACAATCATGTACAAAGAAATGTATTCTATCTCTGTCTGATGACCATTTGTTTCCACAAACAAATCTAAAAGTCTGAACTGAGTCAAAAGCCATATTCCCAGGGCAATAAACACAAGTGATGAATACATCTGCATGTTTATCTCAGGCATATCACTTCTGAATCCCAAACCTACAGCAAAAAACATAAGTCCAAATATGACAAGAAATGCCGCCGACAAAAAAATAAACATATTATTATGAATGCTATATAAAAGCAATGTATAATAGCCTGCCAAAGCCGGAGCTTCAAAATAGTTGTAGGCTCCATCCTCAGTAACCAGAAGTGAAATGGAAATATCCACTGGCCTATCTGTGTTTGGAAGATTGACGAAATTGTTCTCACATCCTATAAACTTTCCAGCCTTATATGAATCCAGAAATCCACTTTGTACTTCTTTTGTACTACAGTACAAAATCCACGCGCTAAATCGTGACTCAAACATAATGGTAGGTGTCACAAATTTGTTCACTTCAACGCAAGGATGCACCATATGAATCACATCCCCTTTGTGAGCCCCGTCACCAAGTATTTTTCTTAAATCTGACAATGCCACATTTTCATATACGGTGTCATTGTAGTAAACTCTCCACCCCTCATCTAACACAACAACGCTGTCGTAATTATGAGGCTTCAGGAAAAAATGGCCCACCATCATCAACATCAAAAATGTTGCCATGGCTATGCTTAGACATAAAATCTTTTTACCCATGGTGAGCCTCCTTCATCTTATACATACGCTGGTCTGCAAGATAAAATACATCCTGATATCTGCCGCCCTTTACCTCATGATTAAAAGCAAAGCCTACAGATGCTGAAAGCGTGAATTCATCATTCATTTCGTTATACTTGGCCATCTCCTGAGACATAGCATCAACGCATTTCTTGCAAAGCAACTCATTTGAATTCTGAAAAACTACGATGAATTCATCTCCACCTGTTCTTGCAATAATATCAGCAGGTCCAAATGCCTTTTTCAAAATATGAGCAAATATGACAAGCATCCTATCACCAGCCATATGGCCCATATTATCATTTACGTACTTTAGTCGGTCCAAATCGATACTGACAATTCCAAAATTTCCCCTCAGCTCACCAAAAAACTGGCTGAGAGCTGCTCTGTTTTTAAGCTCTGTCAAAGCATCTGTATAGGCCAAACCTTCCAATTGTTCCTTGATGCGATTTGCACTGATGTGATTAACGCTGTTCATGAAGTAGTAGATAAAATGACACATGATGAAAAACAGCATGCCAAGCTCAAGGAAATTAATAGTAGTAAACAGTCCTGTATGGGAAATATACACACTTTCATTAACCTTAACGCTAGGCTTGGTTCCAATTTCTAGAAGTGACATTACCATCATTATTATGAAACCGATAAACAGATATATTTCAGCGTCCATTCCTACGCTTACATCACTATCTGCATGTTCTCTTCTGTAAACTACCAGGTTTTTAATAAGAGATGGCAGAATTATAAACATTTCGATAATATCAAGTACACCCACAGCATTTAAAAAATGGTTTACATGTACAATGTTAAAAACGTGCAAAATCCATATAACAATAGGGAAAATTATATTAACAGCAGCAATTACACGTATCTTATTTTGAATATTATTACTATGAATAGAATAGATTAGCATACTGAATCCCAATGGAATCAAGTAGAAAGAAGTATACTCTACCATTGAGAAGAACATCTCTCGATTGCCTATAAAACAAAAGATGTCATTTCTGGCAAATATATATACTCCTAGCAGATTTGCAAAAATTGCTCCCACCAGAATTTCAATATCATTATATCTTGTGAGCAACAAATAAACCCACAATGCAAAAATAATGCAGGAATACATTACAAGAAAGGCACCAATGAAAATAGATATTCTGTGGTGACTGTAAAATGTTTTTATTAAATCACTCTTTTGTCCGTAAAAAACAGGCATAAACCTTCTGATAGAATTGTTCTCTGTAAAGGTATACACCATAATAAGCTTATGGACTCCTGGTCTTGTATTAAGAGTCACAATATTATATTTCTTTGGCACAAAGCTTCCTGTTTTCAAATACTCTCTGCCGTATGTATAAATCAGTTCATCATCCAAATACACATCTACTGTGTTGAGCTTGCTGAGAAACATAAGGGTTGCCCCTGTGTTTTCAACTGTAATTTCATTTACTGTAATTATTGTTTCACCTTGTTTACTATCACCTATGAAGTAATCGCCTAAGTTTATATCACGCTGAACATCAACCCCACGAAAAACAGACCAGCCTTCATCGATAGGACTGATCTTGGATTCTGAATTCACTGTGAATCTAGAGCTTCCAAATACTAAAAGCACTACTGTTACGAATGCTATTAGCAGTGGAAGCACCAGGTATTTTTTCAAATCATTAATACGGGATAAATCAAACATACACACATTATAATATCCATATGTGTTTAATTTATAGAAAAATGGTTACCATTTAACTATTTAACATGGAAAGTAATTCTTCCTCACTTATAACATTTACCCCCAAAGCATTGGCTTTATCAAGCTTGCTGCCTGCAGCCTCGCCTGCCAATACATAATTAGTCTTTTTAGAAACAGAACCGGAGCACTTACCGCCGTTGAGCTCGATAAGCTCCTGAGCTTCTTTTCTGCCCATAGTAGGCAAAGTACCGGTGATAACAAATGTAAGTCCTGCAAACTTATCACTTGCACCTTCCTTTTCCTCTTCAACCATGTTTACACCGGCTGCCTTCAGACGATTGATAATATCGATATTCACCTCGTCGTGAAGATAATCATAGATGGAATTGGCGCTAATTTCGCCGATATCGTTGACCTGGATAAGCTCCTCTACTGTAAGGCTCATTATCTTTTCAATGTCCTTAAACTGTGAAAGAAGGGCCTTTGCGGCTGCCTTTCCAACATTAGGAATACCAAAGCCTGTAAACAATCTGTAGGCATCATTTTGCTTTGCAGCCTCAATCGCTCCAAGAAGCTTGTCTGTGTTCTTTTCCTTGCCGATGATTCCCTTTTCAATAAGCTCATCTCTCTTGTCCTTGAGAGCAAATACATCCGCAATATCCTTTATATATTCCTGGCTCACAAGGTCCTCAATATAAACCTCGCCGAAGCCCTTAATATCCATAGCATCCCTTGATACGAAATTGATGATGTGGCGAACCAACTGTGCTGGACAGCTTGGGTTCAGGCACTTCATATCTGCTGTGTCCGCATCCCTGGAAACTGGGCCACCGCATACAGGGCACACATTAGGAATCTTGTATGTGACTGTACCTTCTGGACGCTTTGCGTGAACCACCTCTTTAATCTTTGGAATGATTTCACCAGATTTATAAACTACTATCGTATCTCCGATACCAATATCCAAATCATCGATGAAATCCTGATTGTGAAGTGTAGCACGGCTAACTGTGGTACCGCATAAACGAATTGGCTCAAAAATAGCTGTAGGGTTAACACGGCCTGTTCTACCAACAGAAAGCTCCACTTCAAGAAGCTTTGTCTCCTTTTCCTCTGGTGGGTACTTGTAGGCGATATGGCCGTTAGTGTATTTAGCGCTGGTAGAGAAATCGTTGCGGTATGAAACCTGATCAATCTTTACAACTGCGCCATCAATATCGAATGGGAACTGTCCTCTTAAATCCCCGATTTCATCGATAACTGCAAGAACCTCCTCAGCTGTTTCGCACTTCTTGTGGAATACAGTGGCAACCCCAGCCTTTTCAAGCAAATCCATGCCGTCGCAGTGACTCTTTGTAAGCTCCTCTGGACCCTGCTGTACGTTAAATACAAACATCTTTAATCCACGTTCTTTTGTGATGTTGGCATCCAGCTGACGAAGTGTACCGGCAGCCAGGTTACGTGGGTTGGCTGCAAGCTTGCCGCCGTTAAGCTCCTGAGTCTCATTGTATCTGTCGAAATCCTCATGTGACATATACACCTCGCCGCGAAGCTGGAGGCTGTCGTATGGCAAATCAAGGTACTGATTTACATCTGGGATAACTAACGCATTTGCGGTAACATCCTCGCCGATAAGTCCATCACCACGAGTCTCTCCCATCTTGAGCTTTAGCTTGCCCTTTGAATCCTTTTCATAGCGGAGTGTCATGCTAAGGCCGTCGATTTTGGCCTCTACGCTAAACATAGCATCAGGATGAACCGCCTTTACCTTTGCAATCCAGGCAGTTACATCAGCCTTGTCAAACACATCCTCAATAGAAAGCATTGGCACATCGTGAGTAACCTTTACGCCTGCCTCACGCATGGCAACGCCACCAATCTTCTGAGAAGGTGAATCAGGTGTCACCCATTCCGGATGCTCTGCCTCTGCAGCCTTTAGCTTTTGCATCAGCTGATCGTACTCATAGTCGCTGATTTCCGGCTCGTTTTGATTGTAGTATCTATCCATGTGATAATCGATTTCGTCGATTAGCTTCTTGTATTCATTTAATTCCATTATTCTACCCCTTTTACCTAGTTTCTTGAGCCCTCAAGCATTTTGTTGAGAGTGGCTAGCTCTGCTTCCGTAACATCCCTGTAGGTGTCCTCCTGCAGGTCATTTAGCTCAATATTCATAATGCGCACTCGCTTCAGGCTGCGAACCCTGTAGCCAAGCATCTGACACATGCGACGAATCTGTCGATTCAGCCCCTGAGTCAGAATGATTTTAAATGTCCTTTGGGAAAGCTTTTCAACCTGACACTTTCTGGTGGTCACTTCCAGCTCATCCAAATATACGCCAGATGACATTTTCTTTATAAAATCACTATCAATATCCTTATCAACAGTGACAATGTATTCCTTTTCATGAGCATTTGCAGCACGCATAATTTTGTTAACCAAATCCCCCTGATTTGTAAGAAGAATCAGGCCATTGCTATCCTTGTCCAAGCGGCCAATAGGATAAATACGCTCTGGATAATTGATATGGTCGATTATGTTGTTCTTTTCACGCTTCTCCGCCGTGCAAACAATCCCAACTGGCTTGTTGTATGCGATAAGCACCGGCTTTTTATCTGCGTTTGAAACAGGCTTGCCATCGAAAAGAACCTCATCCGCTGAGCTTATTCGCATGCCCATTTCTGCTGGCTTGCCATTTACCAGAACTCGGCCCTCCTCTATAGCCTTGTCTGCCGCTCGCCTGCTACAAACTCCGGCATCGCTTAAATATTTATTTAATCTAATACTCTCTTCCAAGTATGCCTCCATAATACAATGGAGACCAATAAAACTTGGTCTCCATTAAAATTAATCATTAATCGTTAATCTAAATTACTCTTGTAAAAGGTCTGTTCTGATGTAGCCTTCCTTCTTGCCGTACTTAACCTTTGTCCAGCCCTCGGCATAGCTCATAACTACCTCTACCTCTTCGCCTGCATATGCAACTGCAACCTTTGATGCAGATGAATCCATAGCTGAACGAATATTTACTGTAGATGTAAGTGTAATCTTATCACCAGCTGTAAGTGCTGCAGCTGTTGTAGTTGTCTCTTCCTCTTCTGTGTCTTCTGTAGATTCTTCCTCTGTAGAATCACCAACATTAACTGCATCCTTTGTAATGTATGCCTTTGTTCCGTTGTAATCAAACTTGTAGAAGTCTCCCTCTTCACCGTAGATAGTGATTTCAGTACCACTTTCAAGAGAACCAAGCTTGTCGCTGCTAGCATCTGCTGCTGAGCGAACATTTGCCTTTGCATTTGTAGTGCCTGTGTAAGAGTTTGCTTCCTCCTCGGCATCTGCTGCTGCCTGTGCCTCAGCCTCTGCAGCTGCTGCCGCTTCTTCCTCAGCCTTTGCAGCTTCCTCAGCTGCTGCCTCTACCTGAGCAGTGTAATCTGTGTTCCACTGGATGATAGCTGCTGGCAATGTGTCTGACATAAGTGCTGAAAGGTTTGCATCACTTTCAAGTGCTGACTCGTATGCCTCGTCAACCTCTGCCTTTAAATCAAGCAAATCCTGCTGACGAATGTAAACTGCGATAAGATCAGAGATTTCTGTATCCATCTCGTAGATGTTGTTGTTCTGGTTGAATGAACCGTAAATGTTGTTGATGTAAAGATTTCCATCTTCGTTTGTCTCAACATAGAAGAAATCAAGACCAGGAGCTGCTGTATCGATATCGTTGTACTTAAGCTCAACCTCTGTAGTTACAAGATAAGAATTATCTGTGAGGCCTGGCTTTGTGTAAATCTGAACATCGTTGAAGCTCTCGATGTACTGGCTATAGAAAGCAATGTAGCTGATTTCCTGATCACTAACAGGTGTTGCAAGAGTGGCAAGTGTGTCTGTATCGCCCTCTGCGTATGCTGTGTAGTAATTATTGATAAGAGTGGTCAGCTCTGAATTGTTATTCTTTTTGAAGCTCTTGTAAACTCCTGATGTGGATTTGCTATCGCCACCGCTGCTGCTTGTTCCAAGGAAAAGAACCAGCGCCATCACGATGAAAATTCCACCTGCTAAAAAGTATCTTTTATAATTAATGATAAAATCCTTTGAAATCTCGATTATATTTTTAAGTTTTGTTTTTAAATCTTGTAAGTTCATGTGCCCTCCATGCTGCAAATAGTTTGCCGAACAACTGTAGACGGCCGGATTCGAACCGGCGGTCTTCGGAGTCGGAGTCCGATGCGTTATCCAGCTACGCTACGCCTACGTATTTACTTGCCGATTTATTTTAACACAACTTACAAACTAAATACACCTTTCGTCAAAAATTTATGTACTTTAGTTGATAAAAGTGATAAAGTATATGAAAAATCTTACACAAGGAGGTAACTGTATATGAATCCTACAGGTTCAACTAATTTAATTTGTTTACTCGGCAGTCCAGTTTCACACAGCATCTCACCGGCGATGCATAATACAGCCTTTGATGCTTTAGGGCTTGATTTTTCATATATGGCCTTTGATGTAAGTAAGGAAGATTTGCCTACAGCTGTTGAGGGTTTGAAAAAAATAAACTGCTGTAATTTCAATCTGACAATGCCTTTAAAAACCGCTATCATCCCACTTCTGGATGAAATCGATGAAGCAGCCGAGCTTGCTCAATCAGTAAACACCTGCGTTTGTCAGGATGGCAAATTGGTGGGCTACACTACAGACGGCATAGGATTTCTTCAATCTATGAAGGACTGCGGCATCAAATACGCTGGTACTACTATCACTATTCTCGGTGCTGGTGGCGCCGCATCTTCAATCATCACACAGGCTGCCATTGAAGGCGTTGAAAAAATTAATATCTTCAAAAGAAAGAACGGATCCTTCCAGAAGGTTGTAGATTTTGCTGACCGACTTACAAAATCTACCAACTGCGATCTTTTTGTTTACGACATGGAAGACATGGATATTCTGAATTTTTCTCTTCAAGAAAGTGATATCCTTATTAATAGTACAAATGTTGGTATGGGCGATGACGACCGTTCCCTTGTTCCAAAGGAATTTTTACATCCTGGCCTTACAGTTTGCGATGTTATTTATCATCCTGCTGAAACCAGACTTTTAAAGGATGCAAAAGCCTGCGGCTGCAAGACAATGAACGGCAAATACATGCTTCTATATCAAGGGGCTGCTGCCTTTAAGCTTTGGACTGGCAAGGATATGCCAATCGACTTAATTAAAGAGACATGTTTCGACTAAAATCAATAGAAGTGAGGGAATATAATGAGTTTCAATTATCTTAAGAAAATGCCTACTCCAGAGGAAATCAAGGAGATGCTTCCTGTTCCACCAAAGGTTCAGGAAATCAAGAAGCAGCGTGACAAAGAAGTGGCCGACATCATCACTGGAAAAGACGACCGTTTTCTTTGCATAATTGGTCCATGCTCTGCTGATAACGAGGATGCAGTTTGCGAATACATCGAAAAACTTGCACGAGTTGCCGAAGATATAAAAGACAGAGTTTTGGTAGTTCCTAGAATCTACACCAACAAGCCACGTACCACCGGCAGTGGCTACAAGGGAATCGCTTCCCAGCCAGATCCAAACGAAGCTCCTGATATGGTGGCCGGCCTTATCGCCATGAGAAAGATGCACATCCGTGCCATGACAGAATCAGAGCTTACTCCAGCTGATGAGATGCTCTACCCTGAAAACTGGGGATACGTTGATGATCTTCTTTCCTACGTAGCAATCGGCGCCCGCTCAGTTGAGGACCAGCATCATCGTCTCACTGTTTCAGGCTTCGACGTAGCATCAGGTATGAAGAATCCTACATCTGGCGATTTCTCTGTAATGCTTAATTCCGTATATGCGGCCCAGCATCCACATCACTTCACATTCTCAGGATACGAAGTGACCACCACAGGAAATCCACTGGCTCACACAATCCTTCGCGGTGCCGTATCAAAGCACGGCAACAGCGTGCAGAACTACCACTACGAAGACCTAATCAGACTTCATAACATGTACGAGAAAATGGATCTTGTTAATCCTGCTTGCATCATCGATGCCAACCACTCAAACTCAAACAAGCAGTACAAAGAGCAGATTCGTATCGTGAAGGAAGTAATGCACAATCGAAATCATTCAGAAGATATCAAGAATCTTGTTAAGGGTGTCATGATAGAAAGCTACCTTATCGAAGGATGCCAGCCTATCTCCGACCACCAGACATACGGCCAGTCCATCACAGACCCATGCCTTGGTTGGGAAGACACTCGTCATCTTCTTTATACAATTGCAGAACGCAACTAAAATAAAAAATCTCAAGTCAGATTATCTCCGACTTGAGATTTTCTTTATTGAATCTCTTGTTTATCCAGTCTGTTGTATATATAACTGATTCCGAAGCAAAGGAATCCGCAAATCAAAAATCCCACTGCTCTAAGCAGCAAATCCTCATAGTTCACATCAATCAACACAAGCTTCACAATGCTTGCAATTGAAAGCACCAGACCGTACAGTCTCATGGACTTGTACTTCATCCTGAATCCCAGGATAATCGATGCCAGCGCTATCACAAGGAATGCCACGCTTAGCATGATGCCATATGATTCATATGCGAGCAAAAACATCAGGCATACATAGGTGTACTTAGCTGCAACATATGCTCCTGCCCATGAATAATTTTCCAGCAAATTCTTTACATTGATTGATATGAGCGCAGCAATCAATAGTCCGTAAAGAATTGCAAATGACGATTTTGTAAATATCATCATTTCGGTTGTATATAATAAAACCAGGAAGACATTAACAATATAGAACATGATATTGCAAGTCTTTTCATATGACACTTTAATAGCTGCAAATTTCTTTTTGTAAGCAAATATCTGCAACGCTGCCATGATAATACAGAACAATTCAAATGATCCAGAAATTCTATGGATTTCATTAATTAAATGAACTGTATATGCAAACATTCCTATAATCCACAAGTAAAACACATTATCATAGACCACATTGACATGCTCTTCTTTCTCGGTAATTCTCTCTGCTAATGCAAACGCAAGCATGGTAACAACCAATATCAGTCCAAATATCGAATTATCAAAATCAGCTGCAATAATCAATATAATCATTGTTAGGCTGTAGAATCTAGCAACCAAATTGCGCTTGAATCTTGAATATACACATGCTCCTATCTCTATCAATACTGCAAGAATTCCACCTGCAATTGCTAAGTATTCCTGATCCGCAACTACGAGATTAAAGTTTGCAATGAAGATGAATAATGCAAAAATGATTTCAGCTGTGTATGCAGCAATCTTTGCAGCTTCAAGCTTAACAAATCTTTCAACAACAAAGAAATCGATAAGTGCAATTGTAAGTATTAGCAAATCTCCTATTCTCTCTGATTCCAGATTTCCAATATATCCATTTAATGAATAAATCAGCAAAAATTCCATTGGGAATAGTGTTAGGATTGTCTGAATTACAAAGGTAATGGTATGCTTTTCGTTTTCCAAAAACAAAATCTGCACCAGTGATGAATACATGATTACCACAAGTGTGAAGACTAATATTATTATGTCCACTGGATTTACTTCATTGCCACCAAATCCATAGACACCTGCCAGGTATTTGATTGTAACTAACGTAAATGCGATAATCGTTCCGCACCATGTGGAGAATGAACTCCAGTAGTTCTTTACCAATAGGTCATTTATAAAGAACGATACCTCCGCAAGAACAAGCATCACTAACACTACCAGGCATTCATCCAAGGTGTGCATCTGAATAGCACTAAATACTGCAGCTACAAATATTCCTGTCTGGCCAATTATGGTAAATACGAATGACTTCTTTCTGCCTAGGAAACACAACGCTGCCGCCCATAATACAAGCAGCACATATAGTGCGATGATGTTGATTGCTTCAAAATAACCATAGGTCACAAACAGCGAAACAAAAACAGCACCTGTTCCACATCCTGTCAAAGACGTATTCCACTTGTTTATACCCTTCTTTTTAGCATTCAGCTCTCCCGCCACTATAAAGGCTCCGCTGAAAATAAACATTGCCGCGATTTTTACAGCATCTCCCAACACTGGAATAATCCAAACAGCAAACATAACTATGGCTATGAATATAAGCAGCGATGCACCAATAGCCATGCCATATTTTCCAATAAATGACTCCATGCTCTGCTTGCTAACCTGTGTCCTTGCCTGCTGAGGCTGATAGTACTGCTGCGCTGGCTGTGGGGCCGGCTGTGGCTGATAGTACTGCTGTGTTGGCTGCGGCTTTACAGTTACAGCACTCTTCAGCTCCTTCACTTCAGCTTCAAGCTTCTGGACTCTGTCTTCCAGCTCCTGAATTCTTTGTAAATCTTCCATTTTGCTCCCTCTTTATAAATTTAAATTGTTTTTTGGTTTTTATTCATTTTGCATCTTAATCTCAATCGGTTCACCCTCTGCACCATATCCTGACCTGAAATATGTCAAACCTTTTCCCTTTGTCCATTCATATTCAGAATAAAATCCGCTTTCGGTTAATGTATTACTTAACAGGCACGTACATGTATCACCATCATTTGTAATTCTTGTTAACTGACCATCTACGTTTTGCTCCATATCTTGTGAACAGATAATATTTCCACTTTCAATAAAATCCTCTTCAGTTGGTGTATCTGATCTATCAAACAACACATAGATACTCTCTTCTGTTACATAAAAAGTACCAATATTAAATCTATCGCTTGTTCCCCAATAATATCTGCCTGGACAGTCAACATACTCAATATTTACTGCGTATACATTTCCATTGTCATATTCATCTAATTTCTTAACTTCAACTGAAACCTCGGAAACATCCTCATCTAAGAATTCTATAACTTTATATGTGTACTCATTATCCTCATCTGCATAAAAATAATCCTTAAATGACTTTGTAGCATTATCCTCTACAACTTCTTCCTGAACGTCTTCTTGCTGATTATTTTCTGTTACTACGTTCTCTTTAAAATTATTATCTTCTGCCTCTTTATGAACACTCTCTGTTTTTCCACAGGAAGTTAACATTATTATGCTTATCAAAGATACTATTATTGTTTTATTTCTCATATTTTACAAACTCCACAGTCTATTTGTGCCCCAATTGCAACACTTTATTGCCATACTAATCAATTATAGTAGATACTTAAAATTATTTCACCATTTTTTAACCTATATTCAAGATGTCATCCATACAAAGTGTATAGGCATTTTATTCTTGCATTTAATTATCTGATATAGTAATATTTTTTCAGACAATGGTGTCAGAATAGAGTCCCTAAGCGGGGATTCTATTTTGGCACCATTTTTTCATATTCTGATTTGCTTGCCCACTTCAGAAATGAAAATGGCGTATACCTATTTGCTTGCCCACTTAGGTATGCGCCAGTTTTTTATATAAGCATCTCCCCTAAGAAGCTATCCTACAGCTTTCACATATGCTTTATAATAAAGCTTTCTTACACTTACAGGCATTGCTTTGCTGTTAATTGGTAGCAGCTCTACCAAGCTATCAAACTCATAGCCACCCATCATGCCCATAACCTTGTCATTAATATCTTCTGAATCGATAACTTGTCTAAACTTATCGCTGTATTCGCCTATAGCTGCATAAACTGCAAATGAATTTATAAGCTTACCAAAGACAGAATGTGCAAGTATGCCTTCAATTGACGCAGCCTCTTCAATTCTGATCCATTTCAATCTAAAGACATAAAGCTTGTCCTTATAGCTAACAATGTAACTAGTCTTTAGACGAGCCAGCGTTCCTATTGCGCCAAAGAACATAAGAAGCCCTGTCCAAAAGAATACAACCATCAAAAACAGCATAAAGTAGAACATGCCATTGTATGTTGAGCCAGCAAAGCTAGTGTATTTAACTCCAAACACCACTGTTCCAACCATAAGCGCCAATCCTAAGACAATCCTAAGATAATACCAAAGATACATTTTACTTGTAGAAATCAGCTCCATCTTATCGCTGTAGTGACGAGCCACATAATTTGTAAACTCAGGCTTCTTGCCACGCTCAACATTCTTCTTTTCGATTTCTGCTTCCTTGCGAAGATTTTCCTGATACTTAATAGCTCGCTCCTGGGCAAGAATTGCTCTTTTCTCACGATTCTTAGCATCGATTTCTGCTTGCTTTGCCGCTGCTTTTTTCTCCCTGGCTTCTCTAATGTCTGCAATCTTTTCTGATTTTTCCAGATTTCTTTCAATATCAATTTCATCAGGAAGTAGCTTATGACGCAGCTTGAATGCACACCATATTGTGATCAATCCAATAATAGATATGATGCCATAAATGCCTATCGTAAATGCGAAGTAATTGTTATTCCAAAGCCCCAATTTTAGATATAAATAAGTCAGCACAGTATTGTAAGCTCCGAATAAAACAATTCCCACTCCAAGCAATCCTACTAATAATATAAAAACTCGGTGAACTCCAGCTTTATTCTCATCTCTTTCATCCATATAGTTTCTCCCATATTAATACTTAAGGAAGCAAAAGTGCTTCCTTAAAGATAATATCTAGTTCATTTTTGCTGCGTAGGCCATGATAGCTGCAACAGTCTTGGCATCCTGGAGCTTGCCTGAATAGCACATAACAAGAAGGTCTTCCAAGTCATAAAGCTCGATATCAATATCTTCTGCTTCATCCAAATGCTGCTCTCCGATTTCTTTCAAATCTGTAGCCAAATAAACATCAATAAATTCGTCGCAGAATGCTACTGTAGATTTAAGTGATAAGAGCTTTTCAAGCTTTCCTGCTCTGAATCCTGTCTCCTCCTCAAGCTCTCTGGCTGCGCAAATGCTGGTATCTTCATCTACTGAATCACGCTTTCCAGCTGGCACCTCAAGTGTAAATCTATCAAGTGCGTTTCTGTACTGGCGCACCATGATGATTTTGCCGCTAGGATGAACAGCCAATACGCAAGCTGCCCCCATTCTGTGGCTGACAAAATCCCACTTTTCTTCCTTTCCATTAGGAAGCCTAACAGTATCCTCGTAAATATCCAGGATTGCCCCCTTATGTACTAGCTCTCTCTTTACTCTTTCAATTTTCTCCATAATCATTCTCCTTATATTCTAATATTAATCATATTTTTCAAACATTGTGTGTGGCTCGCCGTCTAGTACTCATTCATATTCTCCCTGTTGCTTTTCATTATGGTAGTATTCTAATACTTTATATTGATTAAATCAACCCCTAATTTAATATTTTTCCTAAAAATGGGTTCAAAAAAAGCGGGTGGATATCCACCCGCTAAGTTTTTACTTTGCGTAGTCTGTAACTCGTGATTCACGAATTACGTTAACCTTAATCTGTCCAGGATATTCGAGCTGTGATTCAATCTGCTTTGAAATATCCCTCGCCATGATGACCATATCGGCATCTGTAACCTGTTCAGGAACCACCATGATACGAATCTCTCTACCTGCTTGAATAGCAAAAGACTTTTCAACACCCTTAAAGCTGTTAGAAATTTCTTCAAGTTCTTTTAATCTGTTTGTGTATGTCTCCATAGCCTCGCGTCTTGCACCTGGACGAGCTGCACTAATTGTATCAGCTGCCTGTACAATACAAGCTATAAGAGTTTCTGGCTCTACATCGCCATGATGTGCCTCAACAGCATTGATAACTGTCTGAGACTCTTTGTACTTGCGGCAAAGATCTGCACCGAGCTGTACGTGAGTACCCTCCTGCTCTCTATCTACTGCCTTTCCAATATCATGCAACAAACCTGCACGCTTTGCTACTCTAACATCAAGACCAAGCTCTGCAGCAAGTAATCCTGATAACTGAGCAACCTCAATTGAATGCTTTAATACATTCTGACCGTAGCTGGTTCTAAATTTCATCTTTCCAAGAAGTCTAAGAAGCTCTGGGTGAATACCCTGAACACCAACCTCAAGTGCAGCTGCATCGCCTTCCTCGCGGATTTGCTGTTCTACTTCTTTCTTAGCCTTTTCTACTGTCTCCTCAATTCTAGCTGGATGAATACGTCCGTCTACAATGAGCTTCTCCAAAGCAATACGTGCAATCTCACGTCTTACTGGATCAAATGCAGATAAGATAACTGCTTCTGGTGTATCATCAATAATTAATTCTACGCCAGTCATAGTTTCAAGAGTACGAATGTTTCGACCCTCTCTACCAATGATTCTTCCCTTCATCTCATCATTAGGAAGCTGTACTACTGAAATAGTAGTCTCTGCAACATGATCTGCTGAGCACTTCTGAATAGCACTAACTACTATCTCACGTGCCTTTTTATCAGCCTCATCCTTTGCCTGAGCTAAGCTTTCCTTAATAAGTTTTGCTGCGTCTAATTTGACATCTTCTTCTACAGATTTTAAAAGTTGTTCTTTTGCTTGTTCGGAGGTAAGTCCTGAGATTCTCTCTAGTTCCTGCACACGCTGCTGATTAAGCTTTGCAACTTCCTCACGCTGCTTGTTAAGCTGTTGTTCCTGACGAGCGAATTCAGCCTCACGTTTTTCAACTGCATCGAGCTTTTTATCAAGGTTATCTTCTTTCTGAGATAATCTGTGCTCACTTCTCTGAATTTCTGCTCGGCGCTCACGGATTTCTTTGTCGAGATCGTTCTTCTGTCTCATGGCATCTTCCTTTGCCTCGAGCATAGCCTCTCTCTTTTTAGCCTCCGCATTCTTAACTGCCTCATCAATGATTTCACGAGCCTTCTCCTCTGCAGAACCAATCTTGTTTCTGCCCTGTGTCTCATGAATCTTGTTTGAAACAGCAAGAGTGATAACAACTGCAACAACGGCAACGACAAGTGCAACAATAATCATCGTTACTGCGTTCACAGGAGCACCTCCTTATTTAATTTTCTAATTGGAATATAAAATAAAAGCTATAATGCCCTCATTTATAAACATCAACACATTTAGTTTAACTGTATAAATGGTCTATGTCAAGCATGTGTATACCATATATAGTGGAGCCTAGGGACTATTTTAGTACCCTGTTGATAGCATCTGATGAGAAACCTCTGCCCATTAAAAAGCGATAGATTTTGGCTCTGTCTTCGTAGGTGGCATTTTCCTTATCGTAATGCTTTTTCTCAAGGAGACGTTCTATAAGGGCTGACTCATCCCCGGTGTACTCCTCTTCCAAAACTCTGTCGATAACATCGCTAGATATGCCCTTGCCAATTAAGTCCTGCTTGAGCCTTTGCTTGCTGCGGGAATCCTGATAGAAACGGATGTGGCTGGCTGCCATCCTAGCGTCGTCCAGATAGCCGTATTCGTTGATGTAGTCGATAGCGATATCAATTACATCCGAAGAGTATCCACCTTCACGAAGCTTATCCCTAAGATTTTTCTCGGAACGGTCCTGCTTTTCCAGCAGGTGAAGGGCACGCTTCTTGCAACGAGGAATAATGATTTCGGTAATGATTTCCTGGTATTTATCCTCCGGTAAATCCGCCCCTTCTTCGATACCGTAGCTTTCGTATTCTTTTTTATATAGAACAAAATCTGCCCCGCCAGCGAGACAGATTTTTGCTCTTCCCTTTGTTAATTTAACAAGAGATAAAACTTCCATGATTATTCAATAACCTCTGTAGGAATATCAGATTCTTTTTCACCACCAACAAGACCAACTTCGCTCTCGTCAGTTTCTGCATAGTGCTCGCGAATTGCCTCTGCAATCTCCTCGCGAACCTCTGGATTCTGCTTTAAGTACATCTTGGCATTCTCACGGCCCTGACCAATCTTCTCGCCAAGGTATGCATACCAAGCACCAGACTTCTGGATGATGTCAAGGTTTGTACCAACATCAAGGATATCACCCTCGCGAGAGATTCCCTCACCAAACATGATATCGAACTCTGCCTCACGGAATGGAGGTGCTACCTTGTTCTTAACGATTTTGGCACGTGTTCTGTTTCCGATTACCTCGCCGTTCTGCTTTAATGCTTCGATACGACGTACATCAATACGAACTGATGCATAGAACTTAAGAGCACGACCACCAGTAGTAGTCTCTGGGTTACCGAACATAACACCAACCTTTTCACGAAGCTGGTTGATAAAGATAACTACACAGTTTGTCTTTGCAACAATACCTGTGAGCTTTCTCATAGCCTGTGACATAAGACGTGCGTGAAGACCTACGTGAGAATCACCCATATCTCCGTCGATTTCTGCCTTTGGTACAAGGGCTGCAACTGAATCCACAACGATAATGTCCATAGCTCCTGAACGAACCATAGTCTCTGTGATTTCAAGTGCCTGCTCACCGTTATCAGGCTGAGAAATATATAAATCATCGATGTTTACACCGATTGCTTTTGCGTATTTAGGATCGAGAGCATGCTCTGCATCGATGAAGCCTGCGATACCACCCTGCTTCTGAACCTCAGCAACTGCGTGAAGTGCAAGTGTAGTCTTACCAGATGATTCTGGACCGTAGATTTCGATGATACGTCCCTTAGGGAAACCACCCTGTCCAAGTGCAATATCAAGGCTGACTGAGCCAGTAGGAACTGTTTCTACCTGGATGTTAGCTCCCTCACCCAGCTTCATAACTGAGCCCTTTCCGTATTGCTTTTCTATCTGCGAAATCGCAGCATCTAATGCTTTAAGCTTATCTTCGTTTGCCATTTTATAAAACCTCCGTTCGGAACAACTGTTCGTTTCTTTAATATAATAATAGTGAACCTGTTTATAAATGTCAACAAAAAATGGGATAAAAAAATTCGAAAAAATAAAAGACAGTGACATAAGTCACTGCCCAATAATATACACGGTATGAAAAGCATCGTCAAGCTTTATTTTAGCCTCAAACAAGGCTTTTCGATGCAATGCCAGCTTATCCAAGCCAGCGGTATAACGATTAGTAATGTGTACAACATATTTAAATAAGGATCCATAGACATGGTGTTATATATCTCGGTAGGTGTGCCGATGCACTCCACTAATGTCTGCTGAATTGGGAACGCCATGATGTATATTCCGTAGGACAAATCTCCTACTTTATCGTACCAGGTGGCCACAAAACGCTTTTGGAATGCAAGATAAAAAATAATGTAAGATCCAAAAATGCAAAATGTGATAATGAAATCTGCAAAGAAAATTCCAAACACAAGCCCTGCAATAGCAACCAGTGCTATCTTCCAGGAAATCTTGATATAATCCCCGAACAGGTAGTAGCACATTCCCATTGCAAAGAACATACCAAGCTTAGAAAAATTCAGCATGAAGCTTGCTGTAAGTGGACCGATGTCCCCAGGGCTGTTGTATGTGTAAAGAATATAGATGCCACCTAAAGCCACAACCATAAGTATTCCAGATGCCTTGAATCGCTTCCATAGAGGCGAAATGACGGCCACAATGACATACCACATAACTTCGTACATCAAAGTCCATAAAGAGCCGTTTAAGCTATGATTATAGTGGTAATTGTACACACCTGGCAAAGTGGTGGTGTCGTGAATAAAGAAAATATTCTTTAGGAAACCAAGAATATCACCCTGCATATACTGCTCAAAGCTATATTCCGATAGAATTGGCCCAAGCACAAACGCCATAATCATCACAACCACAAAAAGCAGTGGCCAAATACGAAGAAAACGAGCCTTGAAATACTTCACTACGCTCTTCGTTCTGTCGAAACTTCTGCAAATTAAAAAGCCACTAATGATGAAAAAAATGTACACCGCAATTCCACCAGCCAAAGCCTTGTGGTTGGTAAGTGTATAAAACACATCCTTTGACTGATCAGCAATGCAAATCGCAAAGGCATGCATATACACAACCATAAGACTGGCAATAAGTCGAATTATGTTAAGGTTATTTTTTCTATCAATAGCAGCTTCGTTTATAGTCATTAATTTGTACCGAATTCAGATAAAACTAATCCTTCATTTCTATCCTGAACCATTCCAACAGACCAAGAATTTACAAATAAAAGAAGTGGTCTATCCTTTAAGTCCTTGATTTTCTTCATATCAGATGTACCAGAAATCTTATCTAAATCGTAGTCTCCTTCAATCCATCTTATATGCTCATAAGGTAAGTTTTCAAGAGCAATCTCAACGTTGTATTCGTTGTTCAATCTATATTTTAATACATCAAACTGAAGAACACCAACTACACCTACGATGATTTCCTCCATACCTGTATTAAACTCCTGGAAAATCTGGATTGCACCTTCCTGGGCAATCTGTGTGATTCCCTTCATGAACTGCTTACGCTTCATTGTATCAATCTGACGTACGCGGGCAAAATGCTCTGGAGCGAATGTTGGGATACCCTCGAACTTAAATGGCTTTTTAGCAGATGTGAATGTATCACCAATGCTGTAAAGACCTGGATCGAATACACCAATAATATCGCCAGCATAAGCCTTATCAACGATTTTACGCTCATCAGCCATCATCTGCTGAGGTGCTGAAAGCTTAGCCTTTCTGCCGCCCTGCACATGGAGATATTCTTTTGTGGCATCGAATGTACCTGAGCAAACACGAAGGAATGCTACTCTATCACGATGAGCCTTATTCATATTAGCCTGAATCTTGAATACGAAAGCTGAGAAATCCTCAGAGAATGGGCTAATCTCGCCAGCATCACTCTTTCTAGGAAGTGGGCTGTATGTCATCTGAAGGAAGTGCTCAAGGAAAGTCTCAACACCAAAGTTTGTAAGAGCAGATCCAAAGAATACAGGTGAAAGCTCACCCTTTGTAACAAGCTCCTGATCAAACTCAGCACCAGCTCCATCGATAAGCTCAAGCTCTTCCATAAGCTGATCGTACTTTTCCTGTCCGATTTCATCCTTGAGAGAAGGATCATCGATAGAAAGAATACGCTCCTCGCCCTGTTTTGTACCCTTTTGTGTATCAGAGAACATACGCACAGTGCGCTCATTTCTATCATATACACCCTTGAATCCCTTACCTGAGCCGATTGGCCAGTTAACAGGAACTGTGGCGATTCCAAGCTCATTTTCGATATCGTCAAGAAGCTCGAAAGTATCGTTTGCATCACGGTCCATCTTGTTGATGAATGTGAAAATAGGGATATGTCTCATAACACAAACCTTGAAAAGCTTTCTAGTCTGTGCCTCAACACCCTTTGATGCATCGATAACCATGACTGCAGAATCGGCAGCCATAAGTGTTCTATATGTATCCTCGGAGAAATCCTGGTGTCCAGGTGTATCGAGGATATTTATGCAATAGCCATCGTACTCGAACTGCAAAACAGAAGAAGTAACAGAAATACCTCTCTCCTTCTCGATTTCCATCCAGTCCGATACTGCATGTCTTGCTGTAGCTTTTCCCTTTACTGAACCAGCTAAATTAATCTGTCCTCCGTATAGAAGGAATTTTTCTGTAAGGGTAGTCTTACCTGCATCGGGATGGGAAATAATTGCAAAAGTACGACGTCTCTTAATCTCTTCTTCAACTGAACGTGCCATATAACCTCCAAAATAATATACTTTACGTAAACCGAAAAATAGCCTGTACCCCAAACTGGTACAGGCCATGATTTCATAAATTCTTAAACATAAATTTTAATTAAAATTTACGCTTTCTAGCAGCCTCAGACTTCTTCTTACGCTTTACTGAAGGCTTCTCATAGTGCTCACGCTTACGAATCTCCTGCTGGATACCAGCCTTAGCACAGTTTCTCTTAAATCTACGAAGAGCGCTGTCTAATGATTCGTTTTCTTTAACTGTAACATATGACATAGTCTATTCCTAACCTCCCTCCATCTGGGGACTTGTACTTAATACTCTAAAGCACTAACAAGCATTTTAGCATAAATCAAGTATTTGTCAACTATATTTTTATATTATTGCGTCAACCTACTCTTACATGCTCCCGGAGGCCACCTTCCATACTTCGCTAGGCAACCTCCCCCTTCGGGGTTCCTTCCTAGCTCATATGGAGCCTTCCTCCTCGCGCTTGCCTAGATTTTGAAGACGCAATTTATACAACTCTTAGACCATACTTGCTAATACGGCTTTGGCTTCGGCAAGGGCATCTGCAATGCCTGCTGGGTTCTTTCCACCAGCCTGAGCCATGTTTGGACGACCACCGCCGCCACCGCCAACCTTAGGTGCAATAGCCTTTACAAGGTTACCAGCGTGTGTACCCTTTGACTGAGCTTCATCTGTAGCCATAACAACAAGGTTTACCTTGCCATCGCAATCAGATGCAAGAACGATAACGCCCTCTCCAAGCTTTGTCTTAAGGTCGTCGCCAAGATCACGAAGTCCATTCATATCTACTCCAGCAACTGAAGTAGCAAGAAGCTTAACTCCATTAACCTCTTCAACTGAATCCATAACATCACCAACAGCAGCCTGTGCAGCCTTTGCCTTCATAGACTCAAGCTCTGAGTTTGCC
Organism: Pseudobutyrivibrio sp. LB2011; assembly: GCF_000701765.1. NCBI lineage: Bacteria > Bacillati > Bacillota > Clostridia > Lachnospirales > Lachnospiraceae > Pseudobutyrivibrio > Pseudobutyrivibrio sp. LB2011. Next base: position 119,840 of record NZ_JNJS01000007.1, on the reverse strand, counting down.
TCCTTGAGCTGCTTCTGAAGATGTGCAATCTTTTCCTCAACATCTGCTGGCTGACACTTGAGAGCAGCAGCTGCAGCGTTAAGCTTAGCTTCGATATCTGCATAGTATTCGAATACAGCAGCACCTGTGATAGCCTCGATACGACGTGTACCTGAAGCAACACCTGACTCTGAAAGAATCTTGAATGCTGAGATTTCTGATGTATTTGCAACGTGTGTACCACCGCAAAGCTCTGTAGAGAAATCTCCCATCTTTACTACGCGAACTTCGTCGCCATATTTCTCACCAAAGAGAGCCATAGCACCGCTCTTCTTTGCTTCGTCAATTGACATGATAGCTGTTGTAACCTCAAGGCCTTCAGCAATCTTGTCATTTACCATCTTTTCAACCTTTGCAATTTCCTCATCTGTCATTGCTGAGAAGTGAGAGAAATCGAAACGTGTTCTGTCAGCATCCTGGTAAGAACCCTTCTGCTCTACGTGTGTACCAAGTACCTCGCGAAGTGCCTTCTGAAGAAGGTGAGTAGCTGAGTGGTTCTTGCAGATACGAGCACGGCGAGCATCGTCTACCTTGAGAGTAACCTTATCGCCAACCTTGATCATACCAGAAACCATCTGACCTACGTGGCCGATCTTGCCACCCTTAAGCTTGATAGTATCCTTTACTTCAAACTCGCCGTTTGGTGTGCTGATGATACCTGTATCACCAATCTGTCCACCCATTGTAGCGTAGAATGGTGTCTCTGGAACGATAATTGTTCCAACTGTTCCTTCTGCAATAGTATCAACGATTTCTGTCTCTGTTGTAAGAACAGTAACTGTTGATTCTGATGTAGTCTTGTCGTAGCCTACAAACTCAGAAGTAACATTTAAATCGATATCATCGTAAACAGATGCGTCAGCACCCATGTAGTTTGTCTCTTTACGAGCAGCACGAGCCTTCTGTCTCTGCTCTTCCATGCAAGCTTCGAATCCAGCAGCATCGTAGCTGAATCCCTTTTCCTCAAGGATTTCTGCTGTAAGATCTACAGGGAATCCGTAAGTATCGTAAAGCTTGAATGTATCCTCTCCTGAAAGCTCCTTTGAACCAGAAGCAACAAGCTTCTCTTCCATACCTGCAAGGATTTCAAGACCCTTGTCGATAGTTTTATTGAACTGGTCTTCCTCAGCTGTAAGAGTCTTGAAGATGTACTCTCTCTTCTCCCAAAGCTCTGGATAACCATCCTTACACTCGTTAATAACTGTCTCTGCAAGCTTAGCCATGAATGTGCCCTGGATTCCAAGTGCACGACCATGCTTTGCTGCACGACGGATAAGACGACGAAGTACGTATCCTCTACCCTCGTTTGAAGGTGTAACACCATCAGATACAAGGAATGTAGATGAACGGATATGATCTGTGATAAGACGGATTGAAACATCGTCAAGAGCATCTACCTGATACTTCTTTCCTGACATCTCGCAGATCTTGTCACGGATTGCCTTCATAGTATCGATATCGAAAACAGAATCAACATCCTGCATAACTACAGCAAGTCTTTCAAGACCCATACCTGTATCGATGTTCTTCTGCTCCAATTCTTCGTAGCCGCCATGGCCATCGCCATTAAACTGAGTAAATACGTTGTTCCATACCTCCATGTAGCGGTCGCAATCGCAACCAACCTTACAATCTGGCTTGCCGCATCCGTATTTTTCTCCACGATCATAGTAAATCTCTGAGCAAGGACCGCAAGGGCCAGCACCATGCTCCCAGAAATTGTCGCATTCGCCTGTCTCTGGATCACGATAGAAACGAGTGATGCGCTCTGGAGCTACACCGATTTCCTTTGTCCAGATTTCGAAGGCTTCTTCATCCTCTCCGTAGATAGAAGGATAAAGTCTGTCTTTGTCTAGTTCGAGAACCTCTGTAAGGAATTCCCATGACCAGGCAATTGCCTCATGCTTGAAATAATCACCAAATGAGAAATTACCAAGCATCTCAAAAAAAGTAAGATGGCGAGCCGTCTTACCTACATTGTCAATGTCTCCTGTTCTAACACATTTCTGACATGTTGTAACGCGTCTACGAGGTGGAATCTCCTGTCCAGTAAAGTATGGCTTAAGTGGTGCCATACCAGCATTGATAAGCAATAAGCTGTTATCATTATGTGGTACAAGAGAAAAACTATTGAGGCAAAGGTGACCCTTGCTCTCAAAAAACTCCAAGTAGGCGCGTCGTAAATCATTAACACCGGTATTCAAAACAATAGTCCTCCAAATATTATTCTTCGGAAGAAGCCTCTGTTACTTGCTCAGAAACACCCTTCTTCCTGTCGCTAGACTGGCGGAGCTTAATTCCAATAAAACCGCCACAAACACCTATAGCAACTAGTATGATCATTTTAATCAGATAACTTGCAAAACTAGATAAAAATGCAGACATAGCAATTCCTCCTAATCACAATATTTATAGCCAATTAAACCTATATTACATACTTGGTTAAATTATAATCCAAAGTATTTTTAAATTCCACCCGTAATTCAGAAAAATAACAATAAAATCACGAAAAATGCCTGGCATACCATAAAACTATTTTTCAGTAGATTTACTGCTTTATTTATATCTGATGCCTGGATTGGCTTATCAAAATCTCCTATCTTGCCATCATCCAACCCGATTTCCAAAGCTCCTGCAAATGCAGAAATAGCTTTTTTTCTATCTCGCAGATGAATGAATCTGGCGTTTTTGCCATTGAATCCGCCGAAAGTATGTCTTGCACAAAACACTACAAGAGCACCGCTAAATCTTGATGGCAAATAATCAATTATTGAATTAAGCTTTACAATAGGCTGTCCAAAATAATCGTATCTTGCGTTGTATGTGCCTGTTTCGAAGGTGCCAATCTGCCCTTCTATAATATCAAGGGCTCTGTAGATAAATCCGCCAACAGGACCAAACAAAAACATCACAAATAATGGTGACAGCACGCTGTCTGATGCTTCGTTTGCAATGTAGGTAATAGTATCGGATGTTATGCCTTCTTCTGTATCAACTTCCACCTGACGTCCAATCAAAATGCTGGCAGTGTGCTTCATTGCAGCTACACCATTTCCATAATAATCTGCAACTACGCCAAGTCCACCATAATATAATCTGTTGAAATTCAAACAATAGTAGGTGGCCAAAGCCTCAAAAAGCATACCAAACCATGGGTGGATTTCATATGTAAGCATTGTAAAAAAGGTAATGCCGGCAAATACTGGAAATACAACGAGAATAATCAGCCAAGCCCCAAGGTTGCGCTGCTTTGACTTCTCCAAAAGGATAATCTCATCTCCCAGCAAGGCTCTGTCCAAAAACTTTACCCAATCTTTAATTGTGTCGAAAGGATTCCACATGCAATATATATTTCCAAATACATAATCCAATATGGTTCCTAATAAAAGTGCAATAATATGATATTTAAACATTACTCAGCCTTTTCTCTTATGATAAAACTGTAATTGTTGAACATACCCCTGAAAACCAGGATACTCGCTATTTATATAATCAAGATAAGCATCTTTTGTATAATCACTGTAATCTTCCGAGATAATCTTCTTCATCCATGTATCAATTGGATAGCTTTCCATAAAATGGAATCCGTAAAGCATAATGCAGTTTGCCACCTTAGGCCCTACACCTTTGATTTTAAGTAGGGCATCCATAGCCTCCTGGTAAGGCAGCTTGCTAATAGCTTCAATATCAAGCATTCCCGCTGCTACTCTTTCCGATATTCCTTTTATGTAGTCTGCGCGATATCCAAGTGCAGTGCCATCCATCAGCTCTGCTTTTGGAATAAACGCCAGCACATCAGCCTTTGGAAAATGAATTCCATCTGAATATCTGTCACACAGAATCTGGATGGATTTCTTTATCTTAGGAATGTTGTTATTCTGAGAAATCACATAAGATATGAAAACCTCCCACAAATCCTGCCTAAGGATGCGCATTCCAAAAGCATCCTTCAGAGAATCCTTCAAAAACTTATCATCACTCTTACGGATGATGTCGTTATATGAAGTGTAGTCAGTATCGAAATCAAAATATCTACACCAGAAATCCCACTGGCTTTCTTCACAGGCGAAGTCCCATGTGTCTTTCTCTTTATTTAAATAGAAATAAACATCATTATCTCCTGAACAGGCACTGTAAGTATCAGGCATACCGTCTGCACCGGCAGTCTCCTTCTTCATTCTGAAAACCTGACCAGAGTTCATGATAATCTCTGGATTAAATTCTTCCGCTGTAAGACTCTTGCTAAAAACCATTCTAGTCCTCTATCTCAAAAATCATATTTTCCCTGTCTATATCCACAACTCTCTCCCTAAGATTTGCAATATCTGGGCGACTCTTGAATCTTTCAATCCATTTGTAATCTCCCCACATATGCATAGGAAAGATGTTGTCGCAATCAATGTTCTTGATGAAATAATCCAAGCCAAGGAAATAACCATCCTCTCCCATCCGTGAATCCAATGGGACAAATCCTATATCAAAATGCTTGTTTAAGATAGATTTTAAAGCTCGTTTGTATTCACGACCATATACTTCACCGTATAGCTCCCCACGGCCCTCTGCATTCCACCAGTTTAAATCTCCGGCATGGTAAATGTTCATGCCCTTTACGCTGATTACGAATGCCACTCCCGCATCTGTAGAACGAAGGGTTTCTATAGTCATATCATCCACCTGATACTTCTTCATGGATGTTACAAACTGAATCTTATCTTTTATGGATAAATCAAAGCCATTTCTAATAAGATAATTGCGACCTAATCTAATATCCTTTGACAAAATAAACTTGATATTTACTCTTGCGTCAGCAAGACGGAGATTTTCCAGCCACCAGTGATCCTTATGACTATGACTTGCAAAAACATAAAGATATTTATCAGGATCAAGCTCCGGTAAGCAGCCATGAAACTGAACTGTATCTGCCACAACCGATTTATCAAAATAATCAAATAACAAATATCTATCATCAAGCTCCACCAGGAAGCTGCTATGCATTATATAGTAAACTTTATACATTATTCTCTCCCAACAGACTGCTCACTCGCAGTCTTTCATATTCTTGTGAATATTATACCTATATTTAGATGAATTTAAAATACCATTCACTAAATATTGATGAACACAAAAAAGCACCCGCCTAAGCGGATGCCTTAAAGTCTCATGAATTATTTTGCTGCACGAGCCATAGCCTCGTCGAAGTCCTTTGTTCCTTCGAATACGCAGTTAGAATATGGGTTTCCACCGATTCTGATTGCGTTTCTGATGATAACAGAGATACATACAACGTTAACTGCAAGTGCCATCATAGCTACGAATCCCTGCATTGAAGGATCAGCTGTGATACCCATTGCTGCGATAGCATCGTTTGCTGCTGCTGTCTTGCCCTGGCCTGCGTTGTAAAGAGCGATAGCCTTCTCATAAAGATCCATTGTTGTAACACCAGCCTCTGTAGCGCCACCGTATACACGTGGAAGTACAGCTGCGAATGTACCCTTTAACTGGAAGAGAGGTACTACCTGAGCCCACATACACCAAATTGCAAGTGTGTTAGCACGGTTCTGGATCCATGCACCCTTGTTCCAAAGTGCGTTAGCAAATGTAGGAGCAAGAAGAAGTGCAACACCACAGTACCATGTATGTGTAGGAAGGTTAAGATATGTATACTCAAAGTTCCATACATCATATGCGATGATGAACCAGATTGTCATATCTGGCCAGATCATATCTGCCTGATTCTTGTCGTTTGATGTGTAAAGCTTTACACAACCTGTCATACAGAAGATGTTGATCATACCTGCGAGAGCGTTAACAACGTTCCACCATCCACCGTAGATGAATACACCTTCGTTAGAGCACCACCAAGCACCTGAAAGGTCGCCTGTGATTGAGTATGCTGCAAGAGCAGACTCCATATCTGAAACATTAGCAATCATGATGTTTGCTGCTACGATGAACCATGGCCACCAAGCAAACCATTTTTCTTTACCAATGCCCCACTTATACTTGATCATCATGAAGCCGACGCATCCGATATCTGCTGCGTAGAGCTTGAAGTAGTGGAACCAACCATCCATATAAGCAACAGTTGGGTTTGCTGCACCGCCGAATAAACCAACGTGTGCAAGAATGAAATATACTGTAAGAATACATGGGATGATTACAAAAATAATCATTCCGCCGACCTTTGTACGACGGCCGAGTTCGTTCATGAGAATTAATCCTGCAAATACAAGGCACCAGCCAAGGATCTGCCAAAGATTAGTGATTTGGAAAAACATATCCATCCTCCTTAATAATTATTAGAAATTAAAAGAGAAACTTCTTCTCTTTCCCTCGGTTTCTATTATACTTGGTCGTCAAGAAAATAACAATGATTTACTTAATAAAAATTTAATACATTTTTAAGAATTTGTATTTCTTAAAAACCCCTAATTTTCAACTTTGAGGGCAAACATTCAAAGGTGATTTTTTTATAAAATCCAACATGTTCTCCATCTGCGTGTACACACATTTGGTCATTCATAGATATCTCCAATTTATTAAATTTTAATAAATCAAATCCCTTCTTCCCCTCATGCTTACCTGCAACCAAAAATGGTAGCAAACCGAAGCATTTTATTCTGCTTATGTCATGAGCAATAAAAGCTGTAAGATATCCGGAGTCAACTGTTGCCTTTGGAGCCATAGGAATGCCACCGCCCTCCGCCGGGCAATTCATAGCTGCCGCAAAGATGGTACTTTTAATATTTCGCTCCTCTTTTTCTCCATCAAAATAGGTAGTAACAACTGCATCTGAAAATGGCATTGTAAAAATGTCACCAACAGTAAGAAGGCCGTATGTAGCTGAGCCAAGACCAAATTTATTCAAGAAAGTCTTAAGCTTACTAGTGAGCGCCTGCAAACAAACATAGGCATCCACCCCTATACCAGAGCTAACACCAAAGAGTCTGCTTTGCTCTTCTCCATCTTTATTATAAGTAACCTTTCCTATATCAATGCTTTTGAAACCATCATCCTTAAGGGCTCGTTTTAAAATATCAAGTGTGCTTCCTTCCAGTCCGATGCCCTTAACAAAATCATTGGCAGAGCCTGATGGCAACGGTGTATATAAGGTATGTTCAAAATCTGCTATTCCGTTAAGTGCTTCATTTAAAGTGCCATCTCCACCCATGACAAATAAATGAACTTCCTCTCCTGAAGATGTGGCATTCTTTGCAAATTCAGTTGCATCATAAGCCTTGGCTGTAAAGTGAACCTCGTAATCTACGCCTTCACTTTTAAGATATTCTTCTATCTTATTCCAAACACCTTCAGCTTTTCCTGTTCTACTCGCTTTGTTTACAATAAATACTTTTTCCATATTGTCTCCCAAATAATATTTCTAAGATAATTTTGTATATTTTATCAGGCAAAGTCAATGTATTTGTGTTAGCATACAATATATAAAATTCAAAGAGGGAAAATATGGATAATAGAGAATTTAAAAAAACGTTATTTCACAAAATCGATCACAATGGTCATCGAGCAATGTCTGTTTTCAGCTGGACAATCGCATCCATCGTAATAGGTGTTCTAGTAGGATTATTTGCTACCGCCTTCGGACTTAGCATGCGAAAAGTCATATCTGTCCGTGAATCCAATCCATGGCTTATATATTTTTTGCCAGTTGGCGCAGTTATAATCACATTTATATATAAGAAGATTCTTAAGGTAAAAGACAGCGGAACAAACACTGTTATTGCTGCTATTCAGTCAGATGAGCGTCTTCCATTTAGACTTGCTCCACTTATTTTTATAGCTACATTAATTACTCACTTGGTAGGTGGTTCTGCTGGTCGTGAGGGAGCCGCTTTACAGATGGGCGGTGCCATCGGAAATGGTATTGGACGTGTCCTTCACCTTAGTGATACCAACAAAAAGACAATGATTATGTGCGGTATGAGCGCAGCATTTTCTGCTTTATTCGGCACACCAATGGCAGCTGCTATTTTCTCCATGGAGGTTATTTCAGTTGGAATCATGCACTACGCTGCACTTGTTCCATGCGTTATTTCTTCCCTTGTAGCAAGATACATCGCTGCATACTTTGGACTTGGCGCTGAAATTTACCCAATTGAGGTTATTCCAAAGTTTACAATAAAAACAGCAATCATCATCTGTATATTTGCAATAATATGTGGATTTGCTTCTATATTATTCTGCACTATGCTTCACAAATACGAAGAATTCCTTAGCGGCAAAATCATTAATCCATATATTAAAGCAATAGTCGGTGGTACTTCAGTTTTGGTTCTTACATTATTGGTTGGAAATCAGACATACAACAGCACAGGTTCTTCTATAATAATGTCCTGCTTCACAGGCGCATCCATTGGGTTAGGAGCTTTCCTTTTAAAAATGGTATTTACTACCCTTACCCTTTCCTGCGGATACAAAGGTGGTGAAATCGTTCCTACTCTTTTCATTGGTGCTACACTTGGTGCCGCTGTTGGCGGATTAATAGGATTTCCTCCTGCTCTTATGGCTGCTGTAGGAATGGGCGCTCTGTTTTGTGGTGTTACAAACTGCCCTATCTCCAGCCTTTTGATTTGCTTCGAGCTCTTTGGTTACGAGCCAATGCCTTACTTCTTACTGGCCGTAGCATTCAGCTATTGGGTATCAGGCTACACTGGCCTTTACAAATCTCAGAAGATTGTATACAGCAAGTACAGAAGCAATTATATTGATAAGCATGTACAATAAAATTATTCTATAAACCTATTCAATTATGCAAAACTGTCAAAAATGATAAACAATTAACAAAAGTAGTTGCCAACCTAAAAAACAGCATATATAATTGTGACTGTTTTCAAGCAAATTGTGAAATATTTGTGAACAAACACTTTATATGGGCAAAACAAGCGAAAGCTTGCGACGCAAAACTATAGGGACTTTAAAATGTCAGCCAGTTGCAACTACTTAAAATATACACTCGAATTCTAAGCATGGTGTCATATTATATGTCCCATGCTTATTTTATTGTCGAGTTTGATTGTATTGCAATCGGAAAGGTTTAACATGAAAAAGAACAAGAAATTAGTGCGCCAGGTATTATTATTGGCTTCTGCGTTAGCATTACTTATGGCCACAACAATCGCCATTATTGGTATCACTTTCGTAAAAAAGGCTTACTATAATTCCTTTGAAGAAGAACTTCACGCTTCTGCTATTTTCTTAATGGATGCAATGGACCACGAATGGAGTGGTGATTGGTCAGTTGCTTCAAATGGAACTATTCTAAAGGCAAATTATGCTGTTCACGATGATTTTCAGGAGCAGCTTGATAGCCTACATGAAAAGACCGGAATGGATTTTACTATCTTCTACGGAGATACCCGTTATATCACTTCTCTTGTTGATTCTGAAACTGGTGAGCGTATGGAAGGAACAAAAGCCTCAGATGTTGTAGTGGAAAAAGTTCTCACAAACGGAGAAGAATATCTTGCAACAAACTTTTCTATAGATGGCATCGAAGGAAAATGGTACGCATACTACTTACCTCTTACAAATTCTGACGGTTCAGTTGTTGGTATAGTATTTGCAGGTAGAGATACAAGTTCAGTAGAAGCTGCTTTATTGCACGCTCGTTTAATAATCATGGGTGTGTATGTATTCTTCTTCTTCCTTAACCTTTCTATCGGTCACTGGATGGTAAACAAGTCTACAAAGGCTATCCAGGATATCGTTGATGGTTTAAAGAAGCTTGAAGACGGTGAGCTTTCATTCTACATAGATAACCAGACATTTGACAGAACTGATGAAATTGGTGTAATCGCAGAAAGTTCTGCTGAGCTTCGTGATAAGCTTACAGATGTTATTCAGACAACTCTTGATCTTTCAGAAGAAGTTACAAAATCTGGAGAAAACCTTGCAACATCAGCTGATACTGCTCTTCATGTAGCAGATCAGGTTGCAAACGCTGTAGAAGATATCAGCAAGGGCGCCGTTGCTCAGGCTGAAAACGTTGAAAACTCATTATCTAACACTACAGAAATGGGCGAAAGCATTGATGATATCACTTCAAGTGTTAAGGAGCTTTCAAAGGCTGCAACAGAAATGCTTGAAGATGCAAACCACACTGTTGATGCAATCAACGAGCTTATGCTTCAGAACGAACAGGTTATGGTAGCCATGACAGAGATTCACAGCCAGATTCAGGCTACAAACGATGCTGTTAAAAACATCGCTGATGCTTCAAGTGCTATCACATCTATTTCAGAGCAGACTAATCTTCTCTCTCTTAACGCTTCTATCGAGGCTGCCAGAGCTGGAGAATACGGTAGAGGATTTGCCGTTGTTGCTTCTGAAATTGGTTCCCTGGCTATCCAGTCAAAGGATGCAGCTGTTTCAATCAATGGAATCGTAGATAAGCTTGTAGAAGAATCACAGATGAGTGTTGATACAATTGAAAAGCTTAACGTAGCATTCAACAAGCAAAACGCTCAGCTTAACAGCACAAAGACAGATATGGACGGTGTTGTTAGCAACGTAAACAGCGTTGATATTAGTACAAAGACAATTGCTGATAAGGTTGAACTTCTTAACAACCTTAAGGCAAGCTTCAATGATATTATTTCAGAGCTCTCTGCTATTTCTCAGCAGAATGCAGCATCCTCACAGGAGACAACTGCTTCTATGGAAGAGCTCAACACAACATTCGCTATGATAAATGAGGCCGCAGCCGAGCTCAAGGACCTTGCCGTAAGCCTAAACGATAAGATGAACTACTTCAGTATCGAAAGTACTGTAACAGAGTAAAATTAAAAAGAACCAGTAACTAACTGGTTCTTTTTTTGTATTTATGCTATTCAGCTTTCTCTACGAAATAGAGGCGTGCTCCGAAATCTGGGAAGTAGCGAACTTCTTCATTGAAGCCAGTACCTACGAAGCTTTGTACAAGCTTAACTCCGTTAGAATTAAGTGTGTTTCCATAAGCCACGTAATCTTCTATTTCACCAGGCATCTTTACAAACTTTGCAACAAGATTATGTACAAGTGAATCCTGCTTAATATGAATTGGAGAAACTGTATTTACCAAATCTCCAAATCCCTTTACGTTATATTCAAGCTTGCGTCCAAAGAAGTGGTACTTTGTCTGCGGATCAAGGCCAGCCATCTCAAGCTTCAAGTACTGGTCTCCTGCTACGATTTCTCGCTGCATAAGCATTGAAACAGATGTAGATTTATCCTTATCAACGATGCTCCACTGATAAATGTTGTCCGCTCTGTGGCGATAGAAATCGCCAAACTGTAATGTCTTACGATACTGCTTGTAAAGCTCGATTTGTGCCTTAACAGCTGCAATATCTTCTGACTTCATATCGTTAAGATTGAGCTCATATCCAAGTACCCCAAAGCTTGCTACGGCAAAGCGTGATTCAAGTGGTGTAACACGAAGTGTCTGATGGTTTGGACATGCAGAAACATGTGCTGTGTATGTAGACTGCGGATATCCATATGAGTATCCATCCTGAATTGCAAGTCTGCTGACAGCATCTGTATTGTCACTTGCCCAAATCTGTGGATAGTAGCAAAGCACACCAAGGTCAAATCTGTTTCCACCTGAAGCGCAGCCTTCCATCAGAATCTCTGGGAAGCGCTCAGCCAATGTCTTTAACAATCTGTAGAAGCCAAGAACATATCTATGGCTAACCTCAAGCTGCTTATCAGCTGGGAGATACTTTGAATAGTAATCTGAGAAGTTTCTATTCATATCCCACTTGATGTATGAAAGACCAGGTGTAGAGAATACCTCGCTCATTCTGTCAATCATGTAATCTACAACCTCTGGGTTGCAAAGGTCCAGCAATCGCTGGAAACGTCCCTCTGAATGATCCATGTTTGGAATATCGATAGCCCAATCTGGATGCTTTCTGTAAAGCTCACTATCAACGTTAATCATCTCTGGCTCAACCCAAAGACCAAACATAAGACCAAGGTCGTTTACCTTCTTTGAAAGACCTTCCAAGCCACCTGGAAGCTTCTTTTTATTAACAATATCCCAATCTCCAAGGGCTCTGTGATCGTCGTTTCTATCGCCGAACCAGCCGTCATCCATAACGAACAATTCTGCGCCGGCATTCTTAGCTGTCTTTGCAAGCTTTAAAAGTGAGCCCTCTGTGAAATCGAAATAAGAAGCCTCCCAGCTGTTGATAAGAACTGGACGTTCCTTCTTTTTCCATGGGCCACGTGTAATATGCTCACGAACGAAATCATGCATATTAAGGCTCATCTGTCTGAAACCAGCTGCTGAATATGTAAGAACGGCCTCTGGTGCCTCAAATTCCTCTCCTGCCGCTAAATCCCATGCAAAGTTCTGAGGATTGATTCCATATACAACTCTTGTCTTCTTAAATGAAGAAACCTCTGTAGCTGAGTAATGATTACCCGAGTAAAGTAAGTTAAATCCCCAAACATCTCCAGACTCTTCACATGAATCTGGCTCAGAAATCATAAATAAAGGATTGCATCTGTTTGAGCTAGTGCCAGTAAATGATGCATTAACAAACTTACCAGCTGGAAGAACAATATCACTCTTGTTCATCTCACGTGTCCAGCCACCGTGGAATGATGTAATTTTCATACCTGGATGATCGTAATCCATAAGCATTGAAAGCATACGTGTAAGGCGAACGCTTTCATCTGAAGTATTTATAAACTTGGCAGAGCGAGTAATTACATCGCACTCTTCAAACACTGAATATGAAAGAATCAAAGTGAATCCGTGATTCTTATCCTTCATGGTTACGTTGAGAGTTTCTACCTTGCCTGATTCATCGTATGAGCTTGGCAAAGTCTTGAACTCAGGCTTGCCAGAAATAACCTCATATGAATCATAAACGAAGTCCAATGATGTGCTTCCGTCAGCACAAACTACTTCTAGCATAGGCTCTCTTAAATCGCCCTTACCAATTGCAGAAAGCTCAAGTCTAACATCCTCTAATGTTAAATCCTGGTGTGCATCATCGTATGTAATAGTATTGCCTGGAGCAAATGCACGCTTTTCTTTAAGCACAGATGGCTCATCGCAATTGATGAGCCTTCCGTAATACATATGTTCCAGCTGACCTGTTTCCATTACGCGAAATGCGTATGTTGTTGACTTGGTATTTAAGAAAAATACCTTTCCATCAGCTTTAATCATCTAAAAACCTCCAACTCCTGTAAAAATTACAAGATTAATCTTAACATATATTTTATTTACGAGCTTTTAATTCGTCTGAAATCTCAGCAAGCTTTTCATCAGTCAAAATATATTTTGCTCTAAAGAACAAGAATGCAATAACAAGAACGATTGTTGGTCCGACTGTCATAATCATTCTAAGTCCGATTACTGAATTTGCATCAATAGACTCAAGAAGTCCACTGTTTGCAACCTTTGCCTGAAGACCAGCCACATCAAGTGTTGCTGCACTATCCTTCTGGATATTGAAAATAGCAAGACAAACTGATGCAACAAGAGCTGCAATACCAGATGCAAGCTTAACAACGAATGTCTGCATAGAGAAAATAACTGATTCGTCTCTACGATAGTTCTTAAGCTCACCGTAATCTACTGTATTTGCAAGGAATACTGTGACTACAACGTTAAGAATTCCTGCGCCAGACATGATAAGGAAGCCTGGTAAGAAGAAAATAAATACGTTTGTAACTCCGCTAAGTGCCATTACAAGAAGAACGATGTATCCTACTATTTCTGCTGCTACGCAAATATAGAAAATACGAAGTGTTGTAAAGGCTTTTCTAAGAAGAGGGAATAAAATCATCATTGCAAGAATCTGCATACCACCTGCAAATGTGTTGAACAATGTGTAATTTCCCTGCCAATTGCTTCCTGCTAAATCGTATTTGAAGAAGTAAATCAAAAGGTTTGATGTAATGTAAAGTGCAGTGTTTACAAGAACGATTGTTATAACAATTGTCATAGCCTGATCATTCTGGATAAGAGCCTTAAACATCTGACCAATTGATGCTGTCTGCATATCTACTGTAGACTTTTCCTTTATGCATGCACATGTGATGCCAATAAAGAGAATAAATAATGCACCGATGATGATTGAGAAGTACTTGAAACCAAGACGCTCAACTTCCATTGTAGAAGTCATATCAATTGTCATTTTGCTAAGATCAACTTCACCATTCATAAGCTGGTTGAATGCATCACTAGGAACATAAATTGCAACTGCAACAGCTCCTGAGTCGACGCTATCCATAGCTACGTTAATATCACAATCATCTCCCTCTACATAAGTAGTATCACCATATGTAAAGCTGTAGTTTGTGTTGTCTCCATTTAAAGATACAACGCCGTTGTAGCCGTTTTCTTCATCTACAACACCGTCAAATACCTTCTGGATTCCTGTTACATTAAGAACAATATCATTTCCCATAACTGTGCTTGTGTTTGATGTAGGATTTCCGTCTGCATCACGCTCTACAACATACACACTGAAGTTAGTATTGCTAGAATCAAATGTCTTTAAAATATTATCTGTGCTGTTTGCTGCTGCTTTTGAACCAAGAGCTGCAACAGCCATAACAGTAACAATTGTAACAAGAGCGGAACCAACGCCAGCGCATGAACGAGCAAGTGCTGATAAACCTTCACGCTCCTTACCGCTATCTGTAAAAGCTGGAACCATTGACCAGTAAGGGATGTCCATCATAGTGTATGTAACGCCCCACATGATGTAAGTAACAGCTGCGTAAGCAACAAGGCCCTTAGCAGTAGCTGCTGGTGGTGCCGAAAACATTAAAATCAAAAGAACTGTATTTGTAATAGTTCCAATTAAAAGCCAAGGACGGAACTTTCCCCAACGAGTCTTAGTCTTTGCAACAATTACACCCATGATTGGATCATTGAATGCATCAAATACACGGGCAACCAAAAGGATAATACCCATCGCAATTGCATTGACTCCCATGATGTCCTGGAAATAGTAAAGTACGTATGAAGCTGAAAGCATGTAAACCATGTCCTTTCCAACAGCTCCTATACCATAGGCAAATTTTTCAACTCCCGATAAACTTCTTTTTTCTGCCATTATACTCTCCTCCTAATTAGTTCTTATTCTTAAGCCCCATGGCAAGCTCAACGACCTTATAAGCACCATCATAAACCCCAATAGTCTTGTTAACTTTGATGCTCTCACACATATCTGTAAGAAGTCTGTCGTCCTGCATAAATAAATCTATCATCTGAAGTGTATGAGGAATGTCTCTACACTCAAGTGTTCCATCACCCATTTCTGCTGAGTGAATAGCGCCCCACATCTCATGCTTTCCTACTCGCTTAATGAAAAGCTTAGGTACTGGATAGAATGCAAGCTCTGATGGCTTTGTAACAAGTACATCGCAGCTACGCATAAGTAAGTTTGTGCAATAAACTGCTTCAAAAATGTTTTCGTGATAGAATCCGTGGATGCCCTCAACATCACCTGTCAAAGCTTCCTCAGCGAACTTTGTTGTAGCATCAAACTCATTGAAGTGCTCTGTAACTACATCCTTCATCTGAGGGATTTCTGCCATCAAATCATCCCATACATTCTTGTAATCGCCAACATTTACATATAAAGCTGCACGATGTGATTTAATCTCTGGCAATAAATACTTGATGATTGCTGCAAAGATTTCTTTCTGTGCACCAGCGCCACCGATTGTAAGAAGGAAACGCATTGGTTTACCATTCTTCTTTCTATCAAGACGAGCCTGGCAATCTACCTCGATATTTGAAACAAGCTCATGATCAATGTAGTGACCTGTGTATACTAAAGAATCATTTGGCATTGGCTTGCAAACTGCATCTCCCGCCATACCGTTACAGATTCTATATCCCATATATGCATTCTTGCACTGAATAGCATGAACTGCGCCCTCAGCAAAATGAAGAGCCATTGGCCAGTTGTCTGGAATAGCATTTACAACATACTTCATTCCTGCATGTACAGCAGCCTGAGCTGGCCATGCATGTGTTCCGATAACAGGAATCTCCTTTGGAACATTCTTGTAAACTGTAGCCATAAGCTCAGCATTTTTCTGGTCTGAAGAGTTGTAAGAAAGCTTTCTAAACCACTCATAGTTTGCTGGCTCCCAAATAAACTTGTTGAAAAGCTTGTTCTTTGAAAGTCTTGAACCAAGTGAATACAAATCATTCTGAGCGCTGATAACCTTTGTGCAGGTAGTCTGTGGATAGCCATTTAAATCCATCCAATATGGTGTGTAGCCCATAGACTTTGCAGCTGATGCCATAGCCATGGAAATACGATAATGACCAAATCCCATACGGATATTACCAACGATAACACCCTTCTCAGTATCAAATGCTTCCTTTGATTCGCCGTCCTTTAAGAGAACGTCATATACGCCAAGAGAATCTCCAATGTGATCATTCTTCGCAATTACGATATTGTAATCCACGTTTGAATCATCACCATATTTCTTGATGTTCTTTTCTTTTGTTTTGCACGCTTTTTTGTAATCCTTATCTGAGATTACGTTTCCAAAAATTACTTTACTTTTGTCTTGCATCTTTTTACCCCTTAATTAATTAAACATTCTGCAGATATACCGATTTCAACTGGCTCCAATCCATCACATGAAATTGTAAGCTTTCCGTCTCCATCTTCACCTATAGATTTGATATATACTCCTGTGGAACCACCCATTGGTGATACCACCTTTGGTCCGATAATCTCAAAAGGCCCCTCAACCTCAAAAGAAACCGGCTGACCAAAGAAATACAGCTGATTGTCATTTTGATCAGCTATTGTGATGCGAACCTGGGCCACATCATATGTGTGAAGCTCTGTTAAAAGTGTATGGCTGATTTTGGCATTGATATGCGCCTTTGTAACAGCTGCCTTTTTAACAGTCTTAACTACCTGACCATCCTTGATAGCTTCGAATTTGTATTCTCTAGATTCTCCACCCCAGTCACCAATAAACTTGTTGTAAATTGGCACCGCTTTGCTTGGGCTTACATGATGGAAAACAACTAGTCTAAATGCTGTCCAAGCAAGTGATGGTGTAATCTTGAATCCCCCAAGTGTAACATCATTTAAAGCCTTTTTAATAAGCTTGGCCTGACCCTTTGTGAATTCTCCATCCTGCTCTACTGCATCACCAACAAAGTCATCAATGAGAATTGGACCATGCTTGAGGTTTTCGTATTTGCTATCTGATGGGAAGTATTCTTTAATAAGCACATCGTTCTTGTACATCTTTACAGAATCTGCATTTGTAATGATGTATGACTTTCCTCTGTTGCAGGCTGGATGCTCGCCGATATCAAAGCTTGTAGTGATATCAAGAACAGTGTCCATGTCTGAAAATGCTGAATACACTGAAGCTGCAAGCTTTGGATTTCTAAACATATCCATTACGCCGTGATAACAGATTCTATCGCCGGAACCGAAGTCCTTATGTGTGTTGTAGTCAAACATGCACCATCCAAATGAACCTGCAATATCAGGCTCTCCAGCAATGGCATCAAGAACATTTGCATGTCTCATTGCATGCTCCTGTCTGTGTTCCTCAGCATCGAAAGTCTTTGTTGGGTACATATGACCATTGTACTCACTAACCAAATAAGGCTTTTCATCGTTTGATGTGATATCTGATTTCTTCGAGCAGCCCTTGTTAGAGCCTGAATGAACGAAATCATTGTATGTGTAGACATCTTCTAGCAGTGAACTCTTTGCATGGGCTCTAACGCCACCTGTAGGGCGTGTAGGGTCATATTTGTGAGCCACCTCGTTTGTTCTAGTGTAAAACTCATCGTCATCCTGTGATTCGTTTATACGAACTCCCCAAAGGATGATTGAAGGATGATGGCGATACTGGATAACCATATCCTTTGTATTTTCTACAGCGATGTTTTTCCAATCAGCATCACCAATGTGCTGCCATCCAGGAATCTCTGTAAATACAAGCAATCCTAATTTGTCACATTCATCAATGAAATAATGTGACTGAGGATAATGTGAAGTACGAACAGCATTAAGCGCCAATTCTTCTTTTAGAATCTTGGCATCCAAACGCTGCATAGACTCTGGCATTGCATATCCAACATAAGGATATGACTGATGTCTGTTTAATCCTCTAAGCTTTAGCTTTCTGCCGTTTAGGTAATAGCCATTCTTTCTGAATTCTGAGCTTCTGAAACCGATAGTTTCAACATGCTCATCTACAACATTGTCATCAATAACAAGCTGTGTCTTAATCTGATATAGATGTGGGCTTTCAACATCCCAAAGCTTAACAGTGGTAGGCGCTGTTGTAAGATTCAGTAGATATCCATCCTCTACTTTTTCAAGGCCACCAACAGGCTGAGATATCAACAAATCCTCGTCTAAATACTGCTTAATAAAAACATGCTCATCAACAGCAAGCTCGTAAATGTTTTCAGAAAGAATACATTCAGTTTTAAGAATACCCTGAACCTTCATCATTTTGATTTGCTTTGGAGTTCTCTTGCTTGTAGAAACTCGCTCTAACAATGAAGGCTGAACAAACAGGCTCTTAAAATGGGTTTGTTCTTTGACTTCGAAATAAACATCTCTATAGATACCACCATAAGTCATATAATCAACTACATAACCAAATGGAGGCTGGTTAAGACTTTCTCTGGAATCAACCTTTACTGTGATAAGGTTCTCTTCGCCAAAATTAAGAACATCTGATACATCAATTGAAAATGCTGTATAGCCGCACTCATGATGCTTCATATGACGACCATTGATATAGACGTCACAGCAATGTCCAACTGCTTCAAATGTAAGAATAAGAAGTTTGTCAGCCCACTGAGCAGGAGCAAAAATGCTCTTTTGGTAAGCTGAAACCATTTGATAAATACCTTCATCAAAATATGAAAAAGGTGTCTCTTTAACAGTATGAGGAATATTGATAAGCGTGCTTTCCTTCATAGGCTGGCTTATCATTTCCTCATCAAATTTTTCATTAAATCTCCACTTTCTGTCTAAATAAACTCTTTGTGCCATTTATTATTTTCCCTTTACAATTATACCGTCTACCATTACATCAACAACTTCTGCCAAAGCTGTTGGATAATCTTTTGAACTTCCCTGAAGGAAATCCCCCATTAAAAGCTGCTCTACACAAGCTTCATACATAAGCTTGAAGATATTAAGGTCAATCTCTCTGATTTCGCCTTCAGCAATGCCGCCCCTCAAAAGATCAAGCGTCTTGTCCCAGCCGCTATCCAGTCTCTCCTGCATAATCTCGTACGCCTTTGGATACTTTGTAGCCAGCTGATGCATTGCTGTATACTCAAAGCCATAATACGACTCAGGCAAAACAGACAAGATGCTACGAATCTTCTCTATTCTAGTAAGACTATTATCGTAATAAATCTTATCCTCTGATTCTTTAATAAGGTCAAAAGCAAAATTCATCATCTCACACATAAGCTCATTCTTATCTGTGAAAATCGTATAAATGGTTTTCTTGCTCATTTTCATTTCTGAAGCAATATCATCCATTGTAAATTTCGGACCTTTTTCTCTGAAAACCTTTAAGGCTCCCTCTAATATTCGTTCGTTCATCATAAACTCCCAAAAACTATAATTTATATATTCAGTTTCCTATAGCTAAATTATACTAAAGTCTGGAAACTATCTCAATACAATTCCGTTTATACAATTTTCACAATATCTTCAAATTGTTTTTGTTGACAAATGACAAATATGGGTTTAATATATCTGCTGTAACAAAGATAAAGAGAGATTTTAGGAGGAAATTAGAATGTTCGAAGAAGTATCATTCCAAATGTACAGCGTGTATGCTGATTACGAAAAATACTGCGCAAGAAAGAAGCAGGAAGGCGTTGAACCAGTTTCATTTTTCAAGTACGCCTTTGGACAGTTCGACTAAGAACTGTTTTCACTACAAAAACAACAGGGACTCCCAATCGGGAGTCCCTTTCTTATTGTCTCCCCAAAATTCCCATGCCCCTCTCTCATTTTCCTGGCATTTTGCACCCCGCCACCAAAAAAACTACGCCAGCCCCGGCCCCTAAGAAGGTACCTGCCACCGAAATCCCTGCACGATTTTGCGAAGATTATTGATTTTCTTAGTGGGCAAAGGGAGCTTTTAGCAGGTGTCCTTTCATTGGTTTTGCAATGCGAAGCCAATGTATGTAGAGGGCAGACACCTTTGGGCTTATTATTATCTCCACACAAATTTAGGATAATTGCGCTCATACTCCGTTTGCCAAGAAAATTTAGAAAGGGGATTTTGGATGTTTATGCGCCGCCCTTTAACTCAGTCCATTTCGTTGTCGGGCTCTCGGCGCCGTCCATGGCGCCTCGCGCATAATCATCTCAAAATATCCCTTTCTAATTTTCTAGGCTCACTTCAAATGTCGCTGCAATTATTCCTAAGTTTGTTGTGGAGATAAATTCTAAAAATAGAGAGTGTCTGCCTAGCTACATACATCGGCGTTAGCAGTGCAAAGAATTGAAAGAACACCTGCATATAAAGAAAGCGACACTGCCCACTTAGAAAATCATAATCTGAATGCAATGTGCAGGGATTTGGTGGAAGGGACCGCCTTAGGGGCCGGGGCTGGTGATAAATATACTATGGCGGGGTGCAAAAATGCCCCTGGGGTTACCAGGGGCATGGGAATTTGAGTTTATTTTGACTGGAAGTACTTGTCGATGGCAGCTGCGGCTGTTTTGCCGGCTCCCATGGCAAGGATTACGGTTGCGGCACCAGTTACGGCATCACCACCAGCGTAAACGCCAGTCTTTGTGGTTGCGCCATCTTCTGTTGCAATTAAGCAGCCTTTCTTGTTTGTATCAAGTCCAGCTGTTGTGCTGGAGATAAGTGGGTTTGGTGAAGTACCAAGTGACATGATAACTGTGTCACATTCGATTTCGTACTCACTGCCAGGGATTTCTACTGGTCTACGACGACCTGAAGCGTCTGGCTCGCCAAGTTCCATCTTGATAATCTTGCATCCGCGAACTGCGCCTTCCTCGTTAACAAGGATTTCTACAGGATTCTGAAGAAGATCAAAGATTACACCTTCTTCCTTTGCGTGATGTACTTCTTCTGCTCTTGCTGGAAGCTCTGCTTCGCTACGACGGTATACAACGTGTACCTCAGCTCCAAGACGAAGTGCTGTACGAGCTGCATCCATTGCTACGTTACCACCACCAACAACTACTACTTTCTTTCCGCGAGCGATTGGTGTGTCGTATCCTTCCTTGAATGCCTTCATAAGATTGTTTCTTGTAAGGAATTCGTTTGCAGAGAATACTCCGTTTGCCTGCTCACCAGGAATATGCATAAACATTGGAAGACCTGCTCCTGAGCCGATAAATACAGCTTCAAAGCCTTCCTGTTCAATAAGCTCATCAATTGTAATAGAACGACCAATGATTACGTTCTTTTCGAATTTAACGCCGAGAGCCTTTACGTTCTCAACCTCAGCCTTAACAACCTTGTCCTTTGGAAGACGGAACTCAGGAATACCGTATACTAATACACCACCCATTTCGTGAAGTGCTTCAAATACAGTAACATCGTATCCAGCCTTTGCAAGATCGCCAGCTGCTGTAAGACCTGAAGGGCCTGAACCAATAACTGCAACCTTGTGACCATTTGGAGTAGATGTGTTCTTTGGCTTGATGCCGTTTTCTCTAGCCCAGTCAGCAACGAAACGCTCAAGCTTACCGATTGCTACGGCTTCGCCCTTGATTCCGCGAACACACTGACCTTCGCACTGTGATTCCTGAGGACATACACGACCACATACTGCTGGAAGTGCTGAAGACTCAGAAATAATTTCGTATGCTCTCTCAAAGTTACGATTCTTAACCTGCTCGATAAATGCAGGAATATTGATAGAAACAGGACATCCGCCTACACACTTAGGATTCTTGCAGTTTAAGCAACGGCTTGCTTCAGCAACTGCCTCTTCCTCTGTATATCCAAGACATACCTCATCAAAGTTTGTAGCACGAACCTTTGGATCCTGCTCAGAAATAGGTACTCTAACCATC
This sequence comes from Pseudobutyrivibrio sp. LB2011, assembly GCF_000701765.1. NCBI lineage: Bacteria > Bacillati > Bacillota > Clostridia > Lachnospirales > Lachnospiraceae > Pseudobutyrivibrio > Pseudobutyrivibrio sp. LB2011. Next base: position 97,734 of record NZ_JNJS01000007.1, on the reverse strand, counting down.
ATATCTGCCATTATTTGTCACCTCCGCAATTTCCACATCCACCGTGATGAGTGTCGCCTTCCTGAAGCTTAAGAAGAGCTCTTCCTTCTTCAGTCTTGTACTGCTTAGCACGAGCCATAGCCTGATCAAAATCAACTAAATGGCCATCAAACTCAGGACCGTCTACACAAGCGAATTTAACTTCATCACCAACTACAAGTCGACAAGCACCACACATACCTGTACCATCAACCATGATTGGGTTCATAGATACAACTGTAGGGATGCCAAGCTCCTTTGTAAGGAGGCAAACAAATTTCATCATAATCATAGGACCGATTGCAACACAGTGGTCGAAGCTCTTACCTGCATCAACAAGAGCCTGAAGCTGCTGGCAACCATTGCCGTGGAATCCATAGCTTCCATCATCTGTAGCAAGATAAAGCTCTGTAGCTACTGCTCTCATCTCATCCTCGTAGAAAAGGATATCCTTTGTACGAGCGCCGATAATAACTGTTGAATCAACACCGTGCTCCCTGAGCCACTTAACCTGTGGATAAACTGGTGCAGTTCCAACACCACCTGCGATGAATACAATTTTCTTCTTCTTTGTCTCTTCAAGGTTTGCCTCGATGCAAAGCTCTGAAGGCTGACCTAAAGGACCAACGAAATCATCAAATGCATCTCCTTCGTTAAGTAAAGCCATGCGCTCAGTTGAAGCACCAACTGTCTGGAATACAATAGTAACTGTGCCTTCGTTTCTATCGTAATCACATATTGTAAGAGGAATTCTTTCTCCTTCTTCATCAATTTTAACAATGATAAACTGACCTGGTAGACATCCTGAAGCAACTCTAGGGGCTTTTACTACCATAAGGTAAATCTTATCTGAAAGCATTTCCTTCTTTAAGATTTGATACATAAAATAGACTCCTTCCCTTTTCACATTTCTATATAATGTATATCATTTCTTTAGCTTTGTAAAGTGCTAAAGCAAATTTACGCTTATAAAAGTTTAAATATTTAAAATTATTATTATGCAAAAGATTACCCCACACATCATTGATAATTGCCTTTATTATGAATGTTGTGTGGGGTTACATTGACTGTAACTTTATTTAACTAAAATAAACCAATTCGTCTTCTGGCTTTTCTGTAGGCTCTACCGATACTGGATAGAGAACAGGGCCTTTTCCTTTGTATTCTTTTGCGAATTCTACTTTGATTGTAGCTGTAATATCAATCCAGCTTCTGTGGCCTAAAGTAGATGCCTTATCCCACTTACACTTCATGCCAAGGAACTGAATATCCTCAACACAGCATGTCATTGCAAATCTACCTGGAATAAATACATCTCTTCTAAGCTTGCCATCATTTGGATTGTAAACTAAACCAGTGAAGTGGATTGTCTTGCCATCGTATTTCTTTGGCGAATCCATACAATCCATAAACCACAAAGCATAATCAGCATCTGAAATCTCGATTACATCTGCATTTAAATCAAATGGAAGCTCCTCTGGTGAATCATCAATTGATCCATCTGCACGCTCATAAACGATTTGTGCTGGTCTGTTCATTGATTTGATCTGACCACGGAACTTAGACTTTGGTGTAGCATCAGTACATCTGTTAAAGATAACTACTTCTGCCTTAAAGAGCTGCTCCATCATCATGGTACGCATGTTGTTAAGGTAGTTTTCAAATGTAGTTGCATCTACAGTAGCAAGTGACTGCGCTGGTACCCATCCTTCTGGAAGTGGCTCATCATAAATATGATCCACACCCCATGTGCCGTTGTACTCAAGGAAAACTACATCTGGATCATATTCCTTTGAAATCTTTGTAAGATTTTCAAGATTGAACTCATCCTCTGACTCGATTGTAGCAACCTTTGCATTGATAGTCTTAAGCTTTTCGATGTCGTATTCAACATCTCCATCCTCACAAGACAAAATGAGGATTTTATCGTCTCCACCTTGAGTGAAGTCATTTTCAAACAATGTCTCCTGGATAAGGGTAGTTTTTCCACTATCCATAAATCCAGTAAAGACATAAACTGGTATATCTTTTGCCATATTAACCTCTATTAACTAAATCTAACGAACTACTGATTAAAGACCGAAAAGCTCCTCAACCTTGTGCTCATCAACATCTGCACCGATAACAACAAGACGTCCTGTGTAGTCTGGCTCGCCAGCTCTAAGCTCGTATTCACCGTCAACGAAGTCGAAGTAAATCCAACCACCGTTAACATCCTCAACCATACCCTTTGAACGGATGATTGTACCGTAGTCTGTTGTTTCAGCAAATGCCTTCATAGCCTTTTCGATTGTAGACTTTTCGAACTTGTGAGGAGTCTCAATTCCCCATGTATCGAATACTTCATCAGCATGGTGATGATGGTGGTCGTGATCGTGGCAACCGCATGTGCAGTTTTCATCATGCTCATGATGATGGTGATGCTCATGCTCCTCGTGATCATGGTCATGGTCGTGATGATGCTCGTGCTCCTCGTGATCATGGTCGTGATCGTGATGATGATGCTCGTGCTCATGCTCTTCCTCTTCATGCTCGTGAGCTTCCTCTGCAAGATGCTTCATATCTGAAGCAAGGTTGTCCTGTCCTTCCATAACTGAAAGAAGCTTTTCTCCTGAGATTTCATCCCATGGAGTTGTAATGATAGCAGCCTTTGAATTAAGCTTCTGAATCTGCTTTACACAGAACTCAAGCTGATCTTCTGTAGCTGTCTGTGAACGTGAAAGTACAACTGTTGTAGCAAACTCAATCTGGTTGTTGAAGAACTCACCAAAGGCCTTCATCTGCTTTGAAGCCTTGAGAGCGTTAACAACTGTAACAAGACCTGTAAGCTTAACGTCTGCTGTCTCCTCAAGCTTGATAACAGATGTCATAACATCTGAAAGCTTACCTACGCCTGATGGCTCGATAAGGATTCTGTCTGGAGAGAACTTTTCAAGAACCTCGTGTAAATTCTTATCAAAGTCACCAACAAGTGAACAGCAAATACATCCTGAGTTCATCTCTGAAATAGTGATACCAGCATCCTTAAGGAAGCCACCATCGATACCTACCTCACCAAACTCATTTTCAATAAGAACTACTTTCTCACCCTTGTATGCTTCTTCAAGCATTTTCTTGATGTAAGTAGTCTTTCCTGCACCTAAAAATCCTGAAATTATATCAATCTTTGTCATATTAAAAACCTCTCTTTTCCAAAGAATATATTATAAACCCACTAACGAAATATGATAGCACAGAATTGTGAAAAGTTCTATAGTTATCATTGTATTAATTGTGTGCAATTATTTATATATTCTTTGGAAAATGGATACAAAAAAAGGTTGCCTATTTCTAGGCAACCTAAAATATCTAGTTCATTTCATCAAGAGCGACTCTTTCGATATGCATTGCTAAGTACCCGATTTCCGCCTGGTGAATTTCTTTTCCCAAGCTCTTTCCTAGCTCTTTACATATCTTCTGAGACATCTTAAATGAATTAGCAGCAGAGGCGTTGATATAATCGTTCATATCAAGTTTAATCACCTCGCCATTCATAGTTCGGGCAATCATGTATCTTATATGATTCAACAACCTATTATAGGACAATGAAGTTGTGTCTATCTTTTTTCCCGTTTCTTTCTCTACCATGGTGACACATTCTCGGACAGCCTCAGCCATTTGCATAGCAGACGAAACTGCCTGATCCATAATAGATGAATGTATATGCAAAGCTATATAGCCGATTTCGTCGTCGGTAAGCTCTACGTCAAGACGCTCCTTCAAAAGACCTTTAGCGTTTTCTGCCACTTTAAATTCAGCGTGGAACAAAACTCTAATGTCGTCCGTTAAGGGGTTTCTAAGTTGCTCATTGTTTTTGCTACGTTTAACGGCAAATTCAATGTGGTCAGCCAAAGGCAGCATAACGTCTCTGTCGATTGTCTTAAATGCTGCCTCTGCTCTGTCCAGAATCTCATTTGCGATTTCAAGATATACAGGGTCAATACTAGTTGCTAATTCCTTTTTTCCACCACGTTCGGTAGATTCTTTCAAGGAATAAACTTTATGTTCTTCTGATACTTCTATCGTTTCACTAACATGCTTGCCGAAGCCAATTCCCTTGCCCATAATAAGGTACTCTTGGGTCGTATTATCCAAGATGCCAATCAGCGCATTGTGATTTAGAACTTTTTCAACTCTATACATCTGATCTCCTAAATACATTTACTCATAAAAGTCTACTGCGAGTAAATCCTCTCCTGCTTTAATTGAACCATCGCCGATACGACGAAGCTTCTGATTACTCTTAAGCTCTGTGCAAAGAACTGGAGTAGCGATTGAAGGTGCGTTCTTTGAGATGAAATCTAAATCAGCTTCCATCAATACATCACCCTTCTTAACCTGCTGTCCAGCCTTAACAAGTACGTTAAAGCCTTCGCCCTTAAGCTTAACTGTATCAATACCAAAGTGAAGTAGCATAGCTACATCATCATCTGTCTTGAATCCGATTGCGTGATTTGTATCGAATACGAATACAACTGTACCATCAGCTGGAGCGTAAACCTTTCCATCTGCTGGTGTGATAACAGCGCCATCACCCATCATCTTCTGTGCAAAAACCTCATCTGGAGTCTCTGATAAATCAGCTGCTGTACCAGTAAGTGGGCTGCCAAGAACTACTGTCTTAACAAGCTTTCCTGTTGGCTCAGCTGTCTCTTCTGCCTTAGCCTCTTCAGCTACTGCCTCGTTAGCCCCATTATATTCTTCATTTGGAGCAGTCTCAAGATAATCTTCAAGATTTGACTTGATAACTGTAACGTGTGGTCCATAAATAATCTGAACGCCGTTACCCTTGTGAACTACACCTGAAGCACCTGTGCTCTTAAGTAAAGCATCGTTTACAAGCTCTGGCTTGAAAACTGTACAACGAAGTCTTGTAGCGCAGCAGTCAACATCAGAGATGTTCTTCTTGCCGCCGAGACCGTTTGTGATCTTTGCAGAAGTCTCATCAGAAACTGACTCTTTCTTTGCATTGTAATCACTACGTCTGTAAAGCTTAACTTCCTCTTCTGCGTCTCTACCTGGTGTCTTAAGATCAAACTTCTTAATAAGGAAGCTAAATAAGAAATAATATACTACAAAATAACCTACTCCGACAATAGGTACCCAAATCCAGCTTGTTCTAGCATTGCCTGGAAGAATACCGAAAAGTGTTAAGTCGATAAGACCACCTGAGAATGTCATACCAACACCAACACCGCACATATGCATAAGCATGTATGCTGCACCTGCAAATACACAGTGGATACCGTAAAGAGCTGGAGCTACAAATAAGAATGTAAACTCGATTGGCTCAGTGATACCTGTAAGCATAGATGTAAGTGCTGCTGAAAGAAGAAGTCCACCAACTTCCTTTCTCTTCTCTGGAAGAGCTGTACGATACATAGCAAGTGCTGCTCCAGGAAGACCAAAAATCATAAGTGGGAACTTTCCTGACATAAATCTTGTTGCAGATACTGCGAAGTGATCAACTGTAGGATCAGCAAGCTGCGCAAAGAAGATGTTCTGTGCACCTTCAATTACCTGTCCACCAACTTCTAATGTTCCACCAACAGCTGTCTGCCAGAATGGAAGGTAGAATACGTGGTGAAGACCAAATGGGATAAGAAGTCTCTCCATGAGACCGTATACCCATGTTCCAAAATAACCTGAATCAAGAACAACAGCGCCTACTGCGTAGATACCCTGCTGTACGAATGGCCATACGAAGAACATTACGATACCAACTAATGTGTATACCAAACCTGAAACGATAGGTACGAATCTTGTACCACCGAAGAATGATAATACCTGTGGAAGCTGAATCTTATAGTACTTGTTGTGAAGTGAAGCAACACCAAGTCCTACGATCATACCACCGAATACACCCATCTGTAATGAAGTGATACCACAAACTGAAGTTGTTGCACCCTCAAGAAGTGCCTCTGGGCCACCGTGAATTGTAATCATAGCGCCGATTGAAGCATGCATAATAAGGAATGCAATTGCTGCTGCTAAAGCTGCTACTTCCTTCTCCTTCTTTGCCATACCGATTGCAACACCGATAGCAAAGATGATTGGTAAGTTAGCAAATACGATATTACCTGCATCAGACATAACTGTAAGAATAGCGTTTCCAACTGTTCCAGGGCCTAATGCCTTTGTAAGGTGGTAAGTCTCAAGCATTGTCTCGTTTGTGAATGAACCACCGATTCCAAGTAACAAACCTGCTACTGGAAGGATTGCGATTGGCAACATGAATGATCTACCAACACGCTGCAATACTGCAAAAATTTTGTCTTTCATTTAAAGTACTCCTTTTCACTATACATTTTCCCGTATCTATGTGAATGAGCCTTTTAATGAATCTCAAATTACCAATTTGGCAACATTTGAGGATTTATGGGCATAGAAAAAGGCACGAACCCACATAAATACAATAAGTTTATGCATAGTTCGTGCCTTGATTGGTTACAAGTTACACACTACAAGACAGTAAGATAGCATGCAATTGATTCGCTGTCAATAGTTTCGTAAAACTTTCGTAAACGTTTAAGTTCCTATTTTTTCGCTTACTTGTCTATTTTTATTGAAAGAATCCACTTAACTTTATAAAATCAGAGTATGGAATATACAAGTTTATCTGATTATCTAAAGGAAAAATACAATACAAAGGTCTACAAGCTGTCACTTTCATCTGGCTGCTCCTGCCCTAACAGAGACGGAAAAATAAGCACCGGTGGATGCATCTTCTGTTCTGAAGGAGGCTCAGGTGATTTTGCCAGCTCTTATAATACAGACATAGAGCAACAGATTATCCAAGCCAAATCCAGGGTGGATCAAAAAATATCAAATAAAATCCCAGAGTCTGAGCGAAAATATATAGCATATTTTCAATCCTTCACCAATACATATGGTGATGAAAAACGCTTAATGAAGCTTTTTGAAGAAACAATCAGCTTTCCTTATATCGTTGGCCTATCTATAGGAACTCGTCCCGACTGTCTTTCTGATGAAATGATAGCCTTTTTAGGTAAGCTAAATCAGAAAAAGGAAGTTTGGATAGAGCTGGGATTACAAACTATCCACGAAGATACGGCTAGATTCATTAACAGAGGCTACCAGTTAAATGTATTCGAAGATGCATACAAACGACTTACTAATGCAGGACTTAAAGTTGTAGTCCATGTGATTTTGGGCCTTCCAGGAGAATCCACAAATGACATGATTGAATCTGTAAAATACTTGAGCCAGCTCTCTCCTGCTTTATTTGGAATAAAGCTACAGCTTCTTCATATTTTGACTGGAACAAAGCTTGCTGATATCTATAATGAGAATCCTTTTCATGTTTTCACACTTGAGGAATACTGCCAGGTTGTAGGTGAATGTCTCAGGGTTCTTCCAAAGGAGACAGTTATTCACAGACTCACTGGAGATGGACCAAAAAAGCTCCTTATCGCACCCCTTTGGAGTGGCAATAAGAAGCTTGTAATGAACACTATGAGAAAATACATTAAGGAACTTGATAGTTAACCCTTAACTATACTTTCTATTGCTGAAAGCAGCCCTTCGTTTTCGTTGTGCTGCTTTATAGCAACTCTGTAAAAGCCCCTAGTAAGTCCCTTAAAATCAGAGCAATCTCTAATCAAAATATTGAATTCTAAAAGCTTTTCTTTTAAATCTGATATATCACACTTGAATAGAATGTAATTGGAATCTGATGGATAAACTTTAAATCCTAAATCCCTTAATCCTGCAGATAAATACGTTCTTCCATCATTAATAATTCTAACTGATTCTGAAATGTAATCCTGATGCTTCAAACACTCGGCCCCAGCCATCTGGGCGAAAATAGATAAATTCCACTCAGGCAAATGCATCTTAATAGCATCAGCTAATGATTGTCTGCAAATTGCATATCCTATTCTTACACCTGGGATAGCAAAGGTTTTTGTGAAGGCTCTAAGCACAATAACATTTTTATAATTTCGAATATTGTAAGCCAATGACAATTCCTTTTCTTTTCCTGTAAGTGTCAAGAAACATTCATCCACTACAACTACTGTCCCCTGCTTTTCACATAGGGAAATAATTTCATCCAGCAATGTCTTTTCTATGAGCAAGCCATTAGGATTATTCGGTGTGGTCAGAAATAGAATGTTTGGCTTTTCATCCTTGATTTTATCTAGTAAATCTTCCTTTACTGCAAAATCATCCTCTTCTCTGAGGTAATGATAAATAATGTTACAATCCGGTGCTGCTCCTGTAATACAATGTTCGTATCCTGAAAAGCTAGGCGCTAAAAGCATAGCCTTTTTAGGTGTAAATGTATGGCATATAGCCATTATCAATTCGGATGCACCATTTCCAAAAACAACTTCGGTTTCTAATAAATCAAATATAGCAGCTGTATCCCTTGCTAACTGCTCGTGATAAATATCAGGGTATTTATTAGCATGTAATGCCGCTTCAGTTAATACCCATTGCACCTCCGAAGGAACTCCAAGAGGGTTTATATTAACTGAAAAGTCGAAGTGTATGTTGTTTCTGTAGATGTCTCCTCCATGCATGTCAAAATCTCCTTACAACAATAAAACTAAAATAACAACACATAATAATTCGCAAACCACCGATGTAGCAAGCATCAGCTTATTCGCTCTTTTAATATCTTCAAGCTCTACAGCTCTAAGTCCATCTCCAATAAATGGCTTCTCTACAATTTTTCCAAAATAGCTTGCTGGGCCAGCCAGCTTAATTCCAAGAGCTCCTGCACAAGCACTTTCAGTTTGTGCGGAATTTGGACTGGCATGATTGTATCTGTCCCTTTTGAAAATCCTAAATGCATTTGACATACTATAGCCTGGCCCCAAAAACAGGCAGGATAAAATCATCAAAAGTGCACTGATTCTAGCAGGAATATAATTTACAATGTCATCCAGCTTTGCAGCATATTTTCCAAAGTCGTAGAATCTGTCATTTTTGTAACCTATCATGGAATCCATGGTGTTGATAGCTTTGTAAGCCATACCCAAAACCGGTCCACCAATAGCTAAATAAACCATCGGAGCAATCACACCATCTGATGTGTTCTCAGCCACGGTTTCCACTGCAGCCTTTGTCACACCAGTTTCATCCAAAGAAGCTGTATCACGTCCGACTATCATAGACACTGCCTCTCTTCCAGCTTCAAGCCCTCTCTCCTTTAAAGCATGATATACTTTCATACTTTCAGTATAGAGGCTCTTGGAAGCAAGACACTGATAGCTCATTACAGATTCTATTATAATTCCAAAATATGAATTAATCGTGTAAGAAACCACTAAAATAGCGGCTGATATCAATACCGTAGCAAGAATTACAAGAATAACCAGAATCAAACCATTTCTATTTTTCTTTTTAGATGTGTACTCCTGCTTAAGGAGTTTGTTTGTAAGGTAATCAATCAGCTTTCCAATCCATCTTACAGGATGTGGCAAGCAATAAGGATCACCTATTAAAAGGTCTAGTACAAAGCCCACTATAAAGGCCGTCATGTGATAAATCAAATGTGTATCCCTCGCCGTTTTCTACGTGATATGAATAATAATCTCCCCCAAATATATTGCTTAAAATGGCCATGATTGTGCCACCGTGAGCAACAACCGAAATGTTTGCATAATCCTGGCTTTGTACTAAAAGCTTTTCAAAGCCCTTCATAGCTCTTGATGAAGCCTGGCTTCTGCTTTCTCCACCAGGGAAAGGAGCTTCTCCATTAGATTCAATCCAGGATTGATATTCCTTATCTCCTGAAAGCTCCTGATAGTTCTTTCCCTCAAATCTGCCAAAATCCGTCTCTCTAAGATCCGTAATTACAATTGGTTCCATATCTGGATAAATAATTTTTGCTGTTTGAATGCATCGAATCATAGGACTTGAAAAAACAATATCTGCTTTCGGATAGACTCTTGTTTTTATCTCAAGTTCCCCTTCTGAACTTAGTGCCTCATCAGTAATACCCACATATCTTTTCTGGAGATTGCCCGATGTTTTGCCATGTCTTATAAGAGTAATTGTTCTATCCATCATTTAATCCTTTGACCAATACCAAGCACTACCCTGTGGACTTCCTCGGCTTCCTTTGCAAGCTCGATTAGAATGCGTCCGGAAACCTCACGCCATTCATTATCCTTTTCATCCATTGGAACAACGCCATTTCCCAGTTCATCTGCTATAAGAACCCAGTCGCCTTCTGAAATAGCTTCATGAATTTCTTTTAAAATAGCTTCCTGGCCCATGCCTTCATCCATTCTTTTTTTAATAAAAAGATGAAGCTGATTAAAGAATCTGCAATTTGGAAAATTGCTTGTAGCATATTCTGTTTTTCCTTGATAGCTTCCACCTACTATTAAAACCATATAATCACCAATTAATACTTGTTAATCCAAGAACAACAGCTATTAACACTTCTGCATTTACAACAAACCATCCCATAACATCTCCGGTTATGCCGCCTAGCAATCTTTTAGCTTTTCTCATATCTATAATTGCTATTTCAATTCCCATTATTGTCATAAAAATGCCATATAAAGGATTTAAATATATGCTAAACAAAATAACTAAGATAAGCTGGATAAGTAATGCTACAAAAACAACCTTATCACTTGCAGTTTTTGCTTCTGTATGTAGCAATCCATCTTCCTTTGCCTTTTTGCATCGTACAACACAGATTCCACTTAACGCTCTTGAAACAAAAAAACTAAAACACCAAATTGTAAATGCTTCTTTTGACATCAATAAAACCATTGCCAAAAAAAGTATTCCTACCGTAATTACGTTAATTACAGAAAAGGCTCCAATATGAGGGTCCTTTAAAATCTCTAAGCGCTTTTCCCTGGTTTGCCATGAGCTCATAGCGTCTTCCATATCCATAAAGCCATCCAAATGAAAGCCACCTGTTACAACCAAAGGAATGGCAATTGCAAGCAACGCCATCACAAGACTTGGAATCTGATATTTCTCATAGAAAATATATAGTAAATATTCAAGTCCACCAATTACGGCTCCTACCCAAGGGAAGAATATCAAATGATATTTCATATCCTCTGATTCCCAATTGAACTTTGGCATTGGTATTCTCGAATACATGGAAAAAGCCACAATAAATGCTTTTATAATTTTCATAATTTTATTCCTATTCCTACAACTACTTCGTATACTTCTTCTGCAACTGCAGCAAGCTTTCGATTGATAGCACCTAACGCTCTTAAGTACTCTTTTGTACCAACGTCATAGGATATGCCATCTTCAAATACATTGTTTGTAACAATCACAAGGGAAGAAACGTTTTCTTCAAGCTCCTTCACATCCGAAAGTATCTTTGCAACACAATCATCTGCCGAATTAATCTCGCCATCTCTAAACATTTCGTTGGCCACCAGATTAGACATACATTCCAGTAGAACTATTTCTCCATCTAAGTCAGCCTTGTTTGTAGAGAAATCTCCCGAGTCAATGCTGTCGATTTCAGATATGGCATTTACGATATCCACATCATGCTCTAAAGTTACAAAGCCCTTGCCTTGCCTGAGATTTCTGTGACGCATGATTCTATCCTTAGCATCATCACTGTGCTTCATAGTCGCAAGATAATATTTATTTTTATATCCTGTGGAGCAGACAAGGTTTTCTGCATATTCAGATTTACCACTACTGCTTCCACCATAAACTAATGTAATCATTTTGCCTCTGAAAAGTTTTCGTATTGATCAACTCCGGAATCACCGAATTTAAGTGCATCATGAAAAGCTACATCTGCAAGACGAAGACTTGGCACTACCATCACTGCACCTGCCCCTTCGCCAACTGCCATCTTTGCATCGATGACTGGCTCCAAAGAAAGCTTAGATGCAAGCTTCATTGCCACTGGCTCTTTGCTGATATGAGAAGGAATCATGTAATCCTTTGTGTTATCAAGAAGTCTGTCTGCCACTAAAGCAGAAACCATGCTAAGCATTCCATCCAAAATAACCGGGATTTTGTAGAGGGCACCGCCTAAAATCATACCTGTCATTGCAGCCAGCTCCAATCCGCCGAAGTTACTGCAGATTTCTACTGGTGATAATCCACTGTACATTGAAAGCGCCATAGAAACTACTGCGCGCTTCTTACTGAAGGCTTCATCATCAAGACCAGCCCCGCGACCGGTAACAGCCTCTGCATTTAAATCAAGCAAATACCCTGCCATTACAGCAGCCGATGTGGTATTGCCAATCCCCATTTCTCCCACAAGAAGACATGTGAATCCTTGTTCCTTGCTTTCCTTGGCAAGGTCCATACCAACCTGAACAGCTCTGCAGAATTCTTCCACTGACATAGCTGGATGCTTCAGGAAATTACATGTTCCATATTTTACTCGTCTGTTTAATGTGTAGGGAACTTCCTTTGGACTATTTATTCCCACATCAACAGATACAACATCTATACCAAGAGATTTTGCCATTGTGCCAGCAGTTGTAAGACCTTTGCCTATATTAGTGGCACAGATACGTGTAACATCCTGGCTTGTCTGGCTAACGCCTTCCTCAACAACACCATGATCTCCGCAGAACACCACAAGACGCATATGATATAAATCTGGACTTTCAAAACCTTGAATTGCAGCAATTTTTGAATGGATATTTTCAAAAGCTCCAAAGCTATCAATTGGCTTTGAAACTCTGTCCCATTCCTTTTTCATTTTTGCAAAAGCATCTTTGTTGACTGGTTCTAGCTTAATTTTGTTTTCAAGAATGTCGTCAATTAAAAATCTAGTTTCTCCCATAATTTTTCATAGCCTCCACAAAATTTGATACGAACTTAGGATTTGATGGATAGTACAAATGAGCAAAGCCCATGTAACTTCCATTTTTATGATGAATGCATGCCCAAGACCTGCTTCCGGTAGGCTTTGTAGCAACGCAATCCTCACCATTATTATCTGTATCATAATAGTGAAATTCATGCCCCTTTATTTCCATACCACTATTATCATCAATTGTAACATAGCCAAATCGAACCAGCCTGCCAGTCCAATAAGCCTTCCCCTTTAATGCGCCAACCATTTTATAGCTTGCGCCTTCCTTATCATGTATTTCATCTAACAAATACATGAATCCGCCACACTCTGCCAGTGTAGGTATTCCAGACTCCAGTGCTTCTTTAATAGCAGCCTTCATTTGAGTATTTGCAGAAAGCTGTTCAAGATAGTTTTCCGGATATCCGCCTCCTAGCAACAAGCCTGATATATTCTCCGGAAGAGACTTATCATTTAAAGGTGAAAACTCTACCAATTCAACACCATTTTTTTGAAGCATTCTGAGGTTTTCTCTGTAGTAAAAACAAAAAGCTTCATCTCTTGCCACAGCCAGTCTAATAGGATTCGTATTTACGTTATATTCTATTTCACCATGGCTATCCTTTTCAACCAATTCATTAGCATCACCAGCTATTTTCAAAAGCTCATCCATAGAAATGTTTTCCGCCAAAAGCTCAGCCACTTTGTTTTGCTGTTCTTTTAAGCCTGGAATTTCTTCTGGAAGAACTAATCCTAAATGCCTGCTTGAAACAAGAATCTGACTGTCATTAGGCATCACTCCAAGACATGTTATTCCAAGCTCCTCCTCGATGAGTGGCTTTAAAATATTTCCAAAACCTGGCGATGTTTTATTCAGGATTACTGCCTTTATCAGATTATATTTATCGTAATCTAAAAAGCCCTTTATCTGAGCCAGCACAGACCTACCTGCTCCTCGGGCATCAACTACAAGAACAATTGGACATTCCAGGGCATTAGCAACATCGTAGCTGGAGCCCATTTCCTGTATGCCACCAACTCCATCGAATAACCCCATTACTCCTTCAATAACAGCGATGTCTCCTTCAGCCTCCTCAGCAAAAATAGAAACCGTCTTTTGCTTATCCGTAAAGAAGGTGTCTAAATTGCCAGCCGAAATGCCAAGGACCTGCCTGTGATACATAGGATCAATGTAGTCAGGACCGCACTTAAATGAGCAGGGATTCTTCCCTGCATTTTTCAGAGCTTGTAGCAATCCACATGTAATTGTAGTTTTGCCGGAGCCGCTATTTGGCGCAGCAATCATTATTCTTGGAATTGTCATTTTGTCTCCAATATCTATAGTGTAAATGTAGCAATGTAAACAGGATTCTGTCCCTGTAATATGTTGTAATCTCCTGCTTTTTTAGCTTTACTTACTGCAATCTGCACTACATCAACATCATTAAAATTATACTTCTTAATCACAGAATTAATCTCTGCAATAGTCTCGATTGTAACAGAATTGATGACTACCTTAATTGGCTTTTCATACTTCATCAATACCTGCAAAATATCCTCAAGTCTTCCTCCACTTCCGCCAATAAAAACATGGGTTGGTGCTGGCAAATCATGAAGTGAATCTGGTGCGATACCAGAAATCAAATGGACATTTTTCAAACCGAACTTATCAATATTCTTTTGAATAAGCTGGCATGCTTCTGGCTTGAATTCTACTGCGTAAACCTGAACCGATGAATCCAATAATCCCATTTCAACAGCAACAGAACCGCTTCCACTTCCAATGTCGTAGCAAACAGCATTTTTTGTAATCTGCAATTTGCAAATTGAAAGAGCTCTAATCTCTTCCTTGGACATAGGAACTTTATCTCTATCAAAAGCTACATCCAAAAGTCCTGGAGTAAGAACCTTTGCTTCCGGTTTGTTATTTTTAATAAATACAGTGGAAAGTCCATCTTCATTGAAGTTGCCACACTTGTCTATTGAAAGCCTTTGAACCTTTTCATCAGCATAAAGGTTTGTTCCAACAAGTATTGAAAATCTTGGGGTTCCAGCTGTATCAAGATTCTTTAGGATTTCACCTATTGCCCTAACATCCTTACTGCCTGATGTTATGACAAACACTTTTTCATTGTGCTTTATTTGCTCAGTAAGTAAAGGCATCCACAATTGTTCTTCAACACCATGGGTGCTTAGAAGCTTTGCATCCTGCCACGACTCACCAATTCTGGCAGCCAAGGCACTAATTGATGATATTCCAGGTAGAATGTTAGCTTTGAGAAGTGGCTCTTTATCAAGTGCCTCCTTTAGCTTTTTAGCTCCGCTGTAGAAGCCTGTGTCTCCTGAAAATAATACAACTGCTTTTTTCGTACCAAACTTTATATCTGCAGCTAGCTCACTTAGCTTAGGTACAATATCTTTTGCCAAATAATAAGGGAATTTCTTGCTATCTGTTTCTATACCTACAAGCATTCTTGGAGCGCCAAAAATATAATCTGCTTCAAGGATAGCCTGTTCTACTTCAGCTGTAATTGAACCAAATCCCATGCCAAAGCCTGCTAAGGTAACATAGATTTTGGTATCAACTCCCTCTACTACGCCATATTCAGTTGATTTGATTCCAAACAACTGAAGCACTTTGTCTCTCGTCTCAAAAAGTGAATAACCTTTAACCTTTTCTTCTGGCCTTCTGATGATGTAGGTAGGAATCTGAGCTTTATTTGCGGCAACAATACGTGCAGCCTCTCCGCTTGCCTTTCCTCCCTCTTTCATAACAAGTACTTTCGCTTCGCTCTCACGCAGAAATGAAAGATTCATTCCTGCCGAAAATGGTCCCTGCATTGCAATGATCTGACTTCCCTTCAGCCCATTTTCACTGCAGATGCGAATACTCTCTTCACTAGGAATCACTCTTGCTATGATTCGTTCTCTTATTGATTCATTTTTACAAAATACAGCCAGCTCCTTGCTACCTGTTGTAAGGAAAATTTTTCCATTTACTTTTTCTAAAGCAGCGGCGCATTCTTCTGTGGTATCAAAAAATGTGCAGTTGCTGTAATCTACATTTTCTTCATCCCTAACAACTCTGAAAAAAGGTACATCCTTGTATGCGAAAATCGCCGATTCGATTTCCTGCTTAACTACCTCGGCAAAGGGATGTGTGGCATCTATAATGGCATCTGGATTTACCTCAGAAAACAGCTTTGCCATTTCCTTGAAATCCATTCTTCCGCATCTAACCTGGATGTATTCAAAAGACTCAAGCTGTTGCTTGCCATATTCAGTGGCAACGCAATAAACCGAACCAATTTGCTCATGAGCTAATGATTCAGCAAGAATTCTTCCCTCTGTAGTTCCGCCAAAAATGATTACCTTTTTCATTAAATTTCATACCCTCTTTTTGTAACTAACTTCCCCTGAATAATTTCACTTTTGCTGTTACCAACAAATACTGTAGTGAACATATTCACCTGAGCATTCTTAAGCTCATCTAGAGTACAGACAACAGTTTTTGTGCCTTCTCTACCAATATTTTCAACATAGCCACAGGCTCTGTTTTTATCTGCTCCCGCATCCAGCATGATTTGACATGCCTTTTCTAAATAGTCATGTCGCTTTTTGCTTGAAGGATTATAAATTGCCATTGCAAAATCACCCTGAATTGCAGCTATAAGTCTGCGTTCTATGGTCTCCCATGGTGTAAGTAAATCGCTGAGACTGATTACGCAAAAATCATGATTAATTGGTGCCCCAAGCTGGGCTGCACCTGAGATGGCAGCTGTCACTCCAGGAATAACAGTAATGTCATCTGCGGTGATATTCTGAGACTCATATTCAGGTAATAGCTCGTACATTGGCGCCGCCATACCGTAGACTCCTGCATCTCCACTGCAAATAAAAGCAACTATCTTCCCGTCCTTTGCAAAATCATAGCAGGCTTTACATCTTTCAACTTCCTGTCTCATAGGTGTAGTGAAAAACTCCTTATCAGGGAAATGTTCCTTTACCAAATCAATATATACTGTATATCCAACAATCACATCAGCATTTTTCATAGCCTGATATGCTTCGTCTGTCATCATTTCTTTGTATCCTGGCCCCATGCCAATGATATAAATATGTCCTGTCATTAATCCTCCTGATTAAAACTTTAAGTCTATTGTCTTTCTAGTTGCTGCTGCAAGAGTAATACCATTGTCAGCTTTCTTTTCAAGTACTAAGTCTCTACTTGTCAGTCCTGCCCCAAGCACTGCTGCACGCTCACAAACATTTGAAACCCCAACAGTATCTTTTACAAATTCTGAGTCTGGGAAATCTCCCTTTATCTGTTCAAGCTCCTTTGATGTGTATGTTAAAAACTTAGCTCCAAAAAACTGAGCAAGCTTTATCAAACCAATTTCATTTTCCTTTACATCGATGGTGGCAATTGCGTAGAGATTTTTCCTGAGATACTCGATGGAATACTCGCAGGTCACATATGTCAGAAGCTCTTTAAAGCTCTTCCCCTTTTTGCATCCCATGCCAAGTACTAATCGCTTTGGTATCAGTGTAAAGCCAGCAGTTGCCTCATCTGAGATAACCACATCAGCCTTTCCCTTTTCTACCAGCTCCACCTCTTTAGGAACCTGGCCTACAATATTGTTGTCTATCTTTGTTTTGATTGATATCTTTCCACCGTTTAAAACCTTTTTGGAGATATCCTTTATTCCATCTTTATTTATTATCTTTAATCCATTGTCTCTAGCAAATACATCTACTGCAAACAGATTGTTGATATCTGTAGCCGTTGTAATAATAAGCCCAGCATCAAGTGCTGCTGCAATGGTAGCTGCTATATCATTTGCCATGCCAAAATGGCCCGACAAAATAGGAATAACATTTCTTCCAAGCTCATCAATAACAATTACCGGACTGTCGGAAAGCTTGTTTGTAACATATGGAGCAATTGTTCTAACTGCTATACCTGTTGCGCATATAAAAACAAGTGGAATATGACCTTCAAAGGCTTCTCTTGTCCATATGGACAAATCCATATCTTCAGGCTTTTCTTCAATGATTAAATCCTTGCAGCCAGCCTTAAGCTTTTCAAAAGTACTTTTTCCGTTTTTTGTAAAATAGGTAACCCCAACAATAAGCTTAATACTCATCCTAACTCCTTGCTTTTCTAAACCCTGTCTCGAAGTCTGCTGAATACAATTTTGATAACGCATATCCGGATTTAGAAATAACATCCCCTACTAAAACTACTGCTAAATTTTTGATACCATTTGCATCTGCTGTTTCAGCTAAAGTACCCACCGTACAAATGAATTTCTTTTCATCTGGCCAAGATGCCTTGTACACTATGGCAGCAGGTGTATCCTTTGAGTACCCTCCCTCAATAAGACGCTTTGAAAGCTCATCCATCATTCCACTGCTAAGGTAGATGGCCATTGATGCGCCATGTGCCGCAAAGCTTTCGATTGATTCCTTTTTAGGAACTGGAGTCCTACCTTCCATTCTTGTAATAATAAGAGACTGACTAATCTCTGGAAGTGTATACTCAAGATTCAAACTAGCTGCTGCACCAAAGCATGCACTAACACCTGGGCAGCTTTCATAGGAAAGCCCCTTTTCATCCAGCACATGCATCTGCTCCTGAACGGCACCATAGATGCTTGGCTCTCCCGTGTGAAGTCGAACTACGTTTTTACCTTCCTCTGTGGCCTTTACCATCACATCCATAACTTCATCTAATGTCATGGTGGCACTATTAAATATTTGGCAGTCCTCACTAGCGTAATCCAGTAACTGTGGATTAACAAGTGATCCCGCATATACGATAACATCAGCACTCTTTAAAAGGTTCATACCTCTTACAGTAATTAAGTCTGCTGCACCGCATCCTGCTCCAACAAAATAAATCATCTAATCTCCTCTAATATAGCTTTGGCCCTTTCTGATTCTGCCAATAAGCCAAACTCATTTGAATATAAAATGCAATCGATTTCTATACGACCTTGTGCTCTAAAGTTCAGATAGAACAAAATCTTCTCAAGTACAATATCCATGGTCTCCTTCAAAAGACCTGCATTCTCTATTACGTGTAATGCCTCTTCTGTATTAAGGCAATCTAATATCTTGATAGCTACTGCTGCATCCGCGCCTGCTCGTATAGCACAGCTGGCAAGAATCTCCATTCGTGAATCTGCCTCATGGGAATGGGTATTCATTATTCCGCCGGCAACCTTTACAAGCTTACCTATGTGTCCTGTAATAAGCATTGTTTCAAATCCCAGGTCACAAACCATATCAACTGTCTCACCAATAAAATTGGAACACTTTACACTTTTATCAAGATCATACCCATAATTATCGGCCATAAACTTTAGACCATAGTTGCCTGGGGTTACAATTGCATCTTTCATACCAAGAGCCTTCTTTTGATTGAGCTCTACCTTAATAGTATCTATCAATGCCTTTGAACTCATAGGCTCTACTATTCCTGTTGTACCAAGTATGGATATTCCTCCAACAATACCAAGCCTTGGGTTGAAGGTCTTGTTTGCCAGCTCTTCTCCTTCTGGCACCGATATTATTATCTTTAAACATCCATTGAAGTCTAGAAGCTTACATACCTCTGATACTTCTTTTATTATCATTTCCCTTGGGACATGGTTGATTGCTGCATTACCTACTGGCTGGTCCAGACCTGGCAATGTAACCCTTCCTACCCCCACGCCTCCATCAATAATGATAGAGAGGTTGGAATCAGTACTGCATTCCGTTCCCTTATCCTCAATAGATACTGCTGCAACCACATGACTACCTGTTGTAACATCGGGATCATCTCCACCATCCTTTACAACACTGCAGCTCACCTGATTCTCATTTATAGTAATGTCTACTATATCTGCATCAAACATTATCTTTGCAGGAGTCTCTATACTGATTTTTTCTTTTTTAGTTCCTGTTAAAAGCATATATGTAGCTGCCTTTGCTGCTGCAGCTGCACAACTTCCTGTGGTAAAGCCTTTTTTCATTCTTCACCTCAATTTATTATTTATCTATATTATACAGTATGGCATTTACGATAGCCGCAGCTATGTTGCTGCCGCCCTTTCTGCCTTCGTTAATAATGTATGGCACATCTGAATTTAAGAATAGTTCTTTGGCTGCAACCACATTAACGAACCCTACTGGCACTCCTATTACAAACTCTGGAGTGAATTTGCCTTCGGTCATTTGCTCATATAAGGATATTAATGCTGTAGGCGCATTACCTATTGCAAATATTACCGGTACATTTAAACTGGCAGCTCGTTCCATAGATACAGTGGCACGGGTAACCTGACGTTCCTTTGCTTCCTTTGCCACATCCTCATCTGCCATAAAGCAATGAACCTGCCCTCCATATTCTGCTAGACGTTTTTTATTAATACCTGACAAAGCCATATTGGTGTCTGTAACTATATGAGCACCATTTCGTATTAACTCTTTTGCTTTTTCTATTGCACCATCTGAGTAGCGCATAGTGTTGGCATAATCAAAGTCTGCACTAGTATGTATCACTCTTTTTGTGATAGGTTCCTGCTCCTTATCTAAAGTGATACCCATATCCTGTAACTCTTTACCTATTATTTCAAAACTGCGTTTTTCTATTTCCGTTGGTAAAACGTATTCTATCTCCATATATTTACCTGCTTTACTTAATAAGACTATATATAAAATCCATGTCTAAATTATTTCTTACTACATCTGCAAGCTTATCGTACTCAGCTTCCTTTATAGCGTTAAAATCATAATCCTGAGCCTTAAGCGCAACTCCCTTTTTTGACGCAAGCGCCTCTACCAGCCTGTATGCCAAATCTCCATTATCGAAAATACCATGTACGTAAGTTCCAAGGATGTTGCCATTTTGTACAAGGATGATATTCCCCTCATCATCTCGCTCTACCAAATCAGGAGACTCTTCCTTGGAAAAAGTATCTTCTATAGCATCATAATCTATGTTTGTTATACCATTGTGAATCTCATAGCCTATGAACTCTTCACCTGATAATGATTCATATATACCTGTAAGGTCATCAAAGCAATCTTCTGTCTGAGAGCGATGCTTAGCTGACTGTAATGTGGTTATTAGAGGAAGCAATCCTAAGCCTCTGATTGAAGATAATGCAAGCCCATCCTCTGATTCATTCTCCACACCATCTGGATCCAATATGGTATTTCCCATCATTTGGAAGCCACCGCATATTCCAACAACTGGACCATTTACAGAGAAACGATTAATTGCAGCTTCCATTCCCGATTCTCTCATCCACTTCATATCAGAAATGGTATTCTTGCTACCAGGGATAATAACTAAATCCGCCCCTTCTATCTCTCTAGGATTATTTACAAACCTAACCTTTACTCCATTAATGCTTTCAAATGGAGCAACATCTGTGAAATTTGAAATTCTAGGAAGTCGAATAACCGCTATATCTATTAAAGACTCCGAGCTGCTATCCCATTTATTATCAAGTCTCTCGCTAAGGCTATCCTCATCATCTATCATAAGATGAACATATGGAACTGTACCTACTACCGGCACCTTTCCCATATCCTCTATCATAGTGATTCCTGAATCCAGTAGGCTCTTGTCCCCTCTAAACTTATTTATTACAAGGCCCTTTACTCTGGCCCTTTCATCCTCTTCCAAAAGCTCTAGTGTACCAAGGAGCTGCGCAAATACACCACCTCTATCTATATCCCCAACAAGGATAACTGGTGCATCCACAAGCTTTGCCATGCCCATATTCACAATATCATCTGATTTCAGATTGATTTCTGCTGGACTACCTGCCCCTTCTATTACAATTACATCTGCCCACTCTTGAAGCTTATTGTAGGCAGTCATAATATCTGGCACTAACTGCTTTTTATATGCAAAGTAGTCTCTGGCACTCATGTTGCCAACTACCTCACCATTTACAATGACCTGTGAGCCTACATCATTTGTTGGCTTGAGCAGTATAGGGTTCATATATACGCTAGGAGCAACCCCTGCACATTCTGCCTGCATAGCCTGGGCTCTGCCAAGCTCCAACCCATCAGCTGTAACAAAAGAGTTGAGAGCCATGTTCTGGGATTTAAAAGGTGCAACCTTTAATCCGTCCTGTGCAAAGACTCTACATAGTCCCCCTACAAGCAAGCTTTTACCTACATTTGACATAGTCCCCTGGACCATTATTACTTTTGACATATCAACCTCTCAAGAGCCTGGGCATACTGCCACAAGCCGTCTGCCATAATCTTTCCCTCGCCTGCTGCCATGCCATACATAACTTCAAGATTTTTTCCTGTGAGAATCTCCTTAGGCGAACCTATTTTATAAACGCTATTATCGTATATACCAATTACCGCATCTGCTATTGCCGGTACAAATTCCAGTTCATGGATAGACATTACAACAGCTTTATTCTGTTCCTTGGCAAGCCTTCTAATAATAGATAGAATATCTAGCTTAAACTGAATATCCAAAAAGGATGTAGGCTCATCTAAAATCATAATATCAGTATCCTGACATATGGCTCTAGCAAGCATTACTCGCTGTCGTTGGCCATCACTGACTTTAGAAAAATCTTCACTTACTATGGCTTCTGCGCCAACTAGCTTTATGGCATATGCGATAGCTTCTCTGTCATCATCACTGAGAATTCCCAGTCTACCTGTATATGGATAACGGCCAGTGGCCACCACATCGTAGCAGGTCATAAGCTCTGGATGAATTCGTTCTGTAGTAACCATAGAAACCTTTTTTGCCATAGCTTCCTCGTTAATCTCAGAATCATCCATATCGCAAATGCGAATATTTCCATCAAGCTTATTAAGCTGTCTTGTAATTGTTTTTAATATTGTTGATTTGCCTGCTCCGTTTGCTCCAACTACCGCTATTATCTCCCCAGCCTTTACATCAAAAGAAACCTGCTTTACAACAGGCTGTCCTTTTTTATATCCCACTTCAAGGGCTATCGTACTAAGTTTTTTATCCACGGCTTAGAGCCCTCCTGGCAACCAACATATAAATAACAACTGGAGCAAGAAATACGGCTGTCACTGCACTGATACTTACCTCAGTAGGTGCAAAAGCAGTACGTGCTATACAATCGCAAAGTAAAGTAATTATGGCTCCTCCCATAAAGCATGCAGGAATCATAATTAAAGGCTTTGCTGTCTTCATTGCCCCTCTCATGATATGAGGCACTGCAATACCAACAAATGAAATTGGTCCAGCAAATGCTGTTACGGTTGCAGATAAAATACTAGAAAGTAAAATCAATACAACTCTAAGGTATTTAATATTAACGCCCATATTTCTGGCGTAGGCTTCACCAAGCTGATATGCCCCAATTGGCTTTGACATAACAAATGAAAGCACTAAAGTCACTGTAACAATGATTGCAGATATAATTACATGTTCCCAGCTTATACCTGAAAAGCTACCAAGTGACCAGTTGTGTAGATTTACGATGTTGGAATCATTTGCAAATGTAATAATAAACTCTGTTACCGCAGAGCAAATATATCCAATCATTACTCCACATACCACTAACAGTGACATGTTTCTAACCTTGCCTGCCAACAGCATTACTATTCCCATTGCAATGATAGAGCCTACGAATGCAGCAACCACCATAATAAGGGAGCTAATATAAACTCCCTGGCCTACCAAAACAACCATGCAAATGGCAACAAATAACTTTGCTCCTGATGAAATTCCAAGTACATATGGACCGGCAATAGGATTGCCAAAGAAAATCTGAAGTAAATATCCAGATACTGAAAGTGCACCCCCTAGAATTAATGCAGCAATAATTCTAGGAAGTCTTATTGATATGATAATTTTTCCAAACTGAACATCGCCTGGAGATATCAGGGATTTGATAATCTCACTAACGGTAATATCCGCACTGCCAACTCCAAGACTAAAAATAAAGCAAATTAATAATAGTAATGCCATTGAAATAAAAAGGCATGTGAATCTCTTTTTTTCTGAGTTCATAGCTACTCCTTCAGTTTGTAAAAACATTCTCCCGATTTGTAGGAATCTGTAAGTATTAAATGCAGCTCCTCTATAAATTCTGCCACACTTGTGGTCTTTTGGAAATAGCCTTCCCTTAAACAATAAACATTTTTATTCTTAACGGCTTTAAAATCTGCTAAGGATGGTGCAGATGCAATTAAATCATCTACACTTTCAAGCTCTCCCTCTATTGTGCTGTTATAAATAAGAATATCAGCATCTACTGCCCCAATATAAAAATCCTCCATTGATATCTTCATAGTTGATAGAGCATCTTCAGAATCAGCAAGATTCTCTGGCACATAGGTGCCACCTGCCATATCTATCATGGAAGAAATATAATCACCATTTTTTCTAACTGTAATCTGACCATTGGAATTTACTGAAAAGAATGCAACTGTAAGTCCAGTCTCCTCCATATCCATAACAGCCTTTGTACGGGTAACCTGAGCATCGAATACCTCTGTTGCTGCATCAAGCTTGCCATACAATACTCCATACAGCTTTATCCACTCAAGTCTTCCTAAAGGAGATGTCTCGTAGCTTGAAGTCTCGACCATCACTGGGATCCCCAGACTTTCAAGCTTTTCCTTCACTTCTGGATTGTGGTAGATCATGGTGTTTTCTATGGCAAAATTGCAACCATCTGATACAAGTAATTCATAATCAGGAGCAGAATACTTTCCTGCATATAAAATATCCCCTGCTTTAATAGCAGACGCAGCCTCATCTATGTACCAATCTTTTGAATCAGTGCCAGAAAACTTAATGCTATCAAGGCTGTCTGTATTAACTATCAAATCCATTACCGATGTGGAAACAAGATATGTTTTATCAATATCAGAAAGAACCTGGATGTTATCTGATAACCCATCTAGATTCATATCAGAGCCTTCCAGTGGTCTCAAGAAATACTGATTAGCACTTGCTCCTGTAATAGTTATAAATGCATACTCTGCATTGTTATCATCGGTATAATAATCAACAGTAAAATCCTTAGCGTATTCTAGTGCTAATGATTCTTTGAATTTAAGATTACCTAAGCTATAGGAATCATCCGAATCTGCTTTTGTAGCTGTAGATTCTTTTGTTCCACTTTCCACCTCTTCACCTGGAGCATAAACAGTCAATTCATACTCTATCTCATGAGGAGTGCTCATAGCTGTAGTGTCACCGATTACAATAAAAGGCTCATCAAACTCCGAAAATGGTATCGTAAATACGGAGTTCTCATCTACTGCTGCTTCATTATCGTATTTGACATCATCAACCAGCATGTAGTCATAGTGAGAGCTTGACCATACAAGCTGAACAGTCTTTTCCTCTCCCTCCACTAAAACTGTGGCAGGAGATTCTACAGTAGCTTTTCCGCTTCCGCCGGTAAGAGTAACATTACAGCTATACTCACCATCTGTAATCTCATTTGTTGTATTTTCTATTTCGTTACTATTAAAAAAGCTGCAGGCTGTTAAATTAATAGCCAGCACTGCAGCAAAAATGAATTTCTTTTTCATAAATTATTATTCTGCTAATTCAGGGTTTGAAACTGAAACCTTGTGGTCATACCATGTTCCCTTTTCGCCTAAAATAGCTAAATCAAATTCCTTATCTAATGCTTCTACAGGAATATCGAAACCGTAAACAGTCTCTGTTGTTCCATCTGAATATGTTACCTCATCCTCTGTTGGCTGAAGCCAGTTAGCTTCATCATTTTCTGCATCTGCAGCTGTACCAACATAAAGATTTACAATTTTCTTTGAAACTAATGATACGTGGATAGACATCTTACCATTCTTAACAGTAAGCTCACCCTTACCATTTTCTGCTTCATTTACATGAAACATGCTGCTGTCTGTTGTGAAGTCAGCAAGATATGTCTCGCCGTCCTTAAGCTCATCTGTATTTGCAGACTCTACTGGCTCAACACCTGTTGCATCAGATGTGTGCTGAACGTAGATAGCCTGAACATCTGCAATTTCACCAAGTCCTGCAATCTGGCAATCGATTGATTCAAATGAACCATCTGCCTCAAACATTGACTTCCATGAATCCTCATCATCACCAGCCATATCGTTGTTTGCATGATCACCAGCAACAACCATAAGTGGACGAAGAACTACCTTTGTGTAACCAGCTTCCTTAACTGCAGCAATAATGTTCTCGCAAGAAGTCTCTTCTGGCTCACCCTCTACAGTACCGATAAATACGTTTTCATAGCCAAGCTTATCCATCTGTGTCTGCATCTGGCTGTATGTAACCTTTGCAGTGTGGCTTGTACCATGTCCCATAAATACAAATGCTGTAGAATCTTCAGCTGCTGCTTCGAGGCTGTCAAAACCTGCTGTAGCAACTGCCTCAGCTGTAATAGCCTTTGCAACTGTTTCCTTATCAGCATTTACTTCTGTAGCGTCTGCTCCAACTTCACCAAGAAGTGGCTCAGCAATCTTTACAGATTCAAACTTATCAGCATATTCTTCAACTGCTGCTGTCAATTCATCATACTCAGCGCCGTGCATCAAATGTGTTGGTTGAACAACAAGGTTCTTAACACCATTTGCAACTGCTCTTTCAAGAGCCTGCTCTACATTATCTATCTTTTCATTATCGCGAGCCTGAATGTGGTTGATAATGATCTGTGCTGTAAATGCACGTCTTACTGACCAGTCAGGATATGCTGCTGCGATAGCCTTTTCAACTCCACCAATATCAGCAACACGGCTATCATTAAATGAAGTACCAAAGCTTACTACAAGGATTTCATTCTCACCAATATCATCCTGGTTTAATGGATCATCCTTAGAAGCATCACCTGTATCTCTACCAAAGTAATCTGGGTCTGCATACTCACCTTCTACAAGCTCCTTCTGAGCATCTGTAAGAGCATCCCAAGCTTCCTTTGCAGCTGCACACTGTGCATCTGTCTCATCTGTTCTTTCCTGAACGTAGATTGCATCGATAAGTGCTGCTACGTTATCTGCTGCAGCCTGATCGTCAACCTCCTCTGTTTCTACACTTTCTTCTGTAGTTTCAGCTACATCAGCAGTCTTACCACAAGCTGCAAATACAAATGCTGCTGACATGAAAAGTGCTAAAATCTGTAAACTTCTCTTTTTCATGATTTCCTCCTATAAAACCGTTCATGTATATATTTAGGAACTCACAAAATTAAAAGGCTGCATAAAGCAGCCTCAATCAATCTAAACACAAAAACATGAGGCAATTAGCCTCTCGGATTCATGCGAATAATGATTCGAGTCCCGCAAATCATAATTACAAGAAATAGGCAGGTCTCCTGACTTTGATCATCGCACGCTTTCTCTTCCCAAGAATACTCAGTGATATGAAAGCGAACTCCCTAACACAGTGACGGCTTCGCTCTGGATTCTCACCAGATTCCCTTTTCACCCATACGTACCTAAATACTATGGGCACCTAAATCCTATGAACGATATAAATTTCTTAAAGAAAATACCACATTTATATTGGAGTGTCAAACCTTCATCAGTCCTTTGCGATTGATAAAATAGCTACTTCATAAGCCTTATAACCGTGTAGTGGGTTGACTGCTATTTTTCTGATAAAGAAGCTAGAGTAATAATCCTCATCCTGCATATTTTCTACATGAACCCACTTGTCGATATTATTGCATCTTTCCACTGCATCCATAAAATCCTTTGTTGGTTCCTTTTTCTGCTGAATCATAGCATTTCCTAAATCCACTTCATCAAGATATCCTGTCTTCATAAGGAACTTTGCAAAGTTGCGGTTGTATCTAAGAATATAAGTGCTATCCTCTCTTATTTCTACTACACCGGTAGGAATCTGACCAAAAAACTCATTACTATCCCAGTTGTAATCGTCATTGACAACTGGTTCTACAATATTGACTTTACCAACTGTTGCATAGTAATCGCTTTCCTCAAATACTTCTATGACATTGCCAACTCTGGCGCCATAAATCGTATACCATTCATCAAGCGGAATTGGCTTTGCAAAGTAAAATCCCTGCATCTTGCTGCATCCCACTTCTCGCAAAAATTTAACCTGCTCTATTGTCTCGACACCTTCTACAATTGTATCAATACCAAGCTTTGTAATCATTTGGATAAGCTCTTTTACTATGACATGATTTTTCTTGGACATACCAAACTCACGCATAAAACGCATATCTAGCTTGATTAAATCAAAATCAAATTTTTGCAACATATTTAAGGATGAATATCCGCTACCGAAATCATCCATCCAAACCTTGAAACCTGCATCGTGGAATCTTCTAATCTGATCAGAAACGAATTCCTCGTCCAATGTAGAGACGCTCTCTGTAATTTCTATGGTAATCATCTCTGAAGAAATAGTTGAAGCTTCTACTCTCTTTGTTATTTCATCTACAATATCGCATAATTCAAAATCATACTTAGAGAGATTGATAGAAACAGGAACTATCTGGAAGCCCTTCTTAACAACATCTTCCAAATCTCTTAATACGCATTCCAATATGTATAAATCAAGTTTATGAATAAGCTTTGCATCTTCCAGAACATAAATAAAATGATTAGGTGGAATAATTCCTCTAGCTGGATCAATCCAGCGCGCCAAGGCTTCCTCGTCACAAACTCTGCCATTTACAGATCTCATAATCTGCTGATAATATGGCTGAATCCATCCTTCTCTTATAGCCTTTTCAAAGGTATTAATTACATATTCATAGTGAGAAGCAACAACATGTGTGTTCTCATCGTAAAAAGCGTACTTTGAAAGGTAAGCCCCTTTTTCCTTGTCGCTTACAATCTTTGCTCTGTCACAAGCGCTGCTGGCTGGAACATCCTCAAATGCCATGGAGTAAATACCTACATGGACAGGCAAGGTTTTGCCATCATTTGCCCGCTTCATATCTTTGAAAATGTTCTGAAGTGTAGCTTCAATTTCTTCCATCTGTGTAAACACAGCAAAATGGTCAGAACCCATTCTTCCACAATTTTCATTTGAGAAATACTTTCTTAAAATATCACCAAATGCACTTAGTAGGTTGTCCCCCTCCTTGAGTCCAAACTTCTCGTTGAAATATTTCATACCGGTAAAGTCAAAGAAAACTATACCAGGAGTTTTGCCCTCATCTATTATTGCCTGCTTTCCTGCATCTGCCAAAGCAAGAAAATATGACATGTTTGGTAAGCCTGTAAGAGTATCATAAAAATTATCTCTTATCAGACTTTCCTTTGACATCATGTCTCTGAAATTAGAAGCCAGTTTTTCTGTAAGGGGATTTTCAAAATCTTCGCCCATGCCTTCCACCATATATATGGTACTGGAAAGCATAGTCCCATCCTCTGTTACGAAATGCTCACCGTGAGAATGTATAATTACATAATCATTGATGACATGTGATAGTGTTCTGTAAACACAATCGAAATTATCTCCGCCCATGGCGAATTTCAATGCGGCATCTGCAACCCTTGCCTTATCATCTGGATGTGTATCCCGATACATATCTTCGTCGAATAACTTGGTAATATTTTCTCGGGAATCTCCCATAAGCTTACACATTCCATCTGTTACAAGAATTGTCACAACTCTTTTATCTATAAGCTGGTAGATTACAAGAGGAATATTAAGTTTCTCAAGTGCCTTTCTCTCTCTATCCTGAAACTGATATCTAGTCATTTTTACCCCCTTCAACTGATAGTCTAGATACTTATGCCTCATCAATACAACGATTATAAATAAAGAATATGAATTAATTGTTAAAAATGGTACTTATTCCTCTTGTAAACTATTATTTTATGTCATAGTTTTCTCGGAGCTCTCTAGCTTTTCTTTCCACCTCTTCTATAAACTCTCGAGAAGATATCAACCTTGCCCCTGCGCCTCTGATAATTACCTGCTCTAAGCCATCAGAGGTTACAACTGTGATATCGTATTTTTTACCATGTTCATGGGTGAATCTCTCTATGTATGCATCGGCGGTCTGAGCCTCTGCTGTAAACACCTGATGAATGTTCAAATAATCAGATGCTGTCACCTCATGTCCTTTCACTCTGTAGGCATCAAAAACTGCAATTACATTGTAGTCTGTCATCGCTTTGTAATTGCTAAGGATATCAAGTAGCTTTCCTCGTGCTCCGTCCAAATTGACATCAAGCACTTCCTTTAATTCCGGCCAAGCGTAGATAAGATTGTATCCATCTACAAGAAGATACTTGTCCCTGGCCTTTATCTCCTTGGGCGCTTTGTATACGTAATCTGAATCAACTCTTCTTGGTCTTGTGCTTTCTCCATAGTGCCAACCCTTTTTAGGATTTTTACCCTGATTACTGTGGGTGGCGAGCTGAAGTATTTTGTCTATTTCATCTGGATCAAGCCATTCGTCTTCGCTGTGATTCATTCGCTTAGAATTAATAGGAATTTCATCATCTTGGGCTGAGTTGTTTTTTTCCTGTCTGCAAGGTACATGGCATCTATCCTTCACCTCATACCATGGAACAACTTCAGCTGCCCCGTGGGAGCAAAATACAGAAGAAGCCGGATTATCTATATCTGCTTCTGGATCATATCCGTAGGCTTCCATTACCTCATCTGGATTTTTGCATGCTGAATATCCGGCAAATGTAAGGTTGATGTGACCTTGTCCTTTTGTAAATGTCACAAGAACAGACTGATAGTTTCTAATCTGAGATGCTGGTGCATTTCCTCTGATAATGCTAAGACCACCATTATCCTCTGGCACCTCAAAGGAACCCTTCATATTTTCCACATCGGTCATTACTCTTCCGATTTGTTCTGAAGGAACGCTGATTTCAAAATTAAAATATGGCTCCAGGATGGTTGTTCCAACCTCCATAAGGCCCTGTCTGATTGCTCGATAGGTGGCCTCTCTAAAATCTCCACCTTCGGTATGTTTGATATGGGCTCTACCACCAACAACTGTAAACTTTACATCTGTAAGCGGCGCCCCAATTGATACACCCAAATGTTCCTTTTCAAGAATATGGGTAGTTATAAGTCTTTGCCAATTAAGCGCCAGATCATCAGTAGAAACATCTGCATCCACCTGAATACCACTGCCTGGCTCTAAAGGTTCCATCAAAATATGGGCCTCTGCATAATGACGAAGTGGCTCAAAATGTCCTACACCTTCCACCTTATCTGCAACAGTCTCCTTGTATAACACGCCTGATTCAACAAACTCGCCCTTGATGCCAAGCTCATTTTCTATTCTAGTGAGAATGATTTCTGTTTGAACTTCCCCCATCAAATTGAAGGTTATCTCCTCCAGCTTATCATTCCAGCTAACATTAAGAGATGGGTCCTCATCGTTAAATGCACTAAGCTTTGGATATGCAAGACGAGGCACAGTATCATCTGTGAAATTAAGTGTATATTTCAATACTGGATTTAAGGTGAGCTCTGGCCTATTATCCTCCACTCCCATTCCTTCGCCGGCAAATGTAGCCTTAGGGCCGATTAATGCAACCACATCACCAGCCTTTGCCTCATCTATCTGAGTGTACTTAGCCCCGGAATAAAGCCTTATCTGGTCAACCTTCTCACCATTTGGAAGTGTATTCTTAACCTTTAAGCTTCCAGAAGTAATCTTGGCAAAGGTAAGTCTTGTATCTCGTGCAAGACTTTCGATTTTATATATTCTTGCACCAAATTCAGTTCCCTTTTCCTTTTTCTCTCCTGAATACTCACTTAGCTTTTTCATAAAATCCAGAAGCTCTTTTACGCCTGAATCCTTAAGGGCTGAACCAGTTAAAACAGGGAAGATTTTCCTTGATATAATCATATCGTAAATACGATAATCAGAAAGCTCACCTGTCTCAAAAAACTCTTCCATTGCCCCTTCATCTTCTGCAGCAATATCCTCGTGATTTGAAAGAAGAACGCAGTTGCCACTAAGCTTTTCTTTGAGATTAGGAAGTAGAGAATCTGCCTCCACAGAAGGCATATCCATCTTGTTAATAAAAATGATTGTTGGAACTTTGTTTTTAGAAAGTAAATCAAAGAGAGTCTTTGTATGTGCCTGAACACCATCGGTGCCGCTTACAAGAAGAATTGCAAAATCCAGCGCCCAAATAGCACGCTCAGTTTCAGTTGCAAAATCCACGTGACCTGGAGTGTCAAGAAGTGTAATACTTCCCCCTTCCACGTCAAAAACAGCAGGCTTTGAAAAGATAGTTATCCCTCTATTCTTCTCCTGCTGATCAGTATCTAAAAAGGCGTCCCCCTTGTCTACTCGACCGGTGGACGCCAAAACTCCTGCGTTGTAAAGAACCGCCTCCGATAATGTTGTCTTACCTGCATCAACATGTGCAAGTATTCCCCATGTTGTATTCATTAGTTATACCCTCTAAAGCCTTTACCTATAATCTCGCTACTATTTGTAATTGCAATAAATGCACCAGGATGATTTCTTCTAATGTAGTTCTTAAGATCTACAGCCTGCTGTCTTTTAAGAATAGTTAGAATGATAGTCTTTTCCTGATGACCATAAGCGCCCTCCGCTTTGTATATAGTGGCGCCCTTTCCAAGCTCCTCTGTAATATATTTTACAATTGGATCTGGATTTGAACAAATGATTGTAAAGTATTTTACCAGGTTAATATTTTCGATTGTCTCATCAACAACTAAAGACTTAGCTAATAAGCCTACACATGAAAATAAACCTGTTTGAATATTAAATACGAAACAAGCACAAACGACGATAAATACATCTGATAAGAACAATGCTGTGCCTATATTAATACTTGTATATTTTTTAAGAATCATTGCAACTATATCTGTTCCACCAGAAGATGCACCTAAATTAAAGAAAATTGCAGATGCAAAGGCAGGCAAAGCAATTGCAAACATAAGCTCCAATACTGGCTCGTCAGTAAGTGGGCCATCCATTGGATGAATCTTTTCAAGAAGGCTTGGTCCTATAGAAACAAGCAAAGTGATGTATGTTGTTTTGATTCCAAATTCTTTTCCGAAAACAAAGAATCCAAGCACTAACAAAAAGATATTAATAACCAGGTTGATATTTCCTGGAGTATGTGGCAATAGTGCAGCCAGCACAATAGAAATACCGCTGACACCACCAAATGAAAAATGATTTGGGAATTTAAAAAAGTAAATTCCAATAACCATAACAGCAGCTGCTATTGTAAACATTACATACTCATAAATATCCTGTTTGTGCATGTATATTTTATGTATCATACCTACGAAGTCCTTTCGGATAATGATTTTTGATTTGGCCTTTTACAGCCTTTCCCCACCCAATTGAATATCCATCAACTGTAATAAGAGTCCATCCATCCTTTACATCGCATCTGATAGATTGACCTGTAAGATATGCATCGATTTCGGCACTATCTGATGATAAGTTATGACTGTTAGTCACCTCTGATGGCTTAAGTGCCAAAGCCAGAGCATGGCTTGGCTCGAAGCGGTTCTTTTTTAATGTACCTAAGAACAAGCCTCCTCTTAATACATGAAGACCATCAAAATCCGGACAGTCCTCTGGCAACATATAAAGCAAATCGTTAAGTAATAGCAGGTTGCCTCTCCACTCCTTTGGATTTGTCATAGTCTCTTTAATGAATATTAAATAGTCATTTAATATTTTATCATTAATTTTCTTTAAGGAATAGGTTTCTCTATTATCTTTACATTCTTCATATCGATTATCAGCATCTGCCTTTTCAAGTAAGGCTGCATAATGCCCCTCTCCCTTTACCTGATGTGGCCATAAACGCTGTTCCTTGATTAGCTTCATGTCTGGATGTCTTGAAATGAAAGCCGCAACAGCTTCTTCATCCTCTAATCTGGCAAAAGTACATGTGCTATAGCACATCCTTCCACCAGGGATAAGCATCTCGTACGCTCTATCTAGAATCTCTGCCTGTCTTGCAGCACACATTTCAACAGACTCCAGCGACCATTCGCTACAAGCATCATGATTCTTTCTAAACATGCCCTCTCCGGAACAAGGTGCATCCACCATAATCTTGTCGAAGTATTCCACAAAACGCTCTGCCAGCTTGTCTGGATATTCAGATGTAACAATGCAGTTTTTGATGCCGAGACGCTCAACATTTTCAGAAAGAATCTTTGCACGATTTTTCATAGGCTCGTTGGAAACAAGAATCCCCTGTCCGTCGAGATATCCTGCAATCTGGGTAGATTTACCACCAGGCGCAGCACACAAATCCAGGCAGAAATCCCCTGGATTTGGCGAAAGCATCTCT
This sequence comes from Pseudobutyrivibrio sp. LB2011, assembly GCF_000701765.1. NCBI lineage: Bacteria > Bacillati > Bacillota > Clostridia > Lachnospirales > Lachnospiraceae > Pseudobutyrivibrio > Pseudobutyrivibrio sp. LB2011. The sequence goes on along the minus strand of NZ_JNJS01000007.1, from coordinate 63,608 downwards.
ACTGGAAGCTGTGCAGAAGCATCCTGAATATAGTAAACTCCAGCACTATGATAAGGATGAAGACCTGGTCTTTGGTCCTCATCATAATAGTATCCATTCGGACTCCAATCTACTGAGCCTGTCAGCATATGATTAATGGTAGCCTTTGCTGCATCGTCTGCCTTTATTGGATTAAATCTAAGGGCCGATATTTTGTTCTCATCATAAGAACGTAAAAACGCATGGAAGTCAGGACCTAAGTCCTGCTCCATGCGATTAACGAAATCAATTGGTAAAAATGTTTGATCAGACATTACATACGCTCCGGTGCTTTGAAGCCAAGAAGATCGATTGACTTCTCAAGAACTCCTCTTGTAAGCATGAGAAGCTTGAGATAGCTAGCCTTAACAGCTGCATCCTCCTCAGCTAAAATCTTTGTATCGTGATAGAATCTATTGAATGCATTAGCTAAATCATAGATGTATGCACAAATCTTGTGTGGTGCCATATCCTCGTAAGCAGATGTAAGGGCTGCCATGAACTTTGTAAGCTCAAGCTGTAAGCCTCTCTCTGACTCTGAGTGAGCTGGCAAGATATCGCCATCAACACTGTCCACTCCTGCCTTAGCAAGAATAGACTTGCAACGAACGATTGTGTAAAGGATATATGGGCCTGTGTTACCCTCAGCAGATGTGAATCTGTCGATATCAAAGATGTAATCCTTTGAAGCCTGGTTTGAAAGGTCACCATATTTAACAGCAGAAAGAGCTACAACTGATGCTGTCTTTGCTGCCTGTTCATCATCCATTGTACCATTCTCTTTAATCTTCTCAAGCATCTTCTCTTCTACTTCCTGAAGGAGATACTCAAGTCTCATAACACCACCCTGACGTGTCTTGAATGGCTTACCGTCCTTGCCGTTCATTGTACCAAAACCTACGAAATAAAGGTTTTTATCTGCTGGAACAATGCCTGTCTTCTTTGCGCAACGGAATACCTGTGTGAAGTAAAGCTCCTGACGCTTATCTACAACATAGATGATTGAATCTGGATTGTAGTCCTTCATACGCCATACCATTGTTGCAAGGTCTGTTGTATTGTAAAGAGATGCACCATCTGATTTAAGAATCATACATGGTGGAACCTCTTTTGTATCTGTTTCTTCTTTAACGTCTACTACTAAAGCGCCCTCTGAAATATAAGCAAAGCCATCATCCTTCATCTTCTGAACCATATCAGGGATGTAAGGCTGCGCATCGCTTTCGCCCTTCCAAAGGTCAAATGTAACATCAAGCTTTTCATAGTTTCTCTTAAGGTCTGTAACTGAAACATTAAGAATGTGAGAAAGAAGTGCCTGATATCCTCTTCTGCCATGCTGAAGCTCATATGTAGCTGTCATAGCAGCCTCTTTGTATGCTGGATCTTCCTTTGACTTTCCAGATGCACATGGATAAATCTCCTCAAGCTCTGAAATAGTGAAAGGTGCTTCTGTAGGATACTCTCCCTCGAAGCTTTCATCAAAATATACAAGCTCTGGCTTGCGAAGCTTTAATTCTGTGATGATAAGTCCCATCTGAAGACCCCAGTCTCCAAGATGAACGTCACCGTAAACTTCATCACCCATAAAACGAGCTGTACGCTTAATTGACTCACCGATAATTGCTGAACGAAGGTGACCAACGTGAAGTGGCTTAGCAACGTTTGGTCCGCCGTAATCAATCATAACCTTCTTTGGTGTAGCTACCTTATCAACACCAAAACGCTCTGTATCTGATGCCATGCCACTAACAAATGCAGCAATAAACTCATCAGAAAGGTTCATATTTATAAATCCTGGAGGACATGCCTCGCACTTAGAAAACATTGCATTATCAGCTAACTTTTCAACTACCTCGTTAGCGATTGCAATAGGAGCCTTTTTGTACTCCTTTGCTGCTGCCATTGCTCCATTACACTGAAACTGGCAAAGGTCAGGTCTGTTTGAAAGTGTTACCATTGCATATTTTTCATCGTAACCAGCTGCTTTAAAACCGGCGATGACGACTTCTTTTATTTGTCCAAGAATCTCTTTCATCTCGTCCTCCGTATATAATCTTAATCTTGCGGTGTTCAATTATACCACAAACTATTTATGCATACAATTGGGTGAAAAATTAGTCTGTACTGATAAATATTATCATAATCGAATTTTAGTTTGACAAAACTAATTCGCACGTGATATAGTAGCACGCAGTTAGTTTTCGCTAACTCTTCTCAATTTACAACAGGAGGATTTTTTATTATGAGAAAAAAATTATTATCACTTATAGCAGCTGTTTCTGTATTTAGCACTGCTCTTGTAGGATGTGGCAGCACTGATACAGCTACAACTTCAGATACAGGTTCTGCTGACTCAGCAAACACTGAAGTAACTGGGGATGACTCAGCTTTCCCAATCACAATTGAGCATGCATTCGGTGAAACAACTATTGAATCAAAGCCAGAAAGAGTCGTTACACTTTCTTGGGCTAATCAGGATGCAATATTAGCTCTCGGTGTCGTTCCAGTTGGTGTTTCTGCAGCAAACTATGGTCTTATGACAGACAACAAACTTCACCTTTGGACAGATGAGGCCTTTGCTGAATTAGGTGAAACAAATCCTAATGTATTTGACGATGAAACAGGCTGGGATTATGAAGCTATTGCAGCAGCTGAACCAGACGTTATCATTGCTTCTTACTCAGGCTTTACTGAGGAAGAATACAATCTCCTTTCAGAGATTGCCCCTGTAGTTCCTTACATCGAAACTGCATGGAAAACAAACTGGAGAGATCAAACTATTGTAAATGCAACAGCTATCGGTATGAAGGCTGATGGTGAAAAACTTGTTGAAGAAACAGATGCTTTAATATCAGAAAAGCTTGAGCAGTATCCAGAGCTTGAAGGAAAAACAGCAGGCTTCTTCTGGATTTCACAGGATGATATGAGCACATTCTATGCTTATCTTCCAAATGATCCTAGAGCATCATATCTTAACGACTTAGGCTTAGAAACACCTGAAAGTATCCTTTCTCTTGCTGAGACAAGTGAAGACTTTTCTGTAACTATCTCACGCGAGAACAGCGATTTATTGAATGATGTAGATATTATGATTGTTTATGGAGATGAAGGTCTTCTTGAGGCAATGCAGGCTGACGCTCTTATGAGTCAGATTCCAGCAGTAAAAAATGGTGCTGTTGTATTACTTGATTCAAATAGCGCTCTTGCAGCAGCAACTACTCCATCAATTCTTTCTATACCATATGCAATCGATGATTATCTTTCATTATTAAGTGAGGCAGCAAATAATATTAATGAATAAAAATAAAGCTATATCAATAACTGTTTTAGGTATTGTAATCCTATTTATTGCGATAGCACTTTCTATAACCTACGGCACAAAGTCCGTAGGTTTATCCCATGTTTGGGATGCAGTTTTAGGACGCAATACCGATGTGTATGAAGTAAATATTGTTCAAACGCGAATTCCCAGAACCCTATTTGGAATCATTGCTGGAGCTTCTTTAAGCATTTCCGGTGTATTAATGCAGTCTATTACAAGAAATCCTATAGCAGACCCTAGTATTTTAGGCGTAAATGCAGGTGCTTCTTTATTTATAGTTGCAGGCATTGCATTTTTTAACATCCAGTCAAAGATTTCCTACATTGGACTTTCTTTTGCTGGAGCAATGCTTACAGCACTAATAGTGTACAAGCTTGCATCTGTAGGCTATGGTGGACCAACCCCTATAAAGCTTGCTATTTCAGGCTCTGCAACAAGCATCGCTTTATCTTCAATCATCAGCCTTATAGTTATGCCAGATTCCAGCGTAATGACTACATACAGATTTTGGCAAATAGGAAGCATAGGTGGAACTAATTATGATGACATCAAACTTATTCTTCCTATCACCATTCTTGCAATAATAGTAAGCTTATGCTTTTCCGGCAATTTAAATACTCTACTATTATCCGAGGAAACAGCCATCGCCCTTGGCCTCAATGTTAATAGAACCCGGGCAATTGCCGCTATTTGTGGTGTTCTTTTATGTGCAACTACCACAGCATTGGCAGGTCCAATAAGCTTTATAGGTTTAATGGTTCCCCATTTTATTCGCATGATTGTAGGAAGTAATCATATTCCACTTATTATATGCAGCGGCATTTACGGAAGCTCAGTACTTATCATTTCAGACGTGCTCGGAAGAATTCTTGGTCGTCCAGGAGAACTGGAATCTGGAATTATGACTGCATTAATCGGTGCACCCATTTTCATATTTATTATCAGAAAGGCCAAGGTACAAAGTCTATGATAAAGCGACGAAGAAAATACATATTTATCCTTTGTATTCTATTTGCCATTACATTGGTACTAGCCTTTTGTAATCTATCCATTGGTGAAAAGAATTATTCTCTAGATCAGGTAATAAAAACTATCCTTGGACTCAGTGATGAAGGTTCATATATTATTGCAAAACTGAGATTACCTAGAACAATTACCGCTATACTTTGCGGAATTGCTTTTGGCGTTGCAGGCAATATATTCCAAACTCTATTAAACAATCCATTGGCAAGCCCAGATATCATCGGAGTTTCATCAGGTTCCACAGCCGCCGCAGTATACTGCATTCTTTTCCTTAATTTAAATAGAAATATCGTTTCTATCATTTCAGTATTTGCGGGAATATTGGTGGCCATATTGATTTACAGAATCTCTTACGTAGGAAGCTTTTCAACTAGCAGACTTGTTCTTGTAGGAATAGGATTTCAGGCCTTTTTTACAGCCATGGTTAATTGGATGGTAATGAAAGCTGCTGAATACGACGTGCCTACAGCAATGAGATGGATGACAGGAAATCTCAACGGAATAGTAACGGACTCTCTTCCACTATTATTTATAGTAGTTGTAGTTTGTCTTCTATCAATAATAGCTCTTCGCCACGGCATGCAGTCACTGGCGTTAGGTGACCAGGTAGCAATTATCCTTGGAGTACGTATCAATTTAGTGCGCACAACATTAATAATCTGCTCCGTGCTTTTAATCGCCTTTGCTACATCTATTTCTGGACCGATCGCATCAATTGCATTTTTATCAGGTCCCATCGCTGCAAAAATATGCGGCAGAAATCAATCCAACATCATCTCCTCTGGACTTGTGGGAGCAATACTTGTACTTGGGGGAGATTTTATAGGACAAAACCTGCTAAGCACAAGATATCCAGTTGGCGTAATCACCGGCATTCTGGGTGCGCCATATCTAATATATTTGCTTATTTCTCAGAATAAGAAAGGAAACATTTAATGGAACACAACACTTTAAAAGCCAACAATATAAAGGTTGGATATGGAAATGGCAACATTCTAAACGATGTCAGCATCCATATTCCAGAAAACAAAATAAGCGTTATCCTCGGATCAAACGGAAGCGGAAAATCCACTCTTTTAAAGACTTTCTGCAGACTCTTAATACCAAACAGTGGAAGTGTCACATTAAACGATACCTCTCTTCTTTGCATAAAAACCAAAGACATAGCCAAAACTATCGGACTCCTCCCTCAATCCCTTATTGCCCCAGAAGGCATTAAGGTTGCAGAGCTTGTATCAAGAGGCCGCTATCCTCATCGCAAGTTCATGGCGCCACTTACTTGCCAGGACTACGAAGCAATCGACGAAGCCATGGCAGCAATGAAAATCACAGAGCTTGCAGACAGAACTGTAGATGAACTATCCGGTGGCCAACGCCAACGCGTATTTATCGCCCTTGCCTTAGCCCAGCAAACCGACATTCTATTTCTAGACGAACCTACCACATACCTAGATATCGCCTACCAAATAGAAATCCTGGACCTTCTAAAGGAGCTTAACCGCACAAAGAAAACCACCATCGTAATGGTTCTCCACGACATAAACCTATCCTCAAAATATGCCGACTACATTTTCGCAATGAAAAACGGAAAGCTTTTAGCCGAAGGCACCCCAAACGAAATCATCACCACCGATTCCGTCAAGCAAATATACGGCATCGACAGCGTAGTAATCGAAGACCCAATGTCCCTAAGCCCCTTCGTAATCCCAATAAGCGCCCACGACAAATCTAGAGGGGCAGACCCTACACAAAAACTATAAAAATGTGTAAATAGTAGGCTTGCGGGGCGTGATGTGTGGTATTATAGTGGAGGTTGCGAAATTATATTTGTTGGGAAAGGACTTATACTATGTTGGAAATTGGGATGAAGAATACCGCTGAGACGGTTGTTACAATTGATAATACGGCGAAGGCTTTTACTAGTGGGGCTCTTGAGGTGTTTGCAACGCCTGCAATGATTGCTCTTATGGAAGAGACTTGCTGGAAAATGGTTCAGCCAGAGCTTGAGGAAGGCTTGGGTACTGTAGGCACAAAGGTAGATGTTAGTCATATGGCACCATCTGCTATTGGAAAAACCATTATTTGCGAGGCTACTCTTATTGAAATTGATGGCCGTAAGCTTTCTTTTGAGGTTGTTTGTTCAGATGAAAGCGGTGTTGTGGGTATGGGTACTCATGAGAGATTTATCATCAATAACGAAAAGTTCCTTGCAAAGGCAAATAAGTAATAAAAACGGCTAGCCAGATGGCTAGCCGATATTTTTATTCTTCGTCTGCATTTAAAGCAGCATCAATGATTGACATTAATTCCATGGCACTGCGGAAGCTAAGCTTTTCGTCCCGGTCAGCCCATGTGACCTGGCCCTGCCATGTGTCGTTTTCGCATTTATTAACATGTACTACAAATGTACCTTCTTTTTTATCTGCCATAATAAGCACCTCCCACTGATATACTCTATGATAGCATATTGCCTGCCTAATGCCTATTCAAAATCTAATTCTATTGGACAATGATCTGAGCCCATAACTTCTGTATGTATCTTGGCATCCTTCATTCTGTCCTTCATATCCTCTGAAACTATGAAATAGTCTATGCGCCAACCTGCATTCTTCTCTCTTGCATGGAATCGATATGACCACCATGAATAGATTTCGGCCTGGTCTGGATAAAAGTGTCTGAAACTGTCTACAAATCCAGCATCCAAAAGCTCTGTCATCTTGCCACGCTCCTCGTCAGTGAAGCCTGCATTACGACGATTTGTCTTAGGATTCTTGATATCAATTTCCTCATGGGCAACATTCAAATCGCCACAAAGGATTACGCCCTTTTTCTTGTTAAGCTCGCACATGTAAGCTCTGAAATCATCTTCCCATGTCATTCTGTAATCCAGACGCTTAAGCTCATTCTGAGAATTAGGTGTGTAGCATGTAATGAAGTAATAGTCCTCGAACTCGAGAGTAATAACTCTTCCTTCGTGGTCATGCTCTTCTATTCCAATACCGTAGCTTACAGAAATAGGCTCTTTCTTAGTAAAAATGGCTGTACCAGAATAGCCTTTCTTTTCTGCATAATTCCAGTAGACATGATATCCTTCTTTTTCAGAATCAAACTGCCCCTCAGAAAGCTTGATTTCCTGAAGGCAAAAGATATCTGCATCCACCTCATCAAAGTATTCCCAAAAGCCTTTTCCTACCACTGCTCTAAGGCCGTTTACATTCCATGAAATAAATTTACTCATATAACCTCCGGGTCAAATTAGTTAGTTCTCAATGCATCTATAGGATTGAGATTTGCAGCCTGATGACTTGGTAAAATACCAAATACAATACCGATTACCATTGAAAATACTACTGCTATAAAAGCAGCTGGCCATGATATTGCAACAGGAGTGCCACTCATAATTGAAATGATTTGAGCAAGTCCAATACCACTGGCAACTCCCAGAACACCGCCCATAGAAGTAAGTACGGCAGCTTCTGTAAGGAACTGTCCCATGATTTTTCCTTTTCTTGCTCCAATGGCCTTCTTTAGACCAATCTCTGCAGTACGTTCTGTAACTGATACTAGCATAATGTTCATTACACCGATACCACCAACTAAAAGAGAAATTGCTGCAATCCAAATAAGCATTGAATTTGTTGATGATGAAAGCTGCTGAAGTTGCTGTGCCTGCTCAAGTAAATCCTTTGATTGATACTTGATAGTGTCATCAGTTGGATTGATGTATGAATTCATAATATCTGCAGTCTTCTTTCCTGCAGCTGTCATATCATCAGTAGAATTAGCTCTAACTAAAACATTTTCTGGCTCGTCATATTTGTAGCTTATAGGCCAGGTTGAAAGGGGGATATAAACTGTTCCAGATTCATCCTGCATATATGTTTCATAGTCAGAGATTGAGTTGATTGTAGGCTCAAAGTTTGAACGTGATGCAACAACTCCGATTACCACATATGAATCTCCCTGAATCTCAAGGATTTTTCCAATAGGCTCATCATTGTGAAGAAGATCTTCCACAACACCATCATCAATTACACAAACCTTTTTATAATCTTTTAACTCATCTACTGTGAAAAGTCTACCTTCTTTAACTGTAAGATTGGCTGTTGAAAAATAGTCTGTTTCAACGCCTTTTACATATCCACCATTCATGGAATTGTTCAAGTAATAAACTCCATCATAAATCTGTCTGTTGGCATATTTACTTGCAGATTTGACCTCATCCAAGTCTCTGATTTCAGATAAAACATCATCGCTTACCTGAGGAACTCCAAATGGTGCCTCGCTATAGCTTAAATCAAGTGGCCAATCATTTTGATAAAGCTGAATATCAACAGTGTTGGAGCCAGAGCCAATAAGATTTTCTTTAATCTGTTGGTTGGTTCCTTCGATAGTAGATACTATGGCGATAATAGCCGCAATACCAATAATGATACCCAGCATTGTCAAAAAGGATCTAAGCTTATGTGTCCATATGCCTCTAAAGGCCAATCGTAAATTTTCTAACATAAGTCCTCCCTTAATACGCAAAAGAATCCACTATTTTGCAATTCATACCTTCCACTGCTCCATTTCCATATGGGAATGCAAGGTAATCATCCATAGTGACACCGCTTTTAATCTCAATCATTGAACCCCAAAGGCTTTTTCCAACCTTTACATAAACCTTTTCAAGCTTATTGTCAGAGCCCATTTTCATAACATAATTGCCGCTGGCATCCTTGCGAACAAAATATGTAGAAATATAAAGTCCGGTATCTTCCTGTCCAGCCGGGGTAATTGTAATATCTACTGCGGATCCAATTTCAATACCGCTGCTTCTATCGAAACTAGCCTTAAATTCATAATTACTGCTGTTTGTGTTTCCATCTCCAGAATAGAAATTGTTGTTATCTGTATTTGGAGTATCACTGATATAAGTAATAACAGCATCTGCTGTAAGTCCAGTATCCCAGGAAGAAATAGTAACTGTATCTCCAACATTTACACTATCAAGATAGAACTCTCCGATGCTGCCTGAGATATAGTACTCATCAGTAGCGGTAACTATCATGAATGGTTGAGTGTTATTGTAATTGTCCTTGTTCTGAACCTTAGAAACTGTACCTGAAACCTTTGCCAGAATCTCACCATTGTCATTGGTGTTCTTCATAACCTCAAGCTCATTTTCCTTCTTTCTAAGATCAAGATCATGTTTCTTGAGGGTGTTGGAAACCTCTTCTATTTTATCTTTAAGCTGAGTAGGTGTATAACCTTCTGGAGCATTGTATCGTTCTACAACATTTCCCTCTCCATCAACACCTTCGTGACCAATCATCTCTCCTGTTTCTGCATTGTAGTAAAAGGTACCTACAGTAACTTCTGTTGTTTCATAATTATCGTAACATTCGAAAAGAGAATGGTCCGCATTTACGATAGCATTAATCTTGTCTGTATCATCAGTTTCATCCAGGGAATTACCCTTTTCATCATAATAGAGAGTAGATGTAAGATTTCCAGACTGATCAAAATATTCCTCGTAAACAAGATGGTCTTCCTTGTATTCACCGAAGGTAGAGCCCAGCTTTAATCTATACTCTTTACTAACAAGAAGCTCCCTTGTTCTGGTATCTGGTGAGCTTGAAATGTATTCAGGAATAGGTGTTGTATTCTGCAGTCTTTCAAGAGTAACTGTATCAGCAACATAAGCTTGTCTGGCTTTTTCTACTTCAAGCTCTTTGCCTTTAATGTCCTGTGTTTCTTTCTTGACTGTCATCAGCACATCGCCTTCGTTAACATGGTCGCCTGGCTGAACATTAACAGCTAATATCTCTGTTCCTGATGAAAGGTAAGTGGTCTGAGACTTATCTGAGGTTACATCTCCGTAACTAGTTATTGAATCACCCCAGTATCCATCCATGGCATACATGCTTACGGCAACAACCTCAGCAGTCTTTTTGCTTTGGCTGTATCTGTATCCTCCATACAAACCGCCACCAGCCAAGGCCAAAATAATAACTATTATGAGGATAGGTTTAATTATCTTTTTCATTCCTTATCCTCCTCTAATCCATGGTAAAGCTTGCCGTCGACAATTCTGTATGTCTTTTTCGCATGGCTGGCAATATTGGCGTCGTGAGTAATCATTATAATGGTTGTGCCTTCTTCATTCAGCTTTTCGAAAAGATCCATGATAGCGGCGCCAGACTTTTGATCAAGGGCACCTGTAGGCTCATCCGCCAAAAGAACCTTTGGATTATTAACAATGGCTCTAGCTATGGCAACTCTTTGCTTTTGACCTCCAGAAAGCTGATCAGGACGGAATTTTACTCTATCCGCAAGGCCAACCCTTGTAAGAGCTTCAATCGCTCTTCTTTCTCTTTCTTTTTTAGGAACTCCTGCATATGAAAGAGGAAGGGCTACATTTTCAATTGCATTCTCCTCATTCATAAGATAAAAGCTTTGGAAAACGAACCCAATAGAGTGAAGTCTTAAATCAGACATCTGCCTATCTTTAAGCTTTAGAACATCCTTATCTTCAAAATAATAGACACCAGATGTAGGTTTATCCAGGCAACCAATAACATTCATCAAAGTACTCTTTCCAGAACCTGATGGCCCCATGATTGCCACGTATTCACCTTCGTTTACAGTAAGTGACACATCGTTCAAAGCAGGAACCGAGGTTTCTGTGCCAGATTCACCGTAAACCTTGTAAATGTTTTCAAGTTTTACAATCATTCTTATTCTCCCTCGTATTCGCTAACAGTCTTCATTCCCTCAGAGTAATCCTCCATTGGGAAAGCGATTAATGTGTCATTATCAATACCAGAAACAGAATATACCATCTGCTCCTCATAATAATCTCCAAGCTCGATAGGAACCTTTGTTAAACGTCCCTTGTTGTCTGCCCATACAAATGGATTGCCCTCTTCATCATAGGCAATGTAGTAATCATATAAATATGTGCCATCTGTAAAGTCCATCTCTGGTGCATCTGTCTGTCCAAGTTCGATGTATAGATGCTGTCCCATCATTAGGCCTTCACTATCCTCAAGTGTGATGTAAAAAGGATATTTTGTGGAACTAGAATCAGAAGAACCACCACCATAATATGACGAATCATTGTTTTCCTGCTTTGATTCAGTATCAATCTTGGTAATTGTTCCTTTCCATGTCTGACTGCTGTCCACACGAGAACGAAGTGTTACAGGCTCATCCACATTGATTGCCCATACGTTTTGCTCGTTGATTTGTCCCTTAACTCTCATCTCCTTAGATGCAAGAATTGTGATAAAAGAACCGTCTGTTGTGTATGGGTTTGTATCATCTGCAATCTTTGTGATTGTGCCATCAACTGTAGAAGTTACAGTAGAATTTGCTATTTTATTGTTGTTAGCTTCAATCTTTGCATTTACCATCTCAATATTATTCTGAGCAATGGCAATATCTGTATTTAATGAATTAATCTGATTGGTAAGCTCTTCCTTTTTAGTTTTATCCTCATCTGTGTTGCCCTTGATTTTATCAAGCTCTGCCTGAGTCTTGGTAATATCGTTGTTGTAATCAGCAATACTAAGGTTGTAGCCTTCAATTTCAAAGCCATACTGAGTATTCTCTGATACCAGAGAATCAGTTTTATACGAAAAAAGAGGTGTTCCAACTGTAACAGTGTCGCCCTCAGATACAAAAAGCTGATCTAACTCTCTGTCAGAACTTTTTGTAATACCTGTAGACTCCTGACCTTCCACAACGCCCATAAAGACATTAGTAGAATATCCACTGTTAGTTCCCATGATATCAGACAAAGACATAACGTATACCTCCGCTGAATCATCAGAACCAGTTGCACCTCCTGATATAATTCCTGATTTCCACACGAAAATTCCTGCAGCCGCAATTATCGCTGCAAGCACAATAGCTATAACCTTTTTTTTCATATCATTCGTCCTTTCGATGAACATTAACTGTTCTATTTCCCTTAATACAGTTATAGCATTAATATAGGGCCATTGCAAGCAAATACAATGGCCCTAATATAATATATTCTTGATTTAATTTTTATCTGCAAAGCAGTGTTTCTCGAGTTGATACACATTTATCAGCAATACATACAATCCATGCTGCTCTACTTTTGGGAACCTTGGTGATATTAAGTGGCCACATATGGCTTTCTATAACATCTTGAGTCCTTTTTCCTATCCCAAAGTCGTTAATGGCATTTTCTTTTGCAGTGTTTGAATGAGAAAAACCGTGAAGTCCATGTCCATCATCAGTAACATGCCAATCATATAAATAATAGTCGTGTAAAAAAGCACCTATTGTAAGAACTCTATCATCTGCTCCTATATGAAGTCTTTTATTAATCCAAAAACTAAGTCTAGTGACACTTTCCACATGATCAAAAGTTGTTATTCTCCCATGTTGAATGTAGTTCTTCATTTTTAGAACTCTCGAGTCACTTCTAATTGGCGCCAAGATACTATTTAATCTTGCCTCTTCATCTGGTCTAAGTCTCATAAAACCCTCCGAGATAACCATATTCATTACAAATCGCAGTTGAAATAGTACCAAAGAATTATGTCCAGGCTGTGAATGTAATATGTAGAATATGATAATTCTATCTGAATTTGTAGAAGGAATCTGTACGTCGTCCATCGTTAAACGAACCTTCTACCAAGATAGAACCTGCATGGTTTACCTCGGCAATCCCCACCTTTCCTGTATTCTCCTCTAAATATGAAATATAGAAAACATAAACATCTTCTTTAAAGAAATAATCGTATCTTTCTTCATCAGTAAGATTATCTTCTATTTCCAAACAACAGTCTCCAGGATTAAGCAAAAACCTTCCCACATAATCTGCATCCTCTCTGGAATATGTAACCGTGTATCCCTCCTCCTCAGGAAAATCCAATAGCAGCTGAGCATAAGCATCATCTGCGGACTCCACAGGGACCACTTGATTTGAAGAAACCCTAGCTTCTTCAGTTGGATTATAGTCTGGAATAGAGAGCCATAATCCTAATATCCAAATCTGAACAAATAAAATCAAGGTTAAACAAAATACCAAAACACCTTGTACATAACGTTTTACTCTTCCAAGACTAATCCTGTCATGAACTTTTTCTTTAATTTCTTCTTTTGTTTTATCTTGTTTGCTAATAGACTTTATTTTATCTATTAGCTTCTTAAAATCCGGAATTCTAAGCCTTTTATCATTTTCTTTAGTCTTGATTTTATTTTTAGCATAATCGCTTTCACCTATTGTTGAAAGACAATGCTGGCATATTACTTTATTATCAGCATGCTGTCCGCAAATAACACAATTCTCATCTACGGCTTGGCCAGCTGCTATATCAAATATTCTTGTTTTGAATCTCTTACCAAAAACAGAGCCTAGAATTTGTCTTTCATTTTCTAGCCTCAGTATACCTTCAACAACCTCCATACGACTGAAATCGTATTTAGAAGTAAGTCGAACCATATATAGTAGCTCTTGTCGTAACTTATCGTCTGCCATATAATTCGTCCCTATCGCTATCTATCTAACTTTTCGTCCATGCCTTTAAAGCATAGATACGCTAAAAGCTTATTATCTCTCTCTAAAATTTTGCCAGCGTACAATATGCCATTGTTTTCAGCTTCAGCTCTATTTACACGAGCCTTTACTGCCAAGCTAAAATCTGAATTATGAGCATTATCAGCAAAGTTAACCTCTACAATGTCACCTATTGTGACTCTATTAGCATTACCAATAAAGGAAACTCCACTGTCGCTAATATCCAAAACTGAGATGGAGAAACGTCGACCATCTTCCATCAGAGCAGAGCCTGGCTTTTTCACATGCACTCTAACATCCTCACGACGTTCACTAGATGCTGCAATTTTTCCAAATGCCTTGGCATCTACGGCATAGTAATCCACACCTCTGAATTTGATAACGTTAACAGCTACATTTTTCCACACAACTCTACCGCCAGTGTGCGGATCTATGCAATGAAGTGAGAATGTCATGCTCTGTGGAGATCCATTTGTAAAATCCACAACCTGTCCGTTATACACGTATGGCTTAACCAATGCTCCTGTTTCAGCATTAGTTCCAACCACCTCTGTCTTCAATTCAAATGATGAGCCACCAATAAGTACTTCTAGTGTGACCTCCTGTCCTGCCCTTAGCTGCTCAATAATCATAATTCGTCTCCCTTAACCCCTTATAACAACTATTCTACATAATTAATCGGAGTTTTTGTATAAAAAATTCATACATTTTGAAAATTAAACAGTCTTTTTTGCTGCCGCTTCAACAACATGCTTTACAAGTATGCTTGTTGTAACACCTCCAACACCACCTGGCACTGGTGTTATAGCATCTACAATTGGTTCAGCTTCGTCAAACTTAACATCGCCACAAAGCTTGCCTTTTTCATCATTCCAGCTAATACCAACATCAATTACAGTCTGGCCTTCTCTCAAATATTCCTTTCCAATGCTTTCCATCTGACCAGAAGCTACCACTACAATATCTGCATCCTTTGTAATAGAAGGAATATCAACTGTTCTTGTATGGCAAATTGTAACAGTTGCGTTTTCGTGCATAAGCATCATTGCAACTGGTCTACCAATAACAAGTGAGCGACCAATGACCGCAACCTTCTTGCCAGAAAGTGCAATATCATAATGCTTTAAGATTTCCATGGCCGCCTCAGCTGTACATGGTGCAAAACCAAGATTTGTGTTTGTAAATACACCGGAAAGAGATAAATCAGTGCATCCATCCACATCCTTTTCAGCCTTCAGCATATTTCTAGCTTTCTCACCATCGATATGCTTTGGAAGTGGTCTAAACATAAGAATTCCATGAACAGCGTCATCCTCGTTTAACTCAGTAAGCTTCTCAAAAAAGGCTTCTTCTGAAACATCCTCCGGAAGTGCCTCCACTCTAACTGTCACACCAACCTGCTGACAGCGTTTGATTGCGCCTCTTTCATAGGAAAGATCATCTGCTCTCTCTCCAACTCTAAGGATAGCAAGTGTAGGATTAACTCCATTTGCTTTGAGAGCCTCCACCTGATTAGCCATTTTTATATTTAATGCATCAACTACTTCTTTACCTTTTAATAACTTTGCCATGATACCTCCAGTTTATAATCTTTCCATAACGCTTTTGTATATTTCATCAGCTTTGCTTACATACTCATCAACTAATGCTTCCACTTTAGAATCTAAATCTGACGCATACTCTCTATCCTTCATAGATTTGGTGTTTATCTTTACATTGACAGCTGCCCCTTTGATTGCTCCCTGAAGCATTGCAACACCTGTGGCTGCATCACTAATCATAAGCACTGAGCCTTTATCTGCAAATTCTCTTTGTAAATCCACTGCTTCACAAGCAAGCTGAAGAATCTGAAATGGAACCTGTGCAGCATCTTTCAAGCACTTTTCCATTATTTCGTCTCTGGTAGGATCTTCCTTTGAAATAGAATAAGCCTTAGAAAGTGGTTCAAAGGCAATAGCATCATCATCGATGCATTTTAAGAGTTTAACTCTAATGTCCTGAGCCTTTTCCATTAAATCCTTTATTTCTGGCTCCACATCTGCATATTTCTTTTTCCCAACAGTGAACTCGCCAACCATATCTCCAAGAGCTATTCCAATGCTTGCAACCATAGCGCTTGCACCGCCTCCACCTGGCACGGATGTCTTTGAAGCAAGCTTCTCTGTGAATTCCTGTAATGTTGAATTAGTTAAACTCATAGTATTCTCCTTTTATATAATGCAAAAAAGACCTTGGTAATCCAAGGTCTAATCAGTAATAAAGTCAAAAATAGTCATTTGGTCAGAATCAGCTACTAAATTGTCGTAGTTCTCCTGCTCCTCTGGTGTTAATTCTCTGTGATATACGTATGTCTCTTGCTTGATAACACCATCCATATCAAAATACATCTGTCTGTATTTTAGATTATCATTTTCTAACATTACTCTAGCCCAATCAATTATCCTAAATTATTCATGACTATTCTATCATACTTCTAAGCCGAACTCACTAGGTAAAAATCGTGGACATACATTATCTGAAGTTACAATAACAGATGCTGCTAAAGTAGATCCAATTTCACAAGCCTCTTCTATTGTTTTGCCATATGTAAGACCGATTGTTACACCGGCGAAGAATGAATCTCCTGCACCTGTAGTATCTTTTACATCTACCTTTCTAGCAGGTACAAATCCTGTATTTCCATCAATATCTGCATAAACAGCACCCTGTCCACCAAGTGTTACAATCATCTTTTTAATCTGCGCACCCTGGATTTTCTTTGCAAGGATTTCTTCCATCTCCTCAGGTGTTTTCTCTGAATAATCATCCATGAAAAGGATGCCCGCTTCCTGCTGATTGCATACAAAGCACTCTACATTCTTCAAGAAATCTCTACGTTCAACAGCAATACTCATGTTTGATACAGCTGCATATACCTTTAGGTTATATTTCTCTGCATATTTGAATACTCTTTTGATTGAATCCTTTTCCATATCAATCTCAAGAGCAATACTATCTGCATCTTTGAAGATTTCGTCTCCTTCTTCATCAAGAATATCATTGATTACAGAAAGATCAGGACGTTTTGAAATAGATGCAACTACGTCTCCGTGATTATCAAAAACTGCAAGCCACTTTCCCATTCCATCAGGAGTACGGCGAACAAATCTTGTATCGACCTTGTGATTATTAAGCTTCTCAAGTACGCCTGTACCAATACCGCTTTCATCTACAAGACTAACAAATGTAGGACGAAGCTCAACATTTGCAATGTCCTCTACTACATTACGGCTAACACCACCGTGAACTTCCTCTACAGTACCAACATTTCTACCTGCTGGAATATAGCTTGCTGTAGAGTGACCTTTAATATCAATAAAAACTGCTCCTAGTACTACAATTCCCATTATTAATTACTCCTTTTTAAACAATGTATAAATACTATCACATGCTTTTAGAATTTTAAACAATAATTTACTACCAATGTGTTGTCCTTTATAATATACCTAAATTGTTACATAACTATGATACGAGGTATAACATGATTAAAGTAGACTTAATTACAGGATTCTTGGGTAGCGGCAAAACTACCTTTCTTAAAAAATATGCAAATTACTTCATTTCCCAGGGCAAACGAATTGGAATATTAGAAAACGATTACGGCGCTGTTAATGTTGATATGCTTCTTCTAAATGATTTGCGTGGAGACAATTGTGAGCTTGAAATGGTAGCCGGTGGATGTGACGCTGATTGTCATAAACGCCGTTTCAAAACAAAGCTTATTGCCATGGCTATGAGCGGTTATGACAGAGTCATCATTGAGCCATCTGGTATTTTTGATGTGGATGAGTTTTTTGATGTTCTTAGAGATGAGCCCCTTGATAGATGGTATGAAATCGGTACAGTTCTAACTATCGTTGATGCAAGACTTGAGGATAATCTTTCTGATGATTCCGATTTCTTCTTAGCCAGCCAGATAGCAAACGCCGGCCGCATAATTCTTAGTAGAACTCAGCTTACTGATTTAGATCATATCGCAAATACGAAGGCCCACTTAAAAGCTGCAGCAGAAAAGGCCAACTTAAATATAAATGTAGATTCTCTTGTCCTCGATAAAAACTGGGATGATTTTGATGATGGGGATTTTGAAATGATTTCAAATAGTAGCTATGCTACAAGATCTTACATAAAAAAATTAACCACTGATGACAGTGGTTATAAAACAGTTTATTTTCTTGAGCTTCCATTAAAAAAAGAATATCTAAAAGAAAGAATCGATACTCTTATGTCCGACTCTTCTTTTGGTGAAATCCTACGTGCAAAAGGCTTCTTTAATGAAGACGGCACTTGGTATCAGTTCAACGCCACTAAAAATGAATTTGAACTAACACCAATGTCCGTAGGTCAGCAGGTCTTCATTGTCATTGGTGAAAACCTTAATGAAAGTAAAATCCGTGAATTCATGGAAGCAAATAATTAAGCTTCTGTAATCTTGCCTGCAATTGCTGTAGCTGCAGCTGTTGCAGGGCTGGCAAGATATATCTGAACCTTGCTAGTTCCCATTCTTCCAAGGAAATTTCTATTGTTTGTGGCAACCACCACTTCGTTATCTGAAAGAATTCCTCCACCTCTTCCACAGCACAAACCACAACCTGGAGTAGTTATAATTGCGCCAGCGTCAGAAAGAATTTCAAGGGTGCCATCAGCTAAGGCCTCTCTATAAATCTTGCGGCTAGCAGGAGTGACAATCATTTTCACAAATGGTGCAACATGCTTTCCCTTTAAAATTGTAGCTGCCGTTCTAAGATCTTCTAATCTGCCATTTGTACATGAGCCAAGGAATACCTGATCCACCTTTGTCCCCTTAAGCTCAGAAACCAGATGAATGTTATCCACCAAAGATGGACAAGCCAAAACAGGAACCATATCCTCTGCTCTATATCTGAGTATTCTTGAATACTTAGCATCATTATCTGGCTTCAGTGCCTTGATACTATCGTCATATTGTATTTTGCAGTAATCACATGTCTTGTCATCTGGAACAAACAAACCGCATTTTGCCCCAGCTTCCACCGCCATATTAGACATAGTCATTCGGCTGGCTACACTCATAGCCTCTACTGTGCTTCCAGTAAATTCAATAGCCTGATATGTAGCTCCAGAGGCAGTCAAATCACCAATAATTCTAAGAATGATATCCTTTGATGTAACATTTCCAGGTAGCGTACCATCAATTTCTATTTTGATTGTCTCAGGAACTTTTATCCAAAGCTGACCTGTTCCAAGTATGCCTGCCATCTCCGTATATCCGATACCTGTTGAGAAGGCGCCAACGCAACCATATGTAACTGTATGGCTGTCTGTTCCAAAAGCAATATCACCAGGCTTTACGTATCCAGCCTCTGTCATAAGCTGATGACATATTCCATCTGTTCTGTGGACATTTTTGATGCCATATTTCTTTGCAAATACATCACCTTCTCTGAAATGACGAGTGTCATCTACCTGAGTAGCAGGAAGGAAATGATCATATATAAGAACAACGCTGTCAGGATTTTTAACTTTTGAAAAGCCCATCTCCTCAAACTTCTGTACAGCAAAAGGAACCATGATGTCATCTATCATGCACCAGTCAACATCTACAGTGACAATGTCTCCCGGTTTTACATCATGCCCTACTTTATTTCCAATTATTTTCTCTACTAATGTCTTTCCCATTTTTCCACCATTAATCCAATCCATTACGCTTTCTCATAGCTTTTACCAAGCCGCCTGCTTCGAGTATTTCCAGAAGATTATCTGGAAGTGAGGCTATTTCGTAGGATTTACCATTTACAACGATTTCCTTGCCTGGTGTAACCTCAGCAATATCTCCTTCTTTAACCTCATCATACAAATCCTGATTTTCAATTAATAGCAGACCATTGTGAATGGCATTTCTGAAAAAGATTCTTGCATAAGATTTTGCAACAACACAGGATACCCCAAGGGCCTTTACAACCTCTGGAGCCTGTTCTCTTGAAGAGCCGCAGCCAAAATTGTTGCCAGCTACAATCATATCTCCTGGCTGAATCTGTGAAGCCAAATCAGGCCTAAGTGGACTAAAGGCGTAAGGCTTCATTTCCTCCACCGTCTTAAACGCCAAATACTCTGTAGGTAAGATTATATCTGTATCTATGTCATCCCCAAGGACCCAAATTTTCGCCGTAAATTTATCACTCATAAATTCTCTCCAATCTAGTCTATGTACATAATCTTACATTAACAATCATTTACTCTCTTCCTTCGACTACATGTCTCATACAGAGAGCAAATAGATTGTTAATTAGATTATGATCTAAAGCTTATCTGCAGTAGTTATAAATCCTTTTACCGCGGATGCAGTTACAGTTGCCGCTGATGCAAGATAAACGTAGGAATCCTTGTGACCAGCTCTTCCCTTAAAGTTACGAGTGCCTGTAGAAATAAGTGTTTCACCTTCACCGATGACACCCTGGCATGCGCCCCAGCATACTGAACAATTAGGATTCATAACCATTGCTCCAGCCGCCATAAATATATCAAGAAGCCCTTCCTTAAGAGCCTGCTTGTACACTTCTCGACTGGCAGGTACCACTAAAAATCTAACTCCCTCTGCAACATGCTTTCCTTTGATTACTTCTGCACCAACTCTTAAATCCTCGATACGTCCGTTGTTGCAGCTACCAAGAAATGCCTCGTTAATCTTTGTACCTTCGCATTCAGATGCTGGTACAACGCTATCTACAAAATGAGGCTTTGCAACAATTGGCTGAATCTCAGATAAATCAATATCAAAAACTTTCGCAAACACTGCATCTTCATCTGATGAAAACAGTGCTTTTGGCTCACGTCCATGGGCTTTTAAATACTCCATTGCAACATCATCAACCTCCATAAGAGCAGTCTTTGCACCTGCCTCAACACACAGATTGCAGATTGAAATTCTGTCAGCAATTGAAAGATCATGCAATCCCTCTCCTGCAAATTCCATTGCTTTATAGTTGGCTCCATTAGCAGAGATTCTACCAATGATGGTAAGAATTAAATCCCTTGCGTATACCCCCTTATTAAGCTTTCCATGAAGATTAAAGCGAATTGTCTCTGGAACCAATAACCATGAAGTTCCAGTAACCATAGCATACAGATAATCTGTGCAACCAACGCCCGTACCAAAAGCGCCTAACGCTCCATATGCACAAGTGTGAGAATCAGCACCAAAAATCAACTCTCCTGGACGTACGTGCTTTTCCATCATAACCTGATGGCACACTCCTTCTCCCTCATAAAAAGTAATTCCATGCTCTCTGGCAAAGTCTCTCATCTTTTTATGACTTGCTGCTGTTTTAGGGCTATCAGCAGGAATATTGTGATCAATAACCCACACAAGCTTATCCACATCCGCAATACGCGGATGCTTAAGGTTGTTATACATGTCTATTGTCAGATGAGTAGTTCCATCATTACTCATCAATCTATCAAGTGTAACTGTCTCAATATCGCCAGCCTTACAGCTCTCCTTGCCAGCTGCTGCGGCGATAATCTTTTCTGCCATTGTCATTCCCATATCTAATCCTCCTTATCCAAAGATGCTATAAGACCACCTTGATCCAAAATTTCCTGCATCTTTTCAGGTAGCTTAGTACAAGAATATTCTTTTCCATTTGCTTTGATGATGCCAGCATTCAAATCCAGTTCCATTTCATCTCCGTCTTTTACCACATCATAAAGCTCTTTACTGACAATAACCGGCATGCCAATGTTTATAGAGTTTCTATAAAAAATACGAGCGAATGATTTAGCTATAACAGCTTTCACACCTAGTGCTTTTAGTACGCTTGGCGCCTGCTCTCTTGATGAACCACAACCAAAGTTTTCATCAGCCACAACAAAATCACCAGGCTTAACCTGAGATGCAAAATCGCCATTTAGGGACTCAAATGTATGCACTTTCATTTCGTCTATTGTGGGGAAAAGTAGATACTGTGAAGCGATAATCTGATCTGTATCTACATCTTTGTGAAATCTAAATACCTTGCCCATATTTCCTCCTTTTACATGTTGTCACATTTTCTAGTTAATCTATTCTACCTTAATTCTTTAGCGATTTAAAGAGGTAAAAACTTTAAAAAATCATAAGATTGTTTTATTATATGTAAATATGATTTTTGATAGGAGTTAATAAATGAATTTAGTTTTAGTTGGACGAATCTTTTCAATTTTGGCTTGTATCCTTATGGTGTTAATCGGATACCTTAAGCACAAAAAAACAATCCTATGGGCACAGAACCTACAGTTTGTTCTTTTTTCTATATCCTACGCTTGCCTTGGTGGTATTGCAGCAGTTGTAGGAAACATGGTTAGCTTGCTTAGAAATCTTATCTGTCTTAAATGGAATCTTTCTGTTCCACTTCAGATTTTTTTCATTGGCTTTCAGGGAGTATTCACCTTCATAACTACTCAAAACAGATGGATTGATTGGCTTCCTTTTGCCGCAGCTACTATGATTACACTTTCACTTAGATCTAAAAAGGATTTAATGATAAAGCTTGGATGCATCGGCAGTATTCTTTGTTTTGGAACTTATGATTTCTTCCTTAAGAACTGGGTTGTATTTGCATTCGATGTTTTCTCACTTATCACAAGTTTAATTGGTGTATATAGAATTCTATTTGATAAAGAAAAAGAGGCCTTTTAAAAGGCCTCTTTCTTATTCTTCAACTTTTCTTGAAAAACCTATCATCAATACATCTTCCTTGTGTGGATGTTTCATAAGATGAATTATAGTTCTAAACTTTTGTGGAACACCTGCCACATTGTGCTCTACAACAACCTCAACTCTTGTTTTTCCATTATTATATGCTTTTAAAAGAGCTGGTCGTGTAAGATTCTCTTCGTATACTTTGTACGACTCTCCCACGCATATTGCTAATGCATTGTGAGTCATATCATCAATAACACCTGCTGTAGGCGCATCAAAGAAAATCTCTGGGTTCTGATACATCATATAATAGCTATTCTTATACAGATTTCCGAACATTATCATGTCATATTCTGTCTTCATAGCTCTTAAAAGCAGGCTGTGAGTACTGAATGTTCCCTGCTTCTTAAGGAAATCATCATCATCAACCATAGGAGCATTGTCTATCATTGCAAGAACCAGGAAATCCTCTTTTTTGAGTGGTCTAGAGAATAAATACCCCTGAACTCTATCACAATCCATATTCTGCAAAAACTTAAGCTGCTCCATGGTCTCTACGCCTTCAGCTATAGTCTTTAAGCTAAGACGTCTTGCAAAGAAAAATACAGTTTCAAGGGTACCACGTCCCCTTTCATCCTGACAATTATCTTCCAAGAATGCTTTATCAACTTTCAAAAAACTAACTGGCATATTCTTTACAAACTGTAAGGATGTAAAGCCTGCACCGAAATCATCTATAGCGATTTTAACACCGGTGTCTGCGATGTTTCTGGCCCATTCTTCTATGGATTTTAAATCCTCAACAGCAAGAGCAGATTCTGTAATCTCGACCTCAAACATCTCTGGCTTTACTTTATATGTTGTAAGAATGGCCTGTAACTTGCGATAGAAATCTTTTTCTTTTACATGCCATCTAGAAAAATTGACAGCAATTGGAACTGCCTTATCTCCCATTTCATGGATAGTTCGACAGGCTTCCTCTGCCATATACCAGTCTAAAATATTAATATCATCTGTCTTTTCAAGTTTCGGTATGAATTTGTCTGGGCTAATTATTTCGCCATTAGGCTTCACCCATCTAACAAGTGCTTCAGCACTAACTATTTTACCAGTACTGGCATCGTACTGTGGTTGATAATATGCTTTGATTTCACGATTCTCAATAGCATTTACTACTTTATCTAAGAAAGAAGTACTCATAAAATCCTCAATTACTACATCCTAAGCATTAACTCACGATCAATAACTTCCCCATTTCGATAATAAACTCGAGGAACACGCTTGCTAACTGCACAAGTTAATTCATAAGGAATAGTACCTGCACAAGCAGCTAAGTCATCAATACTGTTCTTCTCCCCAAATATTTCAACTTCACTTCCTACATCTACAGTAGGCATATCTGTGATATCTATCATACACATGTCCATGCAAATTTTACCCCTAAGCTTTGCTGGACCTTCCTTTGTGTAAAGTGAACATTTATTAGAAAGACTTCTAAGAAATCCATCTGCATAACCATATGGTAAAACACCAATACGTGTTGGCTTGTCTGTAACAAACATTCCGCCGTAGCTGACAGCAGTTCCTTCTGGATAAATCTTGATTGTGCTGACAGTTGTCTTCATGGTCATGGCTGGACGAAGTCCCATCTGATGAGCGAACTCACCATAACCATATAATAACAGGCCTGGACGCACCATGTCTAGATAAGTTTCTGGGAAACGAGCAACTGCTCCTGTGTTTGCGCAATGTCTAATTTTAAACTTGTGATTAAGCTGCTCTTCAACTGCAGAAATGACTCTGGTGAATAACTCAAACTGATGCTTTGTATAATCATCATTGGCCTGACCAAACTCATCTGCCTCAGCAAAATGTGTAAAGATTCCTTCTGCCTCAAGACCTGGCATCTGGCATGCTTCTACAATGCCGCTGACACCAGTATCAAAATAGCCATTGTCGCAAAGGTATCCTAAACGAGACATTCCTGTATCCACTTTGATGTGAACCTTTAAAACGCCTCCTGCCTTTACTGCTTCTGCACTATACTCATCTGCCTTTGCTTTACAAGTGATGGCCTGTGTGATTCCATATTCAATAAGACGTGGAACCTGCTCCTTTGGAGTATGTCCTAAAATAAGAATAGGCATCTTGATGCCATTTACGCGTAGCTCTAATGCCTCATCTGCACTGCTGACAGCAAGATAATCAGCTCCCAATTCCTCAAGGAGCTGACTAACTTGAATACTTCCATGTCCATATGCATCGGCTTTTACTACGCCAAGAAACTTGACATCACTGCCTATCTTTTCACGAATCTTTTTGTAATTATATGCGATGGCGTCGAGATTTACCTCGGCCCATGTACGTCTAAGTGTTGATTCCATAATCGTATTGCTCCATTATCATTTAATGTTCAATACTATTATAGTCATTTATCTTAAAAACTAAAGTACTTTTGACAAGAAGTCCTGCAATCTCTGAGACTTTGGAGAATCGAAAATTTCTGCTGGAGTTCCCTCTTCTTTGATTCTCATTTCGTCGAAGAAAAGTACTCTATCTGCTACTTCTCTTGCAAATCCCATTTCGTGTGTAACAACTACCATTGTCATACCATCATCAGCAAGCTCTTTCATAAGATTGAGAACCTCACCAACCATCTCTGGATCTAGTGCAGATGTAGGCTCATCAAACAAAATAACCTCTGGATTCATAGCAAGTGTACGTGCAATTGCGATACGCTGCTTTTGTCCACCTGAAAGACTATCTGGATAAGCAGATGCCTTATCTGCGAGACCAACTCTTTCAAGAAGCTCTGCTGCTTTCTTGTTTGCCTCTTCCTCGCTCATAAGTCCAAGCTTTACTGGAGCAAGTGTAAGGTTCTTTTGGATTGTAAGATGAGGGAAAAGGTTGAAGTGCTGGAACACCATTCCCACACGACGTCTTACATCATTTATATCTACTCCCTTTGCAGTGATATCCTCACCATCAAGATAAATCTTTCCGTCTGTAAGATTCTCAAGCTGATTTAATGTACGAATGAATGTAGATTTACCACAGCCTGATGGTCCGATGATAGCAATAACCTCACCCTTTTCAATCTGCATATTTACATTTTTAAGAACTTCATTCTTTCCAAATGATTTTGATAAGTTTTCTACTTTAATTAATACTTCACTCATGCTATCTCTCCTTAATCAGCCTTTCTTTCTGTTTTGCGTAAGCTCTTTTCCCATTTACCAACAAGCACTGTAAGCAACTCTACGATAATAAGGTAAACGAATGCTACAGCAACAAGTGGAATGAAAGCTTCGTATGTCTGGCTTCGAATGATATCTCCACCACGAGTTAAATCTGTAAGACCGATGTATCCACAGATTGATGTCTCTTTGATAAGCATAATGAACTCGTTTGCCAAAGCTGGAAGTACATTCTTGATAGCCTGTGGAAGGATGATAGCGGTCATTGTCTGCTTGTGTGAAAGACCAAGGCTTCGTCCTGCTTCCATCTGACCATTGTCGATGGACATGATACCACCACGCATAATCTCTGCTACATAAGCACCTGAGTTAATAGCAAATGCAATAATTGCAACAAGTACCTTTGAAACATTAACTGACTTAAATACAACATAGTAAATAATCAAAAGCTGTACCATCATTGGTGTTCCACGAATGATAGTAAGATATACTTTACAAATTCCGTTAAGAATTACATGTGCTCCTGTTTTATCATATGAGACACGGATAATTGCTACAAAGAAACCTATAAGCACACCGATGATAACCGCACATAGAGCAATCACAAGTGTATTTCTAAGACCTGTTAAAAGATACTGATATCTTCCATCCTTTACAAAGTTTGCATAAAGCTTCTCTGTAAATGTCTGTCCGTCAGCTGTTGCATTAGCATCCTTAACAATCATAACCTGCTTTGATGTGATATATGATGTAGAGAAGTTGATTGATTTCGCACGCTCTTCTGTCATTGTCATGCCTGCAATACCAACATCGGCCTTGTGAGAGCTAACTGCGTTGATAATAGAATCGAACTCCATGTCCTCGATTTCAATGCTCATACCAAGCTTATCGCCAATGGCATGCATAATATCCATATCAATACCAATAACTTCACCACTCTCATAGTATTCATATGGCTTAAAAGTAGCATTAGTTGCAACTACGATTGTGCCATTGTCATATGTAACTCCCTCAGGTGACTCATATGGGAACTTACCTTTTGTATCATCTCCAATATAATTAGAAATGATTTCATCCAATGTGCCCTCTTCCTGAAGCTCAGCAATAGCGCCATTAACCTGCTCTAAAAGCTCGTCATTATCCTTTGCAATACAGATTGCATATTCTTCCAAAGCGAATGGCTCATCTAAAATTACAAGCGAACCTTCGTTTTCAACACTTGCAATTGCAGGCTGCTCATCAGCAATAACACAATCAATTTTGCCCTGCTTTAAAGCCTGAACCGCATCAGTGATTTTATTGTAACGCTCAACTGTTGTTCCAGCCTCGTCTCCCTCGTAATCACTGGCATAAATATCACCAGTTGTTCCAAGTTGAACACCGATTTTTGATCCTTCTAAATCATCGATAGATGAAATAGTTTTTGTGTTGTCAGCACTTCCACAGCCAATGAAAAGTGCGGCAAGCATACATGCAAGAATTGTAGCTTTCTTTTTCATATAATCCGTCTCTCTTTCGTATAATTATTCTTAAATAATGTATTTTTATACTAAGACATAATACCACATAATTATAAAAAATAAAGAGGAAATTAAATAAATATATAAAAAAATAGCCTCGATATTCATCGAAGCTATTAATAATATGCATAATATTCATTTTATTCGTATCTTAATGCATCAATCGGATTCATGTTTGCTGCATGCTTTGCTGGTGAATATCCAAAGAATACGCCTATGGCCATAGAGAATCCTACCGACATATATATACTTGCAATTGAAACTTCAGGTGTATAACCCATAAAGTGAGCAGCTATATTTCCAAGTAATAATCCTACCACTATTCCAATCAAGCCACCTATCAGACAAATAATAATAGCTTCACTTATAAACTGAAGCATTATCATTCCATCAGGAGCTCCCAGAGCTTTTCTTGTACCGATTTCTTTGGTTCGCTCAGTGATTGAAACTGTCATAATATTCATTACACCAATACCACCTACAATAAGGGCAATTGCCGCTATCATAGAGATAGCAAGTGTCATCTGATTCATAGTCTTTGTATTCTCCTGAATCATAGTTTGATTACTATATGCATCCACATAAAACTTATCACCTAATGTGTTTGCCATAACATCTGTCAAATATGTTTTAATCTCTGTAGATAAAGCTACCGGATCCTGTCCTTCTGCTGCAACCACCGTGGCATCAAAGATAGTTTCGTCATGAGAATAATTCCATGCAGTCTTAAGTGGAATATATACATTGGTGCTGATATTTTTATTGCTACCACGCATCATACTGCCTGACTGCTGATACTCATACACTCCTATTACTGTAATATTCATGTATTCATCATTAATATTGACTTCGAACTCTTTTCCAAGCACATCATCCAATGAATAATTAGCTCCAAAAAGCTGCTCTGCAAATTTGTCTGCCACAATAGCAGTATTCTTTCCCTGCTCATATGCAAACTCGTTAAATAGATTGCCGCCTTTAAGCTTTATGTTATTAGCTTTAAAATAACCAGCACTGACTCCTGTAATATCTACATTGGCTTTGTTTGCATCCTTGATGACTGTCCCCGAGCCTGCACTAGCCTCAACAGAGATTGCACTTATCTTACCCTTAAACTGATTGGCAAGTTTATGAAGTGTTTCCGGAGTGATTTTCATAGTTTGATAATCTGCCTCTGAAAGCTCCTGGTTATAATCAATTGGATTAACGTATATGGTAATGTTTTGAACACCATAGCTTTCCAGCTGCTTTTGTACGCCCTTTGTCATCGAATTGCCCACTGTCATAATAGCAATAACTGCTGCAACACCAATGATAATACCAAGCATTGTAAGAAAAGCTCTCATTTTGTTAGCTTTTATACTAAGCAAAGCAAGCTTACAGTTTTCTTTAATCATATCTATTCCTTTCAAGCCACTTAGGCCATCTTTTTCTCAGCAATAATATTTCCGTCGCTAATAGTTACAATTCTCGGAGTCTCTGCTGCAAGTTCATTTGAATGAGTAATGAGCACAATAGTCTTTCCCTGTTTTTCATGAAGCTCGTGAAATATATCCATTACCAATCTACCTGTTCCCGAATCGAGGGCACCTGTTGGCTCATCTGCCAGAATAATATCAGGGTCATTCGCCATAGCTCTTGCTATAGCTACACGCTGCTTCTGTCCACCTGATAGCTCGTCAGGAGTATGGTGCATACGCTCTTCCATTCCTACCATTTTCAAAAGCTCAATGGCTCTTTTTCTGCGTTGCTTTTCTGGAACACCTGCATATAGCATTGGCATCTCCACATTTGCAATAGCATCTGTTCTAGCTATTAGATTATATGTCTGAAAAACAAATCCTATATGCTTGTTTCTAAGGGCAGATAAGGCCTTGTTTGGAGCCTTTGAAATATCAATCCCATCAAGAATATATTCTCCCGAAGTCTGTCTATCCAAAATACCTAGAATATTCATCAGAGTACTTTTACCAGAACCTGATTGGCCAACAATGGAAACGAACTCTCCTTTGTGAATATCCAAATCTATTCCATGCAAAATCTCCAGCTCATTTGGAGTTCCAATATAATAGCTTTTTCTTATATTTTTTGCAGATAATAAAATATCATTACTCAAAATATATTCCTCCATCAGTTCCCATTGACTCTAATGTTGCATCGGCGCTGTTTCCATCCATATCAGACTCAACTATCATTTCACCTTCCTTAAGGTCGCCACCTGTAATCTCTGTATAGAAGTCATCTGAAATTCCTGTTGTCACTGTAACGTTCTTTGTGCTTCCGTCTTTTGTCTGAATCACCACATACTTGCTTCCATCATCTGCAGTCTTGATATCTGATGATGGCACAGCAATTGCATTTTCGGAAGATGCAGTAATAAATGTCATTTTGGCTGTCATACCAAGTCTTAGGTTTTCATTGGAATCATCTATCTGTACGTCTACTCTGTATGTAGCTCTGCTCTTTGATACAGAAGCTGTAGTAGATGTGGCGTCTGTAGTTTTAGTGCTGTTCTTTGTTGCTGTAGGTGAAACAAATACAACTGTACCGTTTAATACCTCATCTCCTGTAGCATCTGTTTTAATCTGTACCTTCTGTCCCACCTGGATGCTTGGAATCTGAGCCTCATCTATATCAGCTGTAGCCTTTAAGCTAGTTACATTATCAATTACAACTGCATCTGTTCCGCTGTAAGTCTGACCTTTTACTATATTTACATTAGTAACTGTCCCATCCTGAGACGCGTAAACAATTGCCTTTGAAAGCTCTTCCTGGGATTTTTCAATCTCCTGCTTTGCAGATAAAGTATTTGACTGGGCACTAAGCTCATTGGATTTAGCAGCCTGTGCCTGTGTATATACATTTGAGTTAGCAGACTCTGTTGTGTTATTTAAGCTAGACTGAGCAGATTCTACAGAACGATTTGCAGAGTTGACAGAATCTGATGCAGACTGAACTGACTGTCTTGCCGACTCTGTAGCTGACACTGCACTATCATATGCACTCTTTTTACTATCATAATCACTTTGAGCTGTAGCAAGCTCTGTCTTTGCTGTCTCTAAATCTGTCTTTGCCTGAGTAAGCTGATTGTTTAATTCTGTAGGATCTTCTGCACTGGCAATCTGAGTCACTAAATCAGTAATCTTTGCATTTAAGTCATCAACCTTCTTCTGTGCAGCTGCAAGTGTAGCACTGGCTGAATCCTTCGCTCTCTCTGCTTCATTTTCACTGTTGCTTGCAGTTGTAAGGTTATTATCAGCATTCTTTTTATTTCTGTTTGCAGTGTTCTGGTCCTGCTGTGCAGATTCAAGATTTCTATTAGAATCATTTATCTGAGTTGCCCCGTTACGCTGTGCATCTGTAAGAGCTTGATTTGCATTCTGCTGAGCAATTTCATTCTGCTGATTCTGAATATTGAGAGCCTGCTGCTGATATGAAAGTGTCTGCTCCATAGTTGTCATATCAAGCTTGTAAAGAGGATCACCTTTTTTTACTACATCTCCTACCTTTACATATACTTCCTCTACGGGATAAGAACTTGTTGTAGTTGCAAACTGTCCACTTTCCTCTGCAGAAATAATTGTTCCTGTTGCACTAAGTGTCTTTTCAATATTCTGCTTTGTCACCTCAATTGTAATTGGTTCGCTGTCAGCTTCATTTCCCTTAGCCTTTACATATTTAAATCCGGCCACACCTGCAACAGATGAAATAACAAGAGCTGCAATTATCATGCAAGTTACAACCTTTTTATTAAGTATCTCTTTTAGTTTCAATTCTTTTCCCTCCATGTGATTTCTATCAACAGATGCTATTGTGCCATTTGATTCTTAAGAAATACCTTAAGTAAATCTAAAGAAATCTAAAGAAATTTCTTTTTACTATTTATTCACAGCTTTTGTGTTACTATACAAACAGATAAAGCTATCTATTTATAGGAGTGAATATGGGAAATCAAAAGATACTGGTTGTTGATGACAACGAGGAAATAAGAAATATTCTACATATATTATTAGAAAGTGAAGGCTATCAGATTCTTGAAGCTTCCGATGGAGAGACTGCACTTACTATGGTGGACGACTCTATCGATTTAATCATCCTTGATATTATGATGCCTGGCATTTCTGGACTGGATGTATGCAAGAAAATTCGAGAAACATATCAAATGCCAATACTCTTTCTTACAGCAAAGGGAACTGACTCTGACAAATCTCTGGGCCTTCTTATAGGGGCCGATGATTATCTGTCAAAGCCTTTTTCACATAGTGAGCTTACTGCCCGTGTAAAATCCATGCTCCGTCGCTACTATGTATATCAGGGCAAAAAGGAAGCTGTCTCAGACAACTACTACACTTATAACATTTTTAAAGTGGCAAAGGACAGAAATGAAGTCTTTGTTATCAGCCCGGATGGACAGGAAACATCTATTGATTTATCTGAGTTGGAATATCAGATTTTCAAGCTTTTAATAGAAAGCCCGGGGCGTGTTTTCCCAGCCCAGCTTATATACGAAACTATATGGAATGAGCCATACTTCTACAGTTCAAATGCTACTATCATGGTTCACATCAGAAATCTTCGAACCAAAATCGAGGATGATCCATCAAATCCTGTTCATCTTCTTACAGTATGGGGAAAGGGATATAAACTACAATGAGAAAATTAAAGAAGGTCTTTTCTAAATCCTTATATCTTGAACTATGGCTATCCATAGTTGTTTCCTTGGTGATTGGTGGAATAACATTCTTTTTACTACAGCAGGTCAACGACCTA
This sequence comes from Pseudobutyrivibrio sp. LB2011, assembly GCF_000701765.1. Taxonomy (NCBI): domain Bacteria; kingdom Bacillati; phylum Bacillota; class Clostridia; order Lachnospirales; family Lachnospiraceae; genus Pseudobutyrivibrio; species Pseudobutyrivibrio sp. LB2011. The sequence continues at coordinate 31,519 of NZ_JNJS01000007.1, read as the reverse complement.
ATTTATTATTCAAAGTGGGCAGATGAGGTCTATATCCCATCCCGATTAGATTCATCCGTAGCAGATTTTCAGGAATATATTGATGAAAACCAAGTATCTAGCGAAGATAAAACATTGATTTTTAAATGGTCACAGTCTCATCCTCTTATGTACTTTTATTTAGAGCGTGACGGAGTTATTATTTATAATTTCTATGTGGACTACTCTTATGACTCGGCCTCTGAAATTTCGGAAGCTGATGCTGAGCTAATAGAGGAATCATATGAATATAATCCTTATGTATACGACTATACAATTACGCTGATTGACGGCGAATGTCAGATGCATGTATTTGAAGACTTCAAATACGACTTGTATTCGAAAATCCAGTTTGCAAATATCGTAGTAAGCGCATTAATAATTATTATTATGATTACTATACTGGTACGTAAGAAAATCAAATATATTAATGAGGTTACTTCTGGTATTGAAATCCTTGCCGGTGGCGATTTAAGCTATCGTATTCCCGTTAAAGGAAACGATGAGATATCAAATGTTGCAGACAACATTAATTCAATGAGTATAGCTGTTGCAAACCAAATAGAAAATGAAAAGAAAGCAATACAGGCTAACAACAGCCTCGTCACAGCGCTATCTCACGACTTGCGGACTCCTCTCACCACACAGATGGGCTATTTGGAAATTCTAAAAGAACACCATTATCATTCAGAAGAAGAAATGGATAAGTATGTAAATACCGCATTGGATACTTGCTTTCAGATTAAAGAAATGTCAGATAGGCTTTTCGAATACTTCCTTGCATTTGATCCTCATCCTGAGCGTTCAAAGGAAACACTTAACTGCTATGATGGAATTGATTTCCTAATGCAGATAATAAGTGAATTATCCCTTCCACTAATAGAGCAAGGTTTCAGCTTTGAATACGGTGAGCCACCAGAGCCCTTTAAGATTAACGTAAATACGGATGATATCTTAAGAGTATTCAACAACGTATTTACGAATATAGATAAATATGCAGATGAAACTGAACCTGTTCATATTGGCCTAAAATGTGACAAGGAATTTGCTATACTTTCACTCTCCAACAAAATTCGTTCAGTTCCAAGAAAAAATGAAAGTGCCAAAATCGGTCTTATCAGTATCAATAGCCTAATGAAAAGACAAGGTGGCTCTAGCGTAACTAAAACCACCTTGGATACCTTCACTATTGAATTGAAATTTCCTATTTACCAGCACGCCTAGTTCTTTTGATAGAGGTCCTTTTCTTAGGGCCTCTTCTTTTTGGAGAATGTGCTTTTCTAAAGGCTGCAATCTCAGCCAACAGCTTTTCATAATCTCTTTCAAATAAGAGTTCACTAATCTCATGACTAACATCTGCAGGGTCGACCTTGGTTTCAGGAATCACCGGTTCCACCCCCGCTTCCTTTGCAGCTCTTTTTATACGAGCCACCTCAGCTTTTGCAATTGGAGCTTTCGTCCACTCTATAATCTTTTTGCGAACAGCCGGTTTACTCAACGTCTTGTATTCTGGCATTCCCAGTTTTTGTAAAAGGATTCCTAATTCAGGCCTCCATAGCAATTCCAGCTTTCTATTAAGCTTTACCTTTTTATTGTATTCAGGCTTTCTCAAAAAATAGAAATCAGGCTTTTCATCTACTTCATCAACTGTAATAATCCCCCAATAAGCTGGAACATGCTCTTCCACATGCATTGCATGACTTGAGCCAACTACCACTATGTTGTAATCGAAGTATTTATCATAGTCTTTTATCTGACCTTCAAGCCTTGTATAGGTGTCCGCATCAGATTTTATTTCTATTCCTACAAGAGCATCGGTAATTATCATAATCACATCTGCCCTTGATTTTCCCATCATCTTTTCCTCGATGATTCGTGTTTTACCGTAGGATTCCTCTAAAAACTCGAATAGGGGCTCCCTTATATCTTTATCTTTTAACATTAAAGTGCCTCAATCTGTTCTAGTATTTGGGAGGCATCTGCATTAAACTCAGTGATTTCTTTGCCAAATGAGGAATCATAGTATTTACCAAACAGCTCATCATATTCATCCTGACTGGCCAATTCCTCTCCATTTATCTCCCAATAAGAAATTATCGCATTTCCGTTTTCATCAAAGCTATCCTCTGCCCATGGATCAAGTGGACCCTGAGTACCATAAGCAATATTAATCCAATAACCATCCTTGATTGCCACCACACTGTTGTATGTATTGGCATCCACATGCTCTGTAGCTAATAACACATTGTCGCCTTCCACATATGAAACAGAATCAATCTGTCCACTCAGTAGGTTTACTGTAGAGCCAGTAAATGTGGCTATTACTATATCTGAATCATCAACCTTGTAGATAAGCTCTGGAACATCATCAGAATCTACATAAATCAGCGAAAAACTAACGCTATCCTCGCTACTCAAATCCTCTACTAAAGCCTTATAGCCTTCTTTCCAGGATGCAAACTCACTTACTTCAGATGCTCCTGCAGCTATATAGTTAGCCCCTACTCTATCATCAAGCTCAAAGGCTGCATTGTATTCATCGGAGTAATTGTATCCCTCTACTACCTCTATAGTTGGAAGATTTTCAGATTCTACACTTGCAGAATCATCTTTATTTTCAGTTGCTTCACTTTCAGATTTACTCTCCTCAAGGGCATCAGCCAACTCTTCTGGCTCAACCTCTCCCGAAACATTATCTTTTCCACAGGCAATCATGCTGGCCATCATGGAACTGCACAATAAAGCAACGATTAATCTTTTTCTCATTTCTTGTCCCCCTAGTTTTTGCTTTTGCAACAATTATAACTCAGTGAGTTTCGGAAGTCGAACATGGATATAGTGGGGATTCGATTCTCGCCTGCCGGCTCGGTCGGCTCGCAACCATGTGGTCCACTGGACCACGCTCGCCCCTCGACATCGCGGGAAACCCACAGTTTGATTGAATATAGAATCCCCCTCTCGCTACGAAACAAAAAAGGAATCCATATGGATTCCTTTTTTGTTTCGTAGCGAGAGGGGGATTCGAACCCTCGACACCGCGGGTATGAACCGCGTGCTCTAGCCAACTGAGCTATCTCGCCATATTTATTAAATTAAATGGGACCTACAGGGCTCGAACCTGTGACCCTCTGCTTGTAAGGCAGATGCTCTCCCAGCTGAGCTAAGATCCCAGAGCTATTAGCGTTTACCGCTTCAAGCGACTTCATAAAGATAACAAAACAAGCCCCCAATGTCAACATAATTATTAATTTTCGCAATATTTTTACTATTTAGAGGAATTACCTGAAATATGTACATCCATAAAATAAGAAAAGCAGACCTAAAAGTCTGCTTTTGTTTTAGAAATATGACATTGTACCTTCCAAATCAATGTGCTTTGCCTGAAGGTCCTTTAATTCGAAAACGATTCCCTCACAGTATTTTTCATCATTGATTCTTGTGCGGCGGCCAATCATTCTGAAATGTGCTACTGGGAAAGATGTTTCGTAGCTCCAAGAGTAATCTGGATTTCCACCCTTTTCTCCCTTGCAAAGGCCCTTCCAAAATGCCTTGATTGTATTTGGGCTTTCATAGTCCACATACATCATCTCGTTTTCTTCAGAGATATCGTCACCCTCTTCGTATGTAGCACCCTCAAACTGGATAACAGTATTTAAACTGCCATAGCCAATAACAAGGCCATTCACTCTTGCCTCTTCAATAAGAGATTCCTCTACATCTGAAAGACCATAGTGACATCCCTGAAGCTTCTCAGCTAATTCTTCTTTTGTCATAGTCAAACTCCCTCACTTTGATTTTCACATATCACTAATAATACATTACTAGATTTTAGTTAAAAAATCTATGCCCATTTCTCCATAATATTTTGAACCAACTTTACACATTCTGCTGCATCAGCCGAATATCCATCTGCACTAATCTCATCCTTGAAGGATTCGTTTATACATGCTCCGCCAATAATAATCTTAGCTCTACAGCCCTTTTCCTTAGCGAGCTTAACCACATCATCCATTCGCATCATTGTGGTGGTCATAAGGGCAGACAGACCAATTATATCTGCATCAACCTCTACTGCCTTATCAATGATTATGGCTGCTGGTACATCCTTGCCTAGATCAATTACGTTGAAGCCATAGTTTTTAAGCATAAGTGCAACCAAATTCTTTCCAATATCGTGAATATCACCCTCTACTGTAGCAATAACAACCGTCGCCTTTGCTTCAGTAGAATCGCTGGCAAGAAGTGGTTCTATGTGCTTCATTCCCACTTCCATCGCATTTGCTCCCGCTATTAGCTGTGGCAAGAAATACTTCTTTTTATCATATAAATCACCTACTACGTTTATTCCCTTAATAAGGTGATTTTCGATGATTTCCTGTGGCTCCATTCCAGCATCTAAAAGCTTTTGTATTTCAGAAACTATCTGGTCCTTTTTTCCTTTTATAACACACTCAGCCACTGGACTTTCTGAAGATGTAGTGCTGGTTTCAGGCTTTGCCCCAGCTGCGCTACCACTAGTGGCTCCTCCCGCTGTCATTGATAACACTGGCAGTGATGCATATTTTTCCAACGCCCCTGGCTTGTTCATAAGTGTATCAGCTGCTGCAGCCTGATACATAAGCATATCCTGGCTTGGATTTGCAATAGCCATAGTAAGGCCTTTGCTGACAGCTATGGTAAGATATGTGGCATTTACAAACTGTCTATTAGGCATTCCAAATGATATGTTGGACAAACCGCATACTGTAGGAAGTCCCAACTCATTCTTGCAGTATTCTATGGTTTCAAAGCACTGTAATCCTGCTGTACCTTCAGCACCAACTGTCTGTACCAGCACGTCTACCACTGCTGCATCCCTATCTAGTCCAATAGCTTCTGCTGCATTAAGAACAGTGGCAATATGCTCTTTCTTTTCTTCCATATCCTTTGGAAGTCCCGCTCCCGACAATGGAAGTGTGATAAACATAGCTCCATATTTCTTTGCAAGCTTAAGCATAGGCTCCATCTTTTCTTTTTCAGCAGATATAGAGTTAATGAGAGCACGTCCTGGATATATGCGAAGCGCAGCCTCCATAACATCCACATGGCTAGTATCCAAACATAACGGTAAATCAACTGCTGATGTTACCTCATAAATACTATCAAGCATCATCTGCTTCTCATCGATGCCATTCATACCCATATTTACGTCGAGAATGTTGGCGCCCTTTTCTTCCTGCTCTCTTGCAAAATCCACAACCATGGATAGAGAGCCTGAAAGTAGGCTAGCCTGGAATTTCTTTTTGCCTGTAGGATTGATTCTTTCACCGATTACCATAAATGGTCCGTCTAAATCAATCCAGGTATTCATTCGCTCAGAAGTAACAACCCTCATAGGCTTCTTTTCAATCTGATGCTGTTTTTTATCCTTCAAACGAGAAACCAGAGCTGATATGTGTTCCGGTGTAGAACCGCAACATCCACCAAAGAGCCATGCTCCTGCTTCATAAAGCTTTTCGCAAGCATCTGCAAAAACATCAGGGCTCATCTTGTAAACAGTCTTACCATCCTCAAGCTCAGGCAAGCCAGCGTTTGGCTTTACAATAATAGGGATGTTTGCAACTGCCGCCATCTGCTGAACAAGCTCTAGCATAGCATCCGGGCCAGTGCTGCAATTCATTCCCACACAATCTACACCCATTGACTGAAGAACAATCATGGCTGTATCTGGTGATGTTCCGTACAGTGTCTTTCCATCTGGATTAAAGGTAAGAGAAACAATGATTGGTAAGTCACATGATTCCTTGATAGCAAGAACTGCTGCACGACACTCCTGAAGGCTCATCATAGTTTCAACTACAAAAAGATCTACACCTTCCTGAAGAATAGCTTCCACCTGCTCCTTATAGCAATCTACTAAATCCTCAAACATAAGGTCTCCAAGAGGATATAGCTGCTTACCTGTCATAGAAATATCTGCTGCAACAAGGCCTTTATCCCCTGCAACCTGCCTTGAGAGGCGGACAAGCTGCCTGTTCATCTCCACAAGCTTATCCTCTAACCCATATTCTGCTAGCTTGATTCTAGAGGCTGTAAAAGTAGGTGCCAACACAATATCAGAACCTGCATCAAAATAAGCCTTTTGCAATTCCTGAATAGCCCAAGGATTATCAATAATCCATTTTTCTGGACATACTCCTGCAGGCATTCCCCTTTTTTGAAGCTCAGTACCTGTAGCCCCATCAATAAATACAATTCTCTTTTCAAGTAACTCTCTAAAATCCGCTCTAGTCATTATTTCTCCTCTTAAAAACCCGCTTAACTCTAGTCTCTTAAAATTGTTCCACCACCAAGTACTACATCGCCATCATAGAAAACAGCTGCCTGTCCTGGTGTGATTGCTCGCTGTGGCTCATCAAAAACAACCTTTGCTGAAGTTGCATCAATACGCTCAACTGTGCATGGCTGCTCAGTCATACGATAGCGAACCTTGGCCTTGCATTTAAATGTAGGTCTGTCGTCTGTTGGATCAATCCAGTTGATGTTCTTAACAATAGTGGTTGTTGTAAATAAATCTTCGTTTTTACCAAGGATTACCCTGTTGTTAGGCACATCAAGTGCGGTTACATAAAGAGGATGTTCTGCCGAAATACCAAGCCCCTTACGCTGTCCTATTGTGTATCCAACAATACCCTTGTGTGTACCCATAACATTGCCATCCTGGTCCACAAAATCTCCTGATGCATATTCCTTACCTGTAAATCGCTTTAAGGCTGAAACATAATCTCCGTCTGGAACAAAGCAAATATCCTGACTATCTGGTTTATTTGCATTTATAAAATCATGACTCTCAGCAATCTTTCTAACCTCATCCTTAGAAATTTCACCTAGTGGAAATTCAGTGTGTTCAAGCTCCTTCTGAGTCATTGCATATAAAACATAGCTTTGATCCTTGTTTGAATCCAGTCCCTTAAGAAGCTGATAACCATTGTCAGTCTTTCTTATTCTTGCATAGTGTCCTGTAACTATTTTCTCACAGCCAAGAATCTCGGCTCTGCGATAAAGCTCATTAAACTTCATGTTCTTGTTACATTCAATACAAGGATTAGGTGTCATACCATTTTCGTAGCAATAGATAAAATCATCTATTACAGTTTCTCTGAATTTATCCTGAAAATTGAAGGTATGATGTGGCATTCCCAAACGACGCGCTACAGATTTTGCATCCTCCACATCATCCAGGGAACAACATGTGTGAGAATCACACACACCAATATCTTCATTGGCATACAGCTTCATTGTACATCCAATGCATTCATATCCTTTTTCCTTCATCATTAAAGCGGCAACACTACTATCTACGCCACCGCTCATCGCAATAAGTGCTTTCATTTTTCCTCCAAAACTATTCGTCTTTAATATTTCCTCGACTTACATTGTCGCTAATAATTGCATCAACCACTTCGAAAAGCTTTTTCGAACCTAAAGCTGTCTTGTCCTGTCTGCCATGTACCTGTGTAGCATTGACTCCATGCTTGCGCCAATCTTCTCCACCATTGCTATTATTAAGCATTAGTGGCTGTACATTATCCATTGCACGAGCAAACTTAGCCTCTGCTGTTTCATAGGCTTCGAATTCTTCAAAAAGAGACATCAATTCCTTTGCCTGATCTTCTGGAAGCATTCCGAATATACGATTCTTAGCAGCTTCCTCTCTGGCAGCTTGTGTCTTTTTGTTTTCCTCATCATAGGCATAGGTATCACCTGCATCTATCTCCACAATATCGTGAATCAAGCACATCAGCATTACTTTACCTATATCAACTGGTTCATTTGAATACTCTCTGAGAAGATACGCCATAATGGCCATATGCCAGGCGTGCTCAGCATCATTTTCATTTCTGCCATGGCCCGACAAATGAGTTTGTCTAAAGATATTCTTTTCCTTATCTATTTCTAATGCAAAATCTAATTGTTTTTTAAGTCTATCGTCCATTTTAATATATCTCCTATCAATTTAGTAGATAAATCTATTATGGGATAGAATAAATTAAAACTCTAGTCTTTTCAACATAAAATCATTTCAAAAAATACCACAATTTTCACAAAGTAGGCACAAATATTAAATAGAATAAGTAATAATCCTTATACAATGTTATTTCTATAGGTAAGATATGGGTAACAATTTATATTCACTACTAAAACAAACAGCAAATCTATCTTCTCTTCCATGCACAATCATGTCTGTAGAGAAAAAATCTGATGGCACCTGTGGTGATATTCGTTTTTACGCCATAAACGATATCTTCAAAAGAAGCTACTACGACATGTTTATGGAGCAGGAAGGTAATAATAAAGTTGCCTTTGAAAATTTTGACGAGGTAATTGAAGGACAATTGTATACTGCTCATCTTCCAAAGGAACCAAAATTCGAAGACATATGCTTTAGAGCTGCCTGGGGAAATGAGCATATTCACACATATGTAGATACTACTAAAATTTATGGCTACTGGACTGAGGACATTTTGTTTCCTGTGAACTGTGCGCACGGAGAAAATGTTGCCTATTGCCAGTTTATGTACACTCTTAATAAGGAAATGGATACTGGAAAATTCAGTGCTGTATCACCTGATATTTCCAGCTTTGTAATTAAAGCTTGCCTGGAAATGAGAAATGAAAATGCATTCTCAACAAGCATGGACATAATTACAAAGGACTTGAGAGAATATGTGGATTCAGAGTCTGCTTGTATTCTGACTGTAGATTACGACCAAAAGAATTTTGAAATCATAAGCGAATCTGTAAGAGACAACGCTTACTGTATCAAGGAAATCTTTTCCCATTTTCCATTTGATATAGTTGGTTGTTGGCAAACTCTTCTTTCAGAAACCAACAATATAATTATTCAAAACGAGCAAGATATGAACCTCTACGAAGCGAAAGCTCCTGCCTGGCTAAAAACATATAAAGATGCAGGCGGTCAGGCTCTTTGCCTTATGCCATTTATTCATCATGGAAATATAATAGGCTATCTTTATATATCAAATTTTGACACTTCAGAAATGACTAGAATCAAAGAAACTTTGGAGCTCATTTCATTTTTCCTGACAGCCGAAGTTGCCAATCACATGATTCTAGAAAAGCTGGAATATCTCAGCAACGTAGATGTGCTTACAGGCGTTTTAAACAGAAACTGCATGAACGTTAATGTGGATGAGCTTTCCCTTAAGCTGAAGCTGGATCCCAAACCATTTGCAGTGGCCTTCTGTGATCTAAATGGTTTAAAAACAATAAACGACCATGGCGGACACAATTCAGGGGATGAATTATTAAAGGATGCTGCCAAGGTGCTTAAGGAAGTTTTTATAGGTGATCAAATATATCGAGCAGGCGGTGACGAATTCGCCATCATATCCCTTAATAGCACAGAAGGGGAATTTTTAGAAAAGCTTGCCCTATTACGACAAAAGGCCTGTGATCCTGATTGGTTAAATTTTGCTATAGGACATTATTACGATGCAAATAGCGGAAATCTTCGACTGGCAATGAGATATGCAGATGAAAACATGTACGAGGATAAAAATGCCTTTTACGAAGCCTATCCTGATAAACGTAGATAATATACGAAAGGTGACATACTATGAATACAAACAGAATTGTGAATGAAAACTTTTATGATGAATACCAGTACTTTGATTCCGTGTTGGCAAAGCGTTTTAAAATCGAGGAAAACGGTGTAGTCAGATACGTAAAAGAAATGAAAAATGCCGTCATCGATGTGCGAGATGTTTTACCAGAGTGGGATCTTACAATCGCCCGCTTACAGAAAATGAAAGTTCGCTACGACAGTCTCGACAATGCCGAAAGCAGTTTTGATGACTTCCAAGGAAAAGATGAGGATGTAGTTTGGATTAAAGTGTTCCTTACCAAGCTAGAATCCCATGCAGATCCTCTTTCAAAATACAGCAAACTGGAATTTACCTATAAGAAACGTAAAAAGAGCTTTTTCCAAAAACTAAAAGCACTATTTAGCTAAAACAAAAACCAATCCCCATGACAGGGATTGGTTTTATTATTATCTTCATTAAATTGTAAATGAATCTTTAATATCTCTAAGCTCGTTAGAGTTTTCTTCTGTCTCACCTACAACCTTTACAACACCGTCAGAAAGCATTGCTACATCAGTTGCTTTTTCTGCCACTGTTGTTACCGCTTCTGCCGCCTCACCTACAGTCTTAGAAATCTCATCAACTGAAATAGAAATTGCAGTGGTAGACTCCTGAAGTTCTCCAATCTTTTCTGATATATCGCCTAATACATCTGAGAAATTCTCTGCATCAAGCTTGTAGTTATCTGCCATTTTAAGGAAGCTATCATAATCGTTTGCAACATCTTTTTCTATATATCCAAGTGTTCTTGTAAGACACTCATTCATTAAGTCTACAGAATTCTGAACCTCAGATACGATTTCCATAATACCAGCAACTGTATCGCTAGACTGAGTTGCAAGTCCACCGATTTCTGTAGCTACAACTGCAAAGCCTTTTCCTGCCTCACCTGCACGAGCTGCTTCAATTGATGCATTTAAAGCAAGGAGATTTGTCTGGCTTGCAATATCCTGAATTGCCGCTGCAAGAGAATTAACCTTCTCAACAGCTTTTGACTTTTCAAGTGCTTCCTGTCCCTGTGCATTAATCTCTTCGTACATTCTTTCAGTCTTTTCCTTGGCTGCAACAGTTTCATCATAGACTGCACTTGCTTTCTTTCTGGTCTCTTTTGCATTGTCTGCACCGACCCTAACTTCATCAGCAATAGCATCAGCATTCTCTTTGATTGCAACTGTTCTTTCGCTGATTACGTCCGTGGTAGCACTTGTTTCCTGCATACTAGCTGCAAGCTCCTCAGATGTGGCTGAATTGTCTGCATTAGCAGAATCGATTTCAGCGGTAATATCCTTAAGTCTAAGAGCATGTCCTTCCAAATCAACAGAAGTATGGGCAATACGCTCAACTATATTTCGAAGGCTCTCTTCCATCTCTCCTACAGCTCTAGCCATAGTTCCAGTTTCATCCTTCTTATGCTCAATAACTTCCAACTCACCACTTGAAGAGAAATCAAGCTTTGAAACACTACCAATAATATTTGTAATAATCTTGATTGGTCCAGTTATGCCTTTGGCAGCAACAATACCTATAATAAGCACAACCACACCAACTATACAAGATAAGAGAATTCCAAGATTTCTAATCTGGTTAATCTCTGCCATAATCTCTGACTCATTTGCCACGCAAACTGTCACCCAGCCAGCTGACTCTATTACCTGATATGAACTATATTTAGCAACGCCATTTTCATCTACGTAATGAATAATACCGCTTGGAACATATGAGCCTGTAGGTATTTGCGCCAGTATATTTTTCACATCCTCATTAAATACCTCTGTTCCGATTTTATCTTCCTTCTTGTGATACAAGAAAATGCCATCCTGATCTACAACATAAATAGAGCTAGAATCTATACCATTTAAACCTCTACCTTCAAAAATAGGCTTAAGCACTTCATAATCTACTCCTTCAAGTCCCTTCGCTGCAATTTCCTGCTCTACAATTTCCGAGCATAGAGTGGACAAATCCTGCATATTGTTTTCGTTGACTTTCTGGATAGTAGCCTTTGCTCTTGGAATGATATAAGCAATGTTGAGTACGAAAAACGCAACAACACTTATAACTATCAGTGCGAGTATCTTCACATATATAGAATGAAGATTGAATCCTTTCTTTTTAGACTTTTCCATATAATACTCCTTTCAGTATATATAGTTATTTTCCAAATTATTTTTATGTTGCGAACAATACTATTATATATGGATACTGTATATATTTTGTGTTTTTTCTATAAAAAATGAGACATTCTTCCAAGAATGTCTCATTTTAATATCTTTATTTATGATTTTACTGTATTTCTATCTCAACTTTATCAACTCCACCACAATCTGTTGGCCATAGTAGTAAGGATTTTATTTCAGAAATATCAATAACTCTATCAAAGCAACTTGCACATACTGCATATTCCTCAGTATCATCTGTAAATCCGCTAGAGCCTCCGTTTCCAACATAAGGAAGTCTAGTACCATCTTTCATTACAAAACCTGTAAATTCAGGTATTCCGGTGCCGTCCTCACTAGCCTCTACCTTTCCATTAACCTTATAGTTCACTGTTATTGATACAGGTGATATATCTATAGTTGTGATTGTAAAATTGCTTTCAGGTACATCTTTATTTACTGTTATTGTCTGGGCGTTGCTAGTGGTTGGAAGCTGTAATTCAAAGCTCCAATTACCTTTTACTTGCGCCTCATACTCGGCTTTACCAGGATATATTCCAAGTGAAGAAAATTCCACATGTAGGGTATTTCCTGGTATTGTATTTAATCCATCTACCGCCTGAATTTGGATTACGTATTCCAAATCTCCATTCTCATCCAAGTAATGACCAATAAATCCATCCTGCTCAAGTGGCGATCCATCCTCATAAACACCCATGCCATTATCATCAATTATAATTCCATCATAGAAGTAGCTGCTTCCACTTACCCATGAAGACTCTGAATCTTTCTCATCACCTAAATAATAATCTACATCTACCCCTGGCTCTTCTTTATCAGAAATGCTAAATCCCGAAACTTTAAATGATACATATGCAAATTTATCATCGGCAACTACTGTGTCAGGAGCTATAGTGATTCCCTGATCTGTCACTTGATATGAAGAATAATCAGCAAGCTCAGGATATACGATAGCCTGTCCCTGTTCAGTTAAAGTCTGCTGCTGCACATCAGAAGATTTTAGGGCACCACTCATTCCTCTTCCCCAGAAATGATGTATGGCTGCTGCAGCTGTGGCTGTTGCTAGAAGAGCAAAACAAATACATGCAACAAATGATAATCTCTTATGAAATTTTACAACCTTTTTTCCCTCCGAATATCTATATGCTTTTACTAATACTGTATCGTCGATTCCAACCATACTTAAATACAAATCTCTACTTCTCATGATGCTAAATATCCCTCCCTTACTAATGTGCTCTGTAGCTTTCCTCTTAATCTACTAAGAGTCACTGATACGTTGTTCTGAGTCATTCCAAACTTTTTAGCAATTGTACTGATATCCTCTGTGTAAAAATATCTACATGAGAAAATATAAGCTTCCCTGTCTGGTAGATTATTTACAAAATCTCTGATAATACGCGAAAGCTCTGCCCCAAGAATTGAGCCTTCAACATCACTTGAATCTGGTATACATTCCTCAAGCTCATCAAGTACTTCCGCTATTTCTCCACCGCCTCTTTTTTTCGCTGTCATATTCTCGTATTTATTAAATGCAATGTTACGAGTAATCTTCCCTAAAAAGATTCTCAAAATCTGAGGTCTTGTTGGCGGAATTCTTTTCCATGCCTTCATATATGTATCATCTAAAGCTTCTTCCACATCCTCTGGACACTTTAAAATATTTCCTGCTATAGATGCCAGATAATTGCCATACTTAACATCTGTCTCTTCAATTGCACGTTCATTACGATTGAAATATAACTCTATTATCTCCTCGTCTCTCATATTTGCTCCCTTCGAATTGTTATTTGTAGGCCTTACATCTATATAGACAGGAATTAGATTTGTATCTTACAAAAAATATAAAAAAAATTACTCAACCTATTTTACTATAGGTTGAGTAATTATGACTCATTTTTTATTCAAAGGTAATTACTTCTTCTAAAGCTTTTACAAACTTTTCTAATCCAAGCTTATCGTCCTCTGAAAATCTATTAAGATTTGGACTATCAATATCAAGCACGCCCACTACTTTGCCATCCTTATGAATAGGAACAACAATCTCTGAATTAGAAGCGCAGTCGCATGCAATATGTCCTGGAAACTCGTGTACATTTGGTACCACCAAAGTCTCATCATTACCTGCTGCAGTGCCGCACACACCTTTGCCAAGTGCTATTCTAATACATGCAACCTTTCCCTGGAAAGGTCCAAGTAAAAGTGAGCCTTTGTTCATCAAATAAAATCCTGCCCAGTTTAAATCCTCCATAGCATCATATATAAGTGCTGATGCATTTGAAAGAACAGGGATAAAGTTTGGCTCATCCTCTGCAAGTGATTTAATCTGGTCTGCTAGTAAATTATAATCTGTCATTTGTCCTCCTACATTACGCAGCTTCTGCCATCTCTGCCTTCCATGTTGTCATCCTTTACATATCTGGCATTGAATTCCATGTTAATATCTCGAAGCTCCTTTTTTCCTTCTATGTAATCCTCGTACATCTCAGCAAGGCCTGCCATACATCCATCACAGTTTGCTTCGATATTTCCAAGAGATTCCTTTACAATTTGCTCTCTTTCTTCTTTTGTAGTGTCTTTAATTAAATATGACATAGCGTATCTCCATTAGAATAAATTTAAATTTTGCACAATTATACATCATAGATATAAAAAGAGCCAGAAGTTTTATCTTCCGGCTCATAGTGTTTTACAAGAACTTTACTGCAGTTCCATAGGCAAGTACCTCTGCTGCTCCCTGCATAACAGATGACGAAGCATATCTCACTCCTACAATAGCATCTGCCCCAAGCTGCTCAGCCTCATCTACCATTCTCTTTGTAGCAATCTGTCTGGCTTCAACAAGCATATCTGTATAGCCTTTAATCTCACCACCAACAAGTGTCTTCATACCAGCCATGAAATCCTTACCAAAGTTTTTAGACTGTACGATAGTTCCCTTTACTACACCGATTACCGCAAACTCCTGTCCTGGAATTGTTTCAATACTTACGAGCTTCATTTATTTCTCCTCCTTCTATTTCCTTTAATCTTTCTTTTAAAGCAAGAAGTGTTCCCACAATCATTGCTCCAAATAACACTATAATAGCAATTACAAATCCAATTGGTGTCTCAGGATCTGTAAATTCGGCCCATCCAATAAAAGCAATCATAGCAACGAAAAATATAATACTTACTGTGGCTGCTATAATTGGGCCTCTCTTTGACTTCTTAATATCAGTTTTATTAACATCCATAAACTTAACGCCCCCTTTCTCAAGTCTCCTCATTTCCTCGAGATAAGAATCAGCCTGTAGATTATCAAACTGAACATTGGCTTCTATGATTTCTTTACACATCTCTTTCATGATATCCAGCTCTTTCTGACGATGCGTAAAAAGAGATATGTGGCTATCCAAACAATCTGTCATAGATATCTGTCCTGTTTCCAATTTACGAATATCCTCTATCGGAACATCTAAGCTTCTAAGCAGCTTTATCTTATTTAAAAGCTCCACATCCTTCAGGGAATACTCTCTATATCCATTATCTCTGTTTCGCTCTGGACTAATCAGTCCCTGGTCTTCATAAAAGCGAATATTCTTTTTTGTAATTCCAACTAGTTCTTCTACTTGATTAATCTTCATGCTGTCTCCAAAAACTCTTCTATTAGCCTGTTAATTTCGTCGGGCTTATCCGTATTTGCGTTATGTCCCGCCCCTTCAATCCAATGAAGTGGCAATCCGGTGCGAGCATGCCAAGCTCTATTGTACCTTTTAGTAGAGCCTGCCATATCCTTTGTGCCACATATAAGCATGGCAGGGCAAGCAATCTCATAAGGAAGCTCTTCTTCCACAGCCTCTACCAAAATCCTATAGCCACCGCCTGCAAGACGTGAATATCTTTCCTGGTCACCGTCATAGGTCATCATAAACTCCTTCATTAAGGCACGTCCATATTCAGAGGTTGCCACCCCATTTGTTCCCTGCCGTAAAAGAGTTTTCCATGGATAATAGCGATATACCGGAGTCATTCTATGAAGTAGCCATAGTTCAATTCCTGTATAATATTGCTTTTGCAATGGGGCGGAATCAATGGATACAAACCCCACCGCTTTATTAGGAAAAAGCTGCATAAACATCTGACCCAAATATCCACCCATAGACTGTCCTATGATAACAGGCTTATCGAAACCATTTTCCACAAGGATTTCATTTAACCAAGTAGCCTTATCCGCCAAGGAAAAATCCATATCAAATGGATATGAAGTGGCATGAGCTGGTGCATCCCATACAAACACAGGATACTTCCCTTCAAAACACTCAATCTGCATATCAAATAATCTGTGATCTGCAGTTAACCCAGGTAAAAACACTAGCTGTTTATCCTGACACTCACCATTAGTATTTATCCAATAACGAATATTCCCGCATCTGGTACTATAAACTTTTTCGACCATAAATTATTCTCCTATGGCAATTGTCTGCTCAGCAGAAAATTTCTTATAAACAACTACTGCAATAATGGAAACTAATACAATCAATACAATTTCCACTACTATAACCGGTGCATATCCTGCCACCAAAACAGTTACAAAATCTGCAAAGGCATGTAATGCAATTGATAAGAAAAGTAGCTGAATCTTTCCGTCTTTGACTGCCCTATAAACAATATAGGAAAGTGACAGATGTAATGTAATGGCAACGACTCTCTCTACTCCAGCCATGTAAAAATCCACTGGGCTAGTAGTCCATAAAACTGTAAGCTGATCAATAGTCTGCTGTTTAATATCGCTGTCAAATAACTCCAAAGATTTCTCCATTAATCCAGTATTAATCATATAAGCGCTAATCAGATTTGATACTGTAGTCATGCCAACTATAATCATAGCCTCAATTCCACCGTGACCAACACCGTACATAAATGCATTTTCTTTATTAAGGAATCGCTTCATAAACAATTTCATTGATATGAAACGACCAACCTCTTCAAAGATTCCAGCTGCAAGGCCACCATAGATGGCTTTTATAAGAATATTTCCAGTTAAAGCTTCACCAAACTGATTAATCATTCCTATATGCAACAGCTGTTCAAGCACAAGAGCAAATACTACAAATGTAGCAGCTCCTATCCAAAAGCTAATCATTTTTGCTTTTAGCTTGTTCATTGCATATAGCAATAATCCTATTGGCAAACCAAATGAAATTAATAGTGTAAAACACATCCCTATAATAGATGCTAAAGATACTGTTTCCATGTCATCCCTCCCGAGTTAATATTGAGACTTGGCCTTGTCTATGCTTGAAATATAAACCTTCCATAAGGTAGAAGGTCAACACTTTTCTTAAATTTTGCAAATAATCCACATTTATTTTAAAGTATACCATAATCTCTGTCCACTTGCTGCTCTTCTTTCTGAATATGATTTTACAGAACTAGTTAGTACAGTTTTTTTCCTAACACAGTAAAAAATCACTGTACATGAATTATTCATTTTTTTGATATGACAGTTATTTTGATACAATTCTTTAAAATAACTGTACGTAACATTTATCACTATTCCGCTGATACAGTTTTTAATACATTTCATCTGAAAAAAACTGTATCGCAAATATTAGCATACAGTTTTTATTTAAAACTCTGTCAAAAAAACTGTATTTTCAAAAATCAAGTTCACTCTGAGGGCATTAGAATACAGTTATTTTCCGATATTAGGTAAAAATAACTGTACAAGGCCTAAAAAAACTTCTAACACTGCCCCAAAAACAACAACAAAAGGATGCCACCTGTATAACACTAGATAGCATCCTTTTATTAATCTTAATTCACGCCTTTTTTCAATTTATATAAACTTCTTAGCAAATTCTTCTGCCTCTGCAAGCTGCTTATCATTTGGCTTATTTCTAACATAGCAAGTCTCATCAGCAACTTCGATGCCCTTTTCCTTAAGTGCCTTCTTAATTAAATCAATAGAATGCTTTGAAATCCAAGAAGTTGAAAATACTACTGCCTTCTTAACTTTCTTACCATCGATTCCTGCTAAATAATCATTCATTACCTTATCAAGTCCATAAGCGTATAATGCGCCACCGATGAATAAAACATCGATGTCTTCAGTAATCTTTGCGCTATCCTCATCTACTGAGATAGGGATTACACCTGCGCCCTTTGCAATTGCCTCTGCAAGGCTCTTTGTATTTCCTGATTTAGAATAATATCTAACTGCTACCATAATTTACCTCCTGAATCACAGACTATTAAATGCACTATTAAATTGTGTCCAATTTGTATTTTTAATATACATCCCAATCCTAACTATGTCAAGCAATAAAAAAAGCTATCCTGCATATCAATGCAAGATAGCTTTAAATCAATCATATATTTATATCTTAGCCACATCCACAAGTGTATATTCTGTAGTTGCGCTTTCAAGTGATGTAGCAAGTGCTACTGCAGTATCGATTGCTGTGATACAGTTAACACCAGTCTCGATAGAATTTCGGCGAATGAGGAATCCGTCTCTTGTCTTATCTCCGTGTCCCTGTGTAGGTGTATCGATAACAAGGTCAATCTTGTGACCAAGGATAAGGTCCATTACGTTTGGAGATTCCTGTGAAATCTTGTTTACCTGAAGTGCATCTACTCCTCCATCCTGCAGATACTTTGCAGTTGAGCGTGTAGCGTAGATCTTGTATCCAAGCTTCTCAAATCTCTTTGCAACCTCAAGAGCCTCTGGCTTATCAGCATCCTTTACAGTAATAATCATCTGCTTATGCTTTGGAAGAACCACACCGGCCCCAAGGAATGCTTTGTATAAAGCTTCCTCAAATGTCTTTGCAATACCAAGGCACTCACCAGTTGACTTCATTTCTGGTCCAAGGCTTATCTCAGCTCCACGTAGCTTCTCGAATGAGAACACTGGCATCTTGATTGCAATGTAGTCAGCTTCAGGCTGGAGGCCTGGCTTGTATCCCATTTCTGTAATCTTATGACCAAGAATTGCCTTTGCAGCAAGGTCTACGATTGGAATACCTGTTACCTTACTGATGTATGGAACTGTACGTGAGCTTCGTGGGTTTACCTCGATTACATAAACCTCTCCGTCCATGGCGATGAACTGGATATTAATCATTCCAAGTACGTGAAGTGCCTTTGCAAGTCGCTCTGTATAGTCTACAATCTTGTCCTTAATATCCTGGCTGATTGTGTGAGCAGGATATACTGAGATACTATCACCTGAGTGTATACCAGTACGCTCAATATGCTCCATGATACCAGGGATTAAGATATTTTCACCGTCACAGATGGCATCAACCTCAATTTCCTTTCCCTGTAAGTACTTATCTACAAGGATTGGGTGATCCTGAGCAATCTGATTGATGATATCCATGAATTTCTCAATCTCATCATCATTAAAGGCAATCTGCATTCCCTGTCCACCAAGTACATAAGATGGGCGAACAAGTACTGGATAACCAAGTCTGTTTGCAACTTCCTTTGCTTCCTCAGCAGTAAATACTGTGCCGCCGGCAGCACGTGGAATCTGTGTCTGCTCAAGAATTTCATCAAAGAGCTCTCTATCCTCTGCTGCATCTACGTCCTCTGCCTTTGTTCCAAGGATTGGCACGCCGATTTTCATAAGATGCTCTGTAAGCTTGATAGCTGTCTGACCACCGAACTGTACGATAGCACCGTCTGGCTTCTCAAGATTTACGATTGACTCTACATCCTCATTTGTAAGAGGCTCGAAGTAAAGCTTATCTGCTATATCAAAGTCAGTTGAAACTGTCTCTGGGTTGTTATTTACGATGACTGTCTCCCAGCCTTCCTTTGCAAACGCCCATGTAGCATGAACTGAACAGTAGTCAAACTCAACACCCTGACCGATTCTGATAGGACCAGAACCAAGTACAAGTACCTTCTTTCTGTCCTTTGTCTCTACAGCTTCGTTTTCGCTTCCGTAAACACTGTAGTAGTAAGGTGTCATGGCATCGAACTCTGCTGCGCATGTATCAACCATCTTATAAGCAGCCACAATGCCGTTATCATAACGCATCTGACGAACCTCGTCCTCAGTCATCTTTCCATTCAAGTGTGCAATTACGCTATCTGGGAACTCAATTCTCTTTGCTTCTTTAAGAAGTTCAACTGTAAGCTCTTCCTGCTGAAGTCTAAGCTCCATTTCAACAAGAATCTTAATCTTATCAATGAACCACATATCAATCTTTGTGATATTGTGAATAGTCTCGTAAGATGCTCCACGTCTGAGAGCTTCAGCGATACAGTAAATTCTTCTATCATCAACAACCTTAAGTGCTTCGTTAAGTTCCTCATCTGTCATATCGCAGAAATCGTAGCTGAGAAGCGAATCTACATGCTGCTCAAGTGAGCGGATTGCCTTCATAAGGGCACCCTCAAAGTTGTTGCATATAGACATTACTTCGCCAGTAGCCTTCATCTGGGTAGTAAGCTTACGCTGAGCTGTGATGAACTTATCAAATGGAAGTCTTGGAATCTTTACTACGCAGTAATCAAGCATTGGCTCAAATGATGCATAAGTCTTCTTTGTGATTGCATTTGGGATTTCATCAAGTGTATAACCAAGAGCAATCTTTGCTGCTACCTTTGCAATAGGGTATCCTGTTGCCTTTGATGCAAGTGCTGATGAACGAGATACACGTGGATTTACCTCGATTACACAGTACTCAAAGCTTTCTGGATGAAGCGCATACTGTACGTTACATCCACCTGTGATTCCAAGCTCATCTATAATACGAAGTGCAGATGTACGAAGCATCTGATATTCCTTGTCGCCAAGTGTCTGTGAAGGAGCAACTACGATTGAGTCACCTGTATGTACACCAACTGGGTCGATGTTTTCCATGTTACATACTGTGATGCAGTTGCCGTTGGCATCACGCATTACCTCGTACTCGATTTCTTTCCATCCAGCGATACATCTTTCTACAAGAACTTCATGGACACGCGAAAGACGAAGACCATTTGTAAGAATTTCTACAAGCTCCTGCTGGTTGTTTGCAATACCACCGCCTGAACCACCAAGTGTATAAGCAGGTCTAAGTACTACTGGATAGCCGATTGTGTTAGTAAACTTGATACCATCCTCAACTGTGTTTACAACAAGTGATGCTGCAACAGGCTCACCAAGCTTTTCCATTGTATCCTTGAATGCCTGTCTATCCTCGGCTCTAAAGATTGTCTCAGCTGTGGTACCGATAAGCTTAACTCCTTGCTCCTCGAGGAAGCCGCTCTCTGCAAGCTCCATACCAAGGTTAAGTCCAGCCTGTCCACCAAGTGTTGGAAGAAGTGAATCTGGCTTTTCCTTAATAATAATCTGCTTTAAAACGTCTACTGTAAGAGGCTCAATATAAACCTGATCTGCTATCTCTTTGTCTGTCATGATTGTGGCAGGGTTAGAGTTTACAAGGCAAACCTCAATTCCCTCTTCCTTAAGTGAACGACATGCCTGTGTTCCAGCATAATCGAACTCTGCCGCCTGTCCAATAACGATAGGACCTGAGCCAATCACCATTACTTTCTTAATGTCACTTCTCTTTGGCATTACTGCTCTCCTCCCATCATCTTAATAAATCTATCAAATAAATATCCGCTGTCCTGTGGTCCTGGGCATGCCTCAGGATGGAACTGAACAGTGAAAATGTTCTTTCCTGTATACTTAAGTCCCTCATTTGTTCCATCGTTTACATTCACAAATGCTGGTACTGCAATTTTCTCATCAAGTCCATCTGTATCAACTACATAACCGTGGTTTTGTGATGAAATGTATACTTTGCCAGTCTCCAAATCCTTTACAGGATGGTTGCCACCTCTGTGTCCGTACTTAAGCTTGTGAGTATCTAGACCAGTTGCAAGTGCCATAAGCTGATGTCCAAGGCAAATTGCAAAAATTGGTACATTGCTGTCATAAAGCTTTTTAACCTCATCAATGATAGGCCCGCAGTCCTTTGGATCGCCAGGTCCGTTTGAAAGCATAATACCGTCTGGCTCTGCTGCAAGGATTTCCTTTGCAGGAGTGTGGGCAGGATAAATAGTAACCTCACATCCTCTATCAATAAGAGACTTTGCAATATTTCTCTTTGCACCAAAATCTAATAGTGCCACCTTTTTTCCGTTTCCTGGTAGAACTGTCTTCTCCTGGCAAGTAACCTTTGAAACTACATCCCCAGTTCTATATGCCTGAAGCTTTGGCTTGATTTCTTCGAAATTAAAGTGCTCATTTGTAGTAATCATTCCGTTCATTGTTCCGCGGTCGCGTAAGATTATTGTAAGAGCACGTGTGTCGATACCTGAAATGCCAGTGATATTGTGCTTAACCAAGAAATCCTGAATTGTGCCCTTGCAGCGGAAGTTTGATGGAATTCTACTAAGCTCTCTAACAATAAATCCATCAGGCCATGGTCTGCCACTTTCCATATCATCTGTAATACCGTAATTACCAATAAGTGGATATGTCATGCATACGGCCTGGCCTGCATAAGAAGGATCTGTCAGAACTTCCAAATATCCAGTCATAGAAGTATTGAAAACAATCTCACTAACGACCTCTCTGGTAGATCCTATGCTTGTGCCTTCAAATACTGTGCCATCTTCCAAAATCAAAAATGCTTTCATCTTTCCTCTTTTCTACCCTTTTTATAGTCCGCTTTCCAAATAGTTCTATTATTTTTTCAATATCGTTATCACTATATTCATTGAAAAAATAAGAACTATTTTGTAAAGCTCATTTAAATTTTTATAAAAATCCAAGGTATAGAAGATACCTTGGATTTACGATTATTTTAGCGGAAGTAATCCACACCAGATTCGAAAATCTTCATGTCCTGATTACCATAAATGTTAAGTGCTACGCCACTACCTCTACGCTCTGCATGAGCCATCTTACCAAATACTCTACCATCTGGACTTGTAATACCTTCGATTGCATAGTAGCTTCCGTTGATATTCCATTCCTCATCCATTGTAGGGTTACCATTTTCATCTACGTACTGAGTAGCAACCTGTCCGTTTTCAAAGAGCTTCTTAATCCACTCTTCTGAAGCAACGAAACGTCCCTCACCGTGAGATGCTGGTGAACAATAAGTCTCTCCAAGCTGTGCACCTGCAAGCCAAGGTGACTTGTTGCTGACTACCTTTGTATAGGCAATCTTAGAAATATGACGTCCTATTGTGTTGTATGTAAGAGTTGGTGAATCTGCTGACTGTGTATGGATTTCACCGTAAGGTACAAGACCAAGCTTGATAAGAGCCTGGAATCCATTACAGATACCTAACATCAAACCATCTCTATTTTCTAAAAGATTTGTTATAGCTTCCTTCATCTTTGCATTTCTAAATGCAGTTGCGAAGAATTTAGCTGAACCCTCTGGCTCATCACCAGCTGAGAATCCACCAGGGAACATAACAATCTGAGACTGAGCAATTGCTCTTGTAAACTCATCTACTGATTCTCTGATGTCCTCGGCATTCTGATTCTTGAATACCTTTACATTTGTGATTGCGCCTGCCTTTTCAAAGGCACGAGCTGAATCGTATTCACAGTTTGTGCCTGGGAATACTGGAATAAATACTCTTGGCTTTGCAATCTTATTCTTGCTAATGTAGAAGTTCTTAGCCTTGTAAAGCTCTGTATTTACAAGAGATGTATCTTCATGACTGCGTGTCTTAAATACCTTTTCAAGAGTTCCTGTCCATGCTCCAAGAGCCTCATCCATAGAAATCTTTACATCCTTGTATGTGAATGTTGCATCATCTGTAACTTCACCAACTTCGTAGCCACAATCAGAGAATCCTCTCTTTTCAAGCTCCTGAATGATAGCAAGTGCGCCATCCTCTGAAACTTCAACTACGATATCGCCAATTACACATCCGAATAATAATCCGTTCTGGCATTCATCAACCAGCTTTACACCAAGCTTGTTACCAAAGGCCATCTTAGAAACAGCTGGTACTAATCCGTATGCATCAAGAGCATATGCAGCCTTGATGTTTCCAAGCTCTACCATCTGTCTGATTACTTCAAATACAACCTTTGCCTGACTGTAATTTGGCTGGTCATAATTGTCACGAAGAATTCTAAGTAAGAAGAGCTTATCTCCTGCTTCCTTTAACTCTGGAGTAACAATCTCCTGCTGCTTTGCCACATCAACTGCAAATGATACAAGTGTTGGAGGAACATCGATTTCATTGAATGTTCCTGACATAGAGTCCTTACCGCCTATAGAAGGAAGACCGAACTCCATCTGAGCCTTGTATGCACCAAGGAGTGCAGCAAATGGCTGGCTCCATCTCTTTGGATCTTCGCTCATTCTGCGGAAGTATTCCTGGAATGTGAATCTGATTTTCTTGTAATCACCACCAGTAGCTACGATACGTGAGATTGACTCAAGTACAGCTAACTGTGAACCATGGTAAGGCGACCAAGAGCTTACATATGGATTAAAGCCATAAGCCATCATTGTAACAGCATCTGTATTTCCATCTGCAACAGGAACCTTAGCAACCATTGCCTGAGTTTCTGTAAGCTGATATCTACCACCGAAAGGCATAAGTGTTGAGCCAGCTCCAATTGAGCCATCAAACATCTCAACAAGACCTTTTTGTGAGCAAACATTGAGATCAGCAAGTGTATCAAGCCAAGCAGCCTTTAAATCATTATTCTCAATGTCCTTTGCTACCTTTTCGATACCAATTCTATCGATGTATTTATCATTGCTATCAGGAAGTTCTACATATACATCTGTCTCCTGATGAGCACCATTCGTATCAAGGAATGCTCTTGAAAGGTTAACAATTTCCTTACCTCTCCAGTTGAGAACAAGTCTAGGCTCCTCAGTAACAACTGCAACCTCAATTGCTTCAAGGTTTTCCTCTGCAGCATACTGCAAGAACTTATTAACATCAGCTGGTGATACAACTACAGCCATTCTCTCCTGTGATTCTGAAATAGCAAGTTCTGTTCCATCAAGACCTGCATACTTCTTTGGAACCTTATCAAGATCAACTGTAAGTCCTGGAGCAAGCTCGCCGATTGCTACTGATACACCGCCGGCACCAAAGTCGTTACACTTTTTGATAATATATGAAACTTCTTCTCTTCTGAAAAGTCTCTGAATCTTTCTTTCTGTAGGTGGGTTACCCTTTTGAACCTCAGCACCACATACTGCAGTAGATTCTGTATTGTGAGCCTTTGAAGAACCTGTAGCACCACCGATTCCATCACGTCCTGTACGTCCACCAAGAAGAATGATTTTATCTCCTGGATCTGAATTCAATCTCTGAACTGCGCGTCTTGGAGCAGCACCCATAACAGCACCAATCTCCATACGCTTTGCAACATAATCTGGATGATATATTTCCTTTACATATCCTGTAGCAAGACCAATCTGGTTACCATATGAGCTATATCCATGAGCAGCTTCACGAACAAGCTTCTTCTGTGGAAGCTTTCCTTCGATTGTATCCTTTACTGAAACTGTTGGATCAGCAGCACCTGTAACACGCATTGCCTGATATACATAAGTACGTCCTGAAAGTGGATCTCTGATTGCACCGCCAAGACATGTTGCAGCACCACCAAATGGTTCGATTTCTGTAGGATGGTTATGTGTCTCATTCTTAAAGTTGATAAGCCACTCTTCATCTGTTCCATCTACATTAATGGGTACAACGATTGAGCACGCATTAATCTCATCAGATTCTTCCTGATCATCAAGCTTGCCATCTGCTTTAAGACGCTTCATAGCAAGAAGTGCCAAATCCATTAAGCATACAAACTTATCATCTCTATCCTTATAAAGAATCTTGAAGTTATCAAGATAATCATCAAAAGTTGCCTGAATAGGAGCTTTGTAATAACCATCTTCGATAGTAACGTTCTTTAACTCTGTAGAGAATGTTGTATGTCTACAATGATCAGACCAATATGTATCTAATACCCTGATTTCTGTAACAGTAGGGTCTCTGTGTTCTTCATTGGAAAAATAGTTCTGAATGTGAAGGAAATCCTTAAATGTCATAGCAAGATTTAAGGAATCATATAAATTACGTAAATCATTTTCAGCCATAGAAATGAATCCGTCAAAAGTCTTGACGTCGGCTGGCTCATCGAAATTATTAGATAGAGACTCTGGCTTTTCAAGTGAAGTCTCTCTAGAATCAACTGGATTAATACAATGTGATTTTATAGCATTAAATTCATCGTCAGAAATGCTACCCTCAATTACATAGGTAGTTGCTGTATGAATAGTAGGATTCTCATCCTCATTTAGAAGTTTAAGACACTGCTCCGCAGAATCAGCTCTCTGGTCAAACTGACCTGGTAAAAACTCAACAGAAAAAACTCTGCCATTGTAATCAAATGTTTCTTCATAAACATCATCAACAGGTGGCTCCGAAAATACCGTCTTTACCGCTTTTTTAAAGACCTCATCAGAAACATCCTGAATGTCGTACCGAATCAGAACCCTGACTCCTGTAACACCCTTGATGCCTAAGTAACTTCCTATTTCGGAATACAGTGACTTAGCAGATACTGCAAACTGTGGTTTTTTCTCAACGTAAACTCTTCTTACCTTGCCCACTTTACACCTCCGTGATATTTATTTTGTATCGCAGGGTGTACAAAACCTCGCACACCCCACAGTTGTAGATAGTATATCACAATTTGTTCACATGTCCTAATACTTTTTCAGTCTATTTTTTTAATTAAATTTGTTACTTTTTAACGAAAGTTTTATTCCTTATCTTTCCAGAATCCTTTAACCTGCTCTTCCACACTTTCTACAGATGTGAATGTAGCATCATTCCATTCTCTTGGAAATGTTTTTCTATAGCTTCCAAACCTGAAGCGTTCATCAAGCAATGCAATAACTCCCACATCGTCTTTGGTTCTGATAAGACGTCCTGCCGCCTGGATTACTTTATTCATACCAGGATACAAATAGGCATACTCAAATCCATTTTTGCCATTCTCATCAAAAAAATCAGACATAAGCTTTCGCTCGTTGCCCACCTGTGGAAGCCCTGCCCCAAGTACTATAGAACCAATAAGCTTTCCGCCAACTAAATCTATACCTTCTGAAAAAATCCCTCCAAGAGTACAAAACGCTACCATTGATTTGTCTCTTTTCTTTTCAAATTCCAGCAGGAAATCTTCTCGTTCTTGTTCTGTCATATTTTGCTGTTGAACTATTACATCAACATCACCCATTATGTCACTATATTTGCTTTGTATATCCTCCAAAAACTTGTAAGAAGGACCAAAAACCATATAGTTTCCCTGCTTCGCTTTTACGATAGTATTGATGTAAGTTGCAAATTTCAGATACTCATCATCACCTCGTCTTGTGTACTTGCTGGTAACATCTGTACCTAACATCAAAAGACGGTTCTTTTGATCAAATACCGAATCCACATATATGGCATACACATCTTTATCATTACAAAGCAAATCCTTGTAATAATCGATAGGAAGTAATGTCGCGCTAAAGTATACTGTTGCCCTGGCCATTCGGAGCCTGTCCTGCAACTGTGCAGATGGATCAATACAATATAAATGAAGATTGAAGTTTTTATCCTCATCGAAATCACAGTATATACGATAGTGATCACTATCCTGTTGATACGCCAAGGCTGTAAAGTTTCTCAATCTGAAGTAGAAATCTAATACTTCATCCTGATATATTCCAAATTTGATTTCTTTTTTAAATAGTTGTTCCAATATCATTTGAAGATTGTCACAAGCATTTAAAAGCATATCAACATCATCCAGCACTGTTATATCGTGATCACACTCACGCTTATATTCCAGCATAATCCTATTGCATTTTTCCAATGCATTAACTAATTTCTTGCTGACAGGTTTAGCATACCTTTTTATAGAAAGAATTTCTTCCTTGATGAGAGTTTCAGAGTACATCTCTCTTGCTCTATCAACCATGTTGTGAGCTTCATCAATAAGAAAAATGTGCTCGCCACCTTTGCCTTCAGCAAAAAATCTCTTCAAATATACATTTGGATCAAACACGTAGTTGTAATCACAGATAATGCCTTCACACCACGTACTAACATCTAGTGCCAGTTCAAATGGACAAACTACGTATTCTTCGGCATAGCCAAGAATAACATCTCTTGTTATTACCGTCTCCTTAGTAATTACTTCATATATAACGTCGTTAATTCTATCAAAATGTCCCCTGGCATAAGGACAATAATCCGGATTACAATCAGCCTCATCGCAAAGGCACATTTTCTCCTTTGCTGTCAACATGATTGTTTTGCCTTCATATCCCTTTTCCACTAAAAGACTATATGCATCCCTAGCTGCGATTGCAGTAGCCGTTTTAGCTGTAAGATAAAAAACACGCTCTGCAAGATTTTGCCCAAGGGCCATTACTGCAGGATAAACGTTGGCGATAGTTTTTCCTGTGCCTGTAGGAGCCTGCATGAACAAAATCTTTCTTCTATATATACTTCTGTATACATCACTAACAAGTTTCTTTTGTCCATCTCTGTATTCATAAGGGAATTCCAAACCTTGAACAGATTCTAGAAGCTCCATCTTATGATAATATAGGAAATCAGACCATTTCTTAAATATACCAACAATTGTTAAAAACCACTCTTCTATTTCTTCATAAGTATAGACATGATTAAAATACTTAACCTCTTCTGTCTCCAAGCTAACATAAGTCATCTGCACTTCGATTGTCTCAAGACTATATTCAGAAGCAACCATATATGCATAACATTTAGCTTGAGCTTCATGAACAAGTACAGGCTTTTCAAATGTCATTACATCCATATACATTCCTTTTATTTCATCAACTGTGGCTGTAACAACATTTCCAGATTCGTCTCTATCTAAAACAAGACCGTCAGCTCTCCCTTCCAGTCCAAGAATATAGTCTTCATATTCAATCTGGAATTTAAGTGGAACTTCAGCACTATAAAATGGACCCATAGAACTTTGAATTTTTCTATGGATCCTACTTCCTGCTTGCATCGCCTCAAAAGGATCTACAGACCCTTTTCTGTCATCGATATCTCCTTCTCTAAGAAGAAACTCGACTAAGTTGCGAACCGAAATATTTATTTGTGCTTTTTCTCCCTCTGGAGCTATTAATCTCGATACTTTCATAAATAAAAAACCCTGTGATAATCACAGGGTTATTATACCTTATTCTATTCTATGCAACAACGAACTTCTTAACAGCGTTTTTAAAAGATGGTTCGATGTGATCTGCAACATAGACATCCATGTCTCTCTTGATACCCATTGCAAGTACTCCAAGAAGGGACTTACCATCGATATAAACTACTCCGCTATGAAGGTCGACATCGCCGCCACACTTAGCAGCTGCTGTAACAAACTCTTCTGCATCCTGTGTGTTCTCAAGTCTAATTTTAAACTTCATAAACTAAATCAACTCCTATAAAAACCAAAATCCATTTACTACAATACGTCTTCCGTAACGTACTTGATATTTTATAACATCATTTATAAATACTGTCAATGCAATTTTTGTCACACACTTATCAATTCGTGCAGTAACTTTTTGATTTTTATAAAAAATTGCTATGTGAAGATTATCTGAACACTTTTTTAAATTTTAGTTTCCATAAAAAGCCTTATTATCGGTGTTTGTGCGATATTTTTACAAGCAAGTTTCCATGTTGACAAATTATATTGATTTAGTGTCCAAATTATTAAATTTTTGTAAATTTGTATTTAAATGAGTACAAAGTCACTAAATAAACATATTGCCATACCATTTCAAGGCTTCCACGTATGCATCGTACACATCATGCATCTCAATATCATGAAGAACCATTAATCTGGAAACTTCCTGCCAATCACCAGCTTCATAGCTAAGTAAGAATTCAAGCTGAGGTGAAAAGATGCCATCATCTTCTACTAAAGCCTTCTTTATCTCATTACTAACGCCAACTTGCTCTAATGCCTTTTCCATAGGCATATCTAGTATCAAATTAAGTAGAGAAAACAGTCCCATTAGGAAAAGCTCATCTTTTCTCATAGCATAATCGAATACAGGTGCCAGATTTTCTGCAAATCTTGCTCTAACTAATGATAGTCGTGTAATCTCATTTGGCTTACCAGCTGCTAAACCATTAAATAATGTTGTATTTAGCCAACGTCTAATCTCGCGTTGTCCTAAAAGTGCTGTAGCTTGAGCAATGGATCTAATATTAGAATTTACTGTAAGCTTATTAGCAATTTTCAATAACTCAATAGAAAGAGCTGGATCTTGTCCAATAACATTCGATACATCGCTAAGATTAAAATCTGGCTGATTAATAACTGTCATCAACTTCATGTAATTAATCTTAATAGGCGAAACCTCTGTATCTTGTTCATTAATTGGAACTCTAAAGAAAGTACCTTCGAAAATTTTGAATAGACCAGATTCTTTAGCAGCATCAAATTCTTCCTTGCTATGAAGATTCTCTGCGCAAAAGTCCATATCAGGAATAACTTTTCTAAACTCCTTAGCCTGAGCAACAACATCTCCAGCATCGCTATTAATAAGGAATAGATCAAAATCGTTTAGCATAAACTTAAAGTCATCAATGTTAGCAAGAGGCAAATCCTTCATAGCCAACTTGAAACCTTTACTTTTCAAATCAAGTAAACGTTTATTATATGATTCTTCTGGCTTAATAGTCTGATCAACCAGTAAAACTATTCTTCCATCAAAGCCAGTCAACTGTTGTTCTATATTAGAAAATAATGAAATATTATTAATAGGAATAATTATGCTGCAGTTAGCAACAAGATCATCCTCCGAAACACTATCAAAAACTTCAATTCCTACGATAGCGCCAGCACCATCATATTTTCCTGCGCCTAGTAAATGGGGATGTTGATATAAGTTCTCCTTCTGCGCATATAAGCAATATGATGCAACTGACATATCTTCGTAAAACAGTGGTACCAATGTAGCAAGCATAATCCCTTCTCCTTTGCACGTAATATAGTAAAAACCCTTAAGAAAATTATAAATTGAATTTTCTGACTATTTTAGTTTATTATATCATTTTGTTTTTACACATTCAATTAATTAAGTAGTGTATTTATCACTGTTTTATATACGAAAAAAGCCCTGGAAGTATATCTTCCAAGGCTTTTAGTAACAGGGGATGAGAGAATCGAACTCCCACCAAAGGTTTTGGAGACCCCTATCATACCATTTGACCAATCCCCTAAATCGTAAGCGAAAAACCCAAAATTGATTTGAGTCCCTCACCCACGCGACTAGTAAATATTAACACAATATCTAGTCGCTTTCAATAGAAAAATCACAAAATTTTCACATTATTTTTTCTATCTTAGGCAAACAAAAAGTTCTTGCATTTAGCAAGAACTTTAGTGGAGACGGAGAGATTCGAACTCTTGACCCCCTGCTTGCAAGGCAGGTGCTCTCCCAACTGAGCTACGCCCCCAAATAGTGGTTTCTCTACGAAAAAAGCAAGCTCTTGCTTGCTACTTCTCTTATAGCAACCTCAAAACTTCACACAGTAAAACTTAGTTTCCGAAAATTCGCTACACATCTTCCTTTTAGAATAAACCTTCGATCTATTAGTATTCATCAGCTGAATGCGTTACCGCACTTACACCTTGAACCTATCTACCTTATC